>JBMDXB010000138.1:0-36768 GCA_048594885.1 Vicinamibacterales bacterium
CCCCGGTGTAATCCCCGTACCGGCGCGTCCGGCGTGACTATTAATTATTCGTCCCGGCGGGGCACCACGAGTGGGGGGACCCTCGACAGCAGCAGGCCCCAGGGCGGATTGCCGATGGAATTCCCCCACGCCGATTGCGCCGACAGCCACGCGATCGGATCTCCCGACAGCGTGTAGGTGTAGAAGCTGTAGCCCGCGAGCGCCAGCGGGATCGGCAGCAGGCGCGCCAGCCGCGACGCGATGGTGCGCACCCGCGCATCTCCCTGGAGGTCGAGCGCCATCAACCCGAGCGGGATGCCGATCAGGATGCCGTTCGGCCGGCAGAGCGTCGCCAGCGCGCCCCAGACGCCCGCCTGCGTCCACCGTCCATCGTACGCCCGGCTCACCGCCACCACCGTCGTCAGCAGGAACACGGATTCCGCATACACGCGCGTGAAGAAGAGCGAGAACGGAAACACCGCGAGGTAGAGGATCGCGCGCCGCGCGATCTCACGGCTGCCGAATATCCGCTCGGTCAGGCGGTGCAGGACGATCAGCGCCGCGACGAGCGAGCTCCACGAGATGAAGATCCCGGCAAGCCACAACGCGCGATCCGTACCGCCGAACGGCCACGCCACCGCGCGCATCAGCGTCGGGTAGAGCGGAAAGAAGGCGACGCTGCTCTGCCGGGTTGGATCGAAGAAGTAGCCGCGCCGGGCGATGTCGAAGTACCACCCGGAATCCCACGCTGCGAAGATCTCCGCGAAGCGGCCATACTCGAACGGCATCTGCCAGCCGCTGGCCCTCGCGTCCGGAAACATGATGTTGGCGACGAAGCCGATGGTGAACGTCGCGAGCCTGGTCACGATGACGATGGTCAGGACGTCAACGACGGCGGGCGGCACCCGCGCGACGGCGCTCCTGCGCAGCGCCGCGACGTCGGGTATCGCGCGGTGGACGCGCTCGGTGAGCCACGAGGGGCCGCCGATCGCGATCCGCAGGGACAGCGCCGCCAGCACCAGCAGGATCGGCTTCTCGAGCTGCGGCGTGAGCACGCCGAGGCTGACGTCGAACAGCCCGCAGATCAACAGCAGCAGCGGATAACCGCTGATGAACAGGTCCAGCGCCGTCGCGACACGCGTCGTCCGCGGCGGCGGCCATACGTGCTGATACATGGAAGTAGTATGCGAGAGCATATGCGACCGGCCGCGGCCGGCGCAAGACCGGGGACTCGCGATATCATCCGGCCTCAGATATGGCGATCGTCGCAGGCATCGATCTCGGCGGCACGGCCGTCAATTTCACGCTGCTGGACACGGTGTCGGGCCGGTTTCTTGTGGAAGGACTCTGCGAGCATCCGGCGCGCTCGACCGAGGGGCCGGACGTTTGCCTGTCGCAGATCGCCGACGGGCTGGTCGTCGCGGCGGCCAGGGCGGACGTGCCGCTCGACCGGATCGTCGCGGTCGGCCTCGACACGCCGGGACCGGCGAGCGCGGACGGCGTCCTCAGCGCACGAGGCTCGACGAACTTCGCTCATCCCGGGTGGGCGGGTTTCGATCTCCGTGGCGGCCTCGAGCGACGGCTGGAGCGTCCCGTCACCTACCTGAACGACGGCAACGCGGCCGCGATCTGGGGACACACCGCGGTATTCGGCGCCGATCCACCCGCGACGAGCATCTCGGTCATCATCGGCACCGGGACCGGTGGCGGCGTTGTTGTCAACGGACTGCTCGTCACGGGGAGGAACGGTTTCGGCGGTGAGGTCGGACACGTCCTGATTCCGTGGCGCAGCATCCCAGAGGTCGCGGATCTGGAACCGCCGTGCAACTGCGGCCGCACGGGCGATCTCGAATCACTCTGTTCGCTGACCGGCATCCGGCAGACGCTGCTGCCGCACTTCCTCGGCCGTTACCCGGACCATCCACTCCACGGCGTCGATCCCGCGCAGGCGGCGATGCGCGTACGAGGCCTCGCCGACGGCGGCGACAGGATGTCGCTCGACATCTTCCGCGTGCAGGCGCGCGCGCTCGCGTTGTTCGTGGATCAGATGGTGAACCTGCTCGATCCGGACGGATTCCTCGTCGGCGGCGGAGCGATGGAGGCGTCGCCGCAATTCCGCGAATGGTTCATCCGCGAAGTCCGCGCCGGCATGCCGGGACAGCGTGAGGAGCAGGCCGGCGTCCGCATCGAGCTGATGCCCGAGGGTGACACCGCCGGTGCGCGCGGCGCGGCGCTCGAAGCCGTACGCGTTTTCGCTGTGGGATAGAGAAGTCCCGCCTGCGTTTCGTCACACCTCCGCCCCGGCCGCGTCGACTGTTCGAAACGGCTGCACCCGTCGTACATCCTTGCTGCGGCGGATTTCCGTCAGTCCTGCGGCGGCTCGCTGACGCGATCGGTCAACGCACGCTCGGCCTCGTACCAGTCCTCCTGATCGAGGCCGTGCACGCGCCCGCGCATCTCGAATCGCTCGTACGCAAGTCGCGCCACACGCTCGCGATCGACCGGCCGATCGACGTGTGCCTCCGGTGTCGTCCTGCTCTCAGCAGGGGCCTCACCGCTCTGCTCGCCAGCTGCCGTCGCTACGCGTCTGCTCATCGTCGTCCTCGACCCTCGCATACCGTCCTCTCGAGCCGAGCCAATGCATCGGCTGTTCCGAAATCCCGGCGATGCGAACGGCACGAGTGATGCTCCCCAGGGGCGTTTGCCAGCCGACGTTTCTTCAACCAACGATCGCCGGCAGATGGACGCGCGACGCTGCGCGCGCGTCCGGTACGACGCATTCAGGCGAGAGGTATCTCCATGTATCACCACGTCAAGAAGTTGATGTACACGGTGCGCGTTGACGCACCAGACCCGCGATTCGGCAACATGCTGCTCGAACAGTTCGGCGGCGCCAACGGCGAGCTCGCGGCCGCGATGCAGTACACGATTCAAGGCTGGAACTGCGATGATCTCGAACGCAAGGACCTGCTGATGGACATCGGTACCGAGGAGCTCAGCCACCTCGAAGTCGTCGGCTCGCTGGCGCGCCTGCATCTCAAGCCGATGAAGTTCAAACGCGAGGACGCGGAGGCGGATCCGCTCGTCGCGATCGCCGGCGGCGGCGGGATCAACCTCTACAACTCGATGGGAAACGCGTGGACCGCGGACTACCTGAAGATTACCGGCGAGCTCGACGTCGATCTGCGCAGCAACATCGCCGCCGAAGCGCGCGCGAAGATCGTCTACGAGCGTCTCATCAACTTCACCGACGACCCCGGCACGAAGGACGCGCTGCAGTTCCTGATGACGCGAGAGATCACGCACATGAAGGCGTTCACCGCCGCGCTCGAGAGTCTCGGCAAACCGCGCTTCGTCATCGGCCAGCTTCCACCGACGCCCGTGCTCGTCGATCAATTCATCAACGATTCAACCGGTGAGGGGGAGGACGGCGAGATCGACGTCAGAGGGCCGTGGAATGAAGGGGAGCCGTGGGCGTTTGTCGATGCGCCGGCGCTCGACGCACTCGGTCGCGCCGACACCCCGCGTGAAGGGGGCGTGGAAAACCGCGGCACGAGCACGACGCCGGAGCCGGAGCTGCTCGAGGAGCTGCTCGTCGAGCAGTTGCAGGATCTGCTCGACGCCGAGGGGCAGCTCATCAAGGCGCTGCCGAAGATGGTGACGGCTGCCGCGTCCGATCTGTTGCGGATGGCGTTCCAGACACACTTCACCGAGACCGAGGAACAGGCAGCGCGCCTGAACACCGCGTTCGATCTGCTCGGAGCCGAGCTCAAGACGAAGCCCTGCAAGGGCATGAAGGGCCTGATCGAGGAAGGCGAAGAGGCGATCGAGGAAGGAAACGACAGGGAAGATGTCGCCGCCGATCTCGCGCTGATTGCGGCGGCCCGGAAGGTCGAGCACTACGAAACCGCGGCCTACATCAGCGCCCGGACGCTGGCCGGGCAGATTGGCCGCCAGGATGTCGCCCAGCTTCTCGGCAAATCACTCGCCGAGGAAGAGCTCGCCGACAGCCTCCTGATGCAGATCGCGCGGGAGTTGATGGCCCAGTCGCGAACGGGGGTGAGCAAGGAGGAGACGCTCGCTGGCGAGGCGAAGGAGTAATGACAGGCGGTCGTGGGGGGGGGCCGCCCC
Organism: Vicinamibacterales bacterium; assembly: GCA_048594885.1. Classification (GTDB taxonomy): domain Bacteria; phylum Acidobacteriota; class Vicinamibacteria; order Vicinamibacterales; family 2-12-FULL-66-21; genus JBMDXB01. The sequence continues at coordinate 4,111 of JBMDXB010000138.1, forward strand.
GCCCCCCCCCGCCCCCACGCCGCAACGCGGCCGAGGATCGTCTCGACGAGGACCGCGCCCTCGCCGGCGGCCGGTTCGGGATATCCTCGAGCGTAAGCGTGTCAGGATGGCCGGGCGGATCGTTACGGCCTGCATGCCCGCACACGACCGAAACCACATCCGGCGAGCGCTGGGATGCCATCGGGTATTGAAGACTACGGACTGATCGGCGACACGCAGGCGGCTGCACTCGTCGGCCGCGATGGGTCGATCGACTGGCTCTGCCTGCCGCACTTCGACTCCGGCGCGTGCTTCGCAGCGCTGCTCGGCGAACCGCATCACGGCCGCTGGCTGCTCGCGCCGGCCGTCCCCACGACGGCCGCCCGCCGGCGTTATCGTCCCGACACGCTCATCCTCGAGACCACGTTCGAGACAGCCGACGGCGAGGTGCGCATCGTCGACTTCATGCCTCCGAGGAACAGCGAGCCCGACTTGATTCGCATCGTCGAGGGCGTGCGCGGAGAGGTCGAGATGCAGATGGAGCTGATCATCCGCTTCGACTACGGATCGATCGTGCCGTGGGTGCGGACGATAGACGGCCACCTGCGGGCGATTGGCGGCCCCGACGCCCTGTCGCTGTGGACGCCCGTCGAAACGTACGGTGAGAACCTCACGACGCGCGCGGACTTCACGGTCCGCGAAGGCGAGCGGCAGCCCTTCCTGCTGATGTGGCATCCGTCGCACGTCTCCTCCCCCGCGCCGCTCGAGCCGGTCGCAGCTCTGGAAGATACGGAACGCTGGTGGCAGGACTGGTGCGGCCTGTGCACGTATCACGGCCCCTGGCGCGAGCAGGTGATGCGATCGCTGATCACGCTCAAGGCGCTGACGTTCGCGCCGACCGGCGGCATCGTCGCGGCGCCAACCACGTCGCTGCCGGAGAGCATCGGCGGGGTGCGCAATTGGGATTACCGATACTGCTGGCTGCGCGACGCGACGTTCACGCTCTACGCGCTCATGATCGGCGGTTATACCGAGGAAGCGGCGGCATGGCGCAACTGGCTGCTGCGGGGCGTCGCCGGGGATCCGGCCTCGCTGCACATCATGTACGGAATGCGCGGGGAGCGGCGTCTGCCGGAGATGGAACTGCCGTGGCTGCCGGGGTACGAAGCGTCGCGGCCGGTGCGCATCGGCAACCGCGCCGTCGATCAGTTGCAGCTCGACGTCTACGGCGAGGTGATGGACGCCATGCACCTCGCGCGCCGCGCCGGCCTGGAGCCGGACGCCGACATCTGGTCCCTGCAGACGACGCTCATGCGCCATCTGGAACGTGCCTGGCGCGAGCCGGACGAAGGCATCTGGGAAGTGCGCGGGCCGAGGCGCCATTTCACGCATTCGAAGGTCATGGCATGGGTCGCCTTCGATCGAGCCGTGAAGGCCGTCGAGCGTTATGGTGTGGACGGTCCGGTGGAACGTTGGCGCGAGCTGCGCGCCGCCGTTCATGAGGAGGTCTGCCGCGAAGGCTTCGATCCGCACCGGAACACGTTCACGCAGTATTACGGCTCGGAGGACCTCGACGCGAGCCTGCTGATGATCCCGCTCGTCGGCTTTCTGCCGGCGACCGATGCGCGCGTGAGGGGCACCGTCGCGGCGATCGAGAACGAGTTGATGTGGAATGGACTCGTCCGCCGCTACCGTCCGAAGGAACACGTCGACGGCTTGCCCGGCGGCGAAGGCGCGTTTCTCGCGTGCACGTTCTGGCTGGCCGACAACTACGTCCTGCAGGGCCGCGACGAAGACGCGCGGCGCCTGTTCGAGCGGCTGCTCGGACTCTGCAACGACCTCGGGCTGCTGGCGGAAGAATACGATCCGTCGAACCGCCGGCAGCTCGGGAATTTTCCGCAGGCGTTCTCGCACGTCATGTTGATCAACACCGCGCGAAACCTTGCGCGCCGCCACGGCCCAGCGGAAGCGCGCCCCGAATGACGCGGGCCGGTGCGCGTGTTGGCGTCGGCCAGCTACCGTCTCAGGAGTTGTCGCCGTCCAGCAAGCCGCCAACGCGGCCGAGGATCGATCCTTCCTCGCGTCCGCCGCGCAGGCCTGGAACCGCCGACACGATCCGGTTCGCGAGGCGACTGAGCGGAAGCGACTGCAACCACACGCGGCCCGGCCCCTGCAGCGTGGCGAAGAACAGCCCTTCCCCGCCGAACAGCGCCGACTTGATCTTGCCGACGTACTGGATGTCGTAATTGACCGACGGCGTGAACGCGACGATGCAGCCGGTATCGACGCGAATCAGCTCGCCGGGGCCGAGCGTCCGTTCCTGGAGCGTGCCGCCGGCGTGCACGAACGCCCATCCGTCGCCCTGCAGCCGCTGCATGATGAACCCCTCGCCGCCGAACAGGCCGGCGCCGAGCTTGCGCTGGAAGGCGATGCCGACGCTGACGCCCTTCGCCGCGGCCAGGAACGAGTCCTTCTGGGCGATCAGCTCGCCGCCGAGGTCCTTCAGGTGCATCGCGATGATCTTTCCGGGATACGGCGCGCCAAAGGCGACTTTCCTCTTCTGTCCGCTGCGGTTGAGGAACACCGTCATGAACAGCGATTCCCCCGTGAGCAGCCGCTTGCCGGCGCCCATCAGCGCGCCAAGAAACCCGCTCTGCTGCTGCGAACCGTCGCCGAAAATCGTCTCCATCTCGACCCCGTCGTCCATGTACATCATGCCGCCGGCCTCGGCGACCGTCGCTTCGTTCGGATCGAGCTCGACCTCGACGAACTGCATGTCGTCGCCGAAGATCTTGTAGTCAATTTCGTGCATCGCAGCCATGTCAGAAATCCCTTCCCGGTCAAAGTGACCGTGTGTCCTCTAGTCTACGGCGTTGTGAAATGATCGGTTCCTATGCGCTTCTTCACCGTCGGGTGCGCCGTCGTCATGTTGGCTTTCCTCGCCGGATGCGCCGGTGAGCCTCTTCGAATCGTCGCCATTCAGCTCGGTCGCTCCCTGAACGCGGACGGCACCGTCGCCGCGCACACGACTACCTTCGGGCCGGACGATACGATCTACATCTCCATTGCCACTGCCGGCACCCAGGATGGGACCATTGCTGTCCGGTGGAAATATCGGAGCACCATCGTAGGCGAGCGGACGAAACAGGTATCTCCCCGGGAATCCTCCATAGTCGAATTTCATCTGCAGAATCCGGTGGAATTTCCGCAGGGCGAGTACAGCGCGGAAGTCTCGCTGAACGGCCAGTCCGTCGAAACGCGCCGCTTCATCGTCAAGAGGCGGTGAGGGCTATCGCAACTGCTGCTTCTTGCGGAGGAGCGGGTACGCGACACGTACGCCGCTGATGCGTGCGGCCGTATCGGCCAGCCGCAGCGAGTCGAGCGGCTCCTTCGCGCGAATCACCCAGGCGTTCGGGACGGCGGCGACCGCGTGGACCCGATCGACGCCGAGCTGCGCCAGCAGCGGTGGCAGATCAACGCCGCGATCGAGGATGATCGCGACCTCGCGCGTCAGCAGGTGCCGCGTCAGCTCGTGGCGCGGCTCCCCTTCCGGGTACAGCACGAGGTGAGCTTCCGTGCCGGGATTCGCGTGTTCCGCCGCTCGGCTGACGGCGAGGAGATCGGATTCGGAGGCGGCGGCGAGCGTCAGCGTCGCGCGCAGGCCGTCGCGGCGGACCTCGCGGACGCCATCGACAGGCGTCACGGTGCGAAGCGTTCCCGTCGTGCGATCGGCGGCCGCCGACAAGTCCAGTTCAACTTCGTCCAGAGCGAGCACAAATCGCAGCGGCTCCGGAACGGCGATTGTCACCGTGCGTCCGGTGACCGGCTGCGCGGCGGCCACGTGGATCGCCGTCATCACGATCAGCACCGTCCTCGACATCGTCTTCACTGTCCTGCACCTCCAACGCGCCCGTAGATCCGCAGCGTCCAGCGCTGCCAAGTGCCGGCGTCGAGGGCGGCGAGATCCGCAATCTTCAGCGTCCACGGACCCGCCGCGGTCTCGCCCCAGTGCCGGATCGACCCGAACGACCAGGAGGCGTAGTTGTCGTTCCCGTCGCTGGCGCGGCGGCCGGCGAGCCGGCTCACGGCGCCTGACGGCGACGTCAGATGCACCTCGAGATCGCCGCGGTAGGTGTGAGCGACCGAGAGCACGACTTCGACGTGCTCGACGATGAAGCCTGCGGGCGGCGCGATGACGATCGTGTCCTGCACGCCGCCGGGATTCGCGTCGGGGATCGTCACGTTCGTCTCCACCGTGACGGCAGGCAGCATCTGTTCGGGTGGCAGCGGCGTCCACGTGGCGGCCGCGGCGGCAGCCGCCGCTGCGTCCACGAGCCCGAATCCGTAGCGGTGATGGTGTGGATACGGCCCCGGCGTCCAGTCGCTCTCGTGCGACTGCAGGCGAATCGACGTGCGTCGCAGGATTGCTTTCACGTCGCGCCATGTCAGTGCGGGATTCCGGTCGAGCATGAGCGCGACGATGCCGGCGGCAATTGGCGCGGCGCCGGAAGTGCCGCCGAACGACGTCGTGTAGTCGCTCGCGTGGTAGCCGGCGGCGTCCATCAAATCGGTGGTGACGAGGCCGCGCGATCCGCCGCTGGACGGCGCGACGACCATCAGCGCGGCGCACGGCTCGCTGTAGGACGCCACGGTGCCTCCGTCGGTCGCGGCGCCGACGGCGATCATCGCGCGGTTGTTCGCGTAGCCGTCGAAGTTGCAGTTGTCGCCGAGGCCGCCGTTGCCGGCGGCCCACACGAACACGCGTCCCTTACCACCGCGTCCGTTCGTCAGCGCATTCGCGATTGCCGCCCGCGTCAGCGGGCCCGGCCCCCACATCGTCCGGCCGTTGTCGCTCGGGCCCCACGAGTTCGAGGCGATGGCGATGTCGTCGGGGAGATAACCGAGCGCTTCCGCGACCTGCGCGTCGGACGCGCGCGCGCCGAGGATGCGCAGCCCCGCGAGTCCCGCGCGCGGAGCGACACCGCTGACGCCGATGCCATTGTCGCCGCGCGCGGCCGCGAGTCCCGCGGCCGCCGTGCCATGCGCGTCGCTGGTCGCCGGCGTGGGATCGCCGTCGTTGTCGTTGAAGTCGCGCGACAACGACGCGCGGTAGTTGTCGGCGAGATCCGCATGCGCCCGCTCCAGCCCGTCGTCCACGATCGCGATCGTCGAGCGCGAGCCACGCGTCGTCGCCCACGCGTCGAGCACGGCCGCGCCTGCCGGCTCGAGGCTGCGCGCCTCGAGATGCCATTGCTGATGGAGCATCGGGTCGGGCACCGCCGGGGTTTCCGGCTCCGGCGTCGAAGGTTGTGGCGCCGGTGTCGTGATTGGCGTGCTCGCGCTCGTGCACGCGGCTGCGGAGGGATGGTCGGGCGGCACCCAGCCGCCGTTCACGCACGTCCATCCGCTGCCTGGCGCGCTGCCGGCGCACCCGGAGCACGACGTGGTGGCTGGCGGCGGTGGTGTTGGCTCCGGCGGTGGCGAGGGTGCCGGTGGAGGCGCTCCGCTCGTCGGGCACAACGCCGCCAGCGGATGTCCCGGCGGCACCCAGCCGCCGTTCACGCAGATCCACGCGCTGCCCGGCGAGTTGCTGCTGCAGCCGGAGCAGGATGCACCTGGACTTGGCGCAGGAGCCGGCGATGGATTGATCGCTGGAGGCGGCGCTGGTTGCGGAGCGCCGGCCGAGCACGATGCGGCGAGCGGATGGCCGGGCGGCACCCATCCGCCGTTCACGCACGTCCATCCGCTGCCTGGCGAGATCGTGGTGCAGCCGCTGCACGTCGCGCTGATGGGTGTCGGAGTTGGCGCGGGAACCGGCGTGACATCACCCGCGCACAGCGCGGCGATCGGATGATCGGGTGGCACCCATCCGGCGTTGACGCAGATCCATCCCGCGCCGGGCGCCGCGCCCGTGCATCCGCCGCACGTCGTCTTCAGCTCGAGGAGCGCCGGCGGCAGCGCCAGCGGCGGCACCGCGCGGGTGAACTGGCCCGCGATCGGCACGATCGCCAGGCACACCAGGAGTGTCGAGAGTGCTGCGGCGTTCAAAAGATGTCCTGCGGGGGCGACCTGATTGTCGCACCGTTCGGCGGTTGCGGCAATGAGAGTGCGGCCTCGGTGCGGGACTTGACGGTACAATACCCGCCATGGGCATTATGGCCCGCCGCATGCACTACACCTACGAGGAGTACGTCGCGCTGGAGGACGAGAGCCCGATCCGGCATGAGTACCTCGATGGGGAGATCTACGCGATGGCCGGCGGCTCGCCCGACCATGCGGCGCTCGCCGCGGCCGCGATCGCGCTGCTGCGCGTGCATCTACCGCCGGGATGCCGCGTGTTCAGCTCCGACCTCCGCATTCGTATCGCGGCGACAGGCCTCTCGACCTACCCGGACGCCGCGGTCGTGTGCGGGCCAACCAGCCGCGCGTCCGACGACCGTCTCGCGGTGACGAACCCCGTCCTGCTGCTCGAGGTCACGAGTCCATCGACGGAGGAATACGACCGGGGCGAGAAGCTGCGTCACTACACGCACCTGCCCAGTCTGCGCGAAGTCGTGATCGTCTCGCATCGCACGCCACGTATCACCGTTCACGGGCGCGATGGCGACCGCTGGGTCGCCACGGAGGCGGGTCCTGGGGAGAGCGTCACGCTCTCGGCGATCCCTGGATCTATCGCGGTGGACGATGTCTATCGCGACGGGCTGGAGGATGCCGGCGGCGAGCCTCGTCTCTCCTGAGACCCGCGTCAGTTCACCAGTTCCTCCTCGGGCGCCGCGAGCTCCAGCCGCGCGATCGGCGGCAGAGCGGGGACGAGGCCCTGCAGATCGCCGTACATGCCCGAGATGTTGAACGTCACCGCCTCGATCTGCTTCGCGCGTCTCGCCCACTGCCGCTCGGCCGCGCGGCGCTCCTGATCGAGATCCTCGCGCATCCGATCGAATGCCTCGACGATTGCCTCGACGCGCTGGCGGAACTCGACGCCGGAGAGGTAGCGGTACAGCAGCTCCAGCTTCTCGCCCTTGTTCACCGCGGCGCTGCGCGTCTGCGCCAGTTGCAGCAGGTGCGAGCGCACGATCGCCGCGAGCGCGGCGGCGCACGCGAAGTCGGTGACGATCACGCCGTCGATGAGGACGAACTTCGAAGCGCTCTTCGGCAGACTGGCGGTCACGAGGACGGCCACGTCCGCGTGGAGCTTCCGCTGGTCTTCCTTCAACTTCGCGATCCAGCCGTCGCTCCAGTTCTTCGCGTTCTTGCATTCCCAGAGGATGGCGCCGCAGCGCACGCCGCGTGAGTCCACGACCATCTGGTGAATGTCCGCGCCGCGGAGACCCTGCGCGACAGGCGTCAACTCGTCCCACGGAAACGCCGCGCGCAGTGTCGTCTCGAGCTCCGCTTCGCCGGCTTCTCCCTGGAGCTGCTGCGAACCCTGCTCCGCCCTGCGCTTCAGGTCTTCGATCTGCTTCCGCAGCTCCGCGAGCTGGCGATCCTTCTCCGCGTCCTTCAGCCGCTGCTGCTCGGCAAGACGCGTCTGCGTTTCGGCGACGACCCGCGCCCGCTCTTCGTCCAGCTTCCGCGCGACCGTGAGTTCCAAGTCTTCCTGCTTCCGTTGCAGCTCGCGCTCGCGCTTCCGGAGCGCGAGTTCCGTCCCACGCGCCCGTTCGAGCTCCTTTGCCTGCGTCGAGAGCTCTTCTTTCATCGCCGCGAGCTCCAACGACGCCGTCTTCTCGGCCGCGCGGGCGGCTTCCTTCTTCGCGCGCTCGACTTCGTCTTCGAGCTGGCGGTTGAATTCTTCTTTGACGGAGGCCTCGATCTCCGCGCGCAGCGCGCGGGTGAGGGGGATCTTCTTTCCGCAGGATGGGCAGGAGATGGATTGTTCGGCCATGGCACCTCGTTTCCGAGGGCCAGTCTATGAATGAAGGGTGACAGGGCTGGTCATACGTTTTTCATTCGCCTGCCGTTCGAGTCAGCGCGGACTGCGCCTCGCTAAGACTTCAGCCACTGGCCGAAGACCGCACTCAAGAGCGCGCAACGCGCTCGCCGGGCATGACATCAAAGAGGCAGCGCTGCAGCGCTGTCACGCGACGAATTCGGCAGCAAAGCCGGCCAGGTGCACCACGGTGTCGTGGGCGACGAGCCCCGCGCCGGTGATCCGCCCTCCATCGAGCCGGACGTCGTCTCCCAGCCCGATCGCCTTCGCCGACTGCAGCGGCATGCCGGCAGCCGCGGCGATGAAGAGCTCCGAGAGTGGCTTCACCGGAACGTGCGCGCGTCGCCTGTCTTTTGCTGACGTGTCGATCGCGTCGATGGCCGCGCTGCGAACCAGCTTCGGCAGCATCCGCCTGAGCGTCGTTTCGCGATCGAACAGGTCGAAGCCGATCACCACATCGTCGACGGCGAACAGCGCTCCCACCTGACCCTCGACAGGCTGACACGCCGCGACGTACTCGTCTATCGAGCCGGCATGGTCGATGTACATCGCCTCCATCGCCGACGTCGGTGAGTGCGCGCGGAGGCGGTGCGATTTCTCCGCGATGTCGGCCCACACCTCCGACTGATTCGACATCCGCTCGCCGGCGATGGCCATGTTCATCGTCACCTGCTTCATCCGCTTCGCGCGGCCCGTGGCGTACTGCGCGCGCGGCGCCGAGCTGAACGCGCGCGAGCGCGCGCTCCACCGCCCCGCCTCGACGCACGACACCGGGATGTGCAGCATCGTCGCGGCGGGGACGAGGATGGTGAGATTGACGACCCGGTTCTGCTTCGCGCCGACCAACTCCTCGCCGTCGACGATGAGGACCGGCTTCCGTCCTTTGTTGACGACGCGCAGCTCGGGGACGCTGCCCTGCGTCGAGATCTCGGTGATCTCAGTCAGGCCGGACGCGAGCGCTTCGTCGAGCGTCAGGTAGTCGAGCGGGGACTGGTCCGGCGCGCCGGCTGGCGCACGCAAGACCATAGGGATCATGGTGAGATTCCCGCAGGCGATGGGATCGCCGAGGGTGATGGATGACAGCGCGCGTGCAATTGGATTGGTCATGCAGACGATTGTCCAAGCGACCATGGACAGGCGTGGTCCAGGAGTTCGACGCCTGTGCGCGCGGCGAGGCGAAAGTTGGGCGTATGACCGGCCCTGTCACGCCTCCTTATTAATGTGGGGGCGCAAAGGGGCGCCGCATGGCTCGCAACGCTGAACTGGTCCGGCAGTGGGAAATCCTCCGCGACATCGACGGCGCGCGGAACGGGATCGTGGTCGCCAAGCTCGCCGCGGCTCGCGGCGTGTGCCAGCGGACGATCCGGCGCGACCTGGACGCGCTCGAGCGCGCCGGCTTCCCGCTCCGCACCGAGAAGATCAACGGGACGACGATGTGGAAGCTTGCGGGGCGGCCGTTCGGCAGGCTCGAAGAGATGGGGCTCGGGTTGATGGAGCTGTGCGCACTGTATTTCAGCCGCACGCTCCTCGACACGATGCCGGGCGCGCCATTGTGCGACGAAGCGGACCGGGCGTTCGCGAAGATCGAGCGCGCGTTGCCGTCCGGATGCCGGCGCTTCCTCGACCAGCTCCCGCGCGTGCTGAAGGCGAAGGCCGCCGGACAGAAGCAGCACGACGATCGCCGCACACGCGAGATCCTCGGCCGCGTGCTCGATGCCACGCTGCTCCACCGGCGCGTGTCGATGCGGTACGCCTCTGCCTCATCGCAGCGCACGAAGGACTATGTCGTCGAGCCGCAGCGGATCGTCCATGCGCACGGCGGCATCTACGTGGTGGCGTGGGTGCGGGAGTACGGCGAGATACGGCACTTCGCCGTCGAGCGGATCGAGACGTTGGGGATGCTCGACGACACGTTTGAGCCGCGCGCGCTGCCGGCGGAGCCGTTCGCCGACTCGCTTGGAGTCAACACCGGGACTCCCGAGGGAATCGTCGTCGAGTTCACGCCCGATGCGGCAGCGTTCGTCCGCGAACGCGCGTGGCACCGGTCGCAGGAAATCGAGGAGACCGGCGACGGCGGAATCACGCTGAAGCTGACCGTCTGCAATGACCGGCCGCTGCTCGCATGGATCCTGAGCTTCGGCCCCGCCGCGCGGGTGGTGGCGCCAGTCGGCCTGGCGCGCGAGGTGTTCGAGGCGGCGAATCAGACGCGGCGGCGGTACATGAAGACGTCGCTGAGGGAGTCGCGCCTTCAGATGATGCCGATACGCGCGGTGAATGCGGGCTGAGCTCGCCTGGCCATCAGCAGCCCCGGCGACACGAAGCTGCGATTCGTCTCCGCTGCTCTCCCAGATCGCAACGAGGCGTTCACCGGCTCCGCAACGACCCGTAGTCGCCGCACCCCTGCGGGCGCGCCAGATAGAGCTCGCACTCGGCGGCGGTGAGTTCGCGGGAGAGCGTCCCCTTTGCAAGCGCTACCAGATCGGCGGCGGAGGTCGCCCAGGAGCGCACGAATCCATCCGCGCCGGAAGACACCAGCCGGTTGCCGTCTGGAGTGAAGGCCAGGTCGGTCACCGTCCCGGAATGCTCGGCATATCGCAGTAACTCTGTCTTGGATTCGAGGTCCCAGAGGCGGACAGAGCCGTCCTTGCCGCCGCTGGCGACCCGCTTCCCCTTCGGGTGAAAGGCGACGGCGGTCACCGGCCCATTATGGCCCTGCAGCGTGGCCAGCATTGCTCCGGTCGTGTAGTCGTACACCCTCACGCTGCCGTCCCAATGCGCTGCGGCGATCAGCGGGGCAGGTCCGAAGGCGAGATCGGGGATTACTCCCGCTCCATCGATCGATTGAACGCGAACGCCACTGGTCAAGGGCGTAAAGCGCAACGTATTGTCCCATCCGCTGCTCGCGATGAAGTCACCTCTTGGTGAGAACCGGACACTGACCACGCGTTCCTGATGTCTGACCGGGACGCCTGGAGGAGTTCTCGGAACCGGGAGCGGAACCAGGTAAACCGCGCCTTCGGAGGAGCCCACGGCCACAGCCTTGCCGTCGGGTTGCCACGATGCCGTCCACAAAGTCCGGCGGTACGAGACGGAATCGACGTTCACGCCTCCCGTATTCCAGAAGTTCAGCAGACCGTCGTTGTGAACCGCTGCGATGGTCTTGCCATCGGGACTCCACGCCACCTCTTGGACCGCGCCGGCGCGTACCGGGCGGTTTTCGAGGCTCCGCTGGATCGCGAAGGTCCTTCCATCCAGAAGGAGCACCAGCGTGCCTGCTCCGCCTGCGGCCGCCAATTCACCGGACGGCGAGAACGCGACGCTATGAATCGGGCCGCTCGAGAGCGGCGCCGACGGCAGTACCCTGCTGAGGGTCCAGGTCCGGACCCGTCCATCTTTGCTGATCGTCTGCGGTGAGCGACCGTCGTAGAAAGCCACTCGGGCCGAGTCACCGGCTTGACCAGGGCATACGGCAGTCACGGCCCTGGTCGCAACGTTGATCCACAGTGCCGGACCGCTGTCCAATCCGGCCAGCAGCACCGTTCCTGCGTCGTTGAAAGCGAGCGCTGCGACGGCCGAATTCGCCACTTTGATCACCGCCGCCTCCGCCCCAGAGCGGCGCCATTCGAGCGAGCCATCCTCTCGGCCGACCACCGTCAGATCGCCGTGCTGCGCCGAAACCGCTGTCTCGGTATCCGCTGGCGGCGGGACCGGGCTAGTCGTGGTCGTGGCTGAGACCCGCGGCGCTCGGATTGCGGCGGTCAGGATCTGTTCGGCCGTTCCGGCCGCGAATTGGTGCCGTGTGTCCCGTACCGCGGCGAGCGCCAGGAGCATCGCGCGCTCCGCATCCGTGCGCACCTGGTCGCGGGCAGTCTCCAGGATCGACTGCGCCTCAAGGCGCTGCTCCAGAGCGGTGTTGGTGGTGGAGAGATCGGTGTTGGTCTTGGAGAAGTATCCGTACCCGATCGCGCCTCCGACCACCGCCAACGACGCGACCGCCGCCGCGATCCGGTATGCTCTCCGGCGCCTCTCTTCCGCATGTCGCCGCCCGCGCTCGAGTTGCTCCTCGCGCTTGCGTTCGTAGCCCTCCTTCCACGCGGACAGGGTGGGGGCGTACATGTCGTGATACAGCTCGTACCAGACCTCACCTCGAGGTGCTGGCGCGCGCCGGAGGATGCGGACCTTCGGCGTCGCGAGCGCATCGAGCGCTCGCTGAACATCGTCGCGCGCCGCCGACATGTGCTCCGCGAGGCTGTTCAGTTCGTAAGCCATCTTCGCGCCCTGACGCGTGATGAGGAATCCGAACGCCCGCGCGATGCAGTGCTGGCTCGCCTCGTCCAAGTCGTTCAGATGCTCGTAGCAGTAGTCTCGCAGCGCGTTTGCGGCCCCGCCCGGGGAGTAGCTTCTCGGAAAGCCGCTTTCCTCGGTGGGAGCCTGGGCGTCCCATAGCCGCTGGCAGGCGATCTGCAGATATGGCGGCGGAATGAAGTCCTTCGATCGGTGCGTTGTCGCCTGCGAACCTTCGGGGCTGGTGTCGAGCAGATCGGCCACCAGCGGCTTTACGAACGGCGAGGCTTTCACGCCAACCGACGCCGACGTCAACGCGATGATGCTCTCGCCCTGTCTTCGCGTCGGGCTCTTCAGCCGATAGTAATTGGAGAGCGGATCGGGGATCTTGTTGTCGAACACGCTCAGTTCGCCGAGAAACTCCTCGCGCATCGCCAAGACAACCCGGATTTCGCTCGTCTCGTCGAGGATGACGTCGGCCAACTCCTGTACGAAACTATCGAACGGGAGGGTGCCGCGGTAATGCTGGAAGACCTCTTCGAACTGATCGAGGACCACCACGATACCAGATGCCTCAATCGTTTCGCCGTCCTCTCCACTCCGCGTCACGTTCAAGCTGCGCAGTTTTTCGAGCAGCGACGTCCCGGTCGCCGCTCCGCCGGACCACACGGCTTCCTTCACCGCCTCCGCGATGCTGCTCTCCAGCGCTGCGAGCGGTTCGGCCGATGCCCAGTTGCTGTGGTAGATGACGAAGTATCTGTCCTCGATCTCGGGGATGACCTTCGCCTGCAGGAACGAGGTCTTCCCGACTCCGGACCCGGCAAACAGCAGGGTGGTCCGCCGCGTGAACAGACGCGCGAGAATCAACGTCAGGTCGTCTTCGCGTCCGAAAAGCACCTCACGGTCGCGCCGCGTGTAGGAAGTGAGACCGCGAAATGGGTTCGTCACAGGGTCTCCGTCAACGCGCCCTCAGGCAGGTTGTGTTCCACTTCACTCACGAAGGTCACGAGATCCGTCACCAGCAGGTGGATCGTCTGCGACGCGAAGAACGCGGATTCATATGGGTTCACCACGTTGATCACCGCGTAATCCTGAATCGACTTCCCGGTGCGCTCGCCGACGAACATCTGGTAGAGGCCTCTGACGTTCCAGTCGCTGAAGCTATGGCCCAGAAAGAGGAACCCTTTCTCCTGCATCAATAAGCGGATCGCGGCCGGCAGAATGTGCTCCCCGTGCTCGCCCTGCCACCGCAGGAAGCGGATGTAATCCTCGTCGGAAAGAATGATGCTGTCGCGGCCCGGTTGCAGAGGGTCTAGGCAGCCGTGGATCTTGTACACGACCGCCAGAGGCTTCGGTCGGTTCGAAAAGTGAAACAGCTCGGGGTACTTGGAGTTGTGTTCTTCCTGGAAATCACGGTAATCCGAGTCCGAGAACCCGAGCCAGGCCCGAACGTCGTCACTGAAGCGCACATCCACCTTGCGATCCTGCCGGTCGACGGTGACGATACAGTGGGGTACGCCGATGTTGGCCATCGCGAATTCGATCAGCCGGTCGTAATTGGTGGTGATGGCGAGATAGTCGCGCGCGCGCCGGGTGTTGTTCTTCAGATGATGGAGTGCGGCCCGCGCTACCAGTTTGTGCGTGGGCAGCGGCGCGGTCTTCGACGCGAACATCTGGCTCAAGGTGTTCCACTGGGTTTCGCGTTTGAAGACGAATTGGTGGTAGCTTGCGACCGTCAGCAGGGAGTACGGCCACGATCCCTTGTAACTCGCCTTGGCGGCCAACACATTCGCCAGCTCGCTGGCGGAAGGTGGAACCGCCTTCGTCATCACTTCCTGCACAACGCCATTCGGGTCTGACTCGAATGCCTGGAGGCGATACGCCTGCTCGACTGCTTCGCTGAGATACTCTTTGGCGGCGCCCGTCAATCCCAGTTGGTCGGCGAGGGCGTCCCCGGCCTGTCGGTCTGACACCGGCGGCGCGGCGCGCCCCACCGGCGGCAAGACGGCCAGAGAGGCCCCGGCGCCAAGGAACGGCACGAGCTTCTGCGATGAACTGACGATGTCCGTCGACAACCCCAAATACGGGATCGTTGGACAATCCTTTGCGCCGAAGATGGTGGCCATGGCCCTTCCGACGTCGCGCTGAAGTGTAGCAGGCCGTTGGTTGATTCGCATCCAACCTCACGCGGCCGACCTGTCCCGTCGTGCGCCCGGCCATTTCCTTAACTCAAGCTCTACCGCGTTCCGTCGCCACGTCGGGGTGATGACGCTCCAGCGCGGCGAGCGCGGCGCCGTGCAGGTCCATGGCCCGGTCGATCGCCGTATTGTTGTCATCCCTGCGATCGCAGCGAACCGCAACAGCAGCGCAAGCACCGTGCTTTCGGTGCTTGCGATGATGGCGCCGACGCGAATTCTTGCGAGTCATTACCGGTTCCGGTGCCGCGCGCGTCGACCCCTCACGATGGCGTTGCGGTCACGATGAAAGGCGCGCTATGCTCCCCGGGCCGCGGGCGGCATGCACCGTAGCAACTCTGGAGGACGAAATGGCGGTCATCGTGCCACGAAGCGCGGGAATGCTGCTCTTGTCGGTTTGGCTCATTCTCACCGGGCTCGCCGGGTTCGTGACATTGCCGTTACCGACCGTACTCATGGCGGCGCTTGCACTGATTGCAGGCGTCCTCATTCTGGTGGGCCGCTGACGCACATAGATTCTCCAGATGTGGGACGAGTGTCCCATCTCTTCTTCGAATCCGAAAAAGAGCGGCGTCGAGGTGCACTCATGGTAATAACGCAATAACGTCTTGCGTGCGCGGCGCGGCTGCGTTAGCATCCGCCTCTCTTCGAACCACCCTGCGGGCGTGAGGAGGAGTTATGTCAGTCGCGTTCCTCCAGCCAATTGACTCGGTTCGATCTCGAACGGGCACGCGTCGCCGACAATCGCTGCATGGTTCATGATCGACTGATCGGTCATTCACAGAATCAACGAGCGTCTCGCTCGAACGGAGGCGATGCGAGACGGTCATCGTGTGCGGTCCGGCACACGTCCCCGCGCTGTCATCCTGAGAACGCGTCGGGTCGAGATAGACGGAGCACGCGACTGGAGAGACGGCGTGCCCAAAGCGTGGCTCATGTGCTACGAGTCGCTCGATCGGCCGATGATGAGCGATGCCGTCCGCGTGCTTTCTGCTGCTGGAATAGAAACCACTGACACGCCCTATCCGGAATCGGGCCTCGGTATCGTGCTTCTTCGCGACGTCACTGCCGGGCTCCTCGCATGGCTCGAGCGGACTGCCTGCCACTCGACTGTGCTGGCGGTGGCGCTTACCGAAAACGGTCTCGCGGTCGAACAGACCTGGCAGCTCATGCGCGCCGGGGCAGCCGACGTGATTGTCTGGCCGCGTGTGCCGGCGAGTGCGGAGGACATTTCGGCCCGGCTCGACCGCGTACATCAGGTCGACGCGGCGGTGGACTCGCCCGCCGTGCTGCGGCACGTCGTCGGCGAGAGTACGGCGTGGCGGATGACCCTGCGCGAACTGGTCGAAGTCGGCGCGTTCACGGACGCCTCGGTGTTGATCGAAGGGGAGAGCGGTACCGGCAAGGAACTGCTCGCCGCGCTCGTGCACGAGCTCGACGGCCGCCGGGAAAAAGGGGAGTTCGTCATCGTTGACTGCGGCGCGATCACACCAGAACTGTCGGGCAGCGAGTTCTTCGGTCACGAGCGTGGCGCATTCACCGGCGCGGTGAACGCGAGAGATGGCGCGTTCGCGCTCGCCGATCGGGGCACGCTGTTCCTTGACGAGGTGGGTGAGCTGCCGGCGACGCTGCAGGCTCAGCTGCTGCGCGTCGTGCAGGAGCACCAGTTCAAGCGAGTCGGCAGCAACACGTGGCAGCACACAGAGTTCCGGCTGGTGTGTGCCACGAATCGCGATTTGCTGGCGTGCGTAGCCGAGGGACGGTTCCGCGGCGACCTCTATCACCGCATCGCCGGCTGGGTATGTCGCGTGCCGCCGCTCCGCGACCGGCGCGAGGACATTCTGCCGCTCACCAGGCACTTCCTGTCTCAGCTGAACCACGGGCGCGGGGCTGCACTGATTGATCGCGCGGTCCAGGAGTATCTGCTGACACGCGATTATCCCGGCAACGTCCGCGACCTGCGTCAGCTGGTGACCCGAATGTGGTACCGGCATGCCGGCGACGGTGCCATTACGGCGGGCGACATTCCCGCGATCGACCGGCCGGTGGAACACATCGCGCGCCTAGGCTGGCGGAATGGCCGTTTCGAAGAGGCGATCCGCCACGCCCTGGATGTGGGCGCCGGCTTGAAGGAAATCAGCCGCGCGGCCGCGGAGACCGCGATTCGGATTGCTCTCGAGCAGGAACAGGACAACGTGCACCGCGCGGCGGTGCGCCTCGGACTCACCGACCGGGCCGTGCAACTGCGGCGCGCGAGCAACCGCCAGCTGCACTGACCGGTCGCGTCAAAGTCCGATCGCTCGCCACGGTTGGAGCACCTGCGCGCAGGACGCCAATGCGCCGGATTCGGGCGGGCTCGGCCGCCGCGCCCGATGGCGCCGGGCTCTCGCAGTCAGACGAAGAAAGTTGCCGCCGACGACCAGCGCCTCCCCTTCCGCGGACAGTCGCAACGCGTGCACCTTGGCGAGCTCGACCCCTGGATGCAGCCAGGGGCCGTCCGAACCGAAGAGGAGCTTGCGCGCGCCCGCGCGTTGCGCCGCCTGCTCGAGGAGATCGAACCGCCGCACTCCTGACGTGTCAGCGTAGATGTTGGGATGTCGCACGAGATGATCGATCATCGCGAGCTGGGCACGCCAGTCGTCGGCGAAGCTCCCGAGGTGTGGGATGATGAAATCGACGTCAGCATATTCCTGCGCGAGCAGTTCGACGACCGAGGTCTCTTCCATCACGTCGTACAACACCGGCAGATGGAACGCGCGCGCTGCGCGGCACACCTCTCGCGTGATGCGCGCATCGTGGCGATGCACCTTGATGCCGAGGAATCCGTAGTCCTGCACCGCGATGCGTACGACGTCATGGATTCTGCCCCGATCGCGCTCGGCGTGGACGAAGGCAAACCCGTAGAGACGGTCCGGGCGGCTCGCGACCATGCGGGCGACCTCACGGTTCGCGGCTGCGTAGTCCGTGTTGAACGCCGCGAAGATCACCGTGCGGCGGATCCCGGCGCTCGCGGCACGGCGCAGGTGCCGCTCGATCGGCGCCGCCGTATCCCACGGACCCGTCAACCCGTCGCCGGTCCCCGCGTGGCAATGGCAATCGATGATCATGGCGCGCCTCTCTCCGCCATCGCTCGCAGGAAGTGGACGCTCGTACGGATGCCGCGGAAGAACGTCGGCAGATGCAGGTTCTCGTTCGCCGCATGCACATTGCTGTCAGGCAAGGCGAAGCCCATCATCACCGTCGGGACGCGCAGGATGCGCTCGAGCATGTGCACGACCGGAATCGTGCCGCCGCTCCGCAGGAACACCGGCGCGCGCCCGAACCCGACCCGATACGCGGCGGCCGCTGCCCGCACGGCGATCCTCGTGCGCGCTGTGGTGATCGGCGGTGCACTGACCCGCGTACGCACCGCCAGCCGGACGGACGCCGGAACGATGCGCGCGACGAAACGACGGACGAGGCGCTCGATCTCGGCGGGATCCTGATCGGCAACGAGGCGGAAATCGAGCATGGCCGATGCGGTCGCCGGGATGATCGCCTTCGCGCCAGGCCCCTGGTGCCCGCCGCGTACCGCGGTGATCGTCAGCGCCGGACGGATCGTCGTGCGCTCGTAGGCGGTGTAGCCCGGTTCGCCCCAGCTCCAGGCCGTCCCGGCAGCCTTCAGGATCTCGGCGTCCGAGGGCCCGACGACGGCCATCTCGGATCGCTGGCGCGGCGACAGATCGCACACGCGATCGTAGAACCCCGGTATGGCGACGCGACCGCGGCGGTCGTGGAGCTGCGCCAGAATCGCGCAAAGCGCCTGCAACGGATTGTGCACCGCGCCGCCGTAGTTCCCCGAATGCAGGTCTCTGCCGGATCCGTTCGCCATCAGCTCGACGCGGAGCGCACCGCGAAGCGATTCGGTGAGCGATGGCCGGTCGGGTCCCAGGATGCGCATGTCCGAAACGACCGCCGCGTCGGCAGCGCCAGCCTCGGGGTGCGCCGCGAGAAATGCCGGCAGATGCGTGCTGCCGGTCTCTTCCTCCCCCTCGAGCAGGCACTTGACGTTGACGGGCAGGGCTCCGCTCGTACGCAGCCACGATTCGATCGCCTTGAAGTGCGTGAACATCTGTCCTTTGTCGTCGGCGGCGCCGCGTCCGTAGAGTCGATCGCCGCGAATGGCCGGCGCGAACGGAGGCGTCGACCACTCGTGCGCGGGATCGGCCGGCTGGACGTCATAGTGTCCGTAGACCAACACCGTGGCGCGGCCAGGTGCGTGCAGCCACTGGCCGCACACCACGGGATGGCCCCCGGTTTCCGCGACACGCACGGCCTCGAGGCCGATCGCTCGAAGATGGCGCGCCAGCCAAGCGGCGCACCGGCGAGTGTCGCCGGCGTGCCGCGAGTCGGAACTCACGCTGGGATGACCGACGAACTCCGCAAGCTCGCCGACGAACCGCGTGGCATTGGCACTCGCGTACGCCTCCGGCGTCCGCTCATGCGCCGAGGACGACGACCTGTCCTCCACGCCGGATCCATCGGCCCTGCTGCGCGGCTCCGCCTGCACCAACGCCGGCAGGCGGCCGAAAGTTCGGCAGGTGCTTTCTGGCCGCCGCCGCCACCGCCTGGTTGGCGGCTGCCTGGCCGTTCACGTACGGCGGTGCGGCCGCCGCTTGTCGTGCCGCGTCTCTCGCGATGCGCACGAACTTCCGCGCGACCTCGAACTCGCGATCTTCGTCGCTCATCCCCTCGGTCTCGGCCTCCAGCGCTTTGCCGATTGCGCCGCCGAGCGCCGAGCCGACCGCCGTACCCACGCCGGGAATCGGGATGAACGAGCCGAGCGCACCACCGACGAGCGGAAGCGCCTTCTTCGCCACCGATCGCAGCACGCCGCCGAGCGGCTTGGCGATCTTTCCGACGACGGAGCCGACTTTCTTGAGACCCTTCCATGCCCCTTTGAAGAGTTTTCCCAGGAATTGATCGAGCTCCTGTTCGCTCGAGACCGCGAGCAGTTCGAGCGCGAGCTCCATTTCTTCCTCCTCCGATATCTCCGTGTCCATTTCGGAGGCGAAGCCGTCCGATTCGAACGCGAAGGACTCGGTTTCGAACGATCCCGTGCGGGCGGCTGCGCACCTGGCGCAACCACAGCGTGTGTCGTGCATGATCAGCTCCTTGTCGGAATCCTCGTGATATTCGCGGTCCCACACGTCGTGCGCGATTTCCGTCTCCTCCTCCTCCTCCTCCTCCGACTCGAAGAACGTCGTTTCGTGCTCCATCTCGATCTCGGGCGTGACGGCGGGCCGTCGCGATCCCCACGTCCGCCACTCGTCCGGAATCGGGTTGCCGGTACCAATCCTGAAGCCGGATCCGCCGTCCCTCAGCCCCAGCGTGTTGACCGCCCACTGACCGACGTCGAACCAGATGTCCGGACCGGGATCGTTCTCGCGCGTTCCGCTCGACTGCCGGTGGGCGAGGACGTGCGTGAGGCCGATGGTCCGCACCAGGTGGCGGATCAGTTGCCGTCCGGCCGTGATCTGCTCCTGCGTCGGACGGTTCTTGCCGAACTTCTCGCCCTGCCACCACTTGCCTCTGGTGCTCGGGAAGTTGCCCGCGAATTCGACGGCGACGCTGTGCTTGTTGAACCCGTTCGACGCCCAGACGAGCGCCGAGACGGGGTGCAACTGCAGAATGCGGCCGTCGTGCGTGATCGCGTAGTGCGCGCCGATGCTCAGGAAGCGCTTGAGGGGATCCTTCGGCTTGAAGCAGCACGCCATTTGGTGCAGCACCAGCGCGTACACCGACTTCGGATCGCGTGTTCCCTTGCGCACGCTCTTGTCCGCCTGGGCCGTCAGGTCGATGATGTTCGGCGTGTCGAGCGCGCCGGCAATCCGGCCGAACGCGCTGCCAATGCCGCTGCCGATTCGGCCGACGATGTCGCCGAAGAATTCCTCATCGCCCGCGCCGCCGCCGTCCGGCGGTGCGCCTGCATCCGCGGGCGCGCCCGTATCTGCTGACGCGTCGGCGGGCGGCGGCGCCGCCGGCGGCGGACACGGGCATAGGCGCGGGGACCCATCGTCTGCAGGCACGGCCACAGTGACGGGGCCGCCCACAGGCCACGGCACGTACGGCCACCGGCGCGGCGGCCACGGACGCGGCCAACTCGGCGGCCGTCCTGGTCGCCGCATCGGCCGGGGCCGTGGCCGCGCCCGTGCCGCCGCCGGCCGCCGGAACCGCCGGCGTGCGGAAAACCCCTGACGGAATCGGGCGCCGCCGCGCTCTTCCTCGAGCTCGCTGTCCTCGAATGCGATTTCCGTCGAGTCCTCTTCCTCACCCGTCAAGAGCTCGAGCGGGAAAGCCTCGGGCTGAAAGGTCGTCTTGTCCTGCATGATCGCCTCCGACGTGACTCACGAGATTCGAGACAACGCGAATCCGGCGGCGATGTCTCCAGTGTTGCGATCGACGCTCGCGACGTTCGCGTTGACCGCTCGTGCGATCGCACGCCCGGCCCGCTCGATCTCGGCAAAGCCGTGACGGGCGGTGACGAGCAGCGTCAACCCGGCCGTGAGCGCCCGGCACGTGGTCGTCAGCAGCGCCACGATTCCGGCGCCGCGGAGCTGTTCGTACAGAAGCGCCGCCCGGCGCCCGGACAGGAACGTCTGCGCCGGGAATGGCAGGTGGCCCGAGGGCCGGATTCCCGCGTCCGCCAGCCGTGATCGCAGACGAAGGACCAGATGCAGAAGGCGGCTGCGAAGGATGTCGCCCTGCCGTCGATTCGCGCGCAGCGCGCCGTGCGCCGCGCGAATGACAGCGACGGACGGTGGACTGCAGTGCACTCGCGTCTCGCTGTCGCGCTTGAACCTGTCGACCAGCGCGCGATCACCCGCCAGCACTGCCACCGGCACGCCGAAACCTTTCGCCAGCGAGCTGCACGTAATGATGTGAGGCCCGAACGTGTGGTGCCACCGCAGCGATCCGCCGCCGCCGAAACCGTAGGGATTCGCCGCGTCCGGCCGCTGGCCGAGAATCCCGAGCGCCTGCGTGTCGTCGATCACGAGGTAGCCGCCGCTCCGTCGCGCGAGCTCCGCGTAGATGCCGACGGGCGCCGCGCTGGCGCACCGCGGGCAGTAGCCGTCGGCCACCACGATCGGCTTCAGCCCCTCACGCGTCGCGTCGGCGATCGCCCGATCGAGCGAGGCGGCGTCGTGATGCGGGAATGGCTGCACGCGCGCGCCCAGCGCTCTCGCACGCTCGGTGCCCCATCGCGCGATGGGATACGCGCCGGCGTCGCGCAGGATCACCACATCGCCCCGGCCGAGCAGCGCGAACAGATCCCAGAAGAGATGAAGCGTCGATGGCACGAGCACCCCCGCCTCGCAGCCCTGCAAGCGCGCGAGACCCGCGGCGACGGTGTCAGCGTCGGGAGGCTCACGCAGGGCCGACGGCCGGCCGAGCGTGAGCGCCTCCCAGTCACCGAGCGAATGGCTCGGGTGCCGCAATCCGAGATAGAGCGCCGACGTGAAGTCGACCATCGATCACGCTCCCGCTCCGCGCTGCTGCTGCGCCGTCAGGCGGCGCTTGAGCAGTGTTGACGGCAGTGTCGCATCCACCTGCGTGTCGACGACATCCGCCGCGAGGTCGACGCCTGTGACGGCGCGATAGGCGTGGATGTATCCCTGGATCTGCGGCCGGAACAGCCGCAGCCAGTTGAACGCCTGCTCCGGTTCCTGGACATCGCTCCAGAATCCCCACCGGATGCCCAGGAGGATCTGTTCGCCGAACACGCCCAGGTTGCGGAAGTGCAGGACGCTCGTGTCGGTCCACCCCTGCAGCTTCTTCATGGCATCGACACGGTCCATCCATGGCTCTGGATACGCCACACTGATGCGGGTCGGTAGAAACTCGCGGAACTCCGGTCGCGCCAGCAGCCATTCCTGCATCAGCATTTCCACCCGCGCCGTCGACACCAGATCTCCGAACTGGTTGTGCTGTCCTTCCGTCAGAATCAGGTGCACCTCCTTCAGCGCGTTGAGCACGGGGAACGCATCCGCCTTGATCGTCGTGTCGTCGTCTTGCTTGAAGAACGTCGTGGACAACCGCAGCAGGTTGTGGAACGCCTCGAGGAACTTCGAGCGCGTGTCGGCGGCAATCATTCCCTGCACGGCGCGGCCGTCGAGCCGCAGACCGTAGTGGTGGTCGTACTCGTAATTGCGACGGACGACGCTCAGACGGTGCTGCTCGTCCTGCACATACCCCCACAGCAAGTTGTTGAGCGGCCGGAGTGGATCGACTTCCAGGTTCGCGAGTGGATCCTGGGCAACAGCGCCGCGCACGTTCTGGAACCGCCGCGTAATGGCGTTGACGGTCTGCACGAGCATCCCCTCCTCGTGCCAGTACGACCAGATCAGCTCGAGCAGGCAGGGATTGGTGAGCTTCTCCTGCAGGATTCCGTAGCATTCGCTCAACTGCTCCGACGTGAAGTCGAAGCCGCTGACGTTGATGTCGATGTCGCCCAGCTTCCGGCGAATCACGGCGAGGTACGGCAGGGTGAGCGCGCCAGGCTCGCCGCCCGTCACCCGCGTGAGGTACTCGTTCCTGAAGAGCGGTTCGAGGCCGTTGGTCGGAAACGGCACGTCGCGCCGGGCGAAGTAGCCGCTGTCGCGTGTCTCGACGAACGGTCGCTCCTCCCGCTCCGCGGAGATGATTCCGCAGTTGACCATGACGAAGGCTTCCGTGGCGACTTTCACGAGGCGATAGGCGTCCGTGTCGATGAACGGCAGCATTCGTCGGGCCAGCAGGCTCCGAGCCGTCCGTTCCTTCGTCCTGAAGCGGTTCTGCTCGAACGGCTGCAGGTCCGTCAGATCCCGCTCGCCGCAGAAGAGCATCTCCATGAACCGGTTGTAGCTGTTGAACGACATCGCATCCGTGGTGTTGAGCAGGGCGCCCCAGTGCGACACGTCGGCCGTCAGCGCCGCGCCCGTGCGCTGCAGGCTGACGCCCATGTCACCGCTGATGTTCTGCGAGGCCCTGGGCGTGGCGACGAAGGCGTTCTGCAGCCGCAGGCTGGCGGCTGGCGGTGGAGTGGCGCCGGGCGCCAGCGGGCCGCTCGACGGCAGCTGGATCATCCACGCCGAGGTGTTCGAACCGGCCGTGGTCACCGGGCGTACGAACGTGTCCTCCGATACCGCGATGGCATCAGGCGGCGGAAGCACCTGGATGGGCGGCCGCCTGTCCTTGGCGTCCCGGTACGCGAATGTCACGACCTCCTGATCCCCGACCCGGGGCAGGGCGCAGGGGATGTCGCGACAGTCATCGGTCTGGTACTTGGTGGTGATCGAGATGCCGAGATCCAGGTCGAAGCACGCGCTCGCGAAGCAGCGAGGCTTGACCTCGATGCACTGCGGCGGCTTGACCGGCACATGCTCGAACCGCAAGACGTAGAACCCCGGCTCGAGGTCTTCGAAGGTGACGGTCCCCGCCGGACTCTCCCCCTCGCCGCTCACCGTCGCCAGGGACGTCAGATAGCGGCTCGGCTTCGCTTGCCATCTGGCGGCTTCGAAATCCGCACAACTCTTCAGTCCGTCGGGCGCTTTGTAGAGACTGACGGACGCGCCGATGACAGCACGTTCGTCGTCGACGACGCTGACCATGATGCCGCCCCGTCGGCTTCTATGCGAATGCTGGTAGGTGCCCATATCAATCTCCTTAATGGATGGTCATGAACCGTGCCCGCGGCACCATGGCCGTCAGCGGTCGCCGCTGCGCAGCAGGCGCCGTTGCGCAGGCGAACGCCGTGTCGAGCGTGCTTCGAAGCGCCCAGTGCGTCAGCGCTTTGGCGAGCAGCACGCTTTCTTCCGCGGGCGTCAGCAGCCCGTCGGACCGGGCCTGGCCGACGACGGCGAACACCACCGACGGCCGCGCGTCGTAGAGCTGCGGCGGGTTGCGCGACCAGGCATGAAACAGCGCGCTCAGCCGCCGCGGCTGACGATCCGCGACCTCGAGGGCCTCGGTGAGCGATCGTCCGCGCAGCAACTCGGGTCGATGGTTGACGAGCAGCGCGACGAACGCCGGGATCGTGGCGAGCAGCCGTTCGAAGAACGCGCGCCGGGCGGCATCGAGCTCCCCGATCGGGTAGAACGACGCCCACAGGTCTTTGAGCCGGCGCCACTGCGGATGCGGGTGCAGGGCTTCGCCCATCGCGCAACTGATCATCACGCGAATCCACGGCACCGGATGTGGGTCGTCGAGGTTGAGCCGGAACACGAAAGCGCGCGGCAAGCTGACGACGGCGATCAGGCCCATGCTCGAGGCGATCCCGACGCGCCCGACGGCGAAGAAATCCGCGACGATTTCCGAGATGCAACGCTCCAGGTACCCCCAGACGGGCGCATCATCGCGGCGGCCGCGCTGCATGCCGCGCAGGATCGGACGCAGCGACGCCGAGAGACCGAGCAGCGCGTCCGCCTGGTGACCGACCTCGTGGAAGAGTGAGGAGGCGACACCGCTTCCCACCATGCGCTCCCGCGGGACGCGAATGATCGCCACCGGGTTGCTGCCGCCGCCGGGCAGGCGCGTGCGCGCCCGGCGGATGGCCGCGCCCGCGCCGCGATCGAGATAGCAGATCACCGGTGGAACCGGAGTGGGGTTGCCACCGAGCGTCAATGCGTCGGCCGACGCCACGTCGAGACCGGACAGCCACACCCCTGTCTCGTGCTCGCTGCGCTGTGTAATCACGTCGCTGAAGAGATCGAACTGGGTCAGCACGGCGTTGAACTTCAGCCGCAGGATCGAGAACCGTCGTTGTCCCTGTGCGTTGCTCGCGAGGCGCCCGGGCCCGCGCACCCAGGCGATGAACTGCTCGACCTGCGCGCGCAGGCTTCGGCGCCCCACGACGAGGTACTCCTCGATTGCGCTCTGCGCCCGCGGCAGGAGAGCGGCGGCTGGCAGCATCGGCTCGACCAGCGCGAACGGCCGGACACGTCCGAGCCGCGTCTGCAGCGCGCGCGCTTCCTGCATCAGCATCCGTGCAGCGAAGGGGCTCATGAGCGCGCCTCGTCACACGCCGTAGAGAACGATTTTGCCGCCGCGTCGCAGCCAGCGCCCGGACTGTCCGCGACCGGCCGCGCCCGCGAGGGCGCCGGCAGCGGCCGGACCGACGAGGCCGGGCAGGAACTTCTTCGCGGCAGCCGTGGCGGCCGCCTGGGCCGCCGCCGCGGGGTTGGAGGTAGGCGGCGCGGTCGCGGCGTTCTTCACCGTGTTGGCGGCGAACCGTACGAACTGCTTCGCGCCCTCGAACTCGCGGTCCTCCTGAGCCACCATTTCGGCCTCGAGGCCGAGCGCGCTGCCGGCAGCGGAGGCCAGACCGCTGCCGATCTTCGCGCCGAGCGGTCCGCCGATGTACCCGCCGAGCGCGCCGCCCGCCAGTGGCAGCGCCTTCTTGGCGGCGCTCTTGAGCACACCGCCGACCGCTTGGCCGATCGGCGAGCGGATGGCCGATCCGATTGCCCGCGATGCCCGCCTCACCAGGTTGCCGAGGAATTGATCGAGCTCGGCCTCGGTTGTGACTGTGAGGAGTTCCGAGGCGAGCTGCATCTCTTCGGCCTCGCTCAACATGCCCTCCTCGCCTTCCCACTCGGATTCGTACGCGAACTGCTCCGAGTCGAAAGTCTCGGGCGTGAGTTCCACTTGAGTGCGATCGATGTCATGCATGGACGGACTCCTTTGAGAGCTAGGCGCCAGCGGCGCTAGGTGTTGGGGACGATGATGGTGCGGCCGTGACGGAACCAGCGTCCCGACAGCCGCGGGGTCGGGCTGCGCAGGAGGCCGGGGGCGTGACGGCTGGCCGCCTGCGCGGCCGCGGACCGCGCGATCGCCGGCGGCGGTGCCGCACCGCGCGCGGTCACGGCGGCCCTGACCGTCTCGCCCGCGAAGCGGACGAAGCGCTTGGCGATTTCGAAATCCCTGTCTTCGGGACTGAGCCCCTCGAGCTCCAGACCGAAGAGCCTGCCGGCGGCGGTTGCTGCGCGCGCACCCGCCTGCGCGCCGCCGGCGCCGCCGATGTAGCCTCCGAGCGCCCGACCGGCAATCGGCAACGCCTTCCTCGCTGCGCTTTTCAGGACTCCGCCGAGGGCCTGACCCGTCGGGGAGCGGACGAAGGTACCGACCGCCTGACCGGCGCGCTTGATCAGATCGCCGAGGAACTGATCGAGCTCCTGCTCGCTCTGCACGTCGAGCAGCTCCGTAGCGAGCTCCATCTCTTCGGCCTCGGTGAAGACCGTATCTGCGCCTTCAGCCTCCGGAATCTCTTCATCGCGAAAAGCCTCGGTTCCGAGGGTTTCCGTTTCCGGTGTGTACTCGATCAGTTGTCGATTCATCGGCGCACCTTCCCGAAGCTTCGGGCGCGAGTGGCGTGCGTTCGAGCGCGTGGACCGCGTCTCGGTCGTGTTGTCGCGCGTAGTGCACGCGTCGCGCCAGAGTCGGTCGGCACGCGCTACCGACGCGATTTAGGCGATTTGCCGTGCGATTCGGACAGCGTTCGCGTGGAGGGCAACGCCCGCCGCCGTGCCCACCGTGCCACGGCCGCGAAGCGAGATTCGTCTGCTCGCCCCTGGATGCAGGAAGAGAACGAAGCGCGCTTCGCAGCGGAGGACGAGGCCGGGAAGGAGACGCTGACCGGCCGCGTCGTTGTGCTGTCAGGCGCGGCCGAATAGCTTCGGAGCAAACCTGCTGTTACCCGCATTTGGGAGCGAATTATTCACAGACGGGGATCACATCGTCGAGCAGGCCGTTCACGAGATCGTGTAAGGTGCGAAAACCTGGTTACGCCGCCAGGACGTATTCGCGAACCACACCACCGAGACGATCGCGACGCTGGACACGGGCCTCGCCCCACTCAGGGCCTGCCGCAAACGGTGGGCGTATCGGGTGGGGCGGGCTGAGGCCCAGCGCTCGGTGAGGTCGGTGGACGTTATAGTGGTTCGTGAACACGGCGAGAATCCGCTCGAGGTGCGGTGGATCCAGGATCAGCAGGCAGTCGAGGCTCTCAGAGCGAACGGTACGCACGAATCGCTCCGCCACACCGTTCGCTTGTGGGGCAGGAAACGGCATGCGGATGATCTCCATCCCACCACTTCGAAACACCTCGTCAAAACGGTCAGTGAACTTCTGGTCGCGGTCGCGAATCAGGAACCGGAACGACTCCGAGCCTTCCGCCAGCGTCCACGTCAGTTGCCGAGCCTGCTGGGTCACCCACACCGCGCTCAGATTCGCTGTGCACCCCGCGATATGGACGCGGCGGCTGCCCAGTTCGATGAAGAACAGGACGCTCAGGGCCGCGAGTTGGAGAACCCGCCGAAGCACCACCTAACAGAGCGAGAGCAACACGCAGCCTCCAGCGGCCAGACAGCCTATTCTACGGATCGGTCCGCTGACCGCTTCTACGTGACGCGGCGCCGACGACGCCACGACACCTGGATAAATGCACCCTACACCCGTTCGAGGTCACGTTCCGCTGGCTTCGGAACGATTCGTCGACTGTCAACGACCTGGGGCTATACTGGTATTGATGTTTGCAGCCCTTGGCACCGGGCCTGCCTGCTTGATGGTCGCCGCACTCCTGGCGACGACCGCACCGGCGTCGGCACAGGAGTCTGCGTCTTCATTCGCCGCGCTCGCCGGACGCATCCGGGTCGGCCAAGTGATCTGGGTGACCGATACGACCGGCCGCGAACTGCGCGGCCGGCTCGAGCGGCTCTCGACCGACGAACTGGTCCTGAAGACCACCGGCGTTGACACCTTCGCGGCGCCAGATGTCCGTCGCATCCGAGCGCGCGATCGCGATTCGCTCAAGAACGGCGCACTCATCGGGCTCGGAGTGGGCGGCGCCATGGGAAGCGCGTGGTGTATCGGGGCCATCGCGGACGACTCCGGTGACATCGATGCTCGGGCAGAGTGCGCCGAGGGGTTCACCGTGTTCCCGGGACTCGGCGCGCTGATTGGCCTCGCGGTCGATGCCGTGATTCCGGGGAGGATGCGCGTGGTCTATCAGACGTCACCGAACCAAGGGGACTCCCACCCGCGCCTGAAGATCGTACCGTTGTTCTCGCCACGCGCGAGAGGCCTGATGATGTCGCTCGCTTTCTGAGTGAGCCGGCGTGCCCGTCCCGGCATCGCTGATGTCGGCGACTTACTGCTCCACCCTGCGCAGAATCAATCACTTCGCTTGTGGAAGTTCGAACAACGATCGGGCCACTCTGTAACTGATGGACAGTCCTGGAGGAGCTCACGTATCCGTTTCACGATCAGACGATTCTGGTGACGCGCTGCGGCCGGATGTGTTTCCGCGGCCGCAAGGTGAACCTCCGCTTGGAATAAACTGCCACCCATGTGATCGGAATAGACCCTTACGAGATGGCTCCTCGGGCTGGACTCGAACCAGCAACCCTCCGACTTGTCGAACAGTACGCGCCCGTTCCCCAATCCTTGTAGAAGAGGTGCTGCCGATCGCGCGTCGGAACGTTACGAGCCGCCTGGCAGCGGCGCAGCGATGCTCCCGGGGGCGCAGCGGCGCGGCGATCCTACCGACATAGCTGCTCGAGGGACTGGGATGTCGCGACGACGCGGAATGTCACCGACCACTCCAGCGCTCCCGAGGCATTCGAAAATGTTGCCCCGCACACCTGCGAAACGACCGAGCTCGAGGGTGCCGTGGTCTCCCCGCTGAAGGCGACGAAGCCCAAGACCAGTCCTTCGCGGGCCACGCCCCCACCGGTGCTGCCGGTCGCACCTCCGCCGATCTGTATACCGACGGAAGCGCCAGCGGCGCCACGCGGTTGAAGCACACCCGTGAGGCGATAAGTACCCGAAGGCAGCGTGTAGTTTCGAGTAGTGATCGTGCCGGTCAGGGCCGGGCCTTGCGGTTGGGAACCTCTCGGGCACGTCGACCAATCGCCAGGGCACGCCATGGGTTCGGACACGCTCAGGTCAGCCGGATCTGCGAGGACGAACGTGATCGAAAACTGCGGGCTTGCCGGTTGCGTTGGACTTGTGGGCGATCCGTCGCTGCAGGCCATCAACGCCGGAAGTGCCAACGCCCACCACTCATTGCGCATATGTCACGTCGTCTCGCCGACCAGAGCCCTGTCGCAACGAGCATACCCACGTCTGGCGACGAACGAACCCAACGGAAACGAACGGTTTGTCGCGGGCGGACCGTCTCGGTCCCGCCTCGCCGTCACGTCCTTTCGCGATTTCGCGACGACTGGCACATATCCGCGATTCTGCCCGCGAGTCAGAAAAACGTCAGTTTCGCCTGCCTGCAAGTGCGAGAGCATCGTGCCTGCGTCAGGCGATACCTGAGACGGAGAGGGCAACGCGAGTACGCCAGGAAAGGACCGATCGATCGATGAGGGACGCACAGGTGCGCGTCTTAACGGGGTTTGCCGGCGTCGCGATCGGAACGGCGAGTCTCCTTGCCCCTGCCGCTCTACTTCATGTACTCGGGTCCCCCTCCGGACTGGAACGTATTCACCCGCGCCATGGTGGCTCTCATCACCTGCGCCTTCCTGATCGTTTTCATTGCGGGACTGAGTCATCTCATACGCCGCGCCGACGCGGAACATGAATGGACGGCATCGCTGGTCTATGGCGCGGGAATGCTGTTCGTGGCGGTTGCGCTGGTCGCCGTCTCGCTCGAAGCGGGAGTACCTTCGGCGCCCCACACGGTGGGCTCGATCCAACGATTGACGGTCCGTTGGCCGAAGGCAATATCCTCATCCATGGTTCGATCAAGCGCATGCTGACCGTCGTGCTTCTGGTGCCCGCCGGATTTGCCGTGCGTCGCACCGGAATACTCCCCGCCTGGCTCGGTTGGACGGCACACTTGATTGCCCTTTTCAATCTGGTGTTCGTGCCTTCTCTGTATTTCGGCAAGGATGCGTCGCGATTCTACAGCGCGATCGGTTGGGGCAATTCGGCGTTCTGTGCCAGCTTTCTCGCCTACTGGATCCTCGCGGCGGGGATCGCGATGCTGCGACAGCGCAAGTGACCAACGGTCGCCTTCACTGCGCTGCGCGCTTCGTCGCCAGCCCAATCGGCAGTCCGACGCAGAACAGGTGCGCCATGATCAGATTGACGAGAGAGAGACCGGTGGGACGGCCGGGGAAACCGGCGAGCGGCAGCACGACGAACTGCATCACGGCCAGCACCACGAGCCCGTACGCCATACCGCACGGCACGGCGCGTCGCACGAGCACCGGCCATCGCAGGCTCGCGACGACGTACACGGTCGCCGCGCTGTAGGCGATGAAAACGTGCAGCATCAGCCCCAGCGCGGCGGTGAGCAGTCCGCCGGCATATGCTGCGTCGCGGCCGATGACGCCGCTGGCGATGTAGTGCAGGACGCGAATGGGCGCGCGGCCCATCGCCCACTGGAACGTCAGCGCATCGAGGATGTCCAGCGCTCCGGCGATGAATCCGCCCCACAAGATAGCGCGCGCAATCCGGGGCCGTGGATGGGGGGCGACACGGACCGCTGTCGCCGATGTCTCTGCCCCGGCGCTCGACGGCGGCGCGGCTCTGGAAGGCACGTCCATCAGAGTCCAGACCTGAGGCGGAGGCCGAGAATGCGGGATGCCATCATGCCCTCGAGAAGGTGGCGCGCCTTCAGCCGATCGCCGAGGCCATCCGCTCGGAACGTGCTTCGGCAACGGGCTCGAGTAGCGCGTCCCCGAGCTCCGTTACCGGCGCAATGAACCGGTACCCTCGCCGGGTGAGTGTCTCGACGTAATACGGCCGGACGCGCGAGTCGCCGAGCGCAGCGCGGATCTGCTTGATGCAGGAATTCAGGCCGTCGTCGAACTGCACAAAGATGCCGTCTGGCCAGAGCACGTCGTACAGCTCTCGCCGGCTGACGAACCGACCACGCCGTGCCACCAGGTGCGCAAGCGCGAGGCAGGGCTGGGGGCGCAATGGCACTCGTCGTCCGCACCTGCTGAGCTCCGACGACTCGACTTCCAGCGTGAATGGACCGAACTGATAGACCATCGGGATCCCTCCGGCGATCGTCGCGGGGGGCGTCACCGCCGGCCGCGCTGGCCTCAGGATCAGCGGAAGGTACGCTGAAGTCCTGAAGGTTCGCCAAGGAAACAGCCAATATTCGGCGAGGATTCAGGAAAGCCGGCGCCTGAGTTCCGAAAACCAGCCGAGGACAAGGTTGATCTTGGTGAGCGGGAGGTGTTCAGCCGTGCGACGCAGCCAGATGAACTGATCGCCGGCCGGACGGAAGAGCAGAAGGTCCGGGTGCGAAAAGAGAGGAACCGGATTTCCGGCGACGAGCTGGCCCGCGCGCTCGGTCACCGACACGTGGAAAATCGTCTGCTCGTTGAGAAAGAGGAGGCCCGTGCCGTCTGATGACCATGCCGGCCACAGTCCGCCGCTGGTCGAGACTTGAACCCGCGATCCGTGCGTCACCGACGCGACCTCGATCTCGAGCTGGCCCGACGCGTCCGACTCGTACGCGATCCAGCGGCCGTCCGGCGACAGACGCGGCAGGAATTTCTGCGCCGGCGTCGGGTCGATCAGCTGTGTCCGGCCCGTGCTGCGGTCCAGCAGCCAGATCTCGCTGAGCGTCCGCGACTTCGCCTCGATGTAGGTGAGCCACCGGCCGCCGCCTGACCACGACCCTGGCGTCCGTGGCAGCCGGCTGGCGACCTCGAGTTTCGGTGCCTCGCCGGAGTCGAGCTGCACGGTATGAATGTTGGCGACGCCGGTGCGGTTCCACGCAAACGCCAGCGACCGGCAGTCTTCCGCCCAGACCGGCTCGATCACCGTGCCCTCGCCGGTAATCCGCGTCAGCGCCGCTCGATCGAAATGCCCCACCCAGAGATCGGATTGACCGTGCTCGTAGATCGTGACGGCGATGCGATCGCCGCAGACGGCGAGATTCCGGAAGGTACGCGGTGCGATCGGCAGATCCTGGCTGTGTCCCCGCCCGTCGACGCGGGCGAGAATGCGGCGCGAGCGTTCCTCGATGTCCGACAGATACAGCACGGTTCCGTTCGGCGCAACCGCGAACTGGGCGGCGCCGGTCATTCCGGCGAGCACCGACGGCAGCACGCGCGCGGAACTGCCCTGCGGCGCGTGCGTGGACGAGTCGAGACGTACCGCATGCACATCGCCATCGCGCACGAACACCACCGCGCCGGTCGGCACGTAGCGACCGAACATGGCGTGTTCGGCGATCACCTGCTCGGCACCTGACGCCAGGGACAAGGCGACGACCGCCGCGTCGCGCGC
>JBMDXB010000139.1:0-1520 GCA_048594885.1 Vicinamibacterales bacterium
GACATCGATCAACGCCGCTGGCGATTGCGACGCCGCCACGTGGAACGGCGCCGCCGGCGCCCCCGTCCCGACGCCGATGTTCGCGCCCGTCTGGAACACCACCGAGTCCCCCAGGTCCGTCGCCGTGGTGAACACCGCGAGACGCCCAGGCGTGCCGGCCGTGACCAGCGGATCGATGGTCGACGATGCCGCGCTGATGATCCCTTTCGCTTCCACCGGCGGCTGCGCGCCAGCGAGCACGAACGCGGAGGCCGGCTTGCCCCCCACGGTCTCGGCATCCGCCGCCTTCAGGGCATACGGCACCGCCACCAGCATCACGCGCGACAGGTCGCGGCCGCCCACCGACACCTGCAGCCAGCGGGCCTGTTCGGAGCGGAAGATCTCCAGCGGCAACGACACGGCCGCCCCGAGATACGCCAGGTAACGGCCTCGGTCATCGGCCGTGACGGTCTGCGCCTCGCTCCACAGCAGCGCGCCGCCGTCCGCCTCGTCGAACAACGCGAACGTCACCGTTTGCGCACCGGCGAGCGGCGTGCCGACTGCATCCGTCAGCATGCCGGAGATCGGAATGAGCCGCGTGGTGGACGAGGCGGCCGACGAGGACTGCGGTTCCTGCGCTATAACGACCGGCGCGGCGAGCATCAGCGTGACGATGCACCCGAACGGCAGTCTCTTCACGATTCGCATGACACACCTCCCTATGGCCGGGGGGGAATCCGGCCGGAAGTGTATCGCTGCGACAACGGCGGGGCAATCCGCGCGCTCCGACCGCACGATCGACGCGGTCCCTATCGGCGCCCAGCCTGCTCCAATCGGCGCAGCCGTTCGTCCTGCGTCTTGAGTTGCTCTTTCAATGCGTCGTTTTCCGCCTTCAGATCTCTGATCGCCTGCAGCATGTAAAACGGCAGTTGGTTGTACTTGACCGCCTTGTAGCCCTCGGCATCGGTCGTCACGAGCTCCGGCAGGACCGCCTCGACGTCCTGCGCGATCAGGCCAAACGAGCGCGCCGAACCGAAATGGCGGTCGGGAAACTCCTCGGCGCGCCACGTGAAATAGACCGGCTGGAGGCGCGCGACGGTCTCCAGACTTCGCGCAAACGGCGTCACGCCTTGCTTGAACCGCCGGTCCGACGAACACGCGCCGGCAATCACGCTGCCGTTCGCATCCTTCACGCAGCCCACGAGGCCCGTGCCGACGCGGATGTCACCGACGACCTGGAGCTTGTCAACCGGACTGGAGTTGCCGATCCCGACATTACCAGGTCCCGTGAACGCCGCGATGGTGGTGCCATCCGACACGGCGTACAGAGCCAGGCCCGAGGTGGACTGGGCGCGGACGCCAATCCCGCTGTCCGAGTAACCTCGCACGCCATAGCCAGCCGGCATGGACGTTTCGCCATAGATGCCATCCCAAGCCGACCCGGATGCCACGGCCCGCAATTGCGCAAGACTTGAAGCGTCGTCGCCAATGGCGACCCGGCCCTCTGCAGTAATCCGCATCCGTTCCGCAAACGTCGTCGA
>JBMDXB010000014.1:0-73876 GCA_048594885.1 Vicinamibacterales bacterium
CAAAAGTGATAATTCAAGACCTGACCCCTTGGAAGGAAGTGCAACACATGGCCGCTGAGGGGCTTCGCACGCTGCGGCTCTGCGCGCACCAGGAGCTCACGCTGGCGGTCCGCTCGCGGTGGACGCAGATCTTCGCGGTGGTCTTCGGCGCGCTGGCGCTCGCGGTCGCTTCGTCCGGCTACATCCTGTCGGGCGGCAGCGGCATTCAGGATTTCAGCCGCACCGCGGCGTCGCTGCTGCAGCTCGTGCTGCTGTTGGTACCGCTGACGGCGCTGCTGATGGGCGTGCTGGCGATGACGCCGGAGAAGGGCACCGCGGAACTCCTGTTCGCGCAGCCGGTCGCCCGCCGCGATGTACTGCTCGGGACGATGCTCGGGTTGTTCCTCGCGCTCAGCGCCGCCGAGACGCTGGGATTCGGCGCCGCCGGCCTCGTCATCTTCGCGAACGCCGGCGCCGAAGGCCTGCCGGGTTTCGCGATGGTCTGGTTCGGATCGATTCTCCTCACCGCCGTCTTCGTCGCGCTCGCGGCGGTCGTCGCCGCCGGACAGATCGGCCGTCGCCGCGTTCGCGCGCTCGCGACCGCTCTCGTCATCTGGTTCCTGCTCGCGCTCGTCGTCGACATCGTCGCGCTCGCGGGCGCGTCGCTGCTGCGATCAGGCCACGCGTCGCGGCTGCTCATCACGTCCGTCCTCCTCAATCCGATCGGCGCGGTGCGCACCGGTGCGCTGCTAGCCGTCGAAGGCACGGCGGCGTTCGGCGCGGCGTCGCTCGCGCTGCTTCGGTTCACCAACGGCGCCGGCGGGGCGGCGCTGGCGATCGGCACGTCGCTGTTGGCGTGGATCGTCCTGCCGACGACGGTTGCCGTACGTAGACTCACCAGAATCGACATCGTCTAGCCCGAGCCCCGAGCCCCGGCCGCCGAACGCCCGGCGACATGCGCCGACGGATTCCCGGCACACCCAGTCGTCGGCACTCCTGCTATGCCTACCCTAACCCTTTGACAGTCAGTGGCTTGCGGATGACACGCTCAGCCAGGTCGCTACCTTG
Organism: Vicinamibacterales bacterium; assembly: GCA_048594885.1. Classification (GTDB taxonomy): domain Bacteria; phylum Acidobacteriota; class Vicinamibacteria; order Vicinamibacterales; family 2-12-FULL-66-21; genus JBMDXB01. The sequence goes on from JBMDXB010000014.1 coordinate 1,048, forward strand.
CACAAGCGCGCAGCGCCATGAAGTCTTCATTCAAGGACGCCGGACACCTCATCCGTCTCGCCGGCATCTTCGTCGTCGGCGGAGTCGTGTTCTTCATAGCGCGCGCGACTCTGATCCCAGCCGATTTCGGCAAGTACGGCCACTATCGTGCCGGTGCAATCGACGACGCGGCGGCGAGGCCGATCGTGCATGCCGGGCAGGTGGCGTGCGCCGACTGCCATGGCGACGTCGTCGAGTTGCGGAAATCGACGCGGCACACCGCGATCTCGTGCGAGGCGTGTCACGGTCCGCTTGCGAAGCACGCGAGCGGCGAAGTGGAGAAGCCGCAGCGGCCCGACGGACGCGAGTTGTGCGTGCGCTGTCACGCGGCGCGCACTGGCAAGCCGGCACGCTACCCGACGGTTGTCACGAAGGACCATGCGGGCGACGAGAAGTGCATCACGTGTCATACGCCGCATAAACCGAAAATCGAGTAGGCCGAGAGTCCGAGAGGCCGAGGAAGATAGCGGAGTTCACGGAGATAAATGATGGACGGGACACGGCGGGAGTTTCTGATCGTCGGCGGACGGATCCTCGTGATGACGGCCGCGGCGCAGGCGGCGCTGCCGCACGTGATCGCGGGAACGCCGGAGCAGGCGAACGCCTACCAGATGGCGGACCACTGGTGGGCGATGACGATCGACATCCGAAAGTGCATCGGCTGCGGCAACTGCGTGCGGGCGTGCAAGGTGGAGAACGACGTTCCCGACGAGCCGTTCTTCTTCCGCACGTGGGTCGAGCGCTACCACATCGATCCGGCAGACCTCGAGCATCCGGTCGTTGACTCGCCGAACGGCGGCCATGACGGGTTTCCCGAGAAGTACGAAGAGGGCAAGGGCAAGACGTTCTTCGTGCCCAAGCTGTGCAACCAGTGCGAGCACTCGCCGTGCGTGCAGGTGTGCCCGATCGGCGCAACGTTCCTCACGCCGGACGGCGTCGTGCTCGTCGACAAGGAGCGCTGCGTCGGCTGCCGTTACTGCGTGCAGGCATGCCCGTACGGGTCGCGTTACCTCGATCCGCGCACGCACACGGCGGACAAGTGCACGCTCTGCTACCACCGCATCACGAAAGGCCTGAAGACGGCGTGCGTCGAGGTGTGCCCGACCGGTGCGCGGCAGCTTGCGGACATGAAGGATCCAAACGACCCGATTCACACGTTCCTGCGTGAGAACGCGGTGGACGTCTTGAAGCCGCAGATGGCGACAGGCGCGAAGGTGTTCTACGCGTCGCTCGACGGATCGGTGAGGTGAAGGCGAGCGAGCGCCGGAGGGGAGCCCCGAAGGGGCCGCGAGCGCGCAGCGAGGCGGGGAATGTCAAAGGGGCCCCGCCGAGCGGAGGATAAAAGATGGACGGCGTTCAGGGATTCATGTATCCGAACGAGGTGGAGCTCCAGTGGAGCGTCCTCATCGTTCTCTATCCATACATCACGGGACTCGTCGCCGGCGCGTTCATCCTGGCGTCGCTCGAGCGCGTGTTCAACGTCCAGGCGGTGCGGCCGACCTACCGGCTGGCGCTGCTGACGGCGCTCGCGTTCCTGCTCGTCGCGCCGCTGCCGCTGCAACTGCATCTCGGCCGGCCGGAGCGGTCGATGTCGATGATGCTGACGCCGAACAGCACCTCCGCGATGGCGATGTTCGGCTTCGTCTACCTGTGGTACCTGATGGTCGTCCTCGTCGTCGAGATCTGGCTCGATTACCGGCGCGACATCGTGCTCGCGTATCAGAGCAGCAGCGGATTGAAACGCGCGTTCTACGGCGCGATGACGCTCGGTTCGACCAACATCAGTCCCGGCGCGCTCGCGCTCGACGACAAGGTCGGACGCATCGTCACGATCATCGGCATCCCGTCCGCGTTTCTGCTTCACGGGTACGTCGGCTTCATCTTCGGATCGATCAAGGCCAACCCGTGGTGGTCGACGCCGCTCATGCCGGTCGTCTTCCTCTTTTCGGCGATCGTGTCGGGCGTCGCCATGGTGCTGCTGCTGTACGTCGCCACGGCATGGCTGCGGCGGCAGCCGATCGATATGACGTGCCTCGACACGGTAGCGCGCTATCTGCTGTACGCCTTCCTGGTCGATTTCTCGCTCGAACTGCTCGACCTCGTCCACCGCATCTACGAAGCCGACGAGTCGTTCAAGACGCTCGACTTCATGGTGCAGACGAAGCTGTTCACCTCGCAGATCGTCTTGCAGATCGTTCTCGGCACGATTGTCCCCATCGCGATGCTGGCGGTATCGCAGATGGCCCGTCTGCCGGCGCGCACGCGCCTCGGCATTTACGTCGTGGCGGGGATGCTGACTCAAGTTGGCATTTTTGCCATGCGCTGGAACGTCGTGATTGGTGGTCAGCTGTTCTCGAAAAGTTTCCTCGGCTATACGACGTACAAGATGGGATTTGCCACGCGTGAGGGGCTGCTGCCCGCACTCCTCGTGATGGTGATTCCCTTCATCATCCTGACCGTGCTGGTGAAAGTGCTGCCGCCATGGGAGAAAGCCCACTCGGAGTTGCCTCCCGGCGCGCCCATGGGCTCGGTGGGGGTCAGGTCTTGAATTCCAGCAAAATGTGATAATTCAAGACCTGACCCCCATCGCAAAAACAGCAGGGCGATTACAGGTCTGAATCCGTCGAGCCCGCCAGCGACGCGTAAGTCGTGGCGGGCTGTTCTGTTCCTACCGGCCCGGGATTTGCTGCTTCCCGGGTCGGATGTCTGAGCAGCACACGTTCGGGCCCCGGCTTCGCCGGGAACGTGAGAAGCGGGGGATATCGCTCGATGCCCTTGCCACGGCTACGAAGGTCGGCGCCGATCTCTGGGAGGCGCTCGAACGCAACGACCTGTCGCGGTGGCCGTCCGGCATCTTCGCGCGCGCCTTCGTCCGCGACTACGCGAAAGTCGTCGGGCTCGATGCCGAGGAAACCGTAGACGAGTTCTGCCGCCTCTTTCCCAACGGCGACCGGCGCGCCGTTCGCCTGATCAAGGCGCAGGCGGAGTTGATAGGACATTCGCCGAGCGGGCTCGACGAGCCGCACTGGCTGCCTCCGGGCGGCGACCGCCGCGCCGGCGCGACGACGCCACCGGAATACCTCCGCATCGCCCCGAGAGTGATTTCCGCGATCGTCGATGTCGTGTGTGTCCTGATTATCGCGGCGGCGTTCCGGTACGTATTCCACACCGCATTCTGGGGATCCGTGGGGTTCACCGCCCTCGTGTATCACACGATTTGCACGGTCGCCGCGTTCTCACCCGGAAGGCTGGCGGGCTCGGAACTGCGCCAGCGGCTGCCCGCGCTCTTTGCCGTGCCGGGGCGCAGACGCGCCCACGCCTGAAGATCACCTCGTCGCAATATCCGAGAACCTGGCTTCAACCAGGCTGGCGAGCGCCTCGACGGCCGCACGTTCGTCGGCGCCGTCGGCCTCTATCGTCAGCGTCGTTCCGCGGCCGGCTTCGAGCAGCATCAGGCTGATCGCGCTCTTGCCGTCCGCGATCCTCTCCTCCGTCCGGACACGAATCGCCGACTGAAACCGGCTGGCCAGCTCCATGAACAGCGTTGCCGGCCTGACGTGCAGGCCCGTTTCGTTGTCGAGCATCACAAGGCGCGACTGCATGTCTCCGTCCCTGGTCGCTGGTCCCTGGTCCTTGGTCCCTGGTCCCTGGTCCTTGGTACCTGGTCCTTGGTCCCTTGTCCTTAGTCCCTAGTCCCACGTCCCGGGTCCATGGTCGGACCCGAGACCAGTATCCCGGGACCCGAGACCTGGGACCCAGTACCTGGGACCAGGGACGTCGTTCGCGCAAGCGCGCTGTAACAGCCGCGGCTGTCGGCAGCGCCATCAGCTCTTCTGCAAGCGCGCGTGCGTGTGCGAGTGTGGTCTGACGCACCGTTGCGATCGCCTGCGACACCAGCGGCGTCGGCACACTGAGCTCGATCACGCCGAGGCCGAGAAGGATCGGCGCCGCCTCGGGGTCCGCAGCGGTCTCACCGCAGACGGACACCGTGATCCCCGCGCGTTCCGCCGCGTCGGCGACCTGATGCACCAGCCGCAGCACCGCCGGGTGCAGCGTTCGATAGACATCGACCATCCGCGGGCTCTCGCGATCGGCGGCGAGCACGTACTGCGTCAAGTCGTTCGTGCCTACGCTGAGAAAGTCCGCGGAGTCCGCGAGCTCCGCGGCCATGAGGGCAGCGGCGGGAGTCTCGATCATCACGCCGAGTTCGAACGCGCGCTGCCCGCAACAGTCCAGAATGAGGCGCCGCATCCGCACGACGTCCTCGACGTCGTTCACCATCGGCAGCAGCAGTCTCAGGCGGCGCCCTTCGAAGGCGCGGAATACGGCGCGAAGCTGCGTCTCGAGCACCTCCGGATAGACGAAGGCCAGCCGGACGCCGCGCAGACCGAGCGCCGGGTTGGGTTCCCGCGGGAGCGAAAGCCACGCCGGGCGCTTGTCGCTGCCGAGATCCACCGTGCGGATCGTGACCCGGCGATCGCCTGCTGCCTCCGCAACCTGCCGGAATGCTTCGTACTGAACCGCCTCCGACGGCGCGCGGTCGGCCGAGAGGAACAGCCATTCGGTGCGGAACAGCCCGATGCCTTCGGCCCCGGCGTCGAGCGCGCGCCGCGCGTCCGCGGCATCGAGGGTCGTCGCCGTGACGGCGATTGCGGCGCCGTCACATGTCCTGGCGGGACCGCGATCCGGCTGCGGCGGCGGTGCCATCCGTGTCGAGGCAGCGACGTCGAGGGCACCCGCCGTGGGATTCAGGATCACGCGACCCTCCGTGCCGTCCACGAGCAGCACGTCGCCGTCATACACGGCTGTCGTGATGCCGTCGATTCCGATGACGGCCGGCACGCCCAGCGCCCGCAGGAGAATGACCGCGTGCGACGTCTGGACGTTCGTCTCGAGCACGAACGCGAGCGGCGGGTGCGCGATCGTCTGCAGCACCTCCGCCGGTGACAGCTCGGTGGCGTACGCGATCCGGCCTTCGGTCGGGATACAGGCGCCGGTGCCGTCTCCGAGATGACGCACGAGACAATCGCAGACGTCGCGCAGGTCCGCGCTGCGTGCCTTGAGCGCCGGATCGGCCAGCGCGCTGAAGCGCGCGCACAGCGTAGAGGCCGCGCGTTCGACCGCTTCTTCTGCCGAAAGGCCGGCGTCGAGGCCGTCGTCGATCGCCGCGGTCAGCATCGGGTCACCGAGCAGCGCCAGGTGCGCGCGGAGAATGGTACGCGCCGGGCCGTCCGGCACGGCGTCGAGACCGTTCGTCAACTCGGCCTGCGCATCGCCGCGCGCGGCGGCAATCCGCTCGCGCGCCGCCGTCGCATCGGTCGAACGGTCCGCCCTGCGGGCGGAGCCAAGCCGCAGTGCCGGTCCTGAGGCGGTACCCGGGACGAGCGGAATGCCCGTCAGCGTCCTCACGGCCGCACCACGACCTTCATCACGCGCCCCTGCTCGACGGCGAGCATGCCGTCGATGACGCGGTCGAGCGGCAGTTCGAGGCCAATCAGCGCACGCACCGGCAACCGTCGGCCCGCGACGAGTTCGAGCGCCTGACGATTGTGTGCAGGCCGGGAGCCGTACGATCCGACGATGAACAGCTCGCGGTAATGCACGGCGTTGGCGTCGAGCGAGATCATCGGATTGGTCTTCGGCAGCCCGCCGAAGAAGTTGATGCGCCCGCGGCGCGCGGCGAGCGCAATCGACTGTTCCTGCGCGCGATTCGAAGGCGCCGCGACGATGACGACCGACGCGCCCGTGCCTCCCGTCGTCTCGAGAACGCGGGCGGTCACATCCTCGCGTGCAGCATCGATGGTCAGGTCGGCGCCGAACGTCCGCGCCAGCTGCAACCGCTCGGCGCGCATATCGACGAGCACGACCGTCGCCGCGCCGCGGAGCCTGGCGAGCCCTGCGTGAAGACACCCGACCGGGCCTGCGCCGATCACGACGACGGTGTCGCCGTCACGCACGTCGAGCAGTTCCTGCGCGTTGATCACGCACGCGAGCGGCTCGGCGATCGCCGCCTCGGGAAACGCGACGCCGTCCGGCACCGGATTGACGCATCCGGCACGAACCGCGGAGGCGGGCACGGCCATGAATTCGGCCAGTCCGCCGTCGAACTCGTACCCGATCGACCGCAGCCGCTCGCACATCGTCTCGATGCCGCGCCGGCAGTAGACGCACTCGCCGCAGGGAACCCCGGGCGCGACCGCCACTCGCTCGCCGGGACGGTAACCGGAAACGGCGGCGCCGACCGCCTCGATCGTCCCGCTCAGCTCGTGGCCGAGCACGACAGGCCTGTCGATGTTGCGGGCGCCGTGACGGAACGTGCGGACGTCGCTGCCACACAGGGCGCAGGCGCCCACGCGCAGCAGGATCTCGGTCTCCGCGATTTCCGGCCGCGGCATCTCCACCACGCGCAGGTCGTCGGGACCGTGAAACACAGCTGCTTTCATTTGTTTGAATGGCGGGGACCCCTGCACCCCGCCAAGCTCCCTCCGCTGCGCTCGCCCTTCGCGGCTCGCTCCGCTCCGGTCGCGCGCTTCACTCGAACAGAGCGGCCAGACGGGCCGCGTCGGCGCCCGCTTTCAACCGTTCGACCAGGTCGTCGTCAGCCAGCACGCGGGCCACCGTGCCGAGCAGCCGCAGGTGCGCCTCGTCGCCTGTTCCGGCGAAGCCGATCGCGACGCGCACGGGCCTGTCGCCCGACCACTGCACGCCTCCCGGAATCGGCGCCACGACGAGCATGTTCCGCTGCACCGCGGCGCGGACGTCGGCGGTGCCGTGCGGCAGCGCGACTTCCGGAGCGACGACGGTGGCGCCCTCCAGCTCCTTTCGCAGCATGCCCTCGACGTAGGCGGGCGCAACGGCACCGGCGCCGACCATCACACCGCCGATCGCCTCGATCACGTCGGTCTTCGTCGCGTAGACGCGCGGTGGGAGGACCTCGACGATCGGCTTTTCACCGGCGCTCACGTCCGGGTCTCCGCGGCCGCGGGAGACCGCAGCGTCTCCACGATCGAGTCGTACGCAGGGCTTCGGATGAATTCCTCGACAGGATAGATCGTCGCGCCGGGCGCCGCGCGTCGCGCCCGCTCGGCCAGGCTCGCGTGGACGACAACGATCGATGCGTCAGGCGTCAGTTCGTCGATCGCGGCGTGCGTCACCTGGGCCTCGACACCGGCATCGCGAAGCCGCCGCGCCAGGATGCTCGCGCCGATGACCGACGATCCGAGGCCGGCATCGCACGCAAAGATCACCGAACGTCCCCGGGCCGCTGGCACCCGCTTGTTCGCCCGGCTGCGTTCCTGCGCGTCCACCAGGTCGCCGAGTTCGCCGGCTGCCGTCCCGCGGACGAGCGGAACCGCCACAGCGAACGACGCGATCGTCCCTACGGCAATGCCCATCAGGACCGGCAGCACGCCGCCACGCGGTGTCATCGCCAGCTCGGCAAAGATGCTGCCGGGTGACGGCGTCGCGACGAGGCCGGCGCCGGTCGCGGCGAACGTCGCGTTGGCGGCGATTCCTCCGGCGATCAGCGCGAGCACGCTCAGCGGCCGCATCAGCACGTAAGGGAAGTAGATCTCGTGGATGCCGCCGAAGAAGTGCACGACGATGGCGCCAGGCGCGGACTGCCGTGCCGTGGCGGCGCCGAACAGCCAGCACGCCAGCAGAAGGCCGAGGCCCGGCCCCGGATTCGTTTCGAGGAGGAAGAAGAGCGACCGTCCCTCGGCGTGCGCCTGCGCGGCGCCGAGCGGTCCGAGCATGCCGTGGTTGATCGCGTTGTTGAGAAAGAGCACCTTCCCCGGCTCGATGACGAGGGAGATGAGCGGCAGCAGTCCCGCCGCGGTGAAGGACTGCGCCGCCGCGCCCAATGCGCGGGTGGCGCTCTGCACCGCGGGCCCGACGGCAACCAGCGCCGCCGCGGCCGCCGCGGCGCCGAAGATGCCGGCCGAGAAATTCGACACCAGCATCTGCATCGCCGCTGGAAACCGGCTGGTGACGCGCTGATCGATGGCGCGGATCGCCCAGCCGCCGAGCGGTCCAAGCACCATGGCCCCAATGAACATCGGAATGTCCGCCCCGGCGATCGCTCCCATCGTCGCGACGGCTCCGACGACGCCTCCGCGTAGGCCGTAGACGAGACGGCCGCCGCTGAAGCCGATGAGGATCGGCAGCAGCGTGAGCAGCATCGGCGAAATTAGCGCGGCGAGGCGCGGGTTCGGCAGCCAGCCGCCCGGCGCGGCGATCGCCGTCAGGAGCCCCCACGCCAGGAATGCCGCGATGTTGGGGACGATCATGCGGGACAGGAACGCGCCGGCCCGCTGAACACGCGTCCGCACATCCTTCAGGCTCACGACGGGACCCTCGTCGTTGCGCGAGACTCCGCCGGCTCGACGGTTTCCGCACGCACTTCCGGCAGCAGCGCTTCGAGCCGGCCTGCGGGCGGCAGCGGGCCGTCGCTGCCCGCCGTCGCCGAGCCAAGCGCGGTGGCAATTCTCAATGCCTCCGACAGCTCGATGGAACGCGTCAGCGAGCTGGCGAGCGCGGCGACCATCGCATCGCCGGCGCCAACGGTATTGCGCGCCGCGATCCGTGGCGCGTGCGCGCGCCACACGCCGGCGGCGGAGGCGCCCACACAACCGCGGGCGCCCAGCGAGATCACCGCCGTTCGCGCTCCGCACTCGAGCAGCCGTTTCGCCACCGCCGCAATCGCGTCGTCGTCGTCGAGAGACACGCCGAGCAGTTCCTCCGCTTCAGCGCGATTCGGTTTGACGATGTCGGGTTTTGCGGCGATGCCGTGCCGCAGCGCCGCGCCGGCCGCATCGAGAATCGTCTTCGCGCCGGCTGCGGCGGCCAGCGTGATGGCGCGCGCGTACAGATCGTCGGGCAGCCCCGGCGGCAGGCTGCCCGAGAACACCATGACCGCACAGCGTGGCGCGAGCCCACGGACCTTGTCGAGGAGCGCGCTGACCGCGTCAGCAGGCAGCGCCGGGCCGGGCTCGTTGATCTCCGTCTCATGCCCTGCGCTCGGATCGAGGATCTTCAAGTTGACGCGGACGTCACCTTCGACCTGTACGAAATCGGACTGAATGCCCTCGCGAGTGAGCGTGTCGATGACGGCGTGCGTGTCCTTCGCGCCCAAGAAGCCGGTGGCGATGACGTCGCATCCAAGCCGCGCAAGATGCCGCGCGACGTTGATGCCCTTGCCGCCGACGTTCGTCGTCTCGACGACGGCGCGGTTGGTGGACCCGGCGGCGAAGCCTGGCACGATGATGATGCGGTCGAGCGCGGGATTCGGCGTGACGGTGACGATCATGGCCGCGCTCGCGGGCCGCGGCGCGCCGCAGTGGGCCGCGCGACCGCGAGGTGAAGCGTGATGGCGCGCTGTGCGATCTGCTTCGCGATCCGTGGCGGCAGGCCATCGTCGGTGATGACGGCGTCGAGCTGCTCGATGCCGCAGATGCGCGCAAACGCCACGATCCCGAACTTGCTGTGGTCGGCCACGAGCAAGACTTCCGTCGCGCTGTCGATCATCGAGCGTTTCGTCCGTGCTTCGGCGACATCGGGGGTGGTGAGCCCGTTCCTCAGATCGACGCCGTTGGCGGCGAGAAACAGCTTGTCGACGTGCAGTCCGGCGATCGTCTGCTCGGCGATCGGGCCGACCTGCGACAGGACGCCCGGTCTGAGCTGGCCGCCCGTCAGGATGATCTCGACGTCGCTCGACGCGAGTTCCGAGGCGACGTTGATCGCGTTGGTCACCACCGTGACGTTCCGGTGATGCCGGAGCTCACGCGCGATCTGCCTCGTCGTCGATCCGGCGTCCAGGAAGATGACGTCGCCGGGCTGCACCAGCGAGGCCGCCACAGCGGCGATGGCCGCCTTCTCCGGCTGATACCGGTCTTCTTTCTGCGCGAGCGACGCTTCCGAGCGGGCGAGGCCGTTGCTGATGGCGCCGCCGTGCGTGCGCTTCAGGAGCCCCGAGCGCTCGAGCTCGGCGAGATCGCGGCGGATGCTGGCCAGCGAGGCGCCGAGGGCGCGGCCGAGCTCGGTGGCCCGGACCGCCGGGGCGTGCTGCAGGGCGGCGAGAATCCGTTGTTTGCGCTCTTCGGCGAACACGGTCGTCGGTATCCCCTGTTTGCTTGACTTTCGACGTCGGTGCTCCAATACTACGCCGAAATTCACGCGTAAGCGGTCAAAAATAATCGCAAACGCTCACAAACGCGCACAGCCGGTAGTTTTCGTCGAAGGAGCCTGTCGATGCGACTTGGATCCTGGTTCTTGCGATTGACGTTCGTGGTCGCTGCTCTCGTCTCGCTCTCTGCCGCGTCTGCATTCGCGCAGACGAGCACCGGTACTCTGCAAGGCACCATCGTCGACTCGGACGGCGGCGTCATGCCGGGCGTCTCGGTCAAGCTGGAGTCGCCGGCGACCGGCCTCACGCGTGAGGCGGTCACGAACAGCGCCGGCGTGTACGTCTTCAACTTCCTGCCGGCGGGCGAGTACGTCATCACCGCCGAGCTCTCCGGCTTCAAGACCGCCCGGCAGTCGGACGTCCATCTCGAAATCGGCCAGAACCGTGCCGTCGACCTGAAAATGGAGGTCGGGCAACTCCAGGAAGTGGTCAACGTGGAGGCGGCGCTCCAGGTGCTCGACACCACCACGGCGTCGGTCGGCACCGTCATCCATGCCGGTCAACTCAAGACGCTGCCGCTCGCCGGCCGCCACTGGGCCGGCCTAATGTTGCTCGCGCCCGGCGCGATTAATACGGGCGAGGGGACGCACCTGAGCACCCGTTTCGTCGGCCGCGCGCGCGACGACAACAACTGGACGTTCGACGGCATCGACGCGACAGGCATCAAGGACCCGCGTCAGGACAGCGACGCGCGTCTCATCATCAGCAGCGAGTCGATCGCGGAGTTCCGCGTCAGCAGCACGCTCTATTCCGCCGAGTCCGGCACCGGCGCGGGCGGCAACGTGCAGCTCATTTCGAAGACCGGCACGAACCAGTTCCGCGGCACCGCCTTCGACTTCGTCCGCAACGATCGGTTCGACGCGCGGCCCTTCGGGACGCGCGGCGACATGCCGCCGTTCGAGCTGAATCAGTTCGGCGTCAACGCCGGCGGGCCGGTCGTGCCGCAGCGCACCTTCTTCTTCGCCAACTACGAGGGCATCCGCCAGCGGCAGGAAAGCACGTTCGTGCGGCAGGTGCCGAGCGCGGCGTTCCGGGCGAACGTTCCGGCAGCGCTGGCATCCGTCATCGCGATGTATCCGCAGGGCACGAACCGCACGAACAGCGCCGACATCGACGACTGGGTCGGCACGGAAAAGGTGACGAACGACGAAGACGCCATCCTCGTCCGCGTCGACCACCGCTTCTCCGACAAGACATCGATCTTCACCCGCTACAACATGGACCATGCGGACCTCGTCGAGCCGCAGGACACCGGTTCGGAGACGGACTTCATCAGGCCGGTGAACTTCACCGTGCAGGTGCAGCGGATCTTCGGACCGTCGGTCGTCAGCGAGACCAAGTTCGGCTACAACCAGTCCAACCGCAACTCCGTGCGGACCGGGCCGAGCGCTGCGCAGATCAGCATTTCGGGCTTCACCGCGATCACCGGGCCGCGGGAGATCATCGAGAACGGCAGCACCTACAGCGTCATCAGCAACCTCGCCATCGTGCGCGGCCGGCACAACGTCAAGGTGGGTGGTGAAATCCGCAGAATCCTGATCGATGTTGGCGAAGGCAACACGACGTCCCTGTCGTTCGCGAGCCGGCCAAACTTCCTGGCCAACCGCCTCGAGAGCTTCAGCATCAACGACTTCCCCGTCGTCCAAGGGCAACGGTGGTGGATGATCGGCTACGTCCAGGACGATCTGAAGTGGAAGCCGAACCTGACCATCAACGCGGGCCTGCGCTACGAGTTCTACTCGGTGCCGGTCGAGAAGGACGGCCGCGACAAGGTGTGGCGCATGGCCTGCGGCGGGTTCTGCGCGCCTGGCACGCCCTGGTACGAGCCGGACTACAACAATTTCGGGCCGCGCGTCGGCTTCGCGTGGACGCCGGCCAGGTTCAACGGCAACACGGTCGTCCGCGGCGGCTTCGGCGTGTTCTTCGGACCAGGCCAGAACGATGACGTGTTCGCGCCGATTGACAACGCCGGCGCTCGCACAACCCTCGCGCGGGCGGACGCGCCCACGCTGTCGTATCCGATTGAGCCGTTCCTCGACCTGGCCGCGAGCATCGGCAACGCCGCCCGAGCTCTCGACGAGAACCGGGTCGACCTGTACTCGGAGCAGTACAGCCTGACGATCCAGCAGGCGCTGCCGTGGCGCATGACAGTGCAGGTGGGCTACATGGGCAATCAGAGCCACCACTTGCTGGATCGCAGCTACGTCAACGTGATCAATCCCGCGACCGGCCGCCGGCCGCTGACGCAGTTCGGCCGCGTGGACATCAAATCGAGCGGATCGAATGCGAATTTCAACGGCCTGCAACTGTCGCTGTACCGGCGCGCCGCGAACGGCCTCCAGCTCGGCACGCAGTACATGTGGTCGCACGCCTTCGACGAAGGGGCCCTCGGAGGCGGCGAGTCGACCGCACCGCAGAACGTCGCCTGCCGGCACTGCGAGTACGGCAGCACGAACCAGGACGTGCGCCATACGATGACCGTGAACGGCGCCTACGAGCTGCCATTCGGCCGTGACAGCCAGGACCGCTCGGGATTCCTCAAGCAGGTGTTCGGCGGCTGGCAGGTGTCAGGTGTGATGCAGGCCCGGACCGGACGGCCGCTGACGATCAGCGTCAGCCGCTCCAGCGGGGATTTGCCCGACGGCAACGCCTCGAATCAGCGCGCGGACCTCGTCGCCGGGCAGAGCCTCTACCCGGCCAGCCAGACGGACACACAGTGGTTCAACACGGCGGCCTTTGCGATTCCGGCCCGCGGCCAGTGGGGCAACGCCGGACGCAACATCATCCGCGCGCCCGGTCTCTTCCAGGTCGACCTCGCGCTGCAGAAACGCTTCACGATCAGCGGCGACCGGAACTTTGAGTTCAGGATGGAGGCGTTCAACGCGTTCAACCGTGTCAACCTGGGAGCGCCGGGGACGACCCTGACGTCACCGTCATCGTTCGGCCGCATCACCGGACCGCTGAACCGCGCCTACGGCACGGGAACCGCGCGGCAGATGCAGTTCATGTTCCGGTTCAACTTCTAGTCTCGAGGGGCTTTGCCCCTCGGACTCCCCTGCACCGGCGCTCGCGGGGCCCCCGTGCCCCGCTCCGCGCCGGTGGGGCGCGCCTGTGGGCGCGCCTTCGAGGGCACATGAATAAGCGACTCACCGTGCTGATCGTCGCGGGCCTGGCGGCGCTCCCGGCTTACACGTTGATTCGATCAGCATGGGGGCCGGCAGCGCCGTCCCCCGGCGCGCGCGACGTCGAGCCGGCGTTTGCAACCGAGAGCCTCGATGAGGATCCCGACGACCCGTCCATCTGGATCCATCCGACCGACCCTTCGAAAAGCCTGATCGTCGCAACCATGAAGGTGCCGGCTCCCGCCGGCGCCGTCGTCGTCTTCGACCTCGACGGGCGCATTCGGCAGTCGATCGCCGGCATCGACCGTCCGAACAACGTCGACGTCGAATATGGTGTAGCCCTCGGCGGGCGGACGGTCGACATCGCCGTCGCCACCGAGCGACTGAAGCGCCAGCTCCGCGTCTTCCGCATCGATCCCATGGCGGGGCAGCTCGTCGACCTTGGCGGCGTCCCGGTGCTCGAGGGACAGGAGGGAGAGGCGGGCGCGCCGATGGGCATAGCGCTCTACCGGCGCGGGCGCGATGGCGCCGTGTTCGCGGTGGTGAGTCCGAAGACGGGCCCGGCGCAGGGGTACCTGTGGCAGTACCGCCTGTCCGACAATGGAAGCGGAGGACTCGCGGCGAGCTTCGTCCGGCGGTTCGGAAACTTCAGCGCGACGAGCCGCCGGGACTCGAATGAGATTGAGGCTGTCGCCGTCGATGACGAGCTTGGCTACGTCTACTACGCGGACGAAGCGGACGGCATCCACAAGTGGCACGCGGATCCCGATCATCCGGATGCCACGCGGGAACTGGCGCACTTCGGCCTCGAGGGGTTTCGAGGCGATCGCGAAGGCATAGCCGTGTACGCGACGTCCGGCGGCCGCGGCTACATCGTCTGCACCGATCAGCTCGACGGCAACACCGAGTACCACGTCTACGCACGGGAAGGCTCGCCCGGGAACTCGCACGATCATTCGCGCGAGGTTGCGATAGTGCGTGGCGGCGCCGATGGGACCGACGGCCTCGAGATCTCGTCGCGTCCGCTTGGGCCGCGCTTCCCCGAAGGCATCATGGTGGCGATGAACAGCACGCCGCGCAATTTCCTCGTGTTCGACTGGCGGACGATCGCGGCGATGCTCCGCTAGTCACCGTCCGGTGTCTAAGCTGGCATGAGGCCCGTTCTTTCTTTTCTCCTTCTCATCCTCCTCTCCACATCGTCTGACGCTCAAACGGCGCTGACCGTCGTCAGCTACGGCCCCGAGGGGGAGATCGCCTCCCTCGAGGAAGCGAACGAGATTCGGGTGGTCTTCTCGGAGCCGATGGTGACGCTCGGGCGCATTCCCGAGCGACTACGGCCGGCGTTCTTCAGGATCACCCCGGCCGTCGAGGGAACGTTCCGGTGGTCGGGAACGACGGTGCTGATCTTCACGCCGGATCCGAAGCGGCCGCTGCCCTACGCGACGCGATACCAGGTGACGATCGCCAACGCGGCGGCGGCGAGCGGCCGCCGGCTGGCGAAGCCCGTCACCTTCAGCTTTACCACGCCGACGGTCCGCCTGCTCGACACGCGGTGGTATCGGCGCGGCGGCACGGTCGCGGGGCCGATGGTCGTCATGCTCCGGTTCAACCAGCCGGTGAAGCCGGCCGATCTCGCGAAGCACCTGTCGGCCGCTCTCCAGCCGCACGACTGGGCGTCGCCGTGGTTCTCGCAGGAAGAGCAGGCGCAACTGAAGACCATCGACGCGCAGGCGCTCGACCGCTTCAACGCGAAGGTCGCCGCCACGCGCGCGATCGCCTCGGCGACGTCACCCGTGAGCGTTCGTCTCACGAACGACTGGGACAAGAAGACGTTTCCGCCGTCACGCGATCTCGTCGTCCTCGAGACGACGACGGCGGTGGCACCGGGGAGCTGGGTCAAGCTGACGCTCGGTCCGCAATTGCCGTCGCCTGCGGGACGGGCCACGCCCGGCAAGACGCAGGACAAGATCGTCGAGGCCGAGCCCGCGTTCTTCGTCGACGGGTTCTGGTGCCGGAGCGCCTGCGATCCCGATCGCTCGAATCCCGTCCGGTTCACGAACGAAGTTCAGGTTACCGACTTCTCCGCGGCGACGCGCGCGATCGACGTGTCAGGCGGCGGCAAACCCGTGGCGAAAGCCCCGAAACCAAAGCCGCGCCCGGACTACCTCGGCGATTCGGCCGCGCATCTCACGCTCGAGGATGCGGGCTTCCCTGCGCAGCCGCCGGATCGAAAGTACGCCGTCACGGCGCGCGCCGACCTGAGGTCCGTAGACGGGCAGACGCTCGGCTACACGTGGGTCGGCGTCGTCGAGAACTGGCACCGGTTCGCGTTCACCAGCTTCGGCGACGGCCAGGGCGTGTGGGAAAAGGACGGCGGGACCGTGCTGCCGTTCTACTCGCGCAACTTCGTGAACGTGCGGCAGTGGGCCGCGCCGGTTCAGCCGAACGAGCTGATGCCGCTGCTGGAAGGCCTGCAGGAGCACGGCTTCGGCAACGCGCCGCCAGTTCCGGCGATCGAGCGGCGGCTGCAGCCAATCGCGGATCGGATTCAATCGCACGGCCTCGATCTCGCGAAGGCGCTGCGGCCGGGCGGAGGCGGATTCGTCTGGACGGCGGTCGAGGAAGGGCAGTCGATCCCGCGATCGCGCCGCCAGGGGCGTGAGGACGGCAAGCCGCTGACGCGCGCATCCGTCGTTCAGGTCACGAACCTCGGGATCACCGTCAAGGACAGCCCGCACAACACGCTCATCTTCGTGACGCGGCTCGACACCGGCGCGCCGGTGCCGGGCGCAGCCGTGTCGATCGTGCAGACGGGCAACCGCGTGCACTGGCGCGGAACGACCGGGCCGGACGGCGTCGCGATTGCGCGCGACACGCCGCTCAGGAGCGACATCTGGAGCTTCGCCTTCGTCGTCATTGCCGAGAAGGACGGTGATATCGCCTACGTCGGCAGCGACTGGAACGAAGGCATCAGGCCGTGGGACTTCGGTACGCAAGTAAACCTGCGGGAGTCTCCGTCGATCCTGCGCGGCAGCGTCTTCAGCGATCGCGGCGTCTATCGCCTCGGCGAGGACGTTCACCTCAAGGCGATCCTGCGGCACAACAGCGCGACCGGCATCCGGCTCCTGGCCCCAGGCACGCCCGTGTCCATCACCGTCCGTGACAGCCAGAACCGCGTCGTCGATCGGCGAACCGTGAAGGTCAACGCGTGGAGCAGCGCCGAATGGACGCTGCCGTTGCCCGCCGACGGAGCGCTCGGCAACTACGCCGTGCGCGCGATTCTCGAATCGGATCGACCGAAGACGAAGCCGCCGGCAAACCGCGCGGTGAGCGTCGAGCAGGACTTCGACGAGGGAGCCTACGAGCTGTACGTGCGCACCGTACAGGGCTCGTTCCTGGTGGCCGCGTATCGGCGGCCCGACTTCAGAGTCGATGTGTCGCTGACCGGCGAAACCGCGATCGCCGGGGACCCGCTCAAAGGCGTGATCACGGCGAAGTACCTCTTCGGAGCGCCGATGGGCGCGCGGCCGGTCACGTGGCGATACACGAAGTCGCCGTCGTTCACGGCGCCGCCAGCGATCAGAGAGAAATTTTCGGACGACCGTTGGATCTTCGTCGGCTGGCCGGAGCGCCAGCGCGCCGAGGAGCCCGTCATCCGCCGCGAGGAGACGACGCTGCCCAAGGCGGGCGATCTCGCGCTGAAGCTCGAGACGAAGCGCGACTCTGGTGTTCCCTACCTGTACTCGCTCGAGGCGGACGTGGAGGACGTCTCGCGCCAGCACATCGCGAACCGCGCCAGCATCACGGTGCATCCAGCGCCGTGGTACATCGGCGTCCGCCGTCCTTCGTACGTCATCGATCAGAAGACGGGCCTGAAGACGGAGATCGTCGCCGCGGCGCTCGACGGAACTCCCGTCGCCGGCGTGCCCGTGGACATCACACTCACGCAGGTCCAGTGGGTGAGCGTCCGCCGCGCGGCAGGAGGCCGCTTCTACGAGTGGGACAGCGAGCGGAAGGAAGTTCCGGCAGGCAAGTGGAACGTGACGACTGCGGCCGAGCCCGTGCCGCTTCAAATTCCGTTCGCAAGCGGCGGCTACTTCACGCTCGAAGCGACGGGCCGCACCGCGGACGGACGGCTGTCGTTCACGACGACGTCGTTCTACGTCGTCGGCGAGGGCTACACCGCGTGGGAACGGTTCGATCACAACCGGATCGAGCTCGTCCCCGACAAGCGCACCTACAAGCCCGGCGAGACCGCGCGGATCATGATTCAGTCGCCGTGGGAACAGGCGACGGCCCTCGTCACGACGGAACGCGAGGGCATCCGCACGCACCGGCAGTTTGTGTTGAAGTCGACGCTGGAGTCGGTGTCGATCCCGATCATTGAGGAACAGATTCCGAACGTGTTCGTGTCCGTGCTGCTCATCAAAGGGCGTACGAAGATGCCCACGGCGACGACCGGTGAGGATGACGGCGAAGATCCGGGGAAACCGGCGTTCAGGCTTGGATACGCAGAGCTGCACGTCGAGGATGGGACGAAGCGTCTCACCGTCACGGTCGCAGCGAACCGCCAGGAGTATCGGCCGGCGAATACCGCGACCGTCACCGTCGATGTCAAGGATCTTCAGTCGCGCGGCACGGCGAGCGAGGTGACGCTGTGGGCGGTGGACTACGGCGTGCTCTCGCTCACCTCTTACCGGACGCCCGACGTGCTGGGCTCCGTCTACGTCCGCAAGGCGCTGCAGGTGATGAACGCGGACAGCCGGCAGCGGATCGTGTCGCGCCGCGTGCTCACGCCAAAAGGTGATACGGAGGGCGGCGGCGGTGGGGCAGAGGCGGGCGCGGGGGCGCTGCGCAAGGACTTCCGCGTTCTCGCGTTCTGGCTCGGATCGATCGTCACCGACGCGGAGGGCCGCGCCACGGCCGACGTCAAGCTGCCCGAGTCGCTGACCACGTATCGCATCATGGCGGTCGCCGCCGATCGCGGCTCACGCTTCGGCTCAGGCGAGAGCGAGATCCGGATCAACAAGCCGCTGACGCTGAAGCCGGCGTTCCCGCGCTTCCTCGCCGTCGGCGACAAGGCGCAGTTCGGTGCCGTGATCACCAGTCAGCTTCGATCGGCGGGCATCGCGACCGTCACGATGAAGAGCCTCGATCCGGCGATCCTCGAGCTCGCGCCGGGAACGCAGTCGCAAACGCTGCAGGTCGGCGCCGGCGGATCCGTCGAAGCGCGCTTTGAGGCGGCCGGCCGCGCCATCGGCCGTGCGCGCGTGCAGATGACGGTGAAGCTGGGTGACGAGACGGATGCGTTCGAGGACGTCATTCCGGTCGAGGTCCTCGTCTCGCCGGAGACCGTCGCGTCGTACGGCGAGGCCGGCCCGGGCGGCGCGACGGCGTCCGAGACGCTCACGATTCCGCGCAGCGTCGTCCCGGGATTCGGAGGACTGCACGTCGAACTCTCGTCGACGGCGATGGTCGGCCTCGGAGAGGGCGCTCGATATCTCGTCGAGTATCCCTACGGCTGCGCCGAGCAGAAGGGATCGCGGGCGCTCGCCCTGCTGCTGGCGGCCGATCTCGGCGATGCGTTCACGCTGCCCGGAATGGACACGAAGAAGATGCGTCCGGCGGTGCAGCAGACGCTGAAGGAGCTCGAACGCTTCCAGTGCGGCAATGGCGGCTTCGCGTACTGGCCGGGGCAGTGCATATCGGTGTCCCCCTATCTCACCAGCTACCTGCTGCACGTCTTCAAGGTGGCGGCGGAGCTGAAGTACCCCGTGGACACTGGCATGCGCGAACGCGCGCTGACGTATCTCGAGCAGCAGCTCGCGCGCACGCCGCCGCAGGACGAGTCGTGGTGGCCGTCGTACACCGCGTGGCAGGCGTTTGCCGTGAAGGTGCTCACCGAAGGCGGGCGCAACCAGGACTCCAACATCACGCGCATCTACGGCTATCGCGATCGCATGCCCGTGTTCGCGCTCGCCTATCTGCACGACGCGATGATCGCGCGGCGCGAGACGACCGGGCCGCGAATCACGGAGCTGCGGCGGCGGATGATGAACGCGATCCTGCCCGAAGCGGGCAGCGTGCACGTCGAAGAACTTGCCGATCCGTATCTGCTCTGGTTCTGGAACTCGAACACGCGTTCGACGGCGATCGTCCTCAACTCGCTGGTCCGAGCAGGGGTCGCCGACGCTCCGGTCCGCGGTCTCGTGCGCTGGATGATGGCGGTGCGGAAGAACGGACGCTGGGGCAATACGCAGGAGAACGCGTATGCGATGGAGTCGCTCGTCGCGTACTACCGGAAGTACGAAGCCGTCGTGCCGGACTTCAGCGCGGTCGTGACGCTCGGCGACCGCGAGCTGGCGCGCGAGGCGTTCAAGGGACGGTCGACGGAGTCGGTAGAGAAAGACGTGCCGCTGCCGCAGGTGCTCGCCTCGGGCGCGGCGGGCAGCTCGCAGCCGCTGACGTTCACCCGCGCGGGCAGCGGTACGCTGTTCTACACCGCCAGGCTGCGCTACGCCGCCGACGAGCTGTATCAGACGGGACTCGATCGCGGCATCAACATCTCACGCAGCTACGCCCCGTTCGTCGAGAAAGGCACCCGGCCGGCAACGACGACCTTCAAGGCGGGCGACCTCGTACAGGTAACGCTGACGTTCCGGCTGACCAAGGAGCGCCGGTTCGTGGCGGTCACCGATCCGCTGCCGGCGGGCTTCGAGGCCGTCGAGTCGTGGTTCGCGACCACCGCCCGCGACCTGCGGATGCAGCAGGACCAGCAGCGCAGCGATCGCGGCCGCCGCGGCCGGCCGGACGATGAAGAGGACGACTGGGAGTCGTGGTGGCGCAACGGCGGCTTCGATCACATCGAGCGCCATGACGATCGCGTGCAGCTCTTCGCCACGCGCCTCAGCGAAGGGCTGCACGAGTTCACCTACATCATCCGCGCGACGACGGCGGGCACGTTCCGCACGGCGCCGGCGCATGCCGAAGAGATGTACGAGCCGGAAGTCTTCGGTCGCACGGCCACCGCCGTCATCGAGGTCCGCCGATGACCCCCAAAAACCGTGACACTCACCGTTTCTCAAAATGAGACACGCGAGTACGCAGTTTCTGAAAACGGTGAGTGTCACGGTTTTCGTGGCGGCCACGGCGGTGGTCTGGATTCGCGTCGGACCCATCGATCCGCGGCTGCTCGACGACCGCGACGCCACGTCGACGGTCGTCACGGATCGCCACGGCGTCGTCCTCTACGAAGCGCTATCCGGCGACGGTACGCGCAGCGTCAAGCTGGACGAGGCGAATCTGCCGGGCGCGCTCGTTGCCGCCACGCTCGCTGCCGAGGATCATCGGTTCTGGTCGCATCCGGGCCTCGATCCGCTGGCGCTCGTGCGCGCGCTGAGGCGCAATCTCGCCGAGCGCGCGATCGTCGAGGGTGGCTCGACGATCAGCCAGCAGGTTGCGAAGCTTCTGCTCAGCCGCCGCGACCCGGGGCGTTCCCGCGGCGTCCGCGCGAAGATGCAGGAGGCGGTGCTCGCGCTGCGGCTGGAGCATCGCTTCGCCAAGCGCGAACTGCTCGCCATGTATCTCAACCTGGCGAGCTACGGCAACCAGATCGCGGGCGCCGAGCGCGCGAGCCGGGCGTACTTCGGACGCCCGGCGTCGATGCTCACGCCGGCGCAGGCCGCGTTCCTCGCAGGGCTGCCGCAGAGACCTTCGAGCTTCAATCCGTATCGCTCGCGTGAGTCCGCCGCGCGGCGACAGCGCAGCGTGCTGCGCCGGATGGAGGAGGCGGGCTTCGTCACCGGCGAGCAGGCGCGCCTGGCGCGCGAGGAGCAGCTGACGCTGTCCCAGAATGCCGCCGCCTTCAGGGCGCCGCATTTCGTCGAGATGGTGCTCGCCGAGGTGCGCGACGGCAGCGTTGCACGCATACAGACGGCCCTCGACGCGACACTGCAGGCGGACGTTACCGGCATCATCGAAAGCCACCGCGCGGTTCTCGAGCGGCACGGCGCCGCGAACGCCGCCGTCGTCGTGCTCGACAACGAGAGCGGCGGCTGGCTCGCGTGGGAAGGATCGGGCGCGTACTTCGACGGCGAGCGCGGCGGAACGATCAACGGCCCGCGCGTCGCGCGGCAGCCGGGATCGGCGCTCAAGCCGTTCACCTACGCGCTCGCGTTCGAGCGAGGCTTCACTCCGGCGAGCGTGCTGCCGGACATTCCGTCGCACTTCGCCACGGCAGAACCCGGCGTGCTCTATACACCGCGCAACTACGACGGACGCTATCGCGGTCCGCTGCTCGCGCGCCGCGCGCTGGCTGGATCGGAAAACGTGCCCGCCGTCGCGCTCGCCTCGGAGCTGGGCGTACCGGCGCTGCTGCGATTCCTCCAGCGCGCCGGCCTGACGACGTTCGATCGCACGGCGTCCCATTACGGGGTCGGTGTCACGCTTGGGAATGCCGAAGTGCGGCTCGACGAGCTCGTCGCCGCCTACGCCGCGTTCGCGCGGGGCGGCGAGTGGATCGCGCCGTCGGCGATTGCCGGAGTCGCCGGCGAGCGGCGGACGATCGTGTCGCCGCGCACCGCGTTCTGGATCGGCGACATCCTTTCGGATGACGAGGCGCGCGAGTTCATCTTCGGGCGCGGCGGCAGCCTGGAGTTTCCGTTCCCGGTCGCGGTGAAGACCGGCACGTCACAGGCGTATCACGACAACTGGACGATCGGCTATACGAAGCGCCTCACCGTCGGCGTGTGGGTCGGCAACTTCGATCGCCGGCCGCTGCGGCAGTCGACGGGCGTGACGGGCGCCGCGCCGATCTTCCACGCCGTCATGCTCGCTGCCGAGCGGCGGCTCGGCCCGCAGGAGCGCTGGGGCGAGCGCGCGGCGTTCGCCGCGCCCGATGCCGTCGTCGCGCGCGACATCTGCGCGCTGTCAGGTGCAGGCGCCAACGCGTGGTGCCCCGCGCGGCGGCGCGAGTGGCTTCCGAGCGGGGATCCCGCCGTCCCGTGCGCGTGGCATCACCTCACCGACGAGGGGCTCCTCGTCGTGTGGCCGGCGGAATATCGCGAGTGGGCGCAGCGGAACGGACTGGCGGCCGGGGGGGCGGGAAGCCGGGGAGCCGGGGGGCTGCGGGGCTGGGGAGCCGGGGAGCCGGAGGCTCGGCGAGCGCGGAGCGCACTCGAGATCGTCAACCCGCCCGACGGCGCCGTCTATCTGATCGACCCAACCCTCCGCCGCGACTTTCAGACGCTCCCGCTGCGCGTCGTCTCCGATCGGCGCGGTCGAATCGAGTGGAGTGTGAATGACGTGCCGCTCGGCGCCTCCGACTCCGACCAGGCCTTCCTCTGGCCGCTCACACCCGGCACGCATCGCCTCACCGCGCGCGATCAAACCGGGAGAAAGGCGGAAACGAAAGTAATAGTTCGATAGCCGGGACTCGCGGACCCGCGGACCCGGGACCCGGGACCCAGGACGAGGGACCGGGGACCCGTGACCAGGGACTAGGGACCAGGGACGCTAGCGCGCCAGCCGCCGCATCGGGAAGACCAGCAGCAGGTAGAGCGCGGCGGCGAGCATGAGCCCCGCGTCAATGGACACCCACATCGACACCATGACGGCCAGTATCGACGCCATCACGCCGCAGGCGCCGTTGACACCCCACATCCACGCGGCGACGCGGTCGGAGTGACGGCCCAGCAGGCGCACGCCGATTGGGAAGCACTGGCCCATGAGAAATGCGAGCGGTGCGAGCAGCAGTGCGACGACGGCGGTCCTGCCGGGTAGATGCCAGGCAACCGTGGCGTCGAGCACGCGCTGCATGATGGCGGCCTCGACGAGCGCGAGGAGGCCGGCCGTCGCAGGGATCAGCAACAGCCTGCGTGAGCGCGCCAGATCCAGACGGTCCGAGACGAAGCTGCCGATGCCGGCGGACAGGATCATGAGGAAGA
This sequence comes from Vicinamibacterales bacterium, assembly GCA_048594885.1. Lineage (GTDB taxonomy): Bacteria > Acidobacteriota > Vicinamibacteria > Vicinamibacterales > 2-12-FULL-66-21 > JBMDXB01. The sequence goes on from JBMDXB010000014.1 coordinate 24,336, forward strand.
GCACGATCGACAACGTGTACGTCGGGTGGCCGAGGAAGACGGAGAACCGCTGCAGCATCGGGATCTGCACGAACATGAACCCAAAGCCGATCGCCGCGAAATAGGCCAGCGCCGTGGCGAAGACTCCGCGCGGCAGGTCGGGCCGGCCGCTCCGGGCCAGCGGCCACGCGATGATGGCAATGACGAGGACGGCCGCGATGATCGTCAGCGCCGTCAGCGTCCGCGTCGCCATGAGGTTGCCGCTGAAGACGCCTTCCCCTTTTCGCCATCCGGTATCGTGCGCGAATGCCGCGCGCGGCTTGAGCATGTTGAAGAAGAACGGCCGCCGATCGCTCGGTGGCGAGTAATCGAACGCGTCGTCATACGTTGCGGCGCGGACGTCATGGATGGAGCGTGCGGACGCGAGGCGCAGCAGCCGCGAATCCGCCGGGTCGGTCCACGGCGTCAGCGCCGGCTGGTAGCCGTACTCGCTGCGCAGGAAGTCGATCTTCCGCCGATCCTCGACTGTGAACGGCGAGGGGGACACGACGAGCGTCGCGACCGACCCCTGCGTGACGAGTACCAGGTGCTCGCGCGGAGACGCGACGCCGAAGTCCAGCAGCGCGGCGACCCCCAGCGAGACGAGCCGCGTCGTCTCCGTCACGTTCGCGGGATCGAACCAACGCGATACGCCGAAGACCCCCTCGGGCGTCAGCGCGCGCAGGAAGACCTGCCATCCTTCACGCGTGTAGAGGCCGTTTTCCGTCAACGTGAATGCGCCGGCGCCCGTTGCGGCCCACGTGTCGATGAGAGACATCTGCAACACGTCGTAGCGGTCGTTGACGCGCGTCAGGTACGAGCGTGCCTCGTCGTTGACCAGATTGACGCCCGGATACGACGCGACGCGCGCGAAGTCGCGATAACGATCGCTCAGCGCACCCAGCAACGCCGCGTTGATCTCGATGCCGGTCACCGGCGTGCTTCCCGCGGCAATCGCCGTCAGGATGTCGCGCCCACCGCCGACGCCAATCACGGCGACTCGCCCGCGCCGCAACTGGTGCGGCACCGAGGTCACGTCGTAGCGCGTCCACGACAGCGCCGACGGATCGCCATCCCACTGCGTGATCGCCGTGCCGGCAAAGCCGTCGACGGCTGCGTATGCGAGCATCGCCGGCGTCGCCGGCGCCTTCGAGGAAGGCCCCCAGTAGAAGACCTGCGTGGGCGCCGGCCGGTTCACGGTCACGTGCGAGTGCGCATTCCACCGCGAGTACTGAACGATGTCCTGCCGGTACCAGAGCCGGCGATCCTTCGGATAGATGATGCCGAGCGCCCCGCCGCTCGTGGCGTTCGCAACGGTGGCCGCGACGAGCGCGGCCGCGACGACTGCGGGCGTGGCAACACGGCGCCCTGCATATCGCGCGAAGCAGACGGCGCCGAGCGCCGCCGCGGCAGCGGCGGCGAACGTGCTCGACGTGATGTCCGTCCGCTCGAGCACCGTCACGACCGCCAGGCAGCCGCACGCCGCACCGATGAGATCGGCGCCGTAGAGAAAGCCGATAGGCCCGCCGGTTCTCGTCAGCGCGGCGGTCACGACGATGCCGGATGCGATGAACGGCAGTGTGAGAATCACGGTGGAGATCGCGAGCGGCGTGATCTCCTGCAGCGATGCGCTCGTGATGCCGGGAATCGGAATCGTGAGGTTCGCCAGGTGCGAGAGCGCAATCACCGCCGCGAACGCCGCCGTCATGCCGGGCAGCATGCGCGGCACCCGCTCCGGCGCGAATGTCGTGCCGCCCGCGAACACTATGACCGCGCCGCCCGCCATGCCCAGCATCGCAATCGACACGGCGACGAACGACAGGTGGTACCACGTCAAGACCGACAGCAGCCGAGCGTCGATGACCTCGAGCATCAGGGTGGCGAGGGTGACGAGAAAGAGACCGGCGGCGAGCCAGAGTGTACGTGTGGGCAAGCAGGCTCCGAGAAAACGAGTATTGTATGGCGGCGCGAAGTACGCGAGCATCGATCGTGATCCACCTCACCTCCATCTCGTCGCCGCTCGGCGAGTTGACGCTCGCGGCGCATGAGTCGCGCCTCTGCCTGCTGCACTTCGGCGCCCATCCGGCCGCTGTGCGCCGTACGCTCGAGCGTTGGTATCCCGGACAGACGATCGAGCGCCATCGCGACCCGGCCGGCGCGGCGACGGCGCTGCAGCGCTACTTCGGCGGCGAAGTGGCTGCGCTGGATGGGATCGAAGTCGAGCTGAACGGCACGCCGTTTCAGCGGCGGGTGTGGGAAACGCTCAGACGCATCCGAGCGGGAACGACGTGCTCATATTCGGAACTGGCGCGCGCCATCGGCGCGGGGTCGTCCGTTCGGGCCGTTGGAACGGCGAACGGCGCGAATCCCGTCGCGATCGTCGTCCCCTGTCATCGCGTGATCGGCGCCGACGGCAGCCTGACCGGGTACGGCGGTGGCCTCGACCGCAAGCGCTGGCTGCTGCAGCACGAAGGCGTATTGCTGGTTTAGCAGAGCTCCAACAGAACAAATCCACGCACGAGGTCACCCTTCCGATTGAGGCAGGCGGCTTGCATTGCTGTCGCGGGGAGGGAAAGATCAATGGGTATTCTCACGTGGATCCTGTTCGGTCTCGTGATCGGCGTCATCGCCAAGCTCCTGATGCCGGGTCGCGATCCGGGCGGCTTCATCGTCACGATCCTGCTCGGCATCGCGGGCGCGCTGCTCGGCGGGTTCATCGGCCGCACGATGGGCTTTTACGGCCCCAATGAGGGGGCCGGCTGGTTGATGTCGATCCTCGGCGCCATCGTCCTGCTGGCGCTGTATCGGCTCCTGGTCCGGAGACGAACGGTACTGTAGCAGGCCGCTAGCCGGCCGCTGAAGCACCGCGGCCGGAAGGGCCAAAGACCAAAGGACCAAGGGCCAACGTTGGCCTTTGGTCCTTGGTCCTTGGTCCTTGGCCTTTGGTCCTTGGCCTTTGGTCCTTGGCCCTTGGCCTTTGGTCCTTGGCCTTTGGCCCTTGGCTAATTTGGCCCTTGGCTAATTTGGCCCTTGGTCCTTGGCTTCTTGGTCTTTGAGACGTCCCCCTTACAATAGATCTGCCTGCGCTTTTCCCTTGAGGAGACGTCGTTATGTTCCGTCTGCGCCAGTCGCTTCCGCTCGTGCTTGGTGCGCTCCTGTGTGTCGCCGGTCCAGCCGCCGCGCAGACCGCCGATGAAGTCGTTGCGAAGAACCTCCTCGCCAAGGGCGGCGTCGACCTGCTGAAATCGACGTCGTCGGTGAAGATCACCGGCGTCATGAAGCAGCCGGCGGGCGAGATGAAGATGATCGTCTGGGCGAAGCGCCCGAACCTCAAACGTGTCGAGGCGGAGCTCACCGGCAAGCAGGATTTCGCCGGACAGAAGATGATTCAGGCGTTCGACGGGACGAACGCGTGGGTCATGCTCGGCGCGATGCCGCCGCAGTCGCTGCCTCCCGGCCCGCAGCTCGAGGCGGCGAAGCAGCAGGCGGAGTTCGACAGCGTCTTCCTCAACTACCAGGAGCAGGGCCGCAAGATCGAGCTGGCGGGCAAAGGAAAGCTGGAGGGCGGCGAGGTTTACCACCTGATCGTCACGTCGAAGGACGGGCAGGCAAAGCACTATTACATCGACGCGGACACGGGTCTCGAGCGCAAGGCCGTCAGCAGCGTGCGCGGACCCGACGGGAGCCTGGCGCAGCTCGAGGAGCGGTTCTCCGACTATCGTTCGGTGGATGGCCGCATGGTGCCGTTCAGCATCGAGCAGCTCGCCAACGGCAAGACGATCGCGCAGACGCGCGTCGAGTCGGTTGAATTCAACGTCGCGATCGAGGACAAACTGTTCCAGATGCCACGGCGATAGGTTTTTCCGGTCTCGCGATCGCGCGAACTGTGTATCATGAACGCGTGAGCAGCCCGACAACTCGCGGCCATCGCAGCTGGCAGGCTGGCGAAGCGTTCACGGTCGGCGACGCGACGGAGCTGTACGAGATCGAGCGCTGGGGCAAGGGCTACTTCTCGATCTCGCCATCGGGCCACGTCCTCGTGCATCCCACGAAGGATCCGTCGCGCTCGATCGATCTGAAGCAGCTCACCGACCACCTCCTGCTTCGCGGCATCAGCCTGCCCGTGCTGATTCGCTTCCGCGACATCCTGCGTCACCGCGTCGGCGACATCCATCACGCCTTCAGCAGCGCGATCGCGCAGCACCAGTACGAGGGGCGCTACGTCTGCGTCTACCCGATCAAGGTGAACCAGCAGCGGCAGGTCGTCGAGGAAGTGCTCGACTTCGGCCGCGAGTACGGCTTCGGCCTCGAGGCCGGCTCGAAGCCCGAGCTGCTCGCCGTGGCGGCGCAGGCGTACAACGACACGCCGATCATCTGCAACGGCTTCAAGGACGCCGAGTTCATCGAGATGGCGATGCTGGCCCAGAAGATCGGCCGCAACGTCATCCCCGTCGTCGAGAAGTACACGGAGCTCGGGCTAATCCTGAAGTACGCCGAGCGCGTCGGCGTCCGGCCGCAGATCGGCATGCGCGTGAAGCTCGCCGCCCGCGGCGGCGGCCGCTGGCAGGGGTCCGGCGGCTACCGCTCGAAGTTCGGGCTGACGGTTGCCGAGGTCTTGCGCGGGCTCGAGGAATTGCGCGCGCTCGGCATGCAGGACTGTTTCACGCTCCTGCACTTCCATCTCGGCAGCCAGATCCCCAACATCCGCATCGTCAAGGGTGCGCTCAACGAGGCGGCGCGCATCTACACCGAGCTGGTGAAGGGAGGCGCAGGGCTGGAGTACCTCGACGTCGGCGGCGGTCTCGGCGTCGACTACGACGGGTCGCAGACGAACTTCGAGTCGAGCGTCAACTACACGCTCGAGGAATACGCCAACGACGTCGTCTATCACATCCAGACGGTGTGCGACGATGCCGGCGTGAAGCATCCGACGATCGTGTCGGAGAGCGGACGTGCAATCGTGGCGTACCACTCCGTCCTCGTCTTCAACGTCCTCGGCGTCTCGGCGTTCGGCGAGGAGAAGATCCCCGAGTCGATCTCGCCGGAAGAAGCGGAGCAGCCGCTCGTCGACCTGCTCGAGACCTATCAGAACCTGTCGGTCAGGAATGCGCTCGAGAGCTACCACGACGCGCAGCAGGCGCTCGACATGGCACTGAACCTGTTCAGCGGAGGCTACCTGCCGCTCGATCAGCGCTGCCAGGCGGAGAACCTGTACTGGGCGATCCTCGTGAAGCTGAAGAAGCTCGTCGGCCAGATGGACGACATCCCTGAGGATCTCCAGGGGCTGGACGATGCGATGGCGGACACGTACTTCTGCAACTTCTCGCTGTTCCAGTCGTGTCCCGACAGTTGGGCGATCAAGCAGCTCTTCCCGGTGATGCCGATTCACCGCCTTGCTACCGCGCCCAAGCAGCACGCGGTACTCGGCGACATCACCTGCGACTCCGACGGCAAGATCGACCAGTTCATCGACCGCCGCGACGTGAAGCGGACGCTGCCGCTGCACACCGTCAACGGCGACCCCTACTACCTCGGCGTCTTCCTCGTCGGCGCCTACCAGGAGATCCTCGGCGACCTCCACAACCTGTTCGGCGACACGCACGCCGTGCACGTCAGCCTCGACGAGCGCGGCAACGTCGTCCTCGACGCGGTGATCAAGGGAGACACGGTCAAAGAGGTGCTGGACTACGTCGAGTTCGACGCGAACACGCTCGTGCGCAAGCTGCGGCACGACGTCGAGCACGCCGTACGCGAAGGGAAGATCAGCTACGAGGAATCAGGGCGGCTGCTGCAGTTCTACGAAGAAGGCCTCCAAGGCTATACCTACCTCGAAGAGCCCCGAGAAAAGTAGCCCCCTGTCTGATTGCCGATCGTCGATTGCGGATTGCGGATTGACGTGATTGGGGATTGGGGATTGGGATTGATGAATGGCGATTGGATCGTTGAATGGCGATTGCCGATTGGGATTGCGGATTGCGGATTGCTGATTGGATTGCGGATTGCTGATTGCTAATTGGATTGCGGATTGCTGATTGCTGATTGGGTTGCGGATTGCTGATTGGATTGCGGATTGGGATTGCCGAATCAATCCGCAATCGCCAATTCAATCCCCAATCAACCGATCCAATCCGCAATCATAAACAATCGCCAATCCCCAATCATCAATCCAATCCCCAATCCCCAATCATCAATCCAATCCCCAATCCCCAATCCCAATCCCCAATCCCAATCCCCAATCGCCAATAGCGTCAATCCGCAATCGACGATCCGCAATCCGCAATCGATCTAGCGCTTCAACATTGCGTCTCGTTTCGCCTTGAACTCATTGCCTGGTTTCCATTCGGGGAGCTTGTCGGCGGTGGCGACGCGGTAGCCGACTTGCAGCAGTGTCTCGGCATCCTGCGCCGCGCCTGAGAGATCCCAGTCCGGCTTAATAACGTCCGATGGCTTGTGGTAGTCGTTTGCCGTGTACTCGTCGCGCTTCTTCTTGCTGAACGCTGCGTCCTTCCCCTCGAACTGCTCGCCGGTGTCCGTGTAAAGCGCCGGCACGCCGACCTTGGCGAAGTTGAAGTGGTCGGACCGGTAGTAAAAGCCTTTCTCCGGCTCCGGATCGGGCGTCAGTGTGCGGCCCTGTGACTGCGTCACCTCGCGCAGAACGTCGTCCAGATCGGAGGCGCCGAGGCCGACCACAGTGATGTCCTTCGTGCGGCCCCACTGGTTGACGCCGTCGATGTTGATGTTGGCGACCGTCTTTTCGATTGGATACAGGGGGTTCTCCGCGTAGTGCTGCGATCCGAGCAGCCCTTGTTCCTCTGCGGTGACGAACAGGAAGAGAACGGACCGTTTCGGCTTCGGCTGCACCTGGGTGAAGGCGCGTGCGATCTCGAGCATCTGCGCGACGCCGGAGGCGTTGTCGAGCGCGCCGTTGTAGACCTTGTCGCCGTTGACCGGCGCGCTGATGCCGAGGTGATCCCAGTGCGCCGAGTAGATGACGTACTCGTCGCGCATCCGCGGGTCGCTGCCTTCGAGCTTGGCGACGACGTTCTGAGAGTCGATCGTCCGCATCGTGTTCTTGACGGCGAGCGACGCCCTGAGGCCGAGCGGCACGGGCTGGAACTCGCGCGTGATCGCCTTCTTCTTCAGTTCGTCGAAGTTCTGCCCGGCCATCGTGAAGAGCGCCTTCGCGGCGTCGAGCGAGAGCCAACCTTCGATCGCCGCCTTGTTCATGTTCTTGTCGGCGGCGACGAGGCTGAATCGCTCGCCGAGGAAGCCCTTGACGACGTCGTAGGGGTAGCCGGCGGGCCCGGTCTCGTGGACGATCAGCACGCCGGCCGCCCCCTTCTCGGCGCCCTTGTCGTACTTGTAGGTCCAGCGGCCGTAGTAGGTCATCGCGTTGCCGCGGAAGACCTTCGGATCGAGCTTCGACGGGTCCGACGGATCGGGGACGGCGGGGTCGTTCACGAGCACGACGATCGTCTTGCCCTTGACGTCGACGCCCTTGAAGTCGTCCCAGTTGTACTCGGGGGCCTCGACGCCGTAGCCAACGAAGATCAGATCGGAGTTCTCGATCGAGGAGGTGTCAGCGACGCGGCGGGTCCACGGCACCACTTCGTTCGCCCACTTGAACGTGCGCTTCTGGGTGCCTTTCGTGACGACGAGCGGCTTCCCCTCGGCGCCGGTGATGCCGACCATCGGCACTTTCTGGACGTAGGTGCCGTCGGGATTACCAGGCTGGAGCCCGAGCTTCTTCGATTCCTCGACGAGGTACTTGACCGTCAGGTCCTCCCCCTTCGTCCCTGGCGCGCGGCCCTCGAACTCGTCGGAGGCGAGGACCTTGATGCGGTCGATGATGGGCTGCGGTTCGATCTTCGGGAAGGAGACCGCAGAGGGTGGCGAGGACGCCGATTGAGATTGCGCCGGCGGCTCGGACTTGCGGCAGCCGCCGACGGCGAGGGAGATAGCGATAAGTGCCACGGCGTAGCTTCGTTTCATATGCGAATCCTTACTCGAACGGGTTAGAAGACAACGCAGAGTTCGCCGAGGCGCCGAGGTACGCGGAGGGATCGCGACGACTTGAATACCTGCGCCCGTTGGGCCGCGCTTCGCCGGCCGAAGGCCGGCGCCCAACGGGCTCGTACCTCCAAGACAGCTTGGTCCCTCGGCGCTCTCGGCGCCCTCGGCTTCCTCGGCGTTTTCCCTTGCGGCGATGAAAAGCGATCGTCAACGAAAGAAACGGTCAAGCACAAAGCGAGCGCCTCGATTCATGCCTATGCGGGCGCTTCGACGGCACTGCGCCCTCCCAGCTCGCGATCGAGGTCGAGCAGCGACGCCGGGTCGTCTCCCACCATCTTGAACTTCGCGACGATCTCTCTCGCCGTCTTCTCCTCCTCGACCTGCTCGGTGAGGAACCACTGCAGCTCGGCGACCGCCGCGAACGCCTTCTCCGTGAACGCGACCTCGTAGAGCGCGTCGATCTGCCGGCTGACTTCCTCCTCCTGCTCGAGCGCGCGCACGAAGACGTCCGCGACCTTGTTGAACCCGGAGTGCGGCCGCTCGATCGCCTGGAGGTCCACGTCCTCGTCCCTGGCGAGCAGGAAATCGAAGAGCTTCATCGCGTGCATGTGCTCTTCCTGGCTCTGCAGCCGCAGCCACCGCGCGGCGCCGGTGAACTTCTTCCGCTCGCAGAACGCGGACATCGCCAGGTACGCGTACGACGCGCTCAGCTCCGAGTTGATCTGCCGGTTGATGGCCTGAACCACCCGTGCATTCATCGATCACCTCACGACGAAAACTCCATTATGTCAAAGCGTCCCGCGGATCTTGAACTGCAGGAACACGGTGCGCTGCGTGCTGCGGAAGTTGTCGTCGCTGACCAGGAGCAGTGTGCGGCCGCCGTCGGCGAGCGGCGGGCCGAAGGCCATGCCCTCGAAGTTCTCCAGCGTCGCGAGCTCCGGGATGAGTCCCGGGACGTCGTCGAGATCCAGCAGCAGCGTCTTGCGCACGGGCTGGATGTCGCGCGCCTGTCGCAGCGACGGGATGGACGAAATATCGGTCGCGCCGGCCAACGGCGCCCGGTAGATGCGAACGCGATTCACCTTTGGGCTGCCCTGGCCGGACTGATCGGCGTAGCCGCGCTCGAGGACGAGCAGCTCCGATGCGCTGAGCGCGAGCAGTTCGACGACCCCGTTCATCGACACGCGCGGTTTGAAGGATGGTTTCGGGGCCGCGTCGAGCGGATAGGCGAACTCGCGAGCCGCCGCGAACGAGTCGCCGGCCGTCCGGAACTCGAGGATCCGGGCGAGCGCACCTCGCGTCATGCTCGCCGGCTCGTCGTCCTGCGTCAGAGGCGATTCGGTGGCAGTGAACAGCTGCTGTTCGTCCGGCGTCAGCGTCAGGCTTTCGAAGTTGGCGTTGTCACGCGCCCCCGACGTCAGCGGTCCCTCTCGCGGCGGCAGGAAACGATCGGGCACCGCCAGTTGCCCGAGGTACTCCGCCGGCCGCTTGAAGATCGCGACGGACGGAGGCACGCGCGGCTCGTTGACGAGCACGCCCTCGGAGGCGACGAGCAGCCGTCCGCTGCGCATGATGGCGAGCCCCTCGGGATTCAGCGCCTGCGGCACGGCGTCGAGCGGGAAGTAGGCACGAAGTTCCGCGCGGAACGCGGCGCCTTCGCCCTGCACGCGGAACACGAAAATGCGATTGACGTTGCGATCGTCCGAGACCCCGAGCAACTGCCGGCTGAGCGGATCCATGGCGATGCCGGACACGCCTCCGAACCGTGCCTTGCTGAGCGGGTCGCTCGCGGCCGGCGGCGTGACGACGAACTGGCCGGCAAGTTCGAGACGGAGCGGATCGGGCGCGGCGCCGGGACGCGGCGGCGTGCGGCCGGCGCAGGCGATCGCGGCACTCGCGAGGACCGCGACGAGCAGTCGGCGATGCATCACGGTATCCGGTAACTTACCACCGGCGGCAGCGTCCGCATCAGTTCCCCGCGCGTCACGTCGCGCCATTCGCCGGGTTGCAGGCGACCGAGCTCGATCGCGCCGAAGGCGACTCGCATCAGTCGCGTGACCTCGTGGCCGGCGAACAGCCGCCTGATCTCGCGGTTCTTCCCTTCGGTCAGCTCGACGATCAGGTGCGTCTCTCGTCGCGAGCGCTTGCGGACCTCAATCGATCGTGCGCGCAGATCGCCGATGCCGCGCCGCAACCGCTCGATGCTTGCGTCCGTCACCTCGCCGCGCACGGTGACGACGTATCGCCGCACGATTGCGTTCGCCGGCTCGGTCAGTATGTCCGCCAGCCGCGTATCCGTCGTCAGCAGCAGCAGGCCGGTGCTCGCGAGGTCGAGCCGGCCCACGGCGACGAGCGAGCCCATGTCGCCGCCGAGCACGTCGAACACGGTCTTGCGTCCCTCCGGGTCGCGCCTCGTCGTCACGACGCCGCGCGGTTTGTGGAATGCGATCAGCCGCCATTCCGCTCGCACGGCGCGCTGCCCGTCGAGGACGATCCGCGCCGATTCGGGGATGACCGGGTGCGCCGGATCGCGCACGACGTCCCTGCCGACCGTGACGCGCCCCGCTTCGATCAGCCGCGCTGCCTCGCTGCGGGACGCGATTCCGAGCTTCGACAGCGCACGATCCAGGCGGACGTGGCGCGGTTTCACGCGGTCATCGTACCTCGAAGATCTCGCGCTCACAGGAGAAGGGGAGAAGGGGAGCATCCTCTCTTTGTTTTCAAAAGAAAAGGTTGCTTCCTTTCTCCTTTTCTGCTGTCAATTGCGCGATCTCCCAATCAGGTATGCTACGCAGCGTGATACGCAGTGGTGTGCTGGCGGTTTGTGCTGCGGCGGCCGTCGCCGTCAGCGCAGCTCCGGACGACAACTGGGCGCAGTGGCGCGGGCCGGACGGTCTCGGTATCGCCGCGACGGCGAATTACCCCGAAGAATGGCACCACGCGGCAGCGGATCGTCCCGCGAAGAACATCGCGTGGAAGACGCCCGTGCCCGGCCGCGGGCTGTCGTCGCCGATCGTCTGGGGCCACCACGTCTTCCTGACGACGTCGATCCAGGGCGAGCAGGTGCCGGGGCACACGGCGCCGGACCATCTCAACTTCGATCTCACGCCAGGATACCTCCATCCCGACAGCACCAGCGTCGACTACAAGCACGCTTTGAAGGTGCTGGCGTTCGACGCGCGCGACGGCAAGCTGCTGTGGGAGCGCACCGCGTACGACGGCCTGATGTACGACAACCGCCATCGTAAGAACACCTACGCTTCGCCTTCGGTCGTGACTGACGGCAGCTTGGTCTACGCGTTCTTCGAAGCGCCGGGTCTCTACGCCTACGATTTCAATGGCACGCTCGTGTGGAAAGCGTCGCTCGGGAACATCGCGAAGGCAGGACTGGGGCCGGGGACGTCGCCGATCCTCCACGACAACCTGATCATCCTGCAGATCGATCAGGAGATGGGCGCCGGCTCCGCGATCGTCGCGCTCGACAAGCGGACGGGCGAGCAGGTCTGGCGCGCGGAGCGGAAGAACCGCCGGAGCTGGGCGACGCCGATCCTCGTCCGCACGGAAAAACGCGTGGAACTCGTCGCGTCCGGCGCCGAAGCCGCCATCGCCTACGATCCGGCAACCGGCCGCGAGCTGTGGCGCGCGCCCGGCACCGTCGGCCATCCGATTCCGAGTCCCGTCGCCGGCCACGGCCTCGTCTTTCTCTTCGCGGGGAACGCAGAGCGAGCCAAACGTGTGCTCGCCATCCGGACGGGCCGGGACGGCGATCTCGCCAGCACCGACGCCGTGGCCTGGCAGTACACGCGCGGCACGGCCTACGTCGCATCGCCGATTCTGCACGGCAAGTACCTTTACCTGATGACCGACAACGGCATCACGACCTGCCTCGATGCGCAGACGGGGGAGGTCGTGTATCAGGGTGGCCGCGTTCCCGTGCCGGCGTCGTTCACCGCGTCGTTCGTCGCCTTCGGCGACCGCATCCTGCAGACCAGCGAGGACGGCGACACGTTCGTCCTCAAGGCGGGACCGGCGCACGAGATCATCCGCACGAACTCCGTCGGCGAGCCGGTGCTTGCATCGCTGGCGCTCGCCCGCGGGACCATCTACATCCGCGGCACGCAGCATCTCTTCGCGATTCGCGCGGCGAACTGACGCGCGCTATACGTCGTTCAACAGGCAGACGAACTCGCCGAGCACCATGGCGGTGGCGCCCCACACCTGGTGCCCGGCGAGATCGAAGTAGGGAAACTCGATCGCCTCGCCTTCGCGGATCCGCGTACCCCTTCGAATCCGCGACGCATCGCGCAGGTGGTCGAGCGAGACCTCGACGATCTCCTCGACCTCTCCCGGCGCAGCGATGAACGCTGGCCGCTCGTGCGTGATGCCGACGACGGGATGGAGCGTGAAGCCGCTGACGATCACGTGAACCGGGGTGAGCTCGCCGAGCACGCGCACCGCGGCCGGGTCGATCCCGATCTCCTCTGAGGCTTCCCTCAGAGCCGCCTGGGCGAGCGTCTCTCCCGGGTCGGTGGCGCCGCCGGGCAGGCTGATCTGTCCGGCGTGATGCGCCAGCGTGCTGGCGCGTACCGTCAGCGGCATCGCGACGTCGTGATCGCGCGGGTAGAGGAGCAGGAGGGCAGCGGCGATGCGTGCGTCTTGCGGATAGTGATCGATGCGCCAGCCCGGCCGCGCCGGCGACGGCACGAAGCGCCGTTGCGCCTCGACGCCCGGCAGCGTTCCCGCCAGCCGCACGCGCAGAGCCTCCTCGACGTGAGTGATGGTCATCTGTCTACGTCAGTATGCATGAGGAGTAGGATGAAAGGATGGACGGTGAGCGCCTCCTCGAGTTCGTCCGCGGCTGTACGTTCGACGATTTCATCCTCGCGCCGCAGTGCAGCGTCCTCACCCGCCGCGATCCCTCCGTCATCGATTTGTCGTGCCGCCTCTCGCGGCACATCACGCTGAAGCGGCCGATCGTCTCGGCCAACATGGACACCGTCACGCGCGCGCCGATGGCCATCGTGCAGGCCGAGGAAGGAGGCATCGGCATCATCGATCGCGGCTTCCGGCCGGGCGAGATCGAGCCGCAGGTCCGCGAGGTCGAGATCGTCAAGCGGACGCAGCACGGAGTCATCACCGATCCATACAGTATTCGTCCCGACGCGCCGCTCGACGAAGCCGCCGCGCTGATGCAGCGCTCCCGCGTCGGCACGCTCGTGGTCGTCGACGACCGCGGTCGGCTCAAGGGGCTGCTCACGGAGCGCGACATGCGGTTCGTCGAGCGATCGGGATCGCGCGTCGCCGATCGTATGACGGCGCTCGATCGCCTGATCGTGCACCACGGTCCGATCTCGAGCGAAGAGGCGGAGCGGATCATGATCGAGCGGAAGGTGAAGAAGCTCCCGCTCGTCGGCGAAGACGACGTGCTGTTGGGCCTGGTGACGTCGCGAGATCTCGTGCGGCAGCGGCGGCTGCCGTCCGCGACGCGCGATACGCAGGGGCGGCTGCGCGTCGGCGCCGCGATCGGCGCGACCGGCGATTATCTGGAACGCGCGGCGGAGCTGATCAAGGCCGGCGTCGACGCGCTCGTCATCGACATCGCGCATGGGCATTCGGTCGTGATGGAGCGGGCGATGGCCGAGTTCCGCAAGCGGTTTGGCGGCTTCGAGATGATTGCCGGCAACGTCGCGACCGCGGAGGGTGCGCGATTTCTCGTCGAGCGCGGTGCCGACGGTATCAAGGTGGGCATCGGGCCCGGCGGCGGCTGCACGACGCGCATGACGACCAGCTTCGGCGTGCCGCAGGTGCAGGCGCTCGTCGAGTGCGGGCTGGTTGCCGGCGCGTCAGACGTGCCGGTGATTGCCGACGGCGGCATCAAGCGCCATGGTGCGCTGTTCCAGGCGCTGCTCTTCGGGGGCGATTGCGCCATGCTCGGCAGCGCGTTCGCCGGCACGCAGGAAGCTCCCGGCGAGATCGTGCACAAGTCGGTGGTGCTGCCGGAGTCGCAGAAGGCGGTGAAAGTGCCGTTCAAGGTATTGCGCGGCATGGCGTCGCTGACGGCAATCCGCGATCGCCTCGACGTCGAGGACGCCGACAAGGTGGAGCTCGAGGCGATCGGCGCCGAAGGGATGGAAATCAGCGTCCCGGCGCGCGGTTCGGCGCGCACGATCTTCCGCGACATGATCAAGCACCTGTGCTCGTCGATCAGCTACGCGGGGGCGAGCAGTCTCGCTGAGGCGTGCGAGCTGTTCCGGGCCGATCCGCACAAGTTCCTGATCAAGCAGTCGCCGTCCGCCCGCCGCGAGTCCTACGACCGCTGAAAACCGTGACACTCACCGTTTCTCAAAACGAGACACGCGCGTGTGCAGTTATTGCCACCCCGGACCATCACCTGTGGAAAACGCTTACGCTTTTCGAAAAACGGTGAGTGTCACGGTTTCTGCGGGGGTGTCGATGAACAGCTCGTCATCGCGGAAATCGGAGGCGTCGAACCGGTACCCGAAGCCGTAACGCGCGAGGCAGATACGTGTCCCACCTCGCCGCGCGGTCTCCAGATCGACGCGCGAATCGCCCACCAGCAGCGTCGACGCCGGGGTCGCGCCGGCGCTCGCGATCAAATGCTGCAGCCCCGACGGATCCGGCTTGCGCCCGAACGGCGTGTCGCCGCCCACGACGTCGCGGAACAGCGGCCGGATGCCGACGCCATCGAGAATCCGCTCCGTCGCGCGAGTCGGCTTGTTCGTCAGCACCGACATCGTCACGCGACGTGAAAGGTCGCTGAGCGTCTCGCGCATGCCGGGATAGAGCTCGGTGTGCCGCAGCAGGCGATCGTCGTACAACTCGAGAAACCGGGCGAGCGCGTGCGGGATCTCCGCATCGAGCCCCGCTGCCGTAAGCGCGCGCCGCACGAGCAGCGCCGCGCCTTCGCCGACCATCTCGGCGATGCGGTCCTCGGGGAGGCGATCGCCGCCGAGCTCCGCGATCAGCGCGTTCGCCGCGTCGGCGAGATCACGCTTCGAATCGACGAGCGTTCCGTCCAGATCGAAAACAACCAGAGTGGTCAATGGTGAATGGTGAATGGTGAAATGGTGAATACTGTACCCTCTTCCGACATGACGACTGCGCCCATCGTCCGCTGGCTGATCTTCGCGGCCGTGGCCGTCGCGCTGCTCGTCGTGCTGGTCCGCTGGCTCGAACCGCGGCTTGCCTTCTTTCCCATCCGCGGCGTGCAGGAGACGCCGGCGGCGTTCGGCCTCGCCTTTCGCGACCTCCGCATCGCGACGCCTGACGGCGAGACGTTACATGGCTGGTGGCTCGAGCACCCGCAGCCGCGGGCGCAGGTCCTCTTCTGGCACGGCAACGGCGGCAACCTGTCGCTGTGGCTCGACGTCATCGCGGAGCTGCGCCGGCGGGGCTTCAGCGTGCTCGCCGTCGATTACCGCGGCTACGGCGGCAGCACGGGCTCGCCGAGCGAGCGCGGGATCTACCTCGACGCGGACGCCACCGTCGCGTATTTCGAGCGAGAGTTGAAGAAGCCTGGAGTCCCGGTCATCTACTGGGGCAGATCGCTTGGCACGCCGGTCGCCGCGAGCATCGCCGGCCGCACTCGTCCCGACGCGCTCGTCCTCGAGAGCCCGTTCCCCGATCTCGCGGCCATCTTCCGTACCAACGTCGTCATGAGGTTCCTCAGTCTCTTTTCGAGCTACCGATTCGCCACCCTGCGCCTTATGGAGGCATACGACGGCCCGCTGCTCGTCATCCACGGCGATCGCGACGAGATCATCCCGTTCGCCGCCGGGCGGGCGCTGTTCGACCGCGCACGCAGCGCGCGAAAGGAATTCGTGGTGATTTCCGGCGCCGAGCACAACGACCTGCACATCGTCGATTCGCGCGCCTATTGGGCGGCGATCGACAGGTTCGTCGCGGGTCTGACGAAGACATGAACATCTGGCCGCAGGCGAGCGGCCTCTTTTTCGTCTACGCGCTCGTCGTTGCGGCGCTGATGCCGCGGCTGCCGGCGACGCGCCGTCGCGCCGCCCTGATCGTCGGGGCGGTGGGACTCGCGTTGTCGGCGCTGGCGCTGCGACTGCCTCACGTCATCCTCCTCCACGACTGGCTGCTTCCGCCGATCCTGCTGCTCCTGTCGTACTGGACGAGCGGCCTGCTGTTCGTTGCACCGATGTCGTGGGCCGAGCGCATCCTCGCAGACACCGACGGCGCGCTGCGGATCCGTGAGATCGCGACGAAGACGCCGCGCGCAATCGCCGAATACCTCGAGGTGTCGTACATCGCCGTCTACGTGGTGATCCCGATCGCGCTCGTCATCCAATTGACGTTGACCCACGACGCCGATCCGGCGCACTTCTGGACAGTGATCCTGGTGACGGACTACATCTGCTTCGCGGTCCTGCCGTGGGTCCAGACACGCCCGCCGCGATCGCTCGAGCCTGCCGATCCCTGGCGCGCGCGCTTCCGGCGGTTCAACCTGCGCCTCATGAGCGCGGCGAGCATCCAGGTCAATACGTTCCCGAGCGGCCATGCCGCCGAAGCGCTCGCCGCGGCGCTGCTCGTGGTCGACGCGCCGCTCCCGATAGTCGCGTGGATGTTCCTCAACGCGCTATCGATCTCCGCCGGCACCGTCCTCGGCCGCTATCATTACGCCCTCGACGCATTCGCCGGCTGGGCCGTGGCGGCAGCCGTTTGGGTCGCGTTAAGATAAGCGTCCTTCTGGAGGACGTTCATGACGAGGAAGCTTCTCGCGGCTGCTTCGGCGATGGCGCTCGCGGCGGCGCTTGGCGGCGGTGATTCCACGCTGAGGGCGCAGCAGACGCAGCCGCGCCGGCCGGCCGCGCCCGGCGGCGCCCCGGCGCAGATGCAGGAGAGTCTCCTTCCGGCGCCGAACCGGCGCGCCGACGAGGGCAAGGGGCCGTTCAAGACGCTCGTCATCCGCGGCGTCACGGTCATCGACGGCACCGGCGCTCCGCCGCAGGGCCCGGCCGATATCGTCATCTCCGGCAATCGCATCCAGGCTATCCGGGGCGCCGGCACGCCCGGACTGCCGATGCGACAGAACCGCGGGCCGCAGAACGCCGACCACGAGATCGACGGCACGGGCATGTACGTCCTCCCCGGCTTCGTCGATCTGCACGTGCACGCCGGCGGCGCGCCGAAGAACGCCGAGGCGGAATACGCCTACAAGCTGTGGCTCGCGCACGGCGTGACGACGGTGCGCGGCGTGTCGCTCGGCGGACATGACTTCACCGTCAAGGAGAAGGCGCGCAGCGAGAAGAACGAGATCGTGGCGCCGCGCATCTACAACTACCAGCGCCCTGGCGCAGGCTGGGGCGGCGGCGGCGTCGACACGCCGGAGGCCGCGATCAAGTGGGTCGAGTGGGCGAAGGCAAACGGAGTCGACGGCCTGAAACTGGGATCGCACCGGCCGGAGATCATGAAGATGTTGCTCGAAGCCGCAGGCTCTTCCGGCCTCGGCTCCACAGCGCATCTCGCGCAGAGCGGCGTCGCCCAGATGAACGCGATCACGGCCGCGCGGCTCGGCCTCGGCACCGTCACGCACTTCTACGGCCACTTCGAGTCGCTGCTCAAGGAACACGTCGTCCAGCCGTGGCCCGTCGACATGAACTACAACGACGAGCAGTTCCGCTTCGGCCAGGTGGCGCGGCTGTGGGACAAGATTCATCCGCCGGGTAGCCCGGAATGGAAGGCGTACCTCGAGGAGCACCTGAAGCTCGGCACGACGTTCGATCCGACGATGACGATCTATTCGGCGGGCCGCGATGTCATGCGCATGCGCAACGCCGACTGGCACGACAAGTACACGCTGCCATCGTTGATGGACTTCTACACGCCGAGCCGATCGAACCACGGCTCCTACTGGTACGACTGGACGACGGAAGACGAAGTGCAGTGGCGCAACTTCTATCAGGTCTGGTTCAAGCTGCTGAACGACTACAAGAAGATGGGCGGCCGCGTCACGACCGGATCCGACTCCGGTTTCATCTATCAGACCTACGGCTTCGGCTACATCCTCGAGCTCGAGATGCTGCAGGAAGCGGGCTTCCATCCGCTCGAGGTGATTCAGTCGGCGACGATGAATGGCGCGCAAACGCTGGCGGACCCGAAGCGGAAAGCGCCCGAGTTCGGCGTACTGCGCGCGGGGATGCTCGCCGACCTGGTCATCATCGACCAGAACCCGCTTCAGAACTTCAAGGTGCTGTACGGCACAGGCGCCGTTCGGCTCAATGAGAAGACCGGACGGCCGGAGCGCGTCGGCGGCGTCAAGTACACGGTCAAGGACGGCATCGTCTACGACGCGAAGCAGTTGCTCGCGGATGTCGCAGCGATGGTGGAGAAACAGAAGCGCGAGCGCGCGGCGAAGACGTCGACCGCGAGCCGTTGACGCGATCTGTCAATGCCGAATGCCGAATGCCGAATGCTGAAGAGAGTTGAACGGAGGAAACGGAGATCCGTTTTTCTCCGTCGCCTCCATTCAGCATTTGGCATTCAGCATTGACAAGATTCACCGCAGTTCAACGGCGATTACCGTCGCAATCGGATCCGGCGGCGTGGCGGGTACCGTGATGACGAGGCCGGCGTCACTGCTCGTCGCCCGAAGCGTGCCGCCGCCGAGCACCCGTGCGCGGCGTATGGGCGCCGTCAATCCGGGCACGACGAGGCGCCCGTCCGCCGGCCAGTCGAGCACGTGGAAGTACCGAGTGCTCCCTTTGGTCGTGCTCCGGCCCCACGTCAGATCGGGGAACTGGCTCACGCGCGTCCCGTAGATCGACTCCGCGTTCGTCTTCATCCAGCGCCCGATCGCTCGCATCGAGCGCAGGCTTTCCTCGGGAACGCTGCCATCACCCTTGGGACCGATGTTCAGCAGGTAGTTGCCGCCCTTGCTGGCGACGTCGACGAGGTTGCGAATCAGCGTCTGATCCGGCTTCCAGGCGTGGTCGTGCTCGCTGTATCCCCACGTCGTGTTCATCGTCATACATGTCTCCCAGTCCACGCCTGGCATGCCGGCGGGTGGAATGTGCTGCTCGGGAGTGATGAAGTCGCCGTATCGGGGATCGAGCGACGGTGCGTAGCCCTCCGTGCCCATGCTCTTCCAGCCGGCCTCCGGGGTTCGGAACAAACGGTTGTTCATGATGATGCGCGGCTGCTTCGCCCTGGCGAGGGCCATCAGGTCGAACGCCCGCCAGGCTTCGTCGCCCTGAAAGTCGAGGCCGCTGTAGTCCCACCACATGATGTCCACGGGACCGTAGTTCGAGAGCAGCTCGCCGACCTGCGCGTGCAGGTACTCGACGTACTTGCGGTGATCGCGCGTCCCGTTCGCATACGGCGCACCGCGGTGAGGATGCGGCAGCAGTTTCGAGCGGTTGTACTCGTACTGGTCGTGGTGCCAATCGATGACCGAATGGTAGAGGCCGACGCGAAGCCCCTCGTCCCGCAGCGCCGACACGATCTCCTTCACCAGATCGCGCTTCAGCACGGAGCCGGCGTCGAAGTCGCTGATGCGTGAGTCGTGTAAGGCAAAGCCGTCGTGGTGCTTCGTCGTGAAGACGACGTAGCGGGCGCCCACATCCCGGGCGAGCCGGGCCCACTCGCGCGCGAAGCCGGCGGACGGCTTGAACAGCGGCACCGCGCGCTTCGCGTACGTGTCCGTGTCCGCTTTGACGCGCTGCTGGATCCACTCCATGCCGCCGGACTTCGCCACCGGCTTGCCGTCCCAGGTGCCGGCGAGGCCTGAGTAGAGTCCCCAGTGGACGAACATGCCGAAGCGTGCGTCGCGCCACCAGGCCATCCGCGCATCGCGCGCAGCGGCGGTTTCTGTGTGTGTGCTCTGCTGCGCCGTCAATAAGGCACCCGCCGCGCACACAATCAGCGCCAGCGTCTTCACCTTCACCTCCGTATGACCGTATCGACCGCTATCTGCTCGAAGGCCCGGAGCGTAAACCGCGGCGCTGCCGGCATCTCCCGTTCCAGCAATACAGGATCGAACCACTCGCCAGGCTCGATGTCAGTCGTCGCGACGACGAAGTATTCGCCGGGTGGGAGGTTCCGGATCGTGTAGCGGCCGTTCCCGTCGGCGCGAACGCCAGCTACCCGCCGTGAGTTGTGGAACCACGACCGGCGGTCGGTGCTGAAGACGATCACGTGAACATCCGGCGCGGGCTTCTGCTGCCGGTCGACGGCGGTGCCGCTCACAATCGACGCGCGATCGCTGAAGGTGACGACGACGTCGTTCGCGCTCCGCCGGATCTCGAGCGGCGCGTCGAGCAATTCCTCTCCGCCCATCGCGATCGACTGCAGCCACCACGCGCCGAGCGGTGTGCGGATGCCAGGCATCGCGGCAGATATGCGATAGACGCCGGGGGCAACTCCGTGCAACGAGAATCGCCCCGACGCATCGATCTGCAGCGGTGGCAGCGTCCTGACTACCGCCGTGCCCGTCATGATCGTCTGCGGCAGCGAGATGCGGAACTTGCCAAGATCCGGCGGCGCGCGCCTGCCCTCGAACTGCACGTGACCGGTGATCGTGACGCCCGGCTCCAGCGAGAGCAACACGTTGCCGATGTCCTCACCGTCGACGGCGACTTCCGTGGAGGCGCTGAGCATCTGCGTCGGGCCGTCAGGAACGATGGGCCGCACGGCTGACATCGCCAACACGAGGTAGCGGCCCGGCGGTACCCCTCTGAACGAGAAGCCGCCGTCAGGCTGCACCGGAGTGGTGCTCCTGAAGCCGCCATCGAACGGAGCGTACGCGTTCGCGGCGGGAACGATGCCGAGCGTGATCCCCTGAACGCTGCCAGCAGACGCCGTCACGAACCCCCCGACCCGCGCCGTCGGAACGGGATCGAGCGTGATGTCGATGCCGATACGTTCTGCCGCCTTCCCGACGCTGACCGTCATCGCAGTCGCAGGGTTCGCCGTCCCAGGATAGTAAGTCGGCGCGTAGGTGACGGAGAGTCTCGGTTCCGGCGGCGACGGCTTCGACGGGCGCGGCGGCGAGAAGCCCGGTGTCGCCCGAGTCAGGCTGCCGCCGTCACGCACGTCCGCCAGCGCCCGGCGAATCTCGGCGTCCGTCAGCCGCTGCAACTCGCCAAGCGGAACGTGCGACCGTTGCGCGGTGGCCGTGACCACGTATTCGCCTGGCTGAAGGCCGAAGATCCTGTAAACGCCACGGTCGTCGGTCGTTGCCGCAGGGGCTCCCGCCTGAAGACGCCGCTCGCCGGTCGCCACCATGTAGCGCTGTCCCAGCGCGACGACGAGGACTCCCGCGGCCGGTTCGCCGTTCTGCCTCGACACCGTACCCGTGATGACGCTGCCGCGCGTGATGCGCAGCGTGAGATGGCGCGACGCTCCATGGCGCAATTCGACCGGCGTTCCCGGCCGGCCCGGTCGCGTGGCGCCGTAGTTGACGAGCAGATACGCGTCTTTTGTTGCGCCGACCCTGTAGCGGCCGGCCGGCAGTCGGTTGAACGTGAACGCCCCATCGTCGTTCGTGATCTCCGTGCGTCCAAGCGGCAGTTCAGGGCTGTTCAGCGTCACGCGCACGCGGCGTACTGGTAGAGGCTTGTCCTCGTCCGAGAGTACGACACCAGAGATCGTCGCAGTGCCGGCTGGGTTCGATGGCGTCCGATCGCGCGCCGGTTGTTGCGCCGAAAGCGCTGCGCTCGCGAGGATCGCGCAGAGAACGATGCCGCGGGCATGCATCAGCGTGCGCCTGTCAACCGCAGGTTCTGCACCCGCTTCTCGCCGTCGTTGATCGTGACGTGGGTGGCGAGGCCCGTCAGTGCTTGCAGGACGTTCGGATCCTGCCAGTCACCGGCTTGGTCGTCTGGAACCGCGACGATGTAGTAGCTGCCAACCGGCACGGAGTTGAACACGTACTCGCCCGACTTGCTCGTCTGGACGCTCTTGATGCGGCGCGAGGTGGAGCCGTAGTTGGTCCAGAACTGCGAATCCGTGGGGAAGAGCAGTACGAGCGCATCCGTCGATCGTCCGGGCGGCGCCGTCACCGTGCCACGCACACCCGTCCATCGATCCGTGAAGGTGATGACGACACCGTTGACGTCGCCCGATTCGAGATCGAGCGGGACGTCGGCAACGTCACGGCCGCCGTGTGTGGCCGTCTTGAACATCCAGCCGATCGGCGAGCCCAGGACTCGGACGTAGTAGCGGCCAGGAGGAATGCCGGCTGTCTTGAACTGCCCATTCGCGTCCGCACGTGCCACTGGATTCGGCATCAGCAGGCCGGGCCGCGCGTCGGCCGGCTGGATCGACAGCGGAACAGAATCGAGATTGCGACCCGGCCGTGCCAGCATGCCCTCGAACTCGAAACGTCCGCTGATGCGGAGCCCTGGCTGAAGGCTGACGACCACACCATCGATGTCGTCGCGCCCAACCTGGAGCGGCAGCTCTGCCCACAACACGGTTCGCGCGGGATCGCCCGCCCTCGAGCCGCCGGTGATCGTGCCGCCCTCTATCAGATAACGGCCCTCAGGCACGGCGGGGAACGTGAAGCGCCCACGACCATCCGTTGTCGCCGTGAGCACTTCGCTATGAAGGCCCGTGTCACGGGCTTCGGCGCGGAAGAGGCGCAGCGCAAACGCCGGGACTTCGCCCTCAGGGCCCAGCAGCGTGCCGGTGACGCGCACCGTCGGCGCCGGGCGAATCTGAAAATCGACGCCGCTGCGATCTTCTCCTGAACCCAGCGCGACAATCGCGGCGTGACTGGCGTTGTCGGTCGCTGAATAGAACGTCTGGGGGTAGACGTGGAGTCGCCCGCCGGAGGGGGAAGGCGGGGTCGGCGTTCCGCGGCCGAGCGAATACGCGATCCCGTCCAGCTCGATCGCGTAAGGCGTGCCCGGCGGCGGAATCATCCTGCCTGCGTTCATGCCCGTCGCTTGACTGGTCGGAGCGACGGGTACCGCGGCCGCCCGCGATACGATCGCGATGATGTAGTCGCCAGGACTGAGATTGGCGATGCGGTAGATGCCGCGATCGTCGGTGCCGCCGCCGCCAGCTCCGACGAACCGCTGCAGCCCCGACACGATCGTCCTGCGGAACGCAACCACTTCGATACCGACGAGCGGTTCGCCGATCTCGTCGGCCACCGTTCCGGAGACGGCGCCGTGCTTCCACATGCGGATGACGACGTCGCCGACGCGTTCAGCCTCCGCCAGCGCGAGCTGCTGCGATGGGCCGCCCGGCCGCCGCCGCCCGTACGCCCCATCGGAGTAGCCGGTCTTCGTCGCGACGATGCCGAAACTGCCCTTCGGCAGGTCGCGGAAGAGGAACCGGCCGTCGGCGCCGGTCAAGATCTGCGAGCGAAGATAAGAGGGCGGTTCTCCGCGCCGAATCGCCAGGAAGTCAACGCTGACTGATGGGATCGTCACGACGGCGTCGCGGATCGGTTTACCGCTGTCGGCGTCGACCACCTGGCCGACGATGAGGCCGGTGCGCGGATCGGGAGCGGACGGCCGCGGTACTTGGGCGTGCACAGCCAGCGACGCGGCCAGGACGGTGAGGACGGTGATCCGCGGCACCGACATTGTGACGCTGTGTAACACGCCCCGGCCGGCTTTTCAACGGCGGTTTTGATCGCATTTTCTGCGACCTCTCGTGTTCAATTTCGAGAAACGGTGAGTGTCACGGTTTTGGGGCTTCGCGCGCCTGCTGGGCGGCGAGCGATTCGCTCAATCGGAACCCCTCGAACAGCGCCTCGGGATCCTCCGGCTCGAATCGCAGGCCGGTTCCGCTGCGGAGGCGCAAGACACGAACGGCAAACAGCCCCGTGGCCGCCGCCGCGATTAGCAACGATTCCTCGATGAGCGAGTCGCCGTCCTGAAACGCCCTCGCCTGATACCCGCCCATCGTCCAGGTGTAGGCCGAGAACAGCATCAGGTAGAACGGCCAGAGGACTCGCATCCGCGACGCCCCCGGCAGGTAGGTGCAGGCGAACGGGAAGTTCTGGAGACGGACCACAAGCGCCTGCGCGAGCAGCGCGCCAAGGGCTGCGACGAAGAGCGTGTGCTCGACCGCGATGGCGACGCCCCAGAGCGACGACGCGATCAGGAATGCGAAGGCACAGACCGGCACGACGCCGGCGGCAACCATCGCGGCGACGATGCCGCTCACGGCCGCGGACCGCTCGGCCGGTTCGCGCAGTCGCAACACCCAGTTCGCTTTGATCTCGACGGGCACTGCGATCAGCGCGCGGACAGCGACGAGCGCGAAGAAAATGATCACCAGCGGCAGCGCAAGCAGCGCCGCGTCGGGTATCGCGAAGCCATCGGCTCCGCGCTGCACGGCGCGTGGGAGCACGACGGACAGCACCATCGCGATCGCCACGCCCATGTGCATCGCGAGCATCATCTTGTGACGCCGGCTGCGGGCGATGGTCTGCAGGACGAAGAAGCAGACCGCACGGGTAATCGAGCTGCGGATCGAGAAGGCCAGCGCGCGCTTCAGCGCCGCACCAACCAGCGCCGGCGCCGAGCGCGTCCTCGACGCCGGGGCTTCTCCCTCTATGGCCAGCCGGATCAGCCGGCGGTACGTGGCGGCGTAGAGCAACACCGTCAGCAGCGGCGTCCACCCCGCGGCCGCGAGGGCATCGGAGGCCAGCGCACGGCTCACCTCGTTGCCACGCCCGTCGATGACCTCATGCAACCCGATGAACCAGATCGACGGCAGCCAGCGGGAGGCGCCCGTGGGAGGCGTCCGCGCGTCGCCGGTGAACAGGAACTCCGGCGGCACGACCGTGAGCGTCTGCAGCACCGTGATCACCAGCACGATCTGCAGCAGGATCGCGAGCCGCTGCGCCGCCGCGCGTCCGGCGACGTTCAGCACGACGCACTGGACGGCGACGATCGAGAAGAACGCGAACGAGGCGACGCCCATGAAGCCGGCCAGATGCGCCAGCGGATTGCCGACCGGCGTGAACGCGACGACGGGAAGCGACGCCCCGCCGGCGGCGAAGATCGAGAACAGCGCGGCGAGCGCGCCAAGACGCGCCAGCACGAACGTGCGCGTGCGGATCGGAAGCGCCGAGAGGATGCGGGCGTCACGCCGATCCGGGAAGATTCCTTCCCACAGCAGCAACGCGATGAAGGCGAACGCGATCATCGCGAGCGTGTACTGGAAGAACACCTGCAGCCCACCGCTGATGCGCATCGACACCGGCAGGACCGTCAGCGGCACGGCGATCGCGGCAATCGCGGAGGTCACGAGACGGACCTGAGGCAGGCCCGCAGGCATCACATCGCTCTCGAAGGCTCGAGCGAAGAATGTCCGCGACAGCAGCCGGCACTGCTGCCGATCCCGCCGCGACCACAGCGCGTTCATACGCTCATAACTTCATGACTTCGACGACGCGGTTGGCCTGAGCTTCGACGTCGCCGGCGTGCACGACCTGCCTGAAGACCTGCTCGAGCGACGGCACAGCCATCAGCTCGCGCAGCCGCGTCACCGAGTCGTAAGCGACGACGCGCGACTCGTGCAGGATGAGGACGTTCGTCGCGACGCGCTCGACCATCTCCAGGATGTGCGAGCTGTAGATGATCATCTTGCCCTCGGCCGCGAGCGCCTGGACGAGGCTGCGCAGCACCAGCACGGACGTCACGTCCAGCCCGGAGCACGGCTCGTCCATGATGACGACGTCGGGGTCGTGGAGCAGGGCCGCGGAGATCAGGACCTTCTGCCGCATGCCCTTCGAATAGGCGGAGATCGGCGCGTGGCGATCGTCGGCCAGGCCGAAGATCTCGAGAAATCCGTCGATCTTCTGCTGCACGCGCGCCCGGGGCAGGCCGCGCAGCTCGCCGACGAGCAGCAGGTATTCGGGTCCGGTCAGGTAGGTGTAGAGGTTGGCGTCCTCCGGCACGTAGCCGAGCCGGGCCTTGTAGGCGATGGAGTCGTCGCGGATGTCCCTGCCGTCGAGGAAAACGTGTCCGCCCGACGGCTCGAGCAGCGCCGTCACCATCGACACCGTGGTCGACTTGCCGGAACCATTGGGACCGAGCAGACCCAGCACTTCGCCGCGTGCAATCGTGAAGCTGACGTCCTGCGCCGCGGGGATGGCGGAGTAGTACTTGGTGAGACCGCGTGCTTCCAGCACGCAGTAATGGACACCGAAGGAGGGGCGAGGTTCCCAGACTACAATCTCAACATATGTATTACACGCTGCTCCTCGCGCACTCCTGGGTCCGCTGGGCCGTCGTCCTGCTGGGCCTGTTCGCCGTCCTGCGGGCGATTGCGGGGTGGAGCCGCGGCGCGCCGTGGACGCGCGCTGACGAGCGTGCCGGGCTGTTCCTGACGATCGCGATCGACCTGCAGTTCCTGCTCGGTCTGCTGCTCTACTTCGTCTACAGCCAGTTCACCCAACTCGCGCTGAACGACTTCGGCGCGGCGATGGGCGCATCGGAGCTTCGATTCTGGGCCGTCGAGCACCCGTTCGGCGCCATCGTCGGGCTGGCGCTCATTCACATCGGGCGCGCCCGATTGAAGAAGACGCCGGAGACGTCGCGGCGTCATCGTGTCGCCGCCATCTGGTTCGGCATCGCCATGATCGCGATTCTGGTGTCAATCCCCTGGCCGGGCACGCCACATGCGCGGCCTCTCTTTCACAGGTGACATCGTGTCAAAGGCCAACTTCCAAGGACCAAAGACCAAGCATTCGGAAAGGCCAACGGCCAAGGACCAAAGGCCAAAGGCCGAGGACCAAAGGCCAAAGGCCGACGACCAAAGGCCAACGGCCAACGTTTGCCTCGCGCTGATTGCGCTGCTGGCTGCCGCCTCGATGCAGGGTCCCGCGCGTGCCGCCGCCGGCCGCGCCATGACGATCGGCGACCTGCTCACGGTCGTTCGCGTGAGCGATCCGCAGATCTCGCCCGACGGACGATCCGTGCTGTACACGCGGACCACAACGGACTTCAAGACGGGACGCCGGAACTCCGATATCTACATCGCTGACGATGGTGGATTGCCAAAACCGTTCTTGTCGGGTGACAAGAGCGAGAGTACGGTACGCGTCGCGGCCAACAAGCGGTACTTCGTCTACCTTTCGAACCGCGACGGCGCCCCACAGGTCTTCGCCATCGATGGCAAGACCGGTCAGAAGGACAGGCGCGTCACGAACGTACCGCTCGGCGCGCAGGCGCCGCTCGTCATCTCCGCCGACGGATCGAAGGTCGCGTATGTGTCGGATGTCTACCCTGAGTGTGCGGATCTCGACTGCACCAGAAAAAAAGCCGAGGAAGCCGAAAAGAACCCGGTGAAGGCGTACCGGCTCACGCGCTTGCTGTTCCGCCACTGGGACGAGTGGCGCACCAACATCCGTCATCACGTCTTCGTCACCGACATCGAATCGGGCAAGACCGTGGACGTGACGCCGGGCGACTTCGACTCGCCGCCGTATTTCCAGGAGGACGCCGGCATCGCGTTCTCGCCCGACGGCACTGAAGTGGCGTTCGTCTCCAATCGCGAAGGCAAGGACCGCGAGGCGTGGACGACGAACAACGATGTGTGGCTCGTGCCGGCGGCGGGTGGTCAGGCGAAGAAGTTGACCGCGAACCCGGCGGCGGACGTGAACCCCGTGTACTCGCCGGATGGCAAGACCATCTTCGTCCGCGCCCAGCGGCGTCCCGGCTTCGAGTCCGATCGCTGGTACCTCGACGCCTACGATCGCTCGACCGGCACGAAGCGCACGCTCTTCGAGACCCCCGACATCTCGGCCGACGGCCTGACGCTCTCGAAGGACGGCCGCACCATCTACTTCGGCGCGCAGCAGGAGGGTCGCGAGCACCTGTTTGCCGTGCCCGCCGCCGGCGGCGCGCCGAAGCGCATCGTCGAAGGCGGCGCGATCGCGTCGGCAGTGGAGGGGAACGGCGTACTCGCGTTCGTGAAGTCCACGTTGACGGCGCCCGCGGAGATTTACCGTGCGTCAGCCGACGGCTCGAACGTGACAGCGATCACGCGTGAGAACGAGGCGCTGTCGAAGGAGGTGCAGTTCACGCAGCCGGAGAGCCTGACCGCCACTGGCGCGGGTGGCGCGAAGATCCAGTACTGGCTGATCAAACCGCCGGACTTCGACCCGGCGAAGAAGTACCCGGTCGTGTTCCTCATTCACGGCGGCCCGCAGGGCGCGTGGCTCGACTCGTGGTCACATCGCTGGAACCCGTCGTTCTGGGCAGCACAGGGCTGGGTGATCGTGGCGCCAAACCCGCGCGGATCGACGGGCTTCGGCCAGAAGTTCCTCGACGAGATCTCCGGCGACTGGGGCGGTAAGGTGATGACCGATCTCGACGGCGTGTTCGACGCTGTCTCGAAGATGCCGTTCGCCGACTCGACGCGGATGGGAATCGCCGGCGCCAGCTACGGCGGCTACGCGGTCAACTGGATCATCGGCCACACGAACCGGTTCAAGGCCGCCGTCAGCCACGACGGCGTGTGGAACCTGGAGTCGATGAGCCTCGCCACCGAGGAGCTGTGGTTCACGGAGTGGGAATTCGGAGGCAAGCCGTGGGATCCGAAGGCACGCGCCCAGTTCGCGAAGTGGTCTCCGCATCTCTTCGCCGACAAGATTCGGACGCCGACGCTCATCATCACCAACGAGCTGGACTACCGGGTTCCCGTCGATCAGGGGCTGCAGATGTTCACCGCACTGCGTCGCAACGGCGTCCCCGCAGAGGCGCTGGTGTTCCCGGACGAGGGGCATTGGGTGCTGAAAGCGTTGAACAGCCGCGCCTGGCACGAGGCGGTGTTCGGGTGGATGAAGAAACATTTGCAGTAGGAGCACGTCTAACTCGTCTGTGCTCCTGAAAGACATTCGTTACGCTATCCGTACGCTCCTCGCCCATCGTGGCGTGACGCTCGTCGCCGTTGCCTGTCTCGCGCTCGGCATCGGCGTCAACGCCACGATGTTCAGCGTCGTCGATGGCGTCCTCATCCAACCGTTTCCGTTCCACGATCCCGATCGACTCGTCGCGCTGAACGCGAACAGCCCGAAGCGCGGCATCAATCTGAGCGCTCTGTCCTACCCGGACTATCGGGACTGGATGGAGGCGACCACGACGATCGCGGATGGCGGCGCCTCTCAGACGCGCAGCCTGACGATCTCGGATGGCGAGGCGGAGCCGGAGCGCTACCAGGGCGCGGCGGTGTCGTGGAACATGTTCCGCACGCTGGGCATCGCGCCCGTTGTCGGTCGCGACTTCGAGGCCGCTGACGATCGTGCCGGCGCCGAGCCGGTGATCATCCTGAGCGACGACGTCTGGAAGCAGCGGTATCAGTCGGACCCGGATGTGATCGGGCGCGGCATCTCGATCAACACGCGCCCGCACACGATCATCGGCGTGATGCCCGCGAAGTTCGCCTTCCCGTTCAACCATCGGCTCTGGGTTCCGCTCGCGCCTTACGGCGAGGCGTCGCAGCGCGGCGAGCGCAGCCTCTCGGTGTTCGCCCGCATGAAGGCGGGCGTCACGATCGAGCAGGTGCGCGCCGATCTGGGCGCCATTGCCAGCCGGCTCGCCGCCGCATATCCCGAGAACGAAGGGTGGGGCGCCGTCGTCCGGCCGCTGGCGGACCGGATGCTGCCGACAGACGTCAAGATCATCCTGACGGCGATGATGGGCGCCGTCACGCTCGTGCTGCTCATCGCCTGCACGAACGTCGCGAACCTGCTGCTCGCGCAGGCGTCCGTCAGGGCGCGCGAGATCGCGGTGCGCAGCGCGCTCGGCGCCGCCCGCTGGCAGATCGCGCGGCAACTGCTCGTCGAATCGCTCCTCATCGCCGTGGTGAGCGCACCGATCGGCGTGGCGATCGCCGCCGCCGGCGTCGATCTGCTGCGGGCGGCCATTCCGCCCGATGGCGTGCCCTATTTCGTCCGCTGGAGCCTCGACGCCCGGTCGCTCGTCTACACCGGCGCGATCGCGCTGCTGACGGGGATCATCTTCGGGCTCGCGCCGGCCATCCAGGCAGCGCGCCCCAACCTGCAGGAGATGCTGAAAGAAGGCGGCCGCGGCACGTCCGGCGGCCGCGCGCTGCTGCGCAATACGCTCGTCGTGGTGCAGGTGGCGCTCGCGCTCGTCCTGCTGGTCGCCTCGTCGCTGTTCGTGCGCAGCTTTCTGAACCTGCAGTCCTCCGGCGTCGGCTTCGACACCGCACCGCTCATGACGTTGCGGTTCGTGATGCCGGGCCCCGGCTACGAGCCGATGGAACCGAAAGTGCGGCGCATCGAGGACATCGTTTCGAGAGTCGAGACGCTGCCCGGCGTCGAGGCGGCATTCGCGTCGAACTTCGTTCCGCTCGGCGGCGGAGGCGGCGGCGGGCGAGTGCTGATCGAAGGCTCGAAGACGGAGCCGGGCAAGGAACCGTCGATCGGGTTCGTCGCGGTCACGCCGCACTTCCGGCGCACGCTCGGCGTCGCGCTGGTCCACGGCCGCGACATGACGGACACCGAAGGCATGTCGCGAACGCCGGTCGCGCTGATCAACCAGTCGATGGCGAAGCAGATGTGGGGAGACGCCGATCCGATCGGCCGCCGCTTCAGGATGGCGGAGGAGCGCATCCCCGAGTCCTTCACCGTCGTCGGCGTCGTCGCCAACTTCCGGCATTTCGCCGGCGCCGGCAACTCCGACGAGGCGCCGCCGCCGAACGCGTACGTGCCGCTGCCGTTCGACGCGACGTTCAACAGCGGATTGACGATTCGCGTCGCGGGCGATCCGGCACGCATCACGAGCGCGGTGCGCGAGCAGATCCGCCAGTCGGATCCGATGCTGCCCGTCTTCCAGATCCGCACGATGGAGGATCTCCGCCAGTTCAGCTTCTGGCAGCGCGGGCTGTTCGGCTGGATGTTCGGCGTCTTCGGTGCCGTCGCGCTGCTGCTCGCGTCGATCGGCGTCTACGGCGTGCTCTCCTACTCGGTGTCGCAACGCACGCAGGAGCTCGGCGTGCGCGTCGCGCTCGGTGCCAGCCGTCCGTCCATTCTCGGCCTCGTCATCGGCCATGGCATGAAGCTCGCGCTCATCGGCATCGCGATCGGCATCGTCGGCGCGTATTTCGCGACGATGACGGTGCGGACGATTCTCTACAACATCACGGCGACCGATCCGGTGAGCTACGGAGGCGTCGCGATCTTCCTCGGGGTCGTCGTCGTATTGGCGAGCTACGTGCCCGCCCGTCGCGCGACCGCGGTGGATCCGCTCGTCGCACTCCGCGGTGAATAGCGAATGGTCAATGGTGAATGGTGAATGGCCACTTACCCTTTACCCTTTGCACTTTACCCCTTACCATTCACTATTCACTATTCACGATTCGCGATTCACCATTCACGATTCACTACTCCATGGTGCAGCCGCCGCTGCCATTCGACATCAGTCCTGCCGTGCCGCCGCGCATCGAGTTCGTGCGCGTGCGCCGCGCGCGCCGATACATCCTCCGCGTGCGTCCAGACGGCACGCTGCGCGTCACCGTGCCGCGCGGCGGCTCGCGTGCGGAAGGCGAGCGGTTCGCCGAGCGGCATCAGCGCTGGATTGAGCGCGAGCGGGAGCGCATCCGTGAAGAGCACATGCCGGTCACCTGGGGCGACGGAACCGTCATCCTGTTCCGTGGCTGCGAGCACGCCATCCGGGTGACGGAGACGGCGACGCGCCGTGTTGCCGCGTTTGCGGATCGCGTCGTGAGCCTCGAGGAGGGAACCGGCGTACGGGACGCCGTCGAGGCCGAGTTGAAGACGATTGCGCGGGCGGAGCTGGCGCCTCGACTCGAGCAGCTCGCGGCGGAGCAGGGGATGGCCATCGAGCGGGTCGTGATTCGCAACCAACGATCGCGGTGGGGATCCTGTTCGCCGTCCGGAACGATCGCGCTGAACTTCAGGCTCGTGCAGATGCCTGACGCGGTCCGGGATTATGTGCTGATCCACGAGCTGATGCACCGGCGGCAGCAGAATCACTCGAGGCGATTCTGGCGTCTGGTGGAGGCGGTGTGTCCCGACTTCCGCCAGGCCGAACGGTGGCTGAAGATGCGCGGACGGACGCTGTTCTGATGCAACCGGAGGTGAGGCTCGAGGGCGCGAGTTGTGCGGTGCGCACCTGGCGGATGCAGGACGCCGACTCGCTCGCGCTGCACGGGAACAACATCAACGTCGCGAAGCAGCTCCGCGACCGCTTTCCGCATCCCTACACGCGCCATGCGGCGCAGGTCTTCCTGAAGCACGTGCTCACGTCCGTTCCGGTGACGAGCTTCGCGATCGACATCGACGGCGAGGCCGTCGGCGGCATCGGCTTCGTTCCGGGTACCGACGTCGAACGGTACTCGGCCGAAGTTGGCTATTGGCTCTCGGAGCGCTGCTGGGGGCGCGGTGTAACGACGGAAGCGCTCGAGCTCGTGACGCGGCATGCGTTCGACCGGCACAACCTGCTGCGGCTGTTCGCGCTGCCGTTCGCCGACAACGTCGGGTCGATACGCGTGCTCGAGAAGGCGGGCTACGTGCGTGAAGGCCTCCTGCGCGCGAGCAGCGTCAAGTACGGCCAGCCGCGCGATCAGTTCATCTACGCGTGTATCAACGCGAACTGGGAAATCCCGCGGTCTTCGTGACGTTGTGCGCCTGCCAGATGTGCCGCCGGTCGTGCGCGGCGAGGATGCGGAACGCCGATCCGACGCGGACGCGGAAGATCGGCAGGAAGGGGTTCCTGAACTTCGCCCTGTTCACGTCGATGTCCGCCGCGGCGCGTGCGTGCGTGCGCAGCCGCTCGTGCGCCTCGCGGAACGATTGCATGATCCGATCGCGGCTCCAGCCGGAGGGCGGCAGGATCTTGGCCGGCGCGCGCATGCGCGTCTTCACGGGGGGCTCGAGTGACGCGATGAACTTCCGCTCGAGAAAGCCCGGCGCGATCGCACCGCCGCCATCTGTACCGCGTTGCCGCGCCTTCTCGATCGCATCGCCCATTCCCGTCGCGTAGATCGCATTCCCCACGGCGAGGTGCTCGAGACACTGCGCGACGCTCCATGAGCGTCCTTCGTTCGGCTGCCAGAAGAACTGTTCGTCGGTGAGAATGTCGACGAGCGTCTCGGCCGCGCGGCCGGCTGCGTCGATGTCGTCGAGCGCCTGCTGGAGGTCCTGTCGCAGGGTCATCTCTGATACCCTCTGCACACCGTGAAAGTCACGCGTGCCGTTCTGGCCGTTGTGCTGGCGATTGTCGCGTGCGCCCGCCCGCCGGTCGATCTGCCGCAGGGCGATCGGCTCGCGCAGCAGGTCGTGATTCGCCGGGACACCTTCGGGATTCCCCATATCCTCGCACAGACCGAGGAAGCCGCCGCCTTCGGCTTCGGCTACGCGCAGGCGGAGGACCATGCCGTGGAAATCGCACGGCGGCTGATCGCGGCGCGTGGCGAGCAGGCGAAGTACTTCGGCGACGGCGGCATCGAGAACGACATCGGCATGGCGCGGTTCGACAACCTCGCCGAGGCGCGCCGTGGCCTGACGCTCGTGTCATCGCTCTACCGTCGCATGCTCGCGGCCTACGCTGCCGGCGTGAATCGCTACGTCGCCAAGCACCGCGTCACGCTGCCCGACTGGATCCCCGAATTCACCGCGACCGACGTGCTCGCCAACAGCCGCGCCAGCGCCGTCAACTCGCTCTCCGGCGCGTCACTCCCCCGTGCACTCCGCGCGAAATACGAAAAAGCAAACTCGGACGACTCGGACCACTCGGACCACTCGGACCACTCGGACGAGGACGGCTCGAACGCGTTCGCCTTGGGCGGCGCGCGCACGACGACCGGAAAACCGATTCTCCTGGGCAATCCGCACCTCTCGTGGTCGTCGCTCTACTGGGAGGCGCACGTACGAGTGCCCGGTCGCACCGATTTCTACGGATCGACGCTCGTCGGCATCCCGGTACTGCGCGCCGGCTTCAACGACCGGCTCGGCTTCGTCACGACGAACAACGCTCCCGATCTCGATGACGTGTTCGCGCTGACCCTGGATCCCGAGCGGCCTGACCACTACCTGTTCGACGGCCGGTCGATGTCGTTGACGCCGCGCACGGTCAGCGTGCAGGTGAGGAATGCGGACGGCACGTTCAGGACCGAGAGCCGCAGCTTCTGGTC
The DNA here is from genome assembly GCA_048594885.1 of Vicinamibacterales bacterium. GTDB lineage: Bacteria > Acidobacteriota > Vicinamibacteria > Vicinamibacterales > 2-12-FULL-66-21 > JBMDXB01. Next base: position 58,494 of record JBMDXB010000014.1, read on the forward strand.
GTCGCACGTCGGTCCGGTCGTGCATCGCACGCAGGATCGCGCATTCGCCGTCAAGTCCACGAGGCTCGAGGCCTTTCGCTACTTCGAGGGCTTCTACGTCGCGAGCAAGACCCGATCGCTCAAGGAGTGGCTGTCGGCGATGCGCCGCAACTACGTGCCGACGTCGAACTTCACCTACGCCGATGCCGACGGCAACGTGCTCTACCTGTGGAACGCGCGGCTGCCGCGGCGGCGCGACGGCGTCGACTACCGCCTCGACGTGCCGGCGTCCTCGTCGCGCGACCTCTGGACGACGCTGCACCGGCTGGACGACTTTCCGCGGCTGCTGAATCCGCCGGGCGGGTACGTCCAGAACGCGAACAACCCGCCGCAGTTCGTGTCGCTGCGCGATCCGATCGAGATGACGAGATATCCGTCGTACTTCGAGCGCGGGCCGCTGGCGCTGCGGCCGCAGCTCGCGCTCGACATGCTGGAGCGGCAGAAGACCTTCAGCGTCGAAGACGTGATCCGCACGAAGTACGACACGCGCATGCTGCTGGCCGAACGCGTGAAGCGGGATCTGATTACCGCGGTCCGGGCGTCAGCGGACGCGCCCGGGGATGCGCGTGCGGGCGCCGATGCGCTCGAGGCGTGGGACGACCGCGTGTCGGCCAGCTCGCAGGGTGCTGTCCTGTTCACGCGGTTCTGGGATCGCTATGTCGCGGCCGTCTCGTCGCCGTTCGCGGTGCCGTGGAGCGCGGCGGACCCGGCGAGAACGCCGAGCGGCCTGTCGAGCCCTCAGGAGGCCGTGAAGCAGCTCGCGGCAGCGGTCAGCGCGGTTCGGGCCGAGTTCGGCAGTGAGCGCGTGGCATGGGGCGAGGCGAACCGCTTCCGGATGGGCGACGTCGACCTGCCCGGCGACGGCGCGGTCGGCACCTACGGCACGTTCCGCGTGATGCGCTTCGATGCGGTGGGGAAGGACAGCGTCCGCGTCGCCGGCACGATCGCCCGCGATCGCCCTCCCGTCGGCTTCGGCGACGCGTGGGTGCTGCTCGTGGATTTCTCGCGTCCCGTGACCGGCTGGTCGGTGCTGGCCTACGGCCAGACGACGAACCTGGAGTCGGCGCACAGCCGCGACCAGATCCGCATCTTCGCGGAGCACAGGCTGCGGCGGGCGTGGTTCACCGAGGCGGAGATCAAGGCAAATCTCGAGCGGGAGTATCGGCCGTAGATCTCGCACGCTAAACGCGGAGGAGGCCGAGGACGCCGAGGGCGCCGAGGGATCACGCTGGCTTGGAGATACGAGCCCGTTGGGCGCCGGCCTTCGGCCGGCGTAGTGGGGATCGAGAGGAATCACAACCGTAACCACCGTGAGTATCAGTGGTGCTTACGTTTGCGATTCCTCTCGATCCCCACACCGCGCGAAGCGCGGCCCAACGGGCTCAGATCTTCAAGTTATCGCGATCCCTCGGCGCACTCGGCGATCTCGGCTGCCTCGGCGTTTCCTCTTGCCCGAGAGCGCGTGCCCGATGCGAGTCAGCGACCGGCGGTCAGGACCGGCGCGTATCGTATAGTAGAACGCGGTGGAATACGTCATCAGGCAATACGGCCTCCAGCAGGGCGCGCTCGAGATTCAGTACATCGAGGAGCACTTCCTCGACTTCCCGCGCAAGAAGAGCGCGTCGGAGGTGATCGAGCGGCTCAGCGAACGCGATCACCAGATCCTCATGGCGGAAGCGCCCCTGCCGGATGACCCGGGCACGATCGTCCCGGTCTCCTTCAAGGTCGCCCACGAGATCCGCGCCCTCGAGAACGACCCGAAGCTCGCCGACTTGGTCGCGCAACTCGAAGATGTCGTCGAGTTCGACGGCCGCCGCGTGCTCTACCAGTGGATCGGCGGCACGCGCAAGGACTGGCGCGGGCAGGGGCATTTTCGCGCGCTCACCGAAGAGCAGGAAGCCTGGGCGATGGCCAACGGCTTCGACGAGATCATCGTCAAGACGAAGAACCGGTTCTACGAGATGCGCAGCGCGCTGGCGCAGCTCCAGTTCGACGTCATCCGCTTTTCTCAGCACCCGTTCGATCCCGGCGAGTCGAAGGTGTTCATGAGCAAGCGCCTCGGCCAGCACGTGCTCGACGCCCACCGCAGCCGTCGCTCCGTCGTCCGCGACGAGTGATCGAGCCGATCGAGCGTGCCGACGACCCGCGTATCGCTGCCTACGCGCACGTAGGCGATCACCGCTGGCTCCGCTCGCGCGGCCTCTTCGCCGCCGAAGGCCGGCTGGTGGTCGAGCGGCTGATCGAGCTCGGGCGATTCGGGATCGAGTCAATTGCCGTCACGCCGGCCGCGTTGAGCGGCCTCCAGCCGCTGCTCGAGCGCACGGGCGCCGCCGTCTTCGTCTGCGCTCCGGCGATCCTGCAGTCTATTACCGGCTTCGACTTTCACCGCGGGTGTCTTGCCCTGGTAAGGCGGCCGGACGAGCACGCGCCTGTGGCGCGGTTCTCCGGCGCGCGGCGACTGCTGGCCCTCGAGGGCGTTGGCAATCCGGACAACATCGGCGGCCTGTTCCGGGTTGCCGCCGCCTTCGATATCGACGGCATCATTCTGTCGCCGGCGTGCGCGGACCCGTTCTACCGGAAGTCGATCCGGACCTCCATGGGCGCGGTGCTGCGCGTGCCGTTCGCCACGGCGGCGGAGTGGCCGGCCGACCTCGAAGCGCTGCGGGCAGCCGGAATGCAGATCGTAGCGCTCACGCCCGATCGGCGCGCCATGGCGCTGTCCGATTTCGCAGCCTCGCTCGACGCCTCGGCGCGGCTCGTCCTTCTGCTCGGCGCGGAGGGTCCTGGTCTCACGCCGGACGCGCTGCGGCATGCGGATCACCTGGTCCGCATCCCGATCGCGGACGACGTCGATTCGCTGAACGTCACCGTTGCCGCCGGCATCGCGCTGCAGGCAACGTCACCTCTCAGCGCGGACGGTGTCTAACACGGCGATGCTCCCGGTTCTGTTCCTCGCCCTCGCGGTGCTGCAGGAACCGCAGGTTCAGTGGCCGACGCTCGCCGAAGTGCTCGCGGACCGCTACGTCCCGGTCGAAGGCTTGCCGGACGCGGCACGCCGGATCACCAGCTACGCCGTTCTGCAGGACGACCGATGGGTGGCGATCGCCTACTACTGGTACGGCGGGACGGACGTGCTGCCGCCGGAGCTGCGCATTCGAGCGTTCGACCGGCGCACGAAGCGGTGGCGCAGCACGATTCTGCGTCGGGGAGACAAGGATGAGATCGGTGGTTCCGCGGATGGATTCGCGCGCCGCGGGCGCTGGTTCTATCTGGACACGCACCTGACGCCGTCCGCCGGCATACTGCTGGTGCTCGCGCCGGACCTGATGGTTCGAAAACGCTTGGCGGGCTGGTCGAGTCTGATTCTGCCCGATGGCCGTGTCGCCTACGAGCACAGCATGACGCACTTCGCGCCGGTGCATCCCGGCTCGATCAGTCTGTACGATCCGAACACCGACTGCGATGTGCGACTCTACCCACCCAAACCCGACCCGGAGATCGGAACTTCAGAGCGCATGATGGACAGGGCCATCGGCGGCGTCGCGTTCAGGCGGCCGTCGACGATCGAGATTGCGGTCACCGAAGAAGAGCGAGTATGGGCGGCCGACGGGCTGCGTTCCGTGCCGGCGGCGCCGAAGCGGGAATTCACCGTCTCCTGCAACGTCGCGCGCGCCCGCCCCCGCTGCTCCAACAAGTAACCAGACCCGAGACCCGAGACCCGGGACCCGGGACCCGGGACCCGGGACCCGGGACCAGGGACCAGGGACCACTACGCGTATGCCGCGCCCACCATGATGCGGCGAATGCGCAGCCACGGCGAGCCGTGCGAGATGCTGTTGGTCTGCGTCGGCTGTCCCTTCGCATCGCCGCCCGTGCCGAACATCTGCCACGACTCCTTGCCGGAGATGGCGTCGAGGTTGCCCCAGAAGTCGGTCGTGATGGCGTTGTAGGTGACGTTGGTCACCATGCGCGTCTTCTTGCCGTTCCTGATCTCCCAGAACGCGTTGCCGCCGAACTGGCCGTTGTAGCGCTGTTGGTCGATCGAGTAGCTGCCGCGGCCGTCGATCAGCACGCCGTCCTTGGTGTCGGCGATGATCTGCTCCGGTGTGGGCGAGCCGGGAGGGCCGGCGTCGACGTGGACGTTCGGCATGCGCAGGAACGGGTAGTCGCGCCACGAGTTCGCGTGCGTGCAGCCGCGGCTGGACTTCTCGCCGATGAAATGCGCGGATTCGCGGTTCGTCTGCAGGCCGACGAGAATTCCATCGCGCACCAGCGGCCACTCCTGCGTCTTCACCCCGTCATCGTCATAGCCGATGGTCGCGATGCCGCCGGGGATCGTTCGATCGGCGGTGACGTTGAACAGCTTCGAGCCGTATTTCAGCTTGCCGAGGTCCGACATCTTCACGAAGCTGGTGCCGGCGTAGTTCGCCTCGTAGCCCAGAATGCGATCGAGCTCGGTCGCGTGCGCGACGATCTCGTGGATCGTCAGCATCGCGTGCGACGGGGTGAGCACGAGGTCCTTGATCCCCATCGAGATCGGCTTCGCCGTGCAGAACTCGATCGCTTCGGCGGCAATCCGCTCGGCGTTCTCGGCCATCTGCGCCGCTTCGGCGATCTCCCATCCTCCGGTGCCAGGGACGCCGGTGAAGCCGCGCCCGCGCGTCTCGCCGTCCTTGCGCGCGATGACCGTGAAGTTCGGGGTCGTCGTGAAGATCTCCTGCTCGATGTACGAGCCCTCGGTCGATGCGAAGTACTTCCACTCGGCCTCGAGCTGGACGGAGGCGTTCACCGTCAGCACTTCCTTGCTCTTGACGGCGAGGTCGACGACCTTCTGCACCAGCGCCTGCTTCTCTTCCTGCGAGATCGACGCCGGGTCCTTCTTCATCGGCGTGGCCCAGTAGGCCTGGTACGCCGGCACGGGCGCGAGCCGCACGTCCATCTTCTTGGCGATGGCGCTCGCCTTCGCGACCTCGGTCGCCATGCGCGTAATCCGCCGGATCTCGTCCTCCGTCACGATTGGACTGCTGGCGAATCCCCAGACGCCGCTGTGGATGACGCGCACGCCGAATCCGGCGGCCTCGCCGGCGCGCGCGCCTTCGCCGGCGCGCCCGAAGCCGCCGCCGCCGCGGCCTCCTCCACGTCCGCCGCCGCGCCCGCCGCCTCCGAACCCGCCGAAGCCGCCGGCTTCGCTGGCATCGCGGTTGCCGCCGCTCGCCGTCACGCCGCGGCTCGTGCTGCGCGTGAAGCGGATGTCGGCGTAGCTGCAGCCGAGCCGCCTGGCCTCCGACAGCGCGACGTCCGAGAGGCCCTTGAACTTCGATTCGAGGACGCGTCCCTTCGGGCCCTGGGCGATCAGATCGCCGACCAGATCGCTCGCGGCCACCGCCGCGCCCGACATCGCGATCGTCTTGACGAAGTCTCTTCGCTTCATGGCTGTCTGCTTTTCTCAATGCGCGTGGGGCCCCACCCCCACGCGCTCACGGCGCCTCCGGCGCCGGGCGCGCTTCGCGCTTGCCGCCTCGCTTCGCTCGGCGGGCTACACCGCGGGTGACACCGAGGTCATGAGAAAGTCCTCGATGCGCACCGGCGGCACGAGCGCGGTGCCGGGGCCGTCGTACGACTCGCCGGTGTGGATCGGTACCGCGCGGCCGACCGCGGTGACGTTGTTGTAGCCGACGATCGGCGACATGTTCCACCGGAAGTTCTGCACGGGGCCGGCGATCTCGCCGTTCTCGATGAGGAAGAGACCGTCGCGCGTCATGCCGGTGTTCAGCAGCGTCTCGTTGTCGACGCCGCGGATGTACCAGAAGAACGTCACGACGAGTCCGCGCTTCGTCGACTTGATGATGTCTTCGAGCGGCGTGTCCGTGCCCTCCATCACCAGGTTGGAGCTCACCGGCGTCGTGCTCATCGGCTTCTTCTGCCGCGCCGCCCACTGTCGGTCGTAGAACAGGTTCTTCAGCACGCCTTTCTCGACCCACGTCACCGGCCGCGCCGGCAACCCGTCGACGCCGATCGGCGACTGCCGCAGAATCGGATTGCCGACGTCGCTCCTGATCGTGATTGCGTCGCTGAAGACCTTTTCGCCGACCTTCGACGTGCCCGGCTGCTTGCCGGTGAAGTAGGTGCGCCCGAACTCGCTCTCCGCTGACCTGGCGTTGAAGAGGCCAGTCATCAGCGACAGGAATCGCGCGTTCGCGCGCGGCTCGAGGATGACGGTGTAGCGGCCCGGCTCCAACGCTCTCGCCTTGCGGCTTCGCAGCGCCTTGTCCGAGGCGACGCGCGTCAATTGTTCCGCGTCGATCATCGACGTGTCCTTCACGCCGGTGATGCCCGCCCAGCCGGAGCCGGTGCCGTCCGAGGTCCGGCACGTCAGGATGAAGCCGGCCTCCGCGTACTGGTAGTACGCAAACAGTCCCTTCGAATTCGCCGCGCACGTCGTCTGATGGACCTTCGGGATGTAGCCGGAGCCGACCGTCCCCATCTTGTCGGAGAGATCGATGCTGCGGCGCGCGAGCTTCGCGCGCTCGGCAGGCCCGAAGTTGACGCCGCTCGGCAGCGCCGCGTCGACTGGGATGTACTCCTGTGGGCCCTCCGTCAACGGGGTCGGATTCGGGTTCTCGCGTGCCTTGTCAGCGGCCGCCGTCGCGTCCTCCACCACCTGCTCGAGCGACGCATCGTCGAACTGCCGTGTCGATGACGAGCCGGCGCGTGCGCCTTTGTAGACCGTGACGGTGACCTGTCGGTCGAACTGCACCATGTTCGCGGTGATGTTCGAGTTGGCGAACCGCGTCGCCGATCGCTCGCCGCCGCTGAAGTCGACCTCAGCGGCGTCGGCCTTGACCATATTCAGCAGCTTGTCGGTGATGGCTTTGACCTCTTCGCGTGAGTACATGCGGGCGGCAGACTACTACGCGGCTGACACGGGCTGCAAGGCTGGTATCGCGCTTGCTCGCAGACAGCCGCAGGGCGGAACTTCAGTTCCGCCGATAGGAGGTCTTCAATGGCGCATCGCTCGCCTGGCGGTCAGCTCACCAGCAAGACGGGAATGAAATCGCTCTCGAAGAAAATGGACAGCAGCCGGCACACCTTCGAGCGGCATCCCGCATCGCAGCGCACGCCGGGTGCATTCGGCCGTGAAGAGGTCCGCAACGCCGGCCACGAGTCGGCCTCGGGAACGACGCGCCCCAGCAAGAAGGCGGCGCTTGGGCGGATGCGAAGCAAGCGCTGACCCGGGACCAGTGACCCGGGACCAGTGACCCGGGACCAGGGACGAGGGACCAGGGACTTGGTTTACGCGCAGCCGCACCGCCCGCCCTGCGCGCCGCACATGGGCGCGGGCATGGGACACGACGCGGCGTCACTGCCGCTGCCATTGGACGCTCCCACCATTCCTGGCGCGGACAGCAGCTTCGCGAGGTTGACGCCCTTGCAGGCAGGGCATGACGGCGTGCGGTCGGCAGTGACGAACGCCTCGAACGGCTTGGCGCAATCGCGGCACAGGTACTCGAACAGCGGCATGCGTGATTTTACCAAAGGGTACAATCGTCCCGGATGGCCCAGCGAACGTATCGCGCCGGAGACTCGGTCGAGGACTACTGCCGCGTCTGCAAGACGGACCGGATGCATGCGGTGGTCGCGGCGACGCCCGAGGGCGAGCCGATTCGCGTCGCCTGCGGCTACTGCCGGAGCGAGCACAACTACCGCGGCGGACCGCGCATCGGCCAGGACGCGCCGCGTCCGGCGGCGCCGTCCACTGCCACCAGCCGTGTGCCGCGCGCCGGCCGCGATCCATTTCCCGTCGTCAGCGAGCGCGAAAGGACTGCACCACCCATGACGGACGCCGCAGGCGCCGACCTCGAGATGCTGCTTCGCCGGATTATTCGAGAGGAGACGGGCATCACGCCCGTCACCCCGGCGGAAAAGTGGCGCAACGGCACATTCGTGCTGCGGCCGGGAACGCCGGGTCTTCAGGAAAAGAGCTGGCCGATCGAGACGTTCTTCCACAAGGTCGTGATGCTGCGCAATCGCCTGCGTACGCTGGAGCAGCAGGTGAATGCGACGGAGCTGCCCGAGGACGTCAAGGTGAAGCTGCAGGGCTACATCAGCGGCTGCTACGGTACGCTCACCAGCTTCAACGTCCTGTTCGCCGAAGAGGCCGATCAGTTCAAGGGTTCTGGCGGCGACTGAGATAGTCGTTGATCCATCCGGTCCAGCGCGACATCTTCGCTGCGTAGTCCGCGTCGGTCATCGCCCTGATTTCAGCGTTGCCGTCGGCGGTCAGGCCGATGAAGTCGTAGGTGACCATAGCCGCGGTGCGTCGATCGCCGAGCGGCGCGCAATTCACCATCACGCGCGCCACGTAGCGATCGCGCTCGACGCGGTGATACTCGACGTCGTGCGCTTCGCGATCGAACCGTGTGACGACCCAGATGGCCGGCCCCTTCTCCTCCAGCGTGCGGAAGATCATTCCCTGCGCCCACGTCACCCCCGGCGGATGCAGAAGCTCGGGACTCCAGCCGGGCACCCAGAGCCGCTCTGCCTCGGGCGAGAAGAGCTCGAACACTTCCGACACCGGCCCCTCTAGCTCAATCGTGCCCGCAAGGCGTGTCGTAACTGGGGTAAAGACGCCCATGATCAGCGCACCACTCCGACGCGAACTCCCGACGGCATCGCCGCGGACCGTAGCACGCGGTGCGTCGCCTTGCGGAAGTCGGACTCGCCCGCCTGATAGATATTCACGAACGTCTGCGGATTGCGGTCGATGACGGGAAACCACGAGCTCTGGACCTGCACCATGATGCGGTGGCCCCGCAGGAACCGATGGAACCGGTCGCGGAGATCGAACTCGATCTTCGTCGCTTTGTTCGGCACCATCGCTTCCGGCTTCGCGAACGAGTTCCGGTAGCGGCTTCGGAACACTTCTCCGGCCAGCAGCATCTGGAAGTCGCCCATCCGCACGCCGCGCGGGTTCGGATCGTTGTCCGGAGCCTCTCCCGGATAGACGTCGATCAGCTTGACGATCCAGTCCGCATCGGTTCCCGTCGTCGACACGAACATCGACGCGACGATCGGGCCGGCAATCACGACGTCATCGGCGAGCGGAGCGGTCTGATAGACGAGGACGTCGGGACGTGACGCGGCGAACCGCTGATCCTCGACCATCCAGAGGTGCCCCTGCGTCGTCCGCGTCTCAGCGCTGAAGGGCACGGGCTTCGCCGGGTCGCTCACGTACTCGTCGAATGCATTCGACGCTTTCCGCGACGGCGGCGAAAACGCGAGGCCGCCGTTCGGCTGGAAGTAGAGCGTCCGCGTCTCGACACCGCGCGGCGGCCATGTGTCGTACGTCTTCCACTGGTTGCCGCCCGTCTCGAAGACGGTGGCTTCTGCGGTTGTCGTCTTCTTGTCCTTCAGGTGATGCAGGAAGAACGGCAGCTCGATGTGCTGCCGGTAGTGCTCTCCGGTCCGCGACCCGAAACGGATGTCGCCGAGCGCGTCGCCCGGCATCGACGCCCAACCGCCGTGCAGCCAGGGGCCGATGACGATGGCGCTGTTCGCGGACGGATTGTCCTTCTCGAGCGTGCGATACGTCTCGAGCGGGCCGTAGAAATCCTCCGCATCGAACCAGCCTGCGACCGTCAGCACCGCATGTGAGACGTTCCTCACGTGCTTCAGCGGGTTTTGCCGCTGCCAGTACTCGTCGTAGTCCGGATGCGTCATGTACTCGTTCCAGGTCGGCACGCTGCCGTCGAAATACCGCGCGTTGATGTTGCGGACTGGCCCGGCGTCGAGGAAGAAGCGATACCCGTCCGGCGTGCCGTAGCGGAAGCCGCCGCCGCGAGTCTCCGTCGCGCCGGCCCGCGGCCGTGCGTTGCCCGCCAGCCAACTGAACGTGTACATCAGCCTGAACGCGCCATTGTGATGGAAGTCGTCGCCGAGAAACATGTCGATGGCAGGTGCCTGCGGAGAGGACGCCTTCAACGCGGGATGCGATCGGACGAGTCCCCACACCGTCTGCGTACCCGGATACGAAATGCCCCACTGGCCGGCGCGGCCGTTGTTGTTCGGCACCTTCTTCACCAGCCAATCGATCGTGTCGAAGGTATCGGTGCTTTCGTCCGTCTGCGTGCCCTGCGGATCGGGCAGGATCGGCCGCATCACGATGAACTCACCCTCGGACCGGAACTTCCCGCGCACGTCCTGATACGCGAAGATGAACCCTTCGCGAGCGAAGTCCGCCGACGGTCCGAGCGACTTGCGGTAGGCGTTCGGCCCGTAGGGCGGCGACCCGTACGGCGTCCGGTGCAGCATGATCGGGTGGGTCTGCGATTGGTCCTTCGGCGTGTAGACGATCGTGAACAGCTTCACGCCGTCGCGCATCGGCACCATGTGTTCGCTCTTGACGTAAGCGGCGGCGCTGTCGACGGCCTGTGGCGCCTGGGCGCGCGGCGCGACGGCCACGACCGACAGGCCGACGGCCGCAAGGACCGCCGCGAGTGAGCGCTTTCCAGTCATGGCTTGCTCCCGCCGACGATGATAGCGTCGGCGTCAAGCGGGCAGCCGCTCGAGCCCTGCTATAGAATTCCTCATCCCAGGAGGCTCGATGTCCCGCTCTCGCACCGCACTCATATTCGCATTCGCGCTGGCCAGCGCCATCGGCATCACGTCGCTCGCGCAGCAGGCCCAGTCGCCCTCGGCCGTCACGCAGACGACGATGGAGGAGGCGTTTTACTCGACATATCGCTGGCGCAGCATCGGGCCGACGCGCGGCGGCCGATCGATTGCCGTCAGCGGCGTCAAAGGCCGTCCGAAAGAAGCGTATTTCGGCGCCGTCGGCGGCGGCCTGTGGAAGACGACGGATGCGGGCGAGAACTGGTCGCCCGTCACGGACGGGCAGATCCGGAGCTCGTCGGTCGGCGCTGTCGCGGTCGCTGAATCGAACCCGGATGTTGTCTTCATCGGCATGGGCGAGTCGTGCATCCGCGGCAACATCATGTCGGGCGACGGCGTCTACAAGTCGACCGACGCCGGCAAGACGTGGAGGCACATCGGCTTCCGCGACGCTCGCAACATCTCGAGGATCCGCATCCATCCCACCAACGCCGACATCGTGTTCGTCGCCGCGTTCGGCCATCACGGCGCGCCGAATCCCGAGCGCGGCGTGTTCAAGTCGGCCGACGGTGGCCAGACGTGGAAGAAGACGCTGTTCCGCGACGACAAGACCGGCGCCGTCGATCTCTGGATCGATCGCAACAACCCGAAGGTGATCTTCGCCGCCCTGTGGGAGGCTTATCGCGTCGAGTACCAGATGTCGAGCGGTGGGCCGGGCAGCGGGCTCTTCAAGTCCACCGACGGCGGCGACACCTGGACGGAGAACACGCGCAATCCCGGCATGCCAAAGGGCGTCATCGGGCGCATCGGCGTGTCGGTGTCCGGCGCCGACTCGAACCGCGTCTACGCGCTCGTGGAGAACGAGAACGGCGGCGTGTTCGTGTCGGACGACGGCGGCGCGAGCTGGAAGCTGGTGAACGACAACCGCAGCGTCCGCCAGCGCGCGTTCTATTACACGCACGTCACAGCGGACCCGAAGAGCAAGGACACGGTGTACATGCTCAACACGTCTTTGTTCCGCTCGACTGATGGCGGCAAGACGCTGACGAGCGTCGGCGGCGGCACGCACGGCGACCACCACGATCTCTGGATCGATTCGGACAATCCGAAGCATCTCGTCGTTGGCAACGACGGCGGCGGGGCGGTGTCGATGACGGCGGGAGATTCGAGCGCAGGGCCTGCGTGGACCCCGCAGGATTTCGCGACGCCGCAGTATTACCACGTCGCCACGACGAAGCACGTCCCGTATCACGTCTGCGGCGCGCAGCAGGACGGCAGCACGATCTGTCTGCCGAGCAACAGCCCGTCGCCCGCACACGGCCAGGGCGGACCCGTGCCGGCGCAGGGCCGCGGAGGTCAGGGCCGCGGCGGGTTCGGCGGCGGCGGCCGCGGTGGGGCGCTCGTGCAACCGTACGGCGCCGGCGGATCGGAGCCGGGCTACATCGCGCCGGATCCGAAAGACCCCGACATCATCTTCGCCGGCGGCAACAACGGCACGTTTCTGACGCGGCTCAATCGGCGCACCGGGCACATTCGCGAGGTCAATCCCGAGCCGCGCATCTACTCCGGCGAGCCCGCGGGATCGCTGAAGGAACGCTGGCAGTGGACCTACCCGATCGTCTTTTCGCCCGTCGATCCCGACATCCTCTACACCTCGTCACAACGCGTGTGGAAGACGACGAACGGCGGGCAGACGTGGGAGCCGATCAGCGGCGATCTCACGCGCCACGATCCAAAGACGATGGGGCACTCCGGCGGCCCGATCACTGGTGACATGAACGGTCCCGAGATCTACGGGACGGTGTTCACGCTGGCGCCGTCGAAGCGCGACGTCAATGTGATCTGGACCGGATCGGACGACGGCCTGATTCATCTGACGCGTGACGGCGGGAAGAACTGGACGAATGTCACGCCGAAAGAGATGCCGGAGTTCGGCCGCGTCAGCCTGATCGACGCCTCGGCGTTCGATGCCGGCACGGCGTACGCCGCGGTGAAGCGGCCGCTGCTGGATGACCTCGCCCCCTACATCTTCAAGACGAACGACTTCGGAAAGACGTGGACGAAGATCGTCAACGGCATCGCGCCGGACGATTACGTGCACGCCATCCGCGAGGATTCGAAGCGTCGCGGCCTGCTGTATGCCGGCACGCAACACGGCATCTACCTGTCGCTCGACGACGGCAATGAGTGGCGGACGATGTCGGCCAACCTGCCCGACACGCAGGTCTCGAGCATCATCGTCGAGGAGAACGACCTGGTGATCGCGACGCACGGGCGCGGGTTCTACGTCCTCGACGACATCAACCCGATCAGGCAGATCGACGAGAGCGTCGCGAACGCCGACACGTACCTGTTCGCGCCAGGCGCCGCGATTCGGTCGGCGGGTCCGGCGAGCATCGCCTACTTCCTGATGAATCCTGCGAAGAGCCTCACCATCGAAGTGCTCGACGGCAAGGGGCAGGTGATCAACCCGATCCGCGGGCAGGCGCCGGGTGAGGGCCGGGGACGTCAGGGCGGACGTGGCGCAGCGCCAGCAGGTGGCGGAGGCGGACGAGGACGCGGCGGCTTCGAGGCCACCGCGCCGATGACCCCCGGCCTCCATCGCGTCACGTGGAACCTGCAATACCCCGGCGCGACGACGTTCGACGGCATGATCCTCTGGGGCGCGTCGACGGCGGGGCCGACGGCGGTGCCCGGGAAATATCAGGTGCGGATGACGGTTGACGGCCGCACGTTCACGCAGCCGCTCGTCGTGAAGAAGCATCCCCTCTTCACCGATGTCACCGACGCGGACCTGCAGGCGCAGTTCGACCTCGCCATTCGCATCCGCGACAAGGTCAGCGAGGCGAACGGCGCCGTCGTCCGCATCCGCCAGTTGAAGCAGCAGGTGTCGGAGCGCGTCGCGAAGTCGAGCGACGCGAAGCTGAAGGCGGCGGCGGATCGCTTGACGAAGAATCTCAGTGCCGTCGAGGAGGAGATCTACCAGGTCAGGAACCAGAGCGGACAGGACCCGCTCAACTTCCCGATCAAGACGAACAACAGGCTCGCCGGCTTGCTGCGCGTCGTCAACTACGGCGACGGCAGGCCGATCGGCAACGCGGCAGCGATCTTCAAGGATCTCTCGGCCGAGCTGAAGGCGCACACCGATCGCCTGCAGCAGGTGCTGGCGGCGGATGTCCCGGCGTTCAACGCGGAGGCCAAACGTCTCAAGCTCGAGCCGATTGGCACCGGGAGTACGGAGTAGTCATGGTCAAGGTGCTTGTCGGGTTGTTGCTGATCGCTGGTGCGAACACGGATGAGGCGCAACTGAAGTTGCGCCCTACGGAACCAGGCGTAGGGCGGAACTTCAGTTCCGCCGCAGACCCAGTCGTAGGGCGGAACTTTAGTTCCGCCGAACCGCCGCAGCAGAAGATGTCCACCTTCCACGTCGTGCTGCTGAAGAAAGGCACGGCCACGCTCGACGCGAAGTCGAAGCCGACGATGGACGCCCACAGGGCGTACGTCACGAAGTTGGGGAGGGAAGGCAGTCTAGCCGCCGCCGGGCCCTTCACCACACCAGGTGACGTGCTGGGCATCTCCATCTTCCGTGTGGCAACGATGGAGCGCGCGAAGGAACTCGTGACCGAGGATCCTGCGGTCAAGGCGGGCCTGTTCGCGCCCGAGTTCCTCACGTTGATGGCGATGGACGTATTTCAACCGTGGTCCGAGCCGTTTGCGCAGGAGACGCTCTACTTCGGCTTTCTGAACAGCGGACCGAACCGCGGCCAGGACAAGGAGACGGCGCAGCGGCTGCAGAAGGAGCACATCGGCTACATGGAAGCGCGCGGCAAGGAGAATCGGCTGCTCGCCGCAGGACCGTTCGCCGATGGCGGGACTCGCCGCGGCATTGTCGTCTACCGGATGCCGTCGCTCGCCGCGGCGAAGGAAATCGCCGAAGGCGACCCGATGATCAAGGTCGGCCGGCTCGCTGTCGAACTGTACGAATGGAAAGCGCCGAGCGGCGCCCTGAAGTAGCGGCCGGGCTTGCCCGGCCGAAGCGGGCCGGGCAAGCCCGGCCCCTACGTCTTCGCAACCGCCACGGATGCCGGCCGCAAGACGTCCTCGCCGATCCGGTAGCCGTGGCGGATCACGCCGACGACCATGCCGTCGCGATCGGGCGACGGCGCCGGCACGGTGCTGATCGCCTCGTGCAGCGCCGGATCGAACGGCTGCTCCTCCGCCTCGATCCGCTTCACGCCGAATCCTTCGAGCTTGCCGAGGAACTGCCGCCGCACCATCTCGACGCCTTGCACGAGCGCGTCAGGTGAGGGCGCCTGGCGTGCCGAGTCGATCGCCCGATCGAGGTTGTCGACGACCTCCAGCAGGTCCGCGAGGATCTCGCGCCGGCCGCGCTCGATCTCTTTCGAGATCTCTCGACGCAGACGCAGGCGCGAGTCTTCGAACTCCTGCGACGCCTGCCGGTACTTCGCGATGTAGTCCTGGACCTGGCGGTCCTTCTCAGCGACCTGCCGCTCGAGCTCCTCGACGTAGGTCGGCTTGAGCGAGGCGCTGCTGCCGTTGTCCGAGCGCGGCTCGGCGCCCTCTCCCTTCGCCCACCAGCGGCGGTCGACCACCTTCACCGGAATCTCGTAGTCTTTGTCTGCCATTCTGTCTCTTGGCGGAACTGAAGTTCCGCCCTACGTGCGCGGCTGTCGCGACAGCCCTAGGGCGGGACATCAGGTACGCCGGTCCTA
>JBMDXB010000140.1:0-15985 GCA_048594885.1 Vicinamibacterales bacterium
GCATGGCGAGGACTGAACTGAAGCTCTTTTCCGGAAGTGCCCACCCGTTGTTGGCGCAGGAGATTGCCGAGTTCCTTTGCGTGCCGCTCGGGCAGTCCCGGCTCCACCGGTTTCCCGATACGGAGGTGTCGTTCCAGATCGACGAGAACATCCGGGGCACCGACGTGTTCATCGTGCAGCCCACGTCCGCGCCTGTCGATCAGCACCTGATCGAGCTGTGCGTCATGATGGATGCGTTCCGTCGGTCGTCGGCGTCGCGCATCACGGCGGTGATTCCGTATTACGGTTACGCGCGTCAGGACCGGAAGGACAAGCCGCGCGTGCCGATTTCGGCGAAACTGGTCGCCAACCTGCTCAGCGCCGCGGGCGCGAACCGCGTGCTGACGATGGACCTGCACAAGGCGCAGATCCAGGGGTTCTTCGATATTCCGGTCGATCACCTGTTCGCGGCGCCGGTGATCATCGACTACTGCTCGCGGCTCGGGTATCCGAACGTGACGATCGTGTCGCCGGATGCGGGCGGCGCCGAGCGGGCGCGCGCGTACGCCAAGCGCCTCGGCGCCGAACTGGCGATTATCGACAAGCGCCGCACCGATGACGGGACGGCGGAGGTGATGAACGTGGTCGGCGACGTCAGAGGCCGAGCCTGCATCATCCAGGACGACATCATCGATACGGCCGGTACCATCGTGAAGGCGGCCAACGCGGTGAAGGAGAACGGCGCCGAGCGCGTGCTGGCGTGCGCCGTCCACGGCGTGCTGTCCGGCCCGGCGGTCGAGCGGCTCGACGCGGCGCCGATCGATCAGGTGATCATCACCAACACGATCCCGTTCAGCGGCGATCGCGCGCGGTGCCGGAAGGTGAAGGTGCTCTCGGTCGCGCGGCTGCTCGGCCAGGCGATCCGCAGCATTCACGAGGAGACCTCGGTCTCGTCGTTGTTCGTGTAGGCCGCGGCGCGAAGCGTTGCGGCAAGGAGAGAGAACGTAGGGGCCGGGCTTGCCCGGCCCGAGAGACATCGAATTATGGACGCAACACTGCAGGCAGAGAAGCGGGAAACGAGGGGCAAGAACGAGGCGCGGCGGCTGCGCGCGAGCGGGCGGATCCCCGCCGTCGTCTACGGCGCCGACAAGGGCAAGGCCGTGGAGATTGCGGTCGATCCGAAGGCGCTGCTGCGCATTCTCCACTCGGAGTCGGGCGTCAACACGCTGATCGGGCTCGATCTCGACGGCGGGCAGACGCGCGTGCTCGTCAAGGAATACCAGCTCGATCCGATCGACCACAAGCTGCTGCACGCCGACTTCTACCAGGTCGCGATGGACAAGGCGCTCACCGTCACGGTGCCGGTCGTCCTCAAGGGCGAGGCCCGCGGCGTCAAGCAGCAGGGGGGCATCGTCGACTTCGTGAACCGCGACCTCGAGATCGAGTGTCTGCCGGGAGACATCCCCGAGCACATCGACATCGACATCAGCGAGCTGATGTTGAACCAGGGCGTCCGCGTCCGCGACCTGCACGTCGAAGGCGCCAAGTGGAAGCCGGTATCCGACGCGGACATGATGATCGTCCACGTCGTGCCGCTGAGGGCCGAAGAGGAGCCGGCGGCTGCCGAGGCGGCTGCCGCCGCCGCGCCGGCGACGCCTGCCGAGCCCGAAGTGATTAAGAAGGGCAAGGCAGAAAAAGAAGAAGAGTAGTCAATGCTGAATGCTGAATGCCAAATGCTGAAAAGAGAACACGGAGCGAACGGAGGCACTTCGCTCTCTCCGTCCACTCGGTTTCAGCATTCGGCATTCAGCATTCAGCATTGACATGAAGCTAGTTGTCGGTTTGGGCAACCCGGGCCGCCGCTACGCCGGCACGCGGCACAACGTCGGTTTCGACGTGCTGGACCTGCTGGCCGGGCGTCACAGGCTGGAATGGGAATCAGCGCCGCGCGGAATCGACGCGCTGATTGCGCGTGATCGAGCGCAGGACGTCACCTTTGCGAAGCCGTTGACGTTCATGAATCTCAGCGGCCACGCGGTGCTCGGGCTGCTGCAGTTCTACAAGATCGAGCTGCCGGACTTCTTCGTCGTCGTCGACGATGTGAATCTGGAGCTGGGGAGGCTGAGGACGCGGGCGGTGGGATCGGCGGGGGGGCACAACGGCCTGAAGTCGGTTATCGCCGCGTTGGGCACTGAAGACTTTGCACGGCTGCGGATCGGCGTCGGACGCGGCGACGCGCGGCGCGATCTCGCGGATCACGTGCTGGCGAAGTTCGAGCCGGAGGAGCGGCCGGACGTCGCCGAGACGGTGGGCCGCGCCGCGGACGCCGTCGAACTGTTCGTCGCCGAAGGCGTCACGCCGGTGATGAACCGCTACAATCGGAAGGAAGACGGGGACTAAACAACCTATCTTTCTCCTTGCCACGGCCATGAGGTCGTGGCCATTACCCGCACGAGGCGCGCACGGCGCGCCTGCGAGGGAGCGGAGCGGGGCCACGGGGTCCCCGCGAGCGACCGAGCCGGGGTTCGGGGCGGAGCCCCGAGTGAAGATGACCAAAAGGAGAGTCATGAGCACAGCAAGACAGTACGAGCTCGTCTACATCGTCACGCCCGACGCCTCCGAGCAGGAGGTCGCCGATCTGCACACGCAAATCGAGCAGATCGTCCAGCGCTTCGGCGGCACGTTCGACAAGACCGAGAACTGGGGCCGCAAGAAGCTGGCCTACGAGATCGGCCATCATCGCGAGGGCACCTACGTCGTCGAGACCATCACCGGCTCGGGCGAGCTGATGAAGGAGATCGACCGCCGGCTGCGGGTCATCGACCAGGTGATCCGGCATCTCATCGTCCGCGTGGACGAGGAGCTGCGGGTGGCGGAGCGGACGCGCGATGCGCGGAAGGCGGCGCAGGCGCGGCGCCGCGTGGCGCGCGGGCTGCCGCCCGAGCCGCAGCCCGGTGAAGCGCGCGGCGACAGCGATTTCGATGACGTGGAAGGCGTGGAGGTGCAGCGATGAGGGAAGGACGAGGGGGCCGCGGCGACAAGGACAAGGACAAGAAGGGCGGCGACTCGCCGCGTCGCGGGTTCTTCCGCCGGCGCCGCGTGTGCAAGTTCTGCGCGGAGAAGATCGACTACATCAACTACAAGGACGTCCGGCTGCTGGCGCCGTTCATCCCGGAGCGCGGCAAGATCCAGCCGCGGCGCATCTCGGGCACCTGCGCGATGCACCAGCGCAAGCTGCAGACCGCTATCAAGCGCGCGCGTCAGCTGGCGCTGATTCCGTACGTGACGGACTAGCGCGGAGATTCGATCATGGAAGTGATTCTCAGAGAACACGTGGAGAAGCTCGGACGCCGCGGCGACATCGTCAAGGTGGCGGAGGGCTACGCCCGCAACTATCTCCTGCCGCGCAAGCTCGCGCTGGCCGTCACCGAAGCGAACAAGCGGCAGATCGAGCGTGAGAAGAAGATCGCCGAAGTGCGCGAGGCGGAGGAAAAGTCGCAGGCCGAGGCGCTGGCGCAGCGCATGACCGCGCAGGAGATCGAGATCGCCCGCCGCGTCGGCGAGCACGACACGCTCTACGGCTCGGTCACCGCTGCCGACGTCTCGCACGCGTTGCAGGCGAAGGGCTTCGACATCGAGAAGCGCAAAGTCGTCCTGGCCGAGCCGCTGAAGGCGCTGGGAGAGTTCAGCGTGCCGGTGAAGATCCACCGCGAGGTCACCGCGCAGGTCAAGGTCAAGGTGGTTCCGGAGCAGGCGTAAGGCTTCGGTCAATGGGGCGGCGTTCTCTGGATAGACTGGTCTGATAAACTAGTTGGTATGGAAGTCCACGAGATCGGCGCCTTCGAGGCCAAGACGCGGCTCTCCGAGCTGCTCGAGCGCGTCCGCCAAGGCCACGTCTACCGAATCACTCGCCGCGGCAAGCCGATCGCCGAGCTGCGGCCGATCGCCCAGACCACCCGCCGGCCCCGGTTCGGCGCTGATCGCGGCCGGATCGTGATCCACGATGATTTCGACGCGCCGCTGCCGGAGTTCGACGAGTACACGAAGTGAAGCTGCTGCTCGATACGCACGCGCTCCTTTGGTTCGCGAGCGGGGATCGGCGGCTCGGGCGCGGAGCGCGACAGGCGCTCGCCGCATCGGACGCGATCCCTCTGCTCAGTGCCGCGGTGATCTGGGAGCTCGCGATCAAGTCCAGCCTCGGACGATTGACACTGCCTGTTCCTGTTGACGACTACGTCCACGAGAAGGAGGAGGAGGGTTACCGGCTCCTTCCGATCACGGGCGCGCACGCGGCGCGTGTTGCGCGCCTGCCGTTCCATCATCGAGATCCGTTCGATCGGCTGCTCGTGTCACAGGCGCTCGCCGAACGCATTTCAGTCGTCACGCGCGACGATGTGTTCAAGAAGTACGGAGTCCACGTCGTGTGGTAAGCGCCTCCGTCATTTGACCAAGTAGGTCGATTGGCTGCCGAGCGCGTTCGGACGTCAATGATGCTCCGAGTTGTTGTATCCTCTCTCCTCGTTCCCCAAACCTCCGTTCGAATCCCCAATGCCCGAAACGGTCGTCAGCGAGCGCACGCTTCCGCACAACCTCGAAGCCGAGAAATCCGTCCTCGGCGCGATCCTGATTCATAACGAGGCCTTCAACCACGCGGCCGAGCTGATCGACGCCGGCGACTTCTTCCGCGACGCGCACCAGCGCATCTTCAACAAGATGGTCGTGCTCAGCGAGCGTGGCGATGCGATTGATTTCGTCACGCTGAAGGAGGAACTGGCGCGGGCCGGAGAGCTCGAGCAGGTCGGTGGCCCCGCCTACATCGCCGCGCTCGCCGACGGCGTGCCGCGATCCGCCAACGTCGAGTACTACGCGCGCATCGTCAAGGAAAAGTCGACGCTGCGGAATCTGATCAACGCGTCGAAGAAGATCCTCGCCGAGGCGTACGAGGCCGAGCAGGAGCCGGATCTGCTGCTCGACGAGGCCGAGCGCGCGATCTTCGCGATCGCGGAAGACCGCATCCGCGCCGGGTTCGTGCCGCTGCGCGATCTCGTGCAGGGCAGTTTCTCGATGATCGAGAAGCTGCAGCAGCACAAGGGGGTCGTCACCGGGGTGCCGACCGGGTTCGTCGATCTCGACGAGATGACGTCGGGGCTGCAGCCGTCGGACCTCGTGCTCGTCGCCGCCCGGCCGTCGATGGGGAAGACCAGCTTCATCTTGAATATCGCGCAGCACATCGGCACGACGACGGACATGACAGTGGGGGTGTTCAGCCTCGAGATGTCGAAAGAGCAGCTGTTCATGCGCATGCTGACATCCGAGGCTCGCATCGACGCGCATCGCTTCCGCACCGGGTTCCTGAGCGAAAAAGACTACGGCCGCCTTTCGCACGCGCTCGGCACGCTGGCGGAAGCGCGCGTGTTCATCGATGACACGGCGTCGATCGGCGTGCTCGAGATGCGCGCCAAGGCGCGGCGCCTCAAGGCGGAGCACGGACTCCACCTGCTCGTCATCGACTACATCCAGTTGATGCAGGGGAGAGGCCGGTTCGAGAGCCGCCAGCAGGAGCTCGCCTCGATCTCGCGATCGCTGAAGGGGCTCGCGAAGGAGCTGCACGTGCCCATCGTCGCGCTGTCGCAGCTCTCGCGCGCGCCGGAAACGCGCTCCGATCACCGCCCGCAGCTCTCCGACTTGCGCGAGTCCGGCGCCCTCGAGCAGGACGCCGACGTCGTCATGTTCATCTTCCGCGAGGAGCAGTACCGGAACGACGACGGGCAGCCGAATCAGGAAGCCGAAGGCGTCGCCGAGATCATCGTCGGCAAGCAGCGGAACGGCCCGACCGGTACGGTCAAGCTCGCGTTCATCAAAGAGCACACAAGGTTCGAGAACCTGGCGCACGGCGCGGCATGACGGCGCGTTCGGTCAATGCCGAATGCCGAATGCGCAATGTTGAATGTGAAGTCCTTTCAGCATTTGGCATTCAGCATTTAGCATTGACAGAGCGCCATGATCAGGCCGACGGTCGCCAGAGTCGATCTCTTCGCAATCCGATCAAACCTCCGCGCCATCGCCGAGTTTCTCGACGGCCGCGCGAACATCATTGCCGTCGTCAAGGCGAACGCCTACGGCCATGGCGCGCCGCAGGTCGCGCTGGCGCTCGAAGAGGCGGGCGCGGCGATGCTGGCAGTGGCGGACATCGAAGAAGGGATCGTGTTGCGCGAGGCCGGCGTGCGGGCGCCGATTCTGATCTTCGGTGCGCTGAGCGTCAGCGATCTCGACGGCATCTTCATTCACGATCTCACGCCGACGATCTCGACGCCGTCGGCGGCGCGCGCGCTGCAGGCGGCCGCGGCGCGGCGCGGCGCGCGGCTGCGCTACCACTTGAAGATCGACACCGGCATGAACCGCCTCGGGTTCCGCTTCGACAACATCGAGCGCACGCTGCCGGAGCTCGCGGCAAGCCGCAACCTGCAGCTCGAGGCGGTCTACACGCACTTCGCGACGGCAGACAATCCCGAGCATCCGCTGTTCGGCGAACAGCGCGGGCGGTTCGAGGCGGTGAGCGCCAAGCTGCCGCCGCTGGGATTTGGCGGAGGCGGAAGCGGCGCAACTGACCGCCTTCGCCAAGGCTCCGGCGGTCAAGAAGTTGCGCCCTACGTACGGCATGCGGCGAACAGCGCCGCGCTGCTGCGCGACGAGCGCGTCTGGTACGACTACGTGCGCCCCGGCCTGCTCCTCTACGGCATCGTCCCGCCGCCGCTCGCGGCGACCATCCCGCTGCGACCTGCCCTGTCACTCCACAGTCGTATCGTCGCGGTGAAGGGGCTGCGTCCCGGCGAAGGCACCGGCTACGGCCTGAAGACGACGGTCGATCGGCCGACGACGATCGCGGTGGTGCCGGCGGGTTACGCGGATGGCCTCGATCTGCGGCTCGGCGGACGCGGGTACATGCTCGTGCGCGGCCGCCGCGCGCCAATCGTCGGCTCGGTGTGCATGGACATGACGATGATCGACGTCACGGGCACGGACGTCTCGCCGGGCGACGAAGTCGTCATCATCGGCGACCAGAACGGCGAATCGATCGGCATCCGCGAAATGGCCGCCGCCATTGGAACTATTCCGTACGAGTTGCTGTGCCGGGTAGGGTCCCGGATTCAGCGCGTATACTCGGCGGGACGCTAAGTCGATTGCGGATTGCCGATCGTCGATTGCGGATTGACGGGATTGGGGATTGGGGATTGGGGATTGGGATTGGGGGATTGGGGATTGGGGGATTGGGGATTGGATTGGGGATTGATGAATGGCGATTGCTAGTGATTGCTGAATTGTTGATTGGTGATTGATTGTCGATTGTGTGAGCGCCAATCGACAACCAATCCGCAACCAATCCGCAACCAACAATCGCCAATCCATTCGTCAATCCCCAATCCGCAATCCAATCCCCAACCCCCCAATCCCAATCCCCAATCCGCAATCCCGTCAATCGGCAATCCGCAATCGACGATCCGCAATCGATCGAGAGGGTGGACTCGAGGATGAAGCCCAAGATCGTATTTAGTTGCCAGGAATGTGGGGCTCAATCTCCGAAGTGGCTCGGCCGATGTCCGGAGTGCGGCGCGTGGAACTCGTTCGTCGAAGAGCGCGCCGCGCCGGAAGTGGCCGGCGGCGCCGCGGCGGCGGACGCTGCGAAGCGGTACAGCCTCGCCGTGGCCGCCGGTCCGCAGTTGTATGCGGAT
Source organism: Vicinamibacterales bacterium (assembly GCA_048594885.1). GTDB lineage: Bacteria > Acidobacteriota > Vicinamibacteria > Vicinamibacterales > 2-12-FULL-66-21 > JBMDXB01. Next base: position 7,710 of record JBMDXB010000140.1, read on the forward strand.
ATCGACACGGTCGTCGCCGAGCGGCTGTCGTCCGGCATCGACGAATTCGATCGCGTGCTCGGCGGCGGCGTCGTACCGGGATCGCTGGTTCTGATCGGGGGGGCGCCGGGCATCGGCAAATCGACGCTGCTGCTGCAGGCGGCCGCGCATTTCGCGAAGACGGCAGGGCCGGTCCTCTACAGCTCCGGCGAGGAATCCGAACATCAGATCAAGTCGCGCGGCCAGCGGCTCGGTGTGGAGAGCGCGCCGCTCTACATCCTCGCCGAGACGTGCCTCGAGCGCATCCTCGAGGAGATCGCGCGGCTGCGTCCGGCGTTCATCATCGTGGACTCGATCCAGACGGTGTTCTCGCTGAAGTTCCAGTCGGCTCCAGGCAGCATTGGCCAGGTGCGCGAGTCGGCGACGCAGTTGCTGTTCGCCGCGAAAGGGCAGAACATTCCGACCTTCCTCGTCGGCCACGTGACGAAGGATGGGAATCTCGCCGGCCCGAAGGCGCTCGAGCACATCGTCGATACCGTGCTCTACTTCGAGGGGGAGAAGCACCACTCACATCGGATCATCCGCGCGGTGAAGAACCGCTTCGGCGCGGTGAGCGAGCTCGGCGTGTTCGAGATGACGGGCACGGGTCTGCGGCCGGTACCGAACCCGTCGCAGATCTTCCTCGCCGAGCGGCCGGCCGGCGCGCCGGGATCGGCGGTGATGTGCACCGTCGAGGGCACACGGCCGATACTGGTCGAGGTGCAGGCGCTCGTGAGCACCAGCACGTACGGCAACGCGCGGCGCATGGCGAGCGGCCTGGATCAGAACAGGCTGTCGCTGCTGCTCGCGGTGCTGGAGAAGCGCGCGGGGCTGAATCTCGTCGCCGAGGACGTGTTCGTCAACGTCGCCGGCGGGATCGCGGTCGACGAGCCCGCCGCGGATCTCGGGGTCATCGCTGCGGTCGCGTCGAGCGTCCGCAATCGTCCGATCAAGGCCGGCACGGTGGTGTTCGGCGAGGTCGGTCTGGCCGGGGAAGTGCGCGGCGTGACGCAAGCCGCGCTGCGCGTGCGCGAGGCCGCGCAGATGGGATTCACGCGCTGCATCCTCGCGCAGGGCAACGTCGCCGCGGCGGACGTGCCGGCGAATCTCGAGATCGCGGGCGTGAAGACCGTCGCCGAAGCGCTCGACGCCGCGATGGACTGGTGATCGGGTAGCATGGCGCGCATCATGCGCCGCATCCTCGCCACAGTCATCCTGATCGTTGCCGCCCAGCCGCTCGCGCACGCGACGTGGTCGGTGATTGCGCTCGATCGAAGCACGCGCGTGGTCGTCATCGCATCCGCCACCTGCGTGCCGCAGCAGGCGCTCGAGCGCTTCCCGGCGAAGGACCTGCGCGACGTCCAGGCCATCGTCGTTCCTGGCAAGGGAGTCGCGGCGGCACAGGCGGGCGTCGACCGCACGCGGGCGAATCAGAACCTGATTTACGAGCAGCTCCAGAAAGGCACCGACCCGGCGGGCATCCTCGAGATGCTCAGGGCCGATCCGAGCGTCGAAGTCCGGCAGTTCGGGATCCTCGACATGCAGGGACGCACCGCGGGCTTCTCCGGCTCGAAGAACCAGCCGGTGTCACTGCATCGGATCGGACAGGTCCCAGGTACGTCGATCCACTACGCCGTCCAGGGAAACATCCTCGCGTCCGAGGCGGTCGTCACGGTGGCGATGGAGGCCTTCGCGAAGGCCTCCGGCGACCTGACCGATCGGGTGATGGCGGCGATGGAAGCCGCCGACGCGCGCGGCGGCGACAAGCGCTGTACCTGCGAGACCCCGCCGAAGCTGTCCGCGCCCTGCGACGGCAAGACCGCGCACGTCGCCTACATCCTGCTCTCGAAGCCGGCGGATCCTGCGGGTCCGTCCCGGGACGATGTGATTCCGGCGCTCTACATCAGCGTGACCGACCGCGACATCCAGCCAGGCGAGAACGCCAACCCGGTCAGGACCCTGCGCATGCGCTACGACCGGTGGAAACGCGCCAGACATCCGTAGGGCGGAACTTTAGTTCCGCCGCTGCCGGCGAAGTATCATTAGGCCAGCATTCCTACCCCGTCCGGAGTACGGTCATATGGCCTGGTATCTGCTGGCACGAATCGTCTTCATACTCGCGGTCACCTACGCGGCAATCCTGACCCGACCCTTCAGCCCTGTCCTGGCAATCAACGGAGTCCTGGGCGCAATCCTCGGCGTGCTGATGGTCGTCGTCGAGACCCGGCTGCGCAGCGCCGAAGTCACCGATCTGCTGGGCGCGGTCATTGGCGGCGCCATCGGTCTGGGGCTGGCGAAAACCATTGGTGCGGCGCTGTTCTGGGCGGACACGTCCGATCCGCGCATCAAGTTCCTCCACACCTTCATCCTGCTCGTCTTCCCGTATCTCGGCCTGGTGATGGGCGCGCGCAAAGGGGAGTGGCTGAAGCCCTCGCGCCTCGTCGCGCTGTTCCGCGAAACAGGGCCGACGAAGCGCTACCGCATCCTCGACACGAGCGTCATCATCGACGGGCGCATCGCCGACATCTGCGAGACCGGCTTCATCGACGGCACGCTCGTCATCCCGCAGTTCGTTCTCAAAGAGCTGCAGCTCGTCGCCGATTCGGCGGACTCGATGAAGCGCAACCGCGGCCGCCGCGGCCTCGACATCCTTCAGAAGATCCAGAAGATGTCCGGCCTCGACGTCACGATCTCCGACATCGATTACCCGGATATCCGGGAAGTCGACCTCAAGCTGATCGAGCTCGCGCGCACGCTGCAGGGAAAGATTGTCACCAACGACTTCAACCTCAACAAGGTCGCGCAGCTTCGCGGCGTCGAGGTGCTGAATATCAACGAGCTCGCCAACTCGCTCAAGCCCGTCGTGCTGCCGGGCGAGTTCATGAAGGTGTTCATCCTCAAGGAAGGCAAGGAATACAACCAGGGCGTCGCCTACCTGGACGACGGGACGATGGTGGTGGTCGACAACGCGCGGCGGATGATCAGCCGCAACATCGACATCGTCGTCACGAGCGTGCTGCAGACGACGGCCGGCAAGATGATCTTCGGCCGGTACATCGAGAGCCAGCCTGCGGCGCCTGCAGCAGCACCGGCGTCTGCGGCGCCGGGAACGGCTGCCGCTGGCCCGGCGCCCGCTTCGCCGGCGAGAATGCAGGGCGCCAAGTAAGGGAAAAGGGTAAAGGGTGCTTCCACCCTTCCATTGGTGGCGGACGGTCTTCTTCCTGATCCCCGCCATCAGTCTCTACACCGTCGTCCTCGGTTCGATCTCGCTCGTGTCGACGCTGTTCGATCGCAGCGGCGACTTCGCGCATCGCTGCGCGCGCGGATGGTCGATCCTCATCCTGAAAACGACCGGCGTGACCGTACAGGTCAACGGCCTGGAGCACCTGGCGGGTCTTCAGAGCTGCGTGCTCGCGTCGAATCACCAGAGCATCTACGACATTCCGATCGCGTTCGCCTCCGTGCCGCTGCAACTACGCATCGTCGCGAAGCAGTCGCTCGGGCGGATTCCGTTCATGGGGTGGCATCTCTATCGCGCGGGACACCTGCTCATCGATCGCCGCAACCCCGGGCCGGACGTCGTCAAGAAGATGGCGAGGCTCGTTCGCGAGGGCAGCTCGCTCATCGTCTTTCCTGAAGGGACGCGCAGTGCCGACGGCCAGCTCGGACGGTTCAAGAAGGGCAGCTTTCTCGTTGCCATCGATGCGCAGCTTCCGGTCGTGCCGGTGACGATCGCCGGTAGCCGTCACGTCATGCAGAAGGGGCGTCTGATGGTCCGTCCCGGTGAGGTGGCGCTGACGATTCACGAGCCGATTGCCACCGCTGGCGTTCCGCGAGAGCAGGTCCTCGAGCTCGCCGATCGGGTCCGCGAGGTCATCGCGGCGGCCTGCGCGCCGTAGGTCGCCAAGGCCGGGCAAGCCCGGCCCCTACTCGGCCGGCGAAGGCGGGATTTATAATCAAGGTTTGGTCACCTGCACGGAATCCTGTCCATGAAAGTCAGCGCGATCATCGCGGCCGGCGGCGCGGGCCGTCGCGTCGGGGCCGGCGTGCCGAAGCAGTTGCTCGAGATCGGCGGCCGCTCGATCCTCGAGCGCGCCATCGAGGCCTTCGTGTCCCACCCGCGCGTGAACGACGTTGTCGTCGTGCTCCCGGAGGCGCTCGTCGCCGCCCCACCGGCGTGGCTCGCGAGCGCGCCGCGCGTGCGTCTCGTGCTGGGCGGCGCCCGGCGGCAGGACTCCGTCGCGAACGCGTTCGACGCGGTGCCGCGGGACACCGAGATCGTTCTCGTGCATGACGCCGCGCGGCCGTTCGTGACCGCCGATCTGATCTCGCGCTCGATCGATGCCGCGGCGCAACACGGGGCCGCGATTGCCGCGCTGCCGGCGCACGACACCGTGAAGCGCGTGACGAGCGGAGTGATCGAAGAAACGATTCCGCGGGAGTCCGTCTACCTCGCGCAGACGCCGCAGGCGTTCCGGCGCGACGTGCTCGCCGCCGCCATTGCCGCCGGACGATCCGGCGCCGGCGGCACAGACGAAGCGGCGCTCGCCGAGCGCGCCGGGCACCGGGTGCACGTCATCGACGGCGATGCGGCCAACGTGAAGATCACGACAGGCGCGGACGTCGACGCGGCGCGGCGTGCCATGCACCCCTCGGACGCTCGGACCCTCGGACCCTCAGACCCTCGAACCTTCGTCGGCGTTGGTTATGATCTTCATCGTCTCGTCGAGGGCCGACCTTTGATTCTCGGCGGCGTCACTGTGCCGTTCGAGCGCGGCGCTTTCGGTCACTCTGACGCGGACGTGGTGTGTCATGCAGTGACGGACGCGATTTTGGGCGCTGCTCGAGCCGGCGACATCGGCCGCCTCTACCCGGATACGGATCCGCAGTGGAAGGATTCGTCGAGCATCGATCTGCTGCGCCACGCCGTCGCCGTCGTGCGCGACCGTGGCTTCGTGATCAAGAACGTGGATGTGGTAGTCATTCTCGAGCGCCCGAAGATTGCATCGCACCGCGCAGAGATGGAACAGCGGCTGGCACACGCGCTCGACCTTGCGGTCGAACGAGTGAGTGTCAAAGGCAAGACCAACGAAGGCGTCGACGCGGTTGGGCGTGGCGAGGCGGTCGCCGCGCATGCGGTTGCGCTCTTGAGTGAATGTTCGACCTGATCTATGCGCGTGAGATTCGCTCCAAGCCCGACCGGTCAACTGCACGTCGGCAACGCGCGCACGGCGCTCTTCAACTGGCTGCTCGCGCACGGCAAGGACGGCACGTTCATCCTGCGCATCGAAGACACGGACGTCGAGCGATCGACGCGTGAGTCCGAGCAGAGCATCCTGGACGATTTGCGCTGGCTCGGCCTCGACTGGGACGAAGGGCCCGACGTGGACGGGCTGCACGGCCCGTATCGGCAGTCCGAGCGGCTGCACCTCTACGCGTCGTACGCGAACGAGCTGCTTGCGGCGGGACACGCGTACCATTGTTTCTGCTCCGCGACGAAGCTGGACGCCGACCGGCAGGCCGATCTCGCCGCCGGCAGGCCGCCGAGGTATCACGGCACGTGCCGCGGACTGCCACGCGAGGAGGCGCGCGCGCGCATCGAAGCCGGCGAGCGTCCGGTGGTCCGCTTCATGGTCCCCGAGAACGTCGACGTGATGTTCCACGATCTCGTCCGCGGCGAAGTCACCTTCAACACGGAAGTGATCGGCGATCCCGTCATCGTTCGCTCCGACGGCCGGCCGCAGTACAACTTCGCCGTCGTCATCGACGATGCGCTGATGGAGATTACGCACGTGATCCGCGGCGAGGATCACATCTCGAATACGCCGCGCCAGGTGCTCCTCTATCAGGCGCTCGGGTTCACGCCGCCGGAGTTCGCGCACCTGTCGCTCGTGATGGGGCCCGATCACACCCCGCTGTCGAAGCGGCACGGCGCGACGTCGGTCGCCGAGTTCCGCGAACGCGGCTACCTGCCGGAAGCGCTCGTGAACTACCTCGCCTTGATCGGATGGTCCCCGCGCGCGAGAACCGAGGGCGCCGGCGACACGAATGACGAGCTGTTGCCGATGAACGAACTGGCGCGGCGGTTCGCGCTCGATGACGTCGGCCACAGCGCGGGCGTGTTCGATCCGGAGAAGCTCGCGTGGAGGAACCGCCACTCCATGAAGACCGCGGCGCCGACGCGGATTGCCGCGGAAGCGGCGCGGTACTTCGTCGCGCGCGGCTTTCTGCGGCGCCGCACCGACGAGGCGATGGACTTCCTCGTGTCGCTGCTGCCGATGGCGGTGACCTCGGTCGATCGGCTCGAGGAGATCCCCGACAGGCTGCGCTTTCTCTTCGAGTACGACGCAGCGACGTCGCTGGCGCGGCCCGACGTTGCCGAGGTGGTGAACGAACCGGGAGCGCGAGAGGTGATTGCGGCGCTGCCGGCCGCGATCGACTCGCGGTTGCGCGACCGGGACGCGTTTCGCGCGATGGCGGCGCGCGTCCGTGAGCGCACCGGCCACAAAGGGAAGGCGCTGTTCCATCCGATTCGCGTGGCGCTGACGGGTGAGGCCGGCGGTCCTGAACTCGATCTGGCCGTTCCGGCGATCGAGCGCGGCGCTGACCTGGCGATCAGCGCCGGCGTTGCGCCCGTCGTCGGCTGCCGCGAACGCGCGGAGGCGTTCGCGAAGGCCATCGCGTGATCGTCTACGGCATCAATCCGGTTCTCGAGGCGCTGCGCGCCGGACGCGTGCGGCGGTTGCGCGTCGGCGCGCGCGGCGATCGGCGCATTGACGAGGCGCTGACGCTCGCGCGCGACGCGAACGTGCGGGTCGAGCACGCGGAGGCGCAGACGCTGGATCGCCTGGCTCGCGGCGGCGTGCATCAGGGTATCGTCGCGGAGCTCGAGCCGCCGCGTGAGTACAGCGTCCAGGAGCTCGTCGAGGCCGCCGCGCCCGCCGCGCCGCTCATCGTCGTCCTCGACGGCATCGAGGATCCCCACAACCTCGGCGCGATTATCCGCACGGCCGATGCCGCGGGCGTCCACGGCGTCATCCGCCAGGCGCGACACGCGGCGCCGCTCGAAGGCGCCGCGGCGAAGGCATCGGCCGGAGCGGTCGCCCACGTCCGGCTCGCGACCGTCGTCAACATCGCGCGCGCCGTCGAGGAGCTGAAGGACGCCGGCGTCTGGACTGTCGGTCTGGCCGGCCACGCGTCTGAGACCTACGATGCGGTCGACTACAGGCTGCCGACCGCCCTGGTGCTTGGTGCCGAGGGCGCAGGGCTGCGCCGCCTGGTGCGCGATCGATGCGATCGTCTCGTGTCGATTCCGATGCGCGGCGCCGTGGAGAGCCTGAACGTCTCCGTGGCTGCGGGGGTGGCACTGTTCGAAGCGGTCCGTCAGCGAGCGCGCCGATAAAGAAATCGCGCTGGACGGCGCAGTTCCGGCCCCAGAACGTGTGCTAAGCTAAAAGGTTGGAAATCCTATGTTTAGCGCATGTGTGGCGGCGAGAGCTGAACTGGCGGGGGCTTGCGGCCGTGGCACACCTTGTGCTACAACTAACCTTTTGTCTGGGCTGGCGTAGCTCAGTCCGGTAGAGCAGCTGATTTGTAATCAGCCGGTCGGGGGTTCAAATCCCTTCGCCAGCTCCACTTCAACGAGCAACGACAAGGGTTTTGGACGCGGCCGGGTTCCGCCAGGGAAAGTTTTCGAGCGGCAAATCCTGACACTTACGTAGAACGGACAGCGTTCGGCTTGCAGGCCGTCGCTCGTGGTTTCAGCGACGCCAGCCGTCAGCCGGCGAGGTAGCGAAGCGGTCAAACGCAGCAGACTGTAAATCTGTCGCCCTAGCGGCTTCGGAGGTTCGAATCCTCCCCTCGCCACCAAATAGGTTCGAGGGGCTTCGCCCCTCGGAACTCCCCCACGCCGTCGCTCGCGCGGCCTGGGGGCCGCGCTCCGCTCCGGCGGGCGCGCCTGCGGCGCGCTGACGCCGAGTCGACGCGGCTGCGAACGAGCGCAGCAGGCGCGAGCGGGCCGTACGGGGGGGGAGCGGGCCTGCCGGCCGGAGCGCGAGCCAGCGGTGCGCAGCGAGCGCGTAGGCGGGAGTATCTCACTGGTTGCGTCACAGCCGTCCACGCTGTTGGTTGCGGGTTCGATTCCCGTCTCCCGCTCCAGTATTTTCCGAGGGGCTTCGCCCCTCGGACTCCCCTGCACCGGCGCTCGCGGGGGCCCCAAGGGTCCCGCTCCGCGCCGGTGTTGCGCGGCCTCCGGCCGC
>JBMDXB010000141.1:0-151015 GCA_048594885.1 Vicinamibacterales bacterium
AGGTCCGGTCCCGGATCCTGGACCAGGGACTCGCGACCAGGGACTCGCGACCAGGGACTCGCGACCAGGGACTCGCGACCAGGGACTCGCGACCAGGGACTCGCGACCAGGGACCAGGGACCAGGGACTCGCGACCAGGGACCAGGGACCAGGGACGGCGGCGCTCAGGCGATGGCGTAGAAGTCGTTGACGGCGGCGATCTCGTCCTGCGTTCGCGCGGTATTCCACCCTAGCTCTGGCGCCGCAATGCGCGCGCAGGCGCGGACGGCTTCGTCGCCCGGATGGCCCGCGGCGCCGAGCGCCGTTCGGCGAATGACGATGTCGGTGAGATGAAGTGCCATTTCCCGACGGATGGCGTGGACGATCTCGGCGCCGACCGTTGGCGCATCAGCGCAGACGGGCGCGATCAGATCATCGCGCCGGGCCATAACGCCGATGATGTCCGCCGCTCGCTCGGCGTAGCGGCCGATCAGATGGGCAAGTGTGGCGGGCGGAAGCTCGATTCCGTTCCTGCGTGCCGTCTCGATGGCGAGCGCCTCGTGATCGGCGATGCCCGCGCCGGGCAGCGTGCGCGCCGCCGTTCTCGACGCTCGAACGTGCCTACCCAGCCTGGCGGCGACGCGCGCTGTGACGCGCTCGGCGACGCCGCGCGCGGTCGTGTACTTCACGCCGAGCACCGTGAACGCGCCCGGCGCGCCTTCCCCTGCGTGATCGATGAGGCTGGGCGAGGGCCGCAAATCTGGGCGGCCGCTCGAGTCGACCCGTGCCGGCATGACACCGCGATGCACGAGCCTGATGTCGTCCGCCGTGAGCTGGAGCGCCGGGAACGCCTCGTTGGCGTCAGCGATGAACGCCGCGACCTCCGCTGCCGTGACGTCCGTGTCGCCAGGTTTCACGACGGTGGCCGAATGGCTCGTGCCGACGAGTGCCAGCCCGCGCCATGGCACCATCGTCAGCATCCGGCCCGCCGCTGTCGGCGCGGCGAGCGCGAGATCGGACGCGCGGCGGCGCGTCAGCAGGTTCATCGCCTTGAGCAACGGGAGCTCTCGGGAGACGCCGAACGCGGCCATGATCGTGCCGGCGTGCGCGCCGGCCGCATTCACCGTCACGCGCGCCTGGATGCGGAGCTCCCCGCCGGTCATCCGGTCGCGGGCTTCGATGCCCATGACCGTGCCGCCGCTGCGAATCGCGGAGATGGCTTCGACGTAGTTCGCGAGATCCGCGCCCGCTCGATCCGCCCCCTCGGCGAACGCAAACGTGAGGCGCTCGCTCTCGACCATCTGATAGTCGTACCACTGCGCGCCGCCCGTCAGGTTCTGCTGCCGGATGCCGGGAAACAGGTGCAGGACGGTAGTCTTCGACAGCAGTCGCGGCGGCGGCAGCCGCAATTCCGGCTCGACGCCCTCGTTCCGATCGCGGCCGATGAACCGATCAATCGCAAACGCCGCGCGCAGCGCAAAGCGGCTCCGCGTGACGGAGCGGTACGTGCCGACGACGAACGGCAGCGGGCGGAGCAGCCACGGCGCGATACGCGCGAGCGCCCGCCGTTCGCGAATCGACTCCCGGGCACGATCGAACCGCGCCGACTGGAGCGACCGCAGCCCGCCGTGCGCCGTCTTCTGATGGTTGAAGGACGCGCCGCTGCCGAAATCGGCCGCCTCGACGAGCGCCGTGCGAAGCCCGCGATCGGCCGCGTCGTACGCGATCGCGAGTCCATGGACGCCGCCGCCGACGATCAGGAGATCGTAGGTCGTGCCAGCCAGTCGATCGAGATCGCGCGCACGCATCGAGGCGATCTTAACCCTATACTTTTGCGGATGCGTCGCATCGCTGTCGTCACCTCGAGTCCGCCGGACGTGGAAGGCGGGCACATGGTCATCGCGCGGGCGCTCGTCGAGGCGCTCGACGCGTACGGGCACAGCGGCGTGCTCGTGACCACGCCGGATTACGGCTTCGGCGGGATTGCCGCGACGTATCTCGCCAACTGGCGCGCCGACGTTCGCTCGGCCGGCGGCCGCCGCATCGATCAGGTGATCAGCCTCAGATATCCGAGCTACGCCGTGCGGCATCCGCATCACGTGTCGTGGCTGAATCACACGATGCGCGAGTACTACGATCTGTGGGACCGGTTTCACGGTTCGCTGGGCCGGAGAGGACGGCTGAAGGAGCGTGTCCGCCGGACGATCGTTCACGCGGTCGATCGGCACTTGCTCTCGCGCAACGTGTCGAAGCTGTTCGTCCAGTCGGCGACCATCGCTCGGCGCCTTCAGATCTGGCCGGAGCTGCGCCCGGAGGTCCTGCATCCTCCGGCGCCACAGCGCGCGTACCGCTGCGATGGCTACGGGGACTTCATCTTTCTCGTCTCGCGGCTGACGCCGCTCAAGCGTGTCGATCTGTTCATCGAGGCGCTGGCCACTGACGACGGCCGGCACGTCCGGGCGGTTGTTGCCGGAGAGGGCGAAGAGCGCGATCGCCTCCAGGCGCTGATCACGCGGCTGAACATCGGCGATCGCGTTCGTCTCGTCGGCCGCATCGACGACTCGCAGGTGCTCGACTACCTCGCGCGGTGCCGCGCCGTCTGCTTTCCGCCGCTGGACGAGGACTATGGATTTGTCACCGCGGAAGCGTTCGCGTCACGGAAGGCGGTGATCACGTGCCGTGACAGCGGCGGCCCCGCGGAACTCGTGCAGCAGGGCGTGAGCGGCCTGGTGACCGAGCCAGCGCCTGCGGCGCTTGCCGCCGCCCTCCGGCGCATGATGGAGGACGCCGCGGCTGCCGAGCGAATGGGCGCCGCCGCCCATGAGGCCGGCGCGAAGCTCACCTGGGAATCGGCCGTTCGCCGACTGACTGGCTGAACTGGCGCGCGTGCCACACGAACACGGCGAGATTGGCCGCAGCGAGCAGCACCGTAGCGTCGATGATCGTCAGCCGCCGCGACACGCCGGGCAGATCGCCTCCGAAGCCGTAAAACAAGAACAGATTGAGCGCAAAACCGGCGGAGGCGGCGGCGTAGACGGGCCGTAACTGCACGAGAACGGCGCCCGCGATCGCCATGAGCGGCACCGCGAGGAAGAAATGATTCTCGTGCACCTGTACGGCGAGCATGAAGTAGGCGTGCACGATGACCGCGCCGCACGCGGCGAGCCCTGGTACGTCGTCTGCGCGCCTCGATCGCCACAGTGCCCACATCGCGACGGCGCCGACCGCGGCCATCGCCCAGGGCCGTGGATTCGGGTATCCGAGCCGCACGACCTGCGAGATCCCCAGGATGCGTACAAGCATCGTCCACGCGCCCCAGATGCTGAGATCCTGGATGGCGTAGGCCACCCGCAGGAAATAGGTGACGAGCCACCAGAGGTTCGCGGCATACCCGGACAGCATGTCGTGGGTTCCGAGCCTGCCAACGGCCTGCACGAGATTGCGCCACGCGCCCATCGCCGCGAAGGGTCCAAGGATCACCGCCGCTGTCAAAGTCGCCGCGGCGGTCGAGCGTGCGATCGCACGCAGCCGATCGGCCTTCCGGTGGTAGATCGCGAGCGCAACGACCGGGGCCAGAAAGATCGCTTGCGCCTTTGTCAGCACGGCCGCGACGCAGAGAATCCCGGCAAGGGCGGCATGTCCTGACGCGGCAGCGACGACTGCGCCTATGGCAGGCGCCGCCGTCAGCGGATCGAGATAGCCGAGAACCGCTCCGTCGAGGATGGCGGCAGGATTCATCCAGTACGCCGTCGCCGCGAAACGCGCGGCCGGCTCGCCGTATCGCCGCCTCGTGCCGAAGAACACGACGAGCGCGACCGCGACGTCGGCTGCGAGAATGAGCAGCTTGATCAGCGCCGTCAGGAGTCTCGAATCGCGGTAATCTGGAACGAAGAGCCGATAGGTGTGTCCGACGATCGCCAGCTCCCACAGTGCGAGCGGCGGGTAGTCGACCGTCATCCGCGTTTCGCCCCACTCGACCGCGTGGCGGATGGGAGGCGTGCCGCCGACCCCGTACATCCGGAGCACGCCGTCGTTGACCGTGCCGTGGCTCCAGGTCTTCCAGATGGCGACGTCGCCGGTGCCTTCGAGTGGCAGGGCGAGCAGGCGCGCGATCAGCCCGGCGCCGAGGAGCATGCGGAAGACCGTGTGCGAGCTCAGCATCCGCTCAGTCTCGCCGCAGGTTGCGTGAATTCGTAGCGTGCCGACGATGCGGCCGATGGCATCAGCGGTCTGCGAAAACGATTGAAGAAGGAGGTCATCGCGCCCGGCCAGAGATACTACGCGAACTCGCGTTGAGGTACAATCCGCGCTTTCCGTCATGTCCTTGCTTGGGGCCGGCCGCGGTGCCGGTGTGCTCGCGCTCGCTGCGCTCGCCCTCCTGACGCTGCTCGTACCGGGCGGACTCCGAGCGGTCGATGCGCGCTTCGGTGTGCAAGGCCTGCCCGCGACGTATCTCCCCGCGCTCGAAGGCCCGCGGTCGCGCGGCGCGTTCGATCCGGCGCCGATGCAGGAGATTGCCCGCATCAGGGCCTCCTACGTGATTGTCGGCGACTCGATGGCCGGAACGCGGATTCACACGACGCGCTTCGAGGAGCTGGTCGGCCGGCCCGTCGGCGACGTCATGCAGGCGGGCTCGGGCCCGGTGTTCTGGTATCTCGCTCTGAAGAACTGGGTCATTGCGAGCGGCGCGCGGCCGCAGGTCGCGTTCGTGTTCTTCAGGGACACGAATCTGACCGACGTCATGTTCCGCCTGGACGAGGACTATCGGTGGAACGTCGATCGGGTCGCCGGCGAGCGGGAGGACGAAGTCAATGCGGCGATCGCGGCGGCAGGTGGATGGCGCCGACGTGCGCGCTCGGCGGTCGAGCGGAGCTACGGCGCGGATCGCGTCCGGCTCTGGATGCCGGCAGCGCTGACTGATCGCCTCGCGCGATCGCTGGTGCCCGGACGTGAGCGGCGCGCGCGGTTCCTGCACGAGATGAATCAGCGATTCGACGTCTGGCACGTCCGGCCGATGGACGCGGCCGACGTGTCCGCGCCGGACGACGAGCTCGCGGACTTCGACTATTACGTGAACCGCTCGGTGCTGCCGTTGATGCTGCGCGACGCCCGCGCCGCGGGGATCAGGCTCTGTTTCGTCCGCGTGCAGCGCCGGCCGGTGGGCCGCCGGCCGCCGGCGCAGTCCAAGGCACTCCAGACGTACGTCGCGAAGCTGCGCGACTACGTCGTCAGCCACGGTGCCATCTGGCGCGACGACACCGGCGATCCTGACCTCACGATCGACATGTACGCCGACGGCGACCACCTGATGACGAGCGCGCGGCCGCGGTACACGGAAATCCTCTTCCAGCGCGTCCGGCCGTCGCTCCAGTGATCTTCCATTCGCTGGACTTCGTCGTCTTCTTCGTCGTCGTCACGGCGATCTACTGGACGCTGCCGCACCGAGGGCAGAACTGGCTGCTGCTCGTCGCCGGATACGTCTTCTACGGCTACGTTCATCCGTGGTTTCTCATCCTGATCGCGACGTCGACCGCGATCGACTACGGGGCCGCGCGTGCGATGGAGGCGTGGCCCCATCGGAAGCGCGCCTTCCTGGCGCTGAGCGTCGTCTCGAACTTCGGGATGCTCGGCTTCTTCAAGTACTTCAACTTCTTCGTCGAGAACGTGCACGGCGCGCTCGTGGTGTTCGGTCTGGACGTGAGCCCGCCGATGCTGCGGATCTTCCTGCCGGTGGGGATCTCGTTCTACACGTTCCAGGCGATGAGCTACACGATCGACGTGTATCGCGGCGAGCTGCACGCGCGCAAGAGCCTGGCGGATCTGGCGGTGTTCATCTCGTTCTTCCCGCATCTGGTGGCGGGGCCGATCCAGCGCGCGTCGTTCCTGCTGCCGCAGGTGGAGAAGCGGCGCCGTTTCTCGATCGAGGCGGCGCGGACCGGGTTCCTGAAGATCTGTTGGGGCTATTTCAAGAAGCTCGTCATCGCCGACAACGTCGGCATCATCGCCAACAAGGTGTTCGCGCTCTCGGAGCCGTCGTTCCCGCTGCTCTGGGCCGGCGTATTCGCGTTTGCGATCCAGATCTACGCCGACTTTTCCGCCTACACCGACATCGCACGCGGCACGTCGCGCTGGCTCGGATTCGAGCTGACGGAGAACTTCGATCATCCGTACATGGCGCGGAGCCCGTCGGATTTCTGGCGGCGCTGGAACATCTCGCTCTCCACGTGGTTCCGTGACTACGTCTACGTGCCGCTCGGCGGATCGCGCGCCGGCGGCTGGACGTGGGCGAGGAACGTGCTCGCGACATTCCTGCTGTCCGGCCTGTGGCACGGCGCGAGTTGGAACTATGTGCTGTGGGGGCTGTACCACGGCCTGCTGCTGGTTGCGACGCGTGCGCGCAGCATCCTGCCGAGGGCCGAGCAAGCTCGGCCCCTGCGCGCTGCCGCCGTAGGGCCCGGGCTTGCCCGGGCCGCGATCATCGCCATCGCACAGACCGCCGGCATGTTCGCGCTGACGCTGGTCGGCTGGCTGCTCTTCCGCGAAACGGAACTCTCGATGATCGTCCGCGATCTCTCGCTGTCGCCGTTTGCGGCGAGCGCCGCCGATCGCCAGATGGCGCTCTACCTGTTCCTGCTCACGTTCATCTACTCGCTGCCGCTGTGGCTGCAGAGCCTGTGGGTCGAGCTCGGTCGCGACGCCGAGGAACGCCGCCAGGCGGAAGCCCCGTCGGTGGCGTGGGGGCGCGTCACGCTGCAGGGCGCTGCGTGCGGGCTGGCCTTTGCCGCCGTGCTCATCTTCCGCAGCACGACGTCGCTCGATTTCATCTACTTTCAGTTCTGACGCGACAGCTTCACGATCCACGCTTCGCCGGTGCGGTCAGGTTCTCGAGCGCCCACAGTTCGATCTTCGATTCGCCGACCGCGATCGCAAGGCGGCGGCCATCCGGGCTGAGCGAGAAGGGGCCCCGACCCGACTGCACTTTCATCTCCATCCGCTCTGCTCGGGACCCGTCGGCCGTCACCCTCCAGAACTCGGATGGGGGCAGACGATTCGACGAATCGGGAGGATGCACCATCTTGCGGAACACGATATGGCGGCCGTCGGGTGTCCAAGCCAATCCGCCCATGCCTTCATTCTCTCCTGTGCGATAGATGTCGCGGCTGGGACCTCCATCGGTGGAAACGAGGTTGATCGTTCGGATCATCCTGTTGCCGGGTTCGCGGGCGATGTACGCGAGGGTCCGGCCGTCAGGTGAAACCGACAGCCGCGGCACGCCAGCCGGCGACGTCGTGATGCGAACGATTTCCTTCTCGGCTCCGGAGGCGAGGTCGCGCCGAACAATGCGCGTTGGCTGACTAATCGTATAGAAGATGCTGCCGCCGTCGCGTGCCCACGCGGCGAAGAGCACCCACTGACCGGGCGGCGTTTTGACCACCGGCACCGTCGTGCCGGTCGTCGCGTCCACCGTGTAGACGCCCGCGTCCGGCGTGTTCTGCATGCCGATCACCAGGAGCGACTTGCCGTCAGGCGACCAATGCGGCCCGTCGACCGGATCGAGCTTCGCAATTCGAGGGCGCAGCGTGCGCTCCTCGCGCGTCTCGATATTCAGCACCGAGATCACGGCTGCCGGATTCACCCACGTATTCGAGGATGCGGGCGTCGACCGGTAGGCCAGGAACCTGCCGTCTGGCGACCATTCAGGCGCGAAGTTCGACATCGAGAAATACCGCTTCGCCGGCGCGAACGGGGAGAGCAGTTTGCCCGCCGCGCTGTCGACGGTGGCAACCTGGATGTCGCTCAATTCCGAGATCATCGTGTAGTAGAGCGTGTTCTTCACCAGCCGAACGGGCAGCGCGTCACCGATGTTCGATTTCGTCAGCAACGGCGTTCCCTGCGGACTGCCGTTGGCGACGCCGATGCTCCAGACGTCGCCCGAACCGGTCCTGTCGCTCCAGAAGGACACGCGGCCTCCGTCCTCGGACCATCCAAGCAGCCCATCGTCGGCCGGGTGCCCGACGATCTCCGTCTGGCGACTCCCGTTGATCGCCATGATGAAGACGTCCGACTTCGCGGGATCCGGCGCTTTCGCGCCGGAATAGGCGATGTAGCGGCCATCCGGCGAGAAGCTTGCCTTCAAGCTGTGGTCCGGCGCGGTCTCGAAGCGCCGAATCGCGCCGTCCGCGGTGGAGACGACCGCGAGCTGCTCGGGTCCTTTCGGCGAGTAGACGAGTACCAGGATGGATCGGCCGTCGGGCGACCAGTCGAGCGGACGGAGAAAGTCCGGCGTGCGGAACAGCGTCCGCGTCGGACCGCCGTCCACTGCAGACACGCGCAGCTCTGACTGTTCCGAGAACCAGTAGTACGCGAGTTGGCGGTTGTCGCGCGAGAAGATGCTGCACTCGCCGTACTCTCCAGGACTCTTGTTGATGCTTCCGGTCGTCGTGACCGGGCGCATCGTGCCGGTCGCGAGGTCGGTGATGGCGATGTTGCCGCTCAGCCACTCGGGGTGGCTCAGATATCGCGCGTCGGACGACAAGCCGTTGCACCAGTCCAGCCCGGGGCCGTCGTAGATGCGCCGCAGACCAAGCGTGGGCGGAGACGTGGAACGTCCGCCAGCTTTCAACGCTGCCAGCCTGGATCGGGCGCTGGCGGCCACCGCCGGCACATCCGCGAAGTCGCGGAGCACACGCTCGTACGCGGTGCGTGCCTGGGCGTCGCCGAGCTTCTGATAGCACTCGGCCATCTGCATCAACGCGGTCGCCGCGGTGACGCGATCGGTGCGTCCGTATCTGTCGACGATGGCCTGGAGCTGCTTGATGGCGCCCGGCAGGTCACCCTCGACGTTCGCCTTGTCGATGGCGGCGCGCAGCTCTCCCGGCGCGCCCGGCGGCCGCTGCTGTGCGGCGGCGGCGCCGAGGAGCAGGGCGACGAGAACAGTAATCAGCAGGGCCGTCGAGCGAAGCAAACGCATGGTGTCGTTCTCCTTGCCGTCCACCTTAACGATGCAGCGTCGAGTCCTCACCCAGCCCTTGTAGAGATTGTGTCGAGAGAACATCGGACGTACGTCTACAACGGAGAAACGAGGACAACGGAGGACGAACGGAGAAACCAGTTGATCTGACAATCTTCGTTCGTTCTCCGTTCACTTCGTTTCTCCGTTGTGATCCGTTTTCAGTCCGCTCATCCATCGAACCGGTAGCCGATACCGCGCACGCTGCGCACGAACTGCGGCATGGCCGGCGTCGGCTCGATCTTCTTGCGCAGGTTCAGGATGTGCGTGTCGACGACGCGATCGCCGATGTAGGTGTTGTCGCCCCAGGCCTGCTGGATCATCTGCTCGCGCGTGAGGACGCGGCCGCGGGCGCGAATGAGCGCGCACAGCAGCCTGAACTCGAGTGCCGTCACGTCGACCGGCCGGCCGCCGCGCCGGATCTCCGCGCGATCGAAATCCACCTCGCAGTCGCCGAAGCGATAGATGCCCGTCCCTTCGCCCCGCTCGTAGCGCCGCAGGACCGCCTTGATTCGGGCTCGCAGCTCCGGCGGGCTGAACGGCTTCGTCACGTAGTCGTCCGCGCCGAACTCGAAGCCCAGGATCTTCTCCGCTTCCTGCGTCCGCGCCGTCAGCATGATGATCGGCGTGTTGACGCGCGAGGCGCGCAGCTCGCGCGAGACGTCGTATCCGTCCCGATACGGCAGCATGACATCGAGGAGGATCAGATCCCACGATTCGTCCCGGCCACGCCGCAGCGCCTCGTCGCCGTCGCGCGCGATCTCCACGTGATAGCCGTGCCGCGTGAGATCCTCCTCGAGCCCCATCGCGATGTCCGGTTCGTCTTCGACGATGAGAATGCGAACCATGGATTACCTACTCCTCGCCGGAAGCACAATCGTGAAGGTGCTGCCCTCACCCGGCGCGCTCTCGACGTCAACGTGCCCGCCATGGGCGTCCACGATGTGGCGGACCATGGCGAGGCCGATGCCGGTTCCCTTGATGCCGTGGGCGCGGCTCGCCTCGCCGCGCACGAATTTCTCGAAGATCTCCCGCTGCTCGTGGCCGGGAATGCCGAAGCCGCGATCGCGGACGGCGATCGCGACGGCCCCGTCGCGGTTCGCTGCCTGCACGTCGACCCGGCGGCTCGGCCCCGAATATTTGACGGCGTTGTCGAGCAGGTTCCAGAGCGCGCGCGTGAGCGCATCGGCGTCCGCCTCGGCGACCACAGCGTCGGGCGATATCGAGCAGGTGATGGTGAATCCCTGTCCCTCGACTTCCTTCTGGAAATCGGTCGCGACGCCGCGCACGAGCGCGCCAGCGTCAATCCGCTCGAGCCGATAGGGACGCGCGCCCGCCTCCATGCGTCCAAAATCCAGCAGCGACTCGACGAGACGGCGCAGCCGTTCGGCCGCGCGCGCTTGCGCGCGATAGAACAGCCGCCGCTTCTCGGGCGGCGGCTCGACGTCGTCGTTGAGGAGCGCCGTGAACTGGTGCAGCGACGTGAGCGGCGTTCGAAACTCGTGCGATACCGCGGCGACGAAGTCCGTCTGCAGCCGGGCCACCGCGAACTCGCGCGACACCGCGCGTGCGACCGCGTAGCCGCCGGCCAGGACGAGGATGAGGACGAACGAGAGTCCCGCCAGCAGCGTGCGCCGCCTGCGCGCGAACGCGTCGGCCGCCGCATCGGAGCTGGTGTCCGCGACCGCCAGCGCCCATGGGAGGCCCGTCTCCGGCGGCCGTCTCTTGACGACGGCGCCGGCATCTGCGGGCGGCGCCCCGAACACGATTCGCCCTTCGTCATCGGCCAGCGTGGGCGCGAACCCGCGGACGGTCCCCGCGAACGCGCCGAACCACGCGCGTTGCTGGAACCGCGGACCCGCGATCAGCGCGACCAGAGCCGTGTCCGGCGATTGCCACACGAGCGTGACGGGAGTGCCCTCGACGTGCAAGGCACGGCGACCCGCTGCGGGCAGGACGCCGCGCCCGTGCTCGTCCCGGAGCCACGCTGCGGCGGCCGAGAGCGCCAGCCGGTCGCCAGCGATCCCGGCGGTCCGTCCCAGCCAGCGTTCCAGTTGCGCGACGTAGGCATCGAACGTACCGCGATCGACCGTCCACTTGGGGACGAGCAGATCCTGCAGGAGGGCCTCGGCCTCGGCGCGGAGCTCGGCGTCACGTCCGGCCTCGTCCAGCAGCGCGCATCGCGCGCGCCGCGCGACGAGATCCGCGGGAAGGCCGAGGAGGATCGCCCGATCCAGCGACGCGAGATCGCCGTAGGTCCGCAACGCTTCGTCGACCTGTCCGACGCGGCGCAGGTTGCGCGCGAGCCGCAGCAGCGCGCCGGCACGAATGTTCGCATCTCCCGATGCCGCGAGCCGCCGGAATGCGGCGGCCGCGGCGGCCGGCGCTCGCAGCCGGTACTCGAGCGTTTCACCGCCATCGAAGACGTCGAACGCCGGGGGCGGGACGGCAGACGGCGTGGGCTGATAGAGCAGGCCGCGCCTGGGCCACGCGTCCATCATGGTGCCGCGAATGGTCAGCACCATCGCGTCGTCGTCCGGCTGAACCACCCGCGCGGCCGGCGTGCTTCGCAAATTGCGCTCGGTCGAGGAGAGGAGCTGATCGAGCATCGCAACGAAGCGATCGGCGGCAAGCTCCCGGCGTTCCTGGCGCTGCCGAATCTCGAGGTCGCGGTCCTGCCGGAGAAGCTGGACGCCGAGCCACACCACGGCCCCGGCCGGCAGGATCAGCAGCAGGATGAACGAGAGCATCAGGCGCCGGGGGGCGCCGAACCGCGCTCGCATGGGGGCCATGGGTGTGCGCCTAGCTTGCCCGATCGCGGCGCTCCTGTCACGGGTGCTGAGGTCGGAATCGAATGGAGACTCGGTCAAGCTCGCGTCAAGGAGACAACGTCTGCGGACCCGCGGTATTCTGTCGGTGGGATGCCTTACGCTTCACCGCTCGAGTCCCGCCTCGCCAAGAAAGTCACGAAGGCGATCACCGAATACGGCCTCGTCGAGGACGGCGACCGCCTCATGGTCGGCCTGTCGGGCGGCAAGGACAGTTGGGCGCTGCTCCAGATTCTCGACGTGCTGCGCCAGCGGGCGCCGATCTCGTTCTCGCTGGTTGCCGTGACGGTCGACTCCGGCTACGACGGCTACCGCCACGATCTCATTGCCCGGACCTGCGACGAGCGGGGCTGGGAGTACCGCATCGAGCACACCGACATCGGCGACGTCATGGAGGATCTGCTCGAGCCGTCGGCGACGCCCTGCTCGCTGTGCGCGCGGATGCGCCGCGGCGTGCTCTACCGCCTGGCGAAGGAAGTCGGCGCGACGAAGATCGCGCTCGGCCACCATCTCGACGACTTCATCGAAACGCTGCTCCTCAATCTGTTTTTCGCGGGTGCGCTGAAGGCCATGCCTGCGCGGCTGGTGTCGGACAACGGCGAACACGTGGTCGTACGGCCGCTCGTTTACGTCACGGAATCCGAGGCGCGGCTCTACGCCAAGGAGCAGTCCTTGCCGATCATCAGCTGCTGCTGTGCAGCGTGCGGCGATCTGAGCCTGCAGCGTCAGCGCGTCAAGCGGCTGATCGCCGGGCTCGAAGTCGAGCATCCCGACGTCAAGAGCTCGATGATCCGCGCGCTCGGCAACGTCGCGCCGAGGCACCTGCTCGATCGCCGCCTCAATCCGCTGCCCGAGCTGCGTGAGGCCGCCCTCCGCGACGATGCCGTTCCGCTCCGCCTCGTGCGCCGCCGGTAATGCGGGCGGTCATTGAACGCGTCACATCCGCGCGAGTCGTGGTGGACGGCCGCACGACGGGCGAGATCGGCCACGGCATCCTCGCGCTGATCGGCGTCGCCAACGACGATGGTCCCGCCGACGTCCAATACATCGCAGACAAGATCCGCGAGTTGCGCATCTTCGCCGACGATGCCGGCCGGATGAATCGGTCGGTCGTCGAAAGCGGTGGATCGCTGCTCGTCGTCTCGCAATTCACGCTCGTCGCCGACTGCCGCAAGGGGAGGCGGCCGTCGTTCGACAAGGCGGCGCCGCCGGGAGTCGCGCAGGCGCTCTACGAAGACGTCGTGCGCCGGTTGCGCGATGCGGGACTGACGGTCGCGACCGGCGTCTTTCAGGCGCACATGCTGGTCGAGCTGGTGAACGACGGGCCCGTGACGTTCGTGATCGATTCACGAGTAGGGTAGGGGAGCCGGGCAGCCTCGGGACCCGGAGAGTCGGAGTTGTCATGCGTAAGGCAATCGTGGCGTGTGCGATCTGGGCGATGGCCGTGGGGACCGCGGCGGCGCAGCAGCGTCCGCTCGTGACGGAGGACCCGGAGACGATCGGCGCCGGCAACGTGCTGCTCGAGGGCGGGATCGACATCCAGCGCGACGTCTTCTATCCAGTCTCAGGGCTCGAAGGGAACCTGCTGCGGCTGCCCACCCTCGGTGTCAGCATCGGCCTCAGCTCGATTGCCGAAATCCAGATCGACGGCGGTCTGTACAACCGCCTCGAGGTCAAGAAGCGCCACAGCGCGCCGTTCGCCAACGTGCTGAACTTCACGGGCAACCGGACGAGCGACGTGGAGGATCTGGTCGTCGGAACGAAGATTCGCGTGCTCTCCGAAGGGCAGCAGCGGCCTGCCATCGGCTTCCGGTTCGCGACCAAGTTGCCGAACGCGAGCAACGAAAGCGGGCTGGGAACCGACACGACCGACTTCTTCTTCTCGCTTCTTCTTGCCAAGACGGTGCAGTCGATTCGGTTCGTGGGGAACGCCGGTGTAGGGATTCTGGCGGATCCGCTGCGGGGCGATCGCCAGAACGATGTGCTCACCTACGGTTTCTCGATCGCGCGCGCCGTCCGCGAAGGCGTCGAGCTCGTCGGCGAAGTCAACGGACGCGCTCACACGCGCGAAGACGAGCCCACGCCGGGAACCGAGAGCCGCGCCGCGATGCGTTTCGGCGGCCGGATCACTCGCGGTACCGTGCGCGTGGACGCCGGTCTCGTGCTCGGGATGACATCCTACGATCCCAGCGTCGGCTTTACCGCCGGGGTGACGTGGGTGTTCCGCGGGTTCGATATCCAGTAGCGTTCACGGAAAATCGGCAGCTTCGATCGGTTCGCGAAAATAATCCGCGCACGGCCCTTGCGGGGCGACGCGGCGTGCAGTATGCATTAGGACTGCGACACGAATCGATCGAGCCACGGGTCCACGGTAGATCCACTTCCGCGCGGCTGAGCTGAATTCCGCAACGGCCGCATCCCCGGGTCAACACTCCGATCGAAACCGTACATCTTCGACACTGCACGCCTGGTACGGGTGTGTCGGCAGGCGTGTCTTCGGGTAGGCACATGGAGGACGGGGAATGAACATGCGAAGACCCTCCTGGGTGAAGCTGTGCTCCGCATTCGTGCTGGCGTTCGCGCTGGCAGTGGCTGCGTCGGCGCAGACGACCCTGGGGCGTCTGGCGGTCACGGTGCTCGATATGTCGGGCGGCGTGCTGCCGGGCGCGACTGTCACAGTCACGAATCTGAAGACCAATGACGTCCAGACCTCGGTTACCAACGAGGTCGGGGCATTCGTGTTCCCGCAGGTCACGGTGGGAACCTATAAGGTGGAGATCACGCTCGAAGGCTTCAAGTCTGCCACCTTCACGAACGTCGTCATCAACGTCGGCCAGGAGTACTCGCTGACCGCGCGGCTCGATGTCGGCGGCGTCACCGAGACGGTCACCGTCGAAGCGGGCGCCTCGCTCGTGACGACGACGACGCCGGAAGTGTCGGCGACGATTCAGCAGAAGCAGGTGCTGGACATTCCGCTGGCGAACCGTGACGTCACGAACCTGATCAAGCTGCAGCCCGGCGTGCAGGCGTTCACCAACCGCGCGAACACCGTCGTCAACGGTGGCCGCCCGACGTGGACGCAGGTGACGCTCGACGGCATCAACATCCAGGACAACTTCATCCGCACCAACTCGCTCGACTTCCTGCCCAACCGGCCGACCTCCGACAATGTGTCGGAGTTCTCGATCACGACCTCGGTCGCCGGCGCGGACACGGCAGGCGGCGCGACGTCGGTGCGCATGGTCACGCCCTCGGGCACGAACAAGCTGACCGGCAGCGTCTACGAGTTCAATCGCGACGCGCAGTTCGCCGCCAACTCGTTCTTCAACAACGCCGCGAAGCCGAAGGTGCCGAAGCCGGAGCTGAGCCGCCATCAGTTCGGCGGCCGCATCGGCGGTCCCATCCAGCGCGATCGAGTCTTCTTCTTCGCGAACTACGAGGGCATGCGCCAGAAGACGCAGTCCGCGCAGAATCTCGTCATCCCCGCCAACACCGGTTTCTACCAGGGCGTGTTCCGCTACGTCGGCACGGACGGCGTCGTCCGCACCGCAAACGTGCTGGAGCTGGCCGGGCTGCGCGTCGATCCAACGCTGCAGGCCGATGTGTTCTCCAGGATCCCCGGACCTGAGAACGTCAACAACTACAACGTCGGGAACTCGACGGCATCGCGCGTGTTGAACACGGCGGGGTACCGCTTCAATCAGACGGACCTGAACAACCGCGATCAGTACACGTTCCGGCTCGACTTCGAGGCGTCGAACACACACCGCTTCGAGGGTGGCGCCAGCTACTTCAAGGAGACGGACGATCGCACCGACCTCGACTCGATCTCGCCGGACCGGCCGCTCGTCTACACGAGCTCCGATCCGAAGCGGTTCTGGGCGGCGTGGCGCTGGGCCGTCGGTCCGCGCCTGCACAACGAGCTGCGCGGCGGCGCCAATCTGGCGCCGGTGGCGTTCCTCACCGACTGGGACTACAGCAACGCGAGCGCGCTGTACAACATGAACCTCGGAATCATCAACCCGGTGGGCGGTTGGGGATCGGGCACGGCGTTCCTCGCGCAGGGGCGCTACACCGACACTTACCAGTTGAACGAGAACGCATCGCTGATGCTGGGCAGCCACCAGATCCAGGTGGGCGGCAGCTGGCAGCGCAATCGGGTCAACCCGTACAACTACGCGGGCATGTACCCGACGGTGAACCTCGCGTTCAGCTCCGCGGCGCCCGCGGGCGTTCAGCTCACGTCGGCGCAGCTTCCCGGGATCAGCGCGGCAGATCTCGCCAGCGCGAACGCGATGGCGGCGATGCTCGGCGGCGTCGTGTCGTCGGTGGCACAGACGTTCCAGGTCCAGAGCAAGACGTCCGGCTACGTGCCCGGCATTCCATCGAACGAGCACTACACGCTCGACAACGTCGCCGCGTTCGTCCAGGACAACTGGCGCTGGAAGCCGAACTTCACGGTCCGCGGCGGCCTGAAGTGGGAGTACTACAGCCCGATCAAGGAAGACAACGACCTCGGGTTCCTCCCCGTGCTGGCCGGCCGCTCATTCGAGCAGACGATGCTCGATCCGAGCACGGTCGTGAGCTTCGTGAATGGCAACTACTACAAGAAAGACCTGAACAACTTCGGCCCGACGGCCGGATTTGCGTGGGACCTGACGAGGGACGGCAGGACCGCCATGCGCGGCGGCTACTCGCTGACGTTCGTCAACGAGGAATCGGTGACGGTCGCGCGCGGCGCGGCGCGCGGCAACGCGGGTCTCAGCACGACGCGGACGCTCAGCCAGCTGTACACGACGGCGTCGGCCGGCATTCCGGTCCAGCAGGCGCCCGCATTCCAGTCGGAGCGGACGTTGGCGGACCAGATTGCGCTCGGCACGACGCAGGTGCTTTGGGGCATCGATCCGAACCTGAGCGCACCGCACGTGCATCAGGTGAGCCTCGGCATCCAGCGTGAGCTTGGCTGGGCGACGGCGCTCGAAGCGCGCTACGTCGGGACGTTCGGGCGCGGCATCTGGCGCGGACGCGACTTCAACCAGATCCAGATCAGCCCCGAGTTCCTCGCCGACTTCACTCGCGCGCGCGCGAACGGCTTCGCCGCGCAGGCGGCCGGCCGGGCGTTCAGCCCGCTCTACAACGCGGATGTTCCGGGCAGCCAGCCCCTGACGGTCCTTCCGAGCTTCGGGTTGCTGACGAACTCGACGGCGGTGAGCAACATCCAGACGAACCAGGTCGGCGCGTTGGTGGATCAGTACATCAGTCAACTCGGCACGGCCGGGGCGGTCGCGCGTGCGGCGTTCCTCCAGAACCCGGGGATCTACGCGTCGAACGGCGTGACCAACGGCGGCTTCAGCGACTACAACGCGCTGCAGCTCGAGCTCCGACGCCGGTTCACGAGCGGCTTCTTCGGACAGGTGAACTACACGCTGTCGGATACGAAGACCGACTCTTCCGGCACGGCGCAGAACCGGTTCGAGGCGTTCATGGACAACAACCGTCCGGGCCTGAGCATCGGTCGCTCGATCTTCCACGTGACGCACGTGGTCCAGGCCAACGCCATCTACGAGCTGCCCTTCGGCACCGGCCGGAAGTGGCTCAATGACGGCGGCATTGCGGACTGGGTCCTCGGCGGCTGGCAGCTCGGAGGCATCGCCTCGTGGCAGAGCGGCTCGCCGATCTCGATCACGTCGGCGCGCGCCACCTTCAACCGCGCCGGCCGTTCGGGCTGCGCGGACCAGGTGGGCTGCAACACCGCGGTGACCACGCTCTCGGCGGATCAAATCAAGTCGCTGCTCGGCGTACGCAAGGTCGGCGACAAGATCTACTGGATCGATCCGAAGGTCATCGACCCGCTGAGCGGCCGCGCGGTGGGCGCGGACAACGCCTCCAACGCGCCCGGCTTCGACGGACAGGTGTTCTTCAACCCGTCGGCGGGAGAAGTCGGCAACCTGCCCGTGATGGCGTTCGACGGCCCGTCGCAGTTCCGCATCGACCTGGCGCTCTCCAAGCGTTTCCGGTTCGCGGAGCGCTATGGCTTCGAACTGAAGGGCGAGGCGTTCAACCTGACGAACACGCCGAGCTTCTTCATCGGCGACATGAACGTCAACAGCACGACGTTCGGCCGCCTCACCGGCGTGAACATCGGCTCGCGCTACATGCAGCTCTCAGGTCGCTTCGACTTCTGAGCAGTAGGCAGTAGGCAGTAGGCAGTAGGCAGTAGGCAGCGGGCAACAGCGGGTGCTGTTGTCCGCTGCCTTTTTTGTGCGTATCGCCTGCGGCCTACCGCCTGCGGCCTACCGCCTACTGCCTACTGCCTACTCCGCTATAGTAGAAGCGACATGCCACCCAAATTGCCGGCGCTCGTGAAAGCGCATGCCTTCGGCAACGACTTTCTCCTCATCGAAGACACCGGACTGCACGGCGTCGATCGCCCGGCGTTCACGCGCGACGTCTGCGACCGGCATCGCGGCATCGGCGCCGACGGCCTCATCACCTACAGCGGACACGAATCGGTCTCGATGGAACTGCTCAACGCCGATGGCAGCCATTCGGAGATCTCGGGCAACGGCGTGCGCTGTCTGGCTGCCTGGCTGGCGAGCCGCAACGCGCTGTCCGAAGGGTCGCGGCTCGACATCTCGACGGAAGCGGGGATCAAACGGCTCGACCTGTTGTCGATCGTCGGCGGCCAACACACGTTTCGGGCCGCGATGGGCCACCCCGAACAGGTCGCGCGCCGCACGATCGACGTCGGCGGGCAGGCGATCGATGTCGTGACGCTCCGCGTCGGCAATCCGCAGTGTGTCGTGCTCGGCGACGTGACCGAGGAGCGGCTGCACGCGATTGCGTCGAAGCTCGCGGTGCATCCCGCGTTTCCGGAGGGCACCAATGTGGAGTTGGCCACGGTGGAAGACCCCGACCGCGTGCGCATCCTCATCTGGGAGCGCGGCGTGGGTCCGACCCAGGCGTCGGGCACCGGCGCCTGCGCGGCTGCCGTCGCCGCGATGGAGTTCGGCGGCGCCGCGCGCGACGTGCAGGTGACGTCGCCGGGCGGCACGCAGCGCGTGGAATGGCTGGACGACGGGCTGTACCTGACCGGCTGGGCGGAAATCATCGGCGAGATCCGCTGGACGAAGCCGGTGCCACGCCTCGCGGTCTCGATCATCCGCTGACGCATGCCTCTCCGCTATCACGAAGCAGCGAACGCGGTCGAAACCTACTCACCCGCCGAAGAGCTGTTCAATCGGCGCCGCCGCACCTTCGGACTGCTTGCAGCGCCCGTCGTCCTGCTGGCGCTGATCGTGGCGCCGCTCCCCGTGGCGCCGGCGCCGCATCGTCTGGCCGGTATTCTCGCGATGATGGTGGTCCTCTGGGTCACCGAGGCGCTGCCGCTCGCGGTCACGGCGATGATCGGACCGGTGCTCGCGATCGTCCTGCACGTCGCGCCGGCGCGGGCGGCCCTCGCGCCGTTTGCCGATCCCATCATCTTTCTGTTCATCGGCAGCTTCATGCTCGCCGAGTCGATGTTCGTCCATCGGCTCGATCGCCGGATCGCATTCGGCGCCCTGTCGTTGCGCGTCGTCGGCGCCAGTCCGACCCGCATCCTCTTCGTCTTCGGCGGCGTGTCCGGCTTCATTTCGATGTGGATCAGCAACACGGCGACCACGGCGATGATGTTTCCGATCGGCCTGTCGATCGTGTCGCACATGACTGACGGGAAGGCGGGGGAGAAGGGCAGCCGCGAATTCGCGATGGCGATGATGCTGATCGCGGCCTTCGGCGCGTCGGTCGGCGGCATCGGCACGCCGATCGGTACGCCCCCCAACCTGATCGGGATCGGCATGTTGAGCCGCATCAGCGGCGTCGAGATCTCGTTCTTCCAGTGGATGATGATCGGCGTGCCGATCGTCGTCCTCGTCTTCGCGTTTCTGCTCGCGTACTTCTACCTGCGGTCGCTCCGCGGCCTGGCGCTGCATTCGGCGGCGGCCGATCGCATTCACGAGGAGCTGCGGAAGCTCGGGCCGATATCGACGGGCCAGCGCAACGTGCTGATCGCGTTCGGTGTGACGGTCGTGCTGTGGCTGACGCCAGGCGTTCTCGCGGTCACCGGGCTCGGCGCCACGGCTTTTGCGCGCGCCTATGCCGCCGCGGTTCCGGAATCCGTCGCGGCGATGCTCGGCGCAATCCTGCTGTTCGTGCTGCCGGTGAGCTGGCGCGCGCGGCGATTCACGTTGACGTGGGAGCAGGCCGTGCGGATCGACTGGGGGATCGTCCTGCTCTTCGGCGGCGGGCTGGCGATGGGGGAGCTGGCGTTCTCGACCGGCCTCGCGGAGGCCATGGGCCGCGGCATCACCTCGTGGCTGCCGGCCACCTCGTCATTCGCGCTGATCGTGCTCTTTACCGGCGTGGCCGTCGTCATGTCGGAGGCGGCATCGAACACCGCCTCGGCGACCATGGTCGTGCCGGTCGCGATTGCCGTCGCGCAGGCGGCGGGCGTCAGTCCGGTCGGCCCGGCGCTCGGCGCGACGCTCGGCGCGTCGATGGGCTTCATGATGCCGATTTCGACGCCGCCCAACGCGATCGTCTACTCGTCCGGTTACGTCCCCATCACCGCGATGATGAAGCACGGTGTCGCGCTCGACATCGCCGGCTTCGTCATCATCGTCGTCCTCGTCACCCTGATGCAGGGATTGTTCTGAGACGCTGGGTCGCTGTCCGCTGTCCGCTGAGCGGCGGAAACGCAAGTGAAGCCTTTGGCCCCCAAGTGATCGCGGAAATGTCCATCGTCGCTGCGCCGGACGGGTGCGAGATCTGCAACGCCGTCAGCGGCGGCGCCGTGCGGGCCTGGTCAGGCGCGCGGCGGTGGCGGCATCCAGCGTGCGGATTTGCTCGGTGATTTCGGTGCGCGTCGAGCCGAGCGGCTTTCCAGCCTCGAGATAGTTCCCCTCGGACATCGCCTCGCGGGCTTTTTGCAGGGTGGCACGTGCGGCCGTCGCGGTGCGGCGAGCGGCGGTCAGCTCTTTGGCCGGCACGCGCGCCGATTCCGCGGTCTTCAGCTTCTGCTGAAGCTGGTCGATCGCGTCGCGGAGCGCGGCGATGCCCGCCTCGCTCTCGCTGCGTGCGCGGGATTTGCCGTCGGCGGCGCGCTTGGCGGCCTCGTGCGCCTGCTCGCGGGCTTCGAGCGCGCGGGAGAGCGCAAGCCGGTAGTCACGCTCCTCGACCGCCGCGTGCGCGTTCTCGAGCGCCTTCGTGGCCGCGGTGAACGGCTCGCTTGCGTACTGCTCGGCGCCCGCGGCTCTGGCCGCGTCGATGGCGCCCTGCGCCATGTCGAGCTCCTTCTGCGGCGGTTCGGAACACGCCGTGCAGAGCAGGAGCGCGCACAGCAGCAGGAACGGGCGGCGCATCAAACGAAAAGTATAGCAGTTTGCCATTATGATGAAGGTTGCGCTCAACGATCGACCGCGTGAGAAGCTCGCGCGGCTCGGGCCGGCGGCGCTCGGCGACAACGAGCTCCTCGCCATCGTGCTCGGCCACGGACGCGCGCGGGCCAGCGCGCTCGATCTCGCCAACGCGGTGCTCGGCGAAGGCGGCGGACTGCACGGGCTGGTGCGCATCCGCTACGAGATGCTGACGCGGTTGCACGGCATCGGCGCTGCGCGCGCGGCGCAGGTCGCCGCCGCCATCGAGCTCGGCCGCCGGACGCTGACGCGCGCGAGCCACGAGCGCGTGCAGCTCGGTTCGCCGCGCGCCGTCGCGGAGTACCTGCTGCCGCTCTACGGCGCGCAGCCGGTCGAGCAGTTCGGCGTGCTGCTGCTCGACACCAGGCATCGCGTGCTGCGTACGCGCGTGCTCTCGGTCGGCACGCTCGACGCAAGCGTCGTGCACCCGCGCGAGGTGTTCCGCGAGGCGACGGCTGCCAACGCCGCCGCCATCGTGCTGTTCCACAACCATCCGTCAGGCGATCCGGAACCCAGCCCGGACGACGAGCGCCTCACCGAGCGGATGGTCGCGGCCGGCGTGCTGATGGGCATCGAGGTGATCGACCACGTCATCCTCGGCGACGTGCGGTATTGCAGCCTTCGCGAGCGGGCAGGACGCGTGAGGCAACAGGGGACAGGCTGATTGGCGCAGGCACTCTATTTCGACTGCTTTTCCGGCGCGTCCGGCGACATGATTCTCGGCGCGCTGATCGACGGCGGCGTCCCGCTGGACGGCGTCCGCAGCGCACTCGGCAGTCTCGCGATCGACTACGGTGACGTCACCGCCGACCGCGTCGTCCGTTCCGGCGTGTCGGCGACGAAGTTCCGGGTGGTGGGGAGCCGGGGGGGGGAGCGGGGGTGGACCATCATCACCCCGATCTTGGCCATCCGCACCGCCCCCCCGGCCCCCCGGCCCCCCGGCCCCCGGTCCACCACCACCACCACCACAGTTTGAAAGAGATCGCGGGCTTCATCGGTCGTTCCGCGCTGTCGGACGCGGGCAAGGCCCGCGCGGTGAGGCTGTTCGAGCGGTTGGCCGAGGCGGAGGCGGCGATCCACGACATGCCGATCGAGCAAGTCCACCTGCACGAAGTCGGCGCCATCGACTCGATCGTCGACATCGTCGGATGCGTGTACGCGCTCGAGTATGTCGGCGCGACCGAGATTTCCGCGTCGGCGCTGAACGTCGGCAGCGGCACGGTCCGCTGCGCGCATGGCGTGCTGCCGGTTCCGGCGCCAGCGACGGCGAGTCTGCTGCGCGGCGTGCCGATCTACGCCGGCGAGGTCAAGACGGAGCTCGTCACGCCCACCGGTGCGCTGGTCGTCACCGATTACGCACGTTCGTACGGCGCGCTCCCGCCGATGACGGTGCAGCAGATCGGCTACGGCGCCGGCGATCGCGACTTCGAAGGGCATCCGAACGTCCTGCGCGTCTTCATCGGCGAGACGCCCGGCGCCGCGCGCTCCGAGCGGATCGTCACGATCGAGTGCGAGATCGACGATATGAACCCGCAGCTGTTCGGTCCGCTGATGGATCGACTTTACGCGGCGGGCGCGCTCGATGTGTTCTACGCGCCGGTGATGATGAAGAAGTCGCGTCCGGGCACACTCGTCACGGTGCTCGCGCCGCCGGACCACCGCGACGCCATCAGCGGCGTGCTGTTCGCCGAGACGACGACGATCGGCGTGCGGTATCAGGAGGTGTTGCGCGAAAAACTCGACCGCGAGATCCGGACGATCGAGACGCCTCTCGGCAGCATCCGGTTCAAGATCGCGAGCCGCGACTCGCAGGTGCTCAACGCGTCGCCCGAGTTCGACGACTGCGCGCGCATCGCGCAGGAGAAAGGAATTCCGATCAAAGATGTACAGGCGGTTGCGACGAAGGCGTGGCTGGACAAACGGTAAGGCTGCCGCGCGGAGCGCGGCGGCAAGGCCGAAGGCCGTCGCGCCGAAGGCGCGTAAAGCGCGTGGGGGTGGGGCCCCACGCGCACTGAGAAAAGCCCTTGAGGACGCCGCGATGAACGCGTCGTCCGACCGATAACCGATGCCGCGCTTCTACCTCACCACCGCCATTGACTACGTGAACAGCCGGCCGCACCTCGGCACGGCCTACGAGAAGATTGCCGCCGACGTAATCGCGCGCTACCAGCGGCTCGCGGGCGCCGACACGCACTTCGTCATGGGCAACGACGAGCACTCGCAGAATGTCTTCCGCAAGGCGCGCGAGCTCGGCGAGGAGCCGCAGGCGTACTGCGACCGCATGGCGCAGGAGTTCCTCGACGTCTGGAAGCGCCTCGACCTTTCGTTCGACGACTTCATCCGGACGACGGAGCTGAGACACAAGGCGGGGGTCCAGGAGCTGGTGCGCCGGATCACTGCGGCCGGCGACATCTACGAGGGGCACTACGAAGGCTGGTACTGCGTCTCGTGCGAGGCGTTCAAGCAGGAAAAGGACCTGGTCGAGGGGCTGTGTCCGACCCACCGCACGAAGCCCGAGTGGATCCGTGAGAAGAACTACTTCTTTCGCCTGTCGAAGTACCGCGATCGTCTGGCGGCGCACTTCGAGGCGCATCCCGAGTTCCTTGTCCCCGACATCCGCAGGAACGAGATCCTGCGGCTGATCGAAGGCGGCCTCGAGGACATCTCGGTGAGCCGTGCCGGCCAGGCGTGGGGCATTCCAATGCCCGACGATCCCTCGAGCGTCATCTACGTCTGGGTCGACGCGCTGATCAACTACGTCACCGCCGTCGGCTTTGGTACTGACGGGAAGCTGTTCGAGCGATGGTGGCCAGCGGATCTGCACGTGATTGGCAAGGACATTACGCGGTTCCACACGGTGATCTGGCCCGCGATGCTGATGAGCGCGGGGCTGCCGGTGCCGCGGCAGGTGTTCGGCCACGGCTGGGTCCACTACCGCGGCGAGAAGATGAGCAAGTCCCTCGGCACCATCGTCGAGCCGCTCGAAGCGGCGCAGCGATTCGGTCCCGACCCGCTTCGGCTGTATCTCGTCAAGGAGATCTCCTTCGGCGGCGACGGCGACTTCACCTGGGATCGCTTCGAGGATCGCTACAATGTCGATCTCGCGAACAACCTCGGCAACCTGGTGAGCCGCATCGCCGCCATGGCGCACAAGTATCGCGGCGGGCGATTGCGACTCGCGGGCGGCCCGGGCCGTCTCGCTGCCGTGGCCGCTGAGGCGCTGGCCGGGTACCGCGCCGCGATGGACGCCTTCGCGCTCGAATCCGGCGCCGCCGCCGCATTTCGCATCGTCGATGCGACGAACGAATTCATCGCCAGCAGCGAGCCGTGGGCGCTTGCACGTGACGAGGCGAACGCCGATCGACTGAGCCACGTGCTGTTCGACGCCGCCGAGGCGCTGCGCATCGCTGCCGTGCTGCTGCTGCCGGTGATGCCGGGATCGGCAGCCGAAATTCTCCGACGCTGCGGCGAGACGATGCACCCGAGCGTCCTGCGTCTGGACGCGGCGGAGTGGCGCAATCATGGTGAGCGCGCGATTCTGAAGGAAGACGCGATGTGGCCGCGCTCGGAGCCGGCCCGCGACAGGAGTGTATCCGTGGAAGATGAAAAGCACGTGCCGCACGCGCCGCAGCCGATGCCGGATGCGGTGCCCGCGCCGCCGGCGAGCGCGGTCGCCGGTGCCGCGCCAAGCGCATCGCCGGCCGACAATCGAATTACCATCGACGACTTCATGAAAGTCGATCTGCGAGTGGCGAAAGTGTTGGCGGCCGAGAAGGTGCCGAACTCGCGCAAGCTGGTGAAGATGACCGTGGACGCCGGCAGCGAGCAGCGCACGCTTGTCGCCGGCATCGCCGAAGCCTACGAGGCGGAGGCGCTGGTCGGACGGACCATCGTC
Organism: Vicinamibacterales bacterium; assembly: GCA_048594885.1. Lineage (GTDB taxonomy): Bacteria > Acidobacteriota > Vicinamibacteria > Vicinamibacterales > 2-12-FULL-66-21 > JBMDXB01. The sequence continues at coordinate 25,168 of JBMDXB010000141.1, forward strand.
ATGGTGTTCAACCTGAAACCGGCGAAGCTGATGGGCATCGAGTCGAACGGTATGGTCCTCGCCGCCAGCCCGGACGGCGGCAAGCCGACACTCGTCGGCTTCGTTCAAGAGATAGCCCCCGGCACTCGGGTGAGATAGTCAAATGCTGAATGCCGAATGCCAAATGCTGAAATGAGGTGCTGCTTTATCCATTCCCGCATTCCGGCATTTTCAGCATTTGGCATTCAGCATTCAGCATTGACCGCCATTTGATCAAGTGATCGACAGCCACTGCCACATCGCAGGCGAGGAATTCACTGCAGACCTGGACGCCGTTGTCGAGCGGGCGCTCGCGGCGGACGTGACAAGTGCGTTGTGCATCCTCGCTGCGGGTGACGCGGAGGAATCGTCGCGCGCCGAGCGCGTCCGCACGGTGTGGCCGGCCGTGAGGTTTGCGGTCGGCGTCCATCCGCATCAGGCCGGCACATGGGCGAGCGGGGCGGAGGCGGCCGCCGACGTCGTCCGGACGGAAGTGGCGCGCGAGCGAGCCTGTGCGATCGGGGAGATCGGTCTCGATTACCACTACGATTTCGCTCCACGCGATGTGCAGCAGGCGGTCTTTCGCGCGCAGGTGCGTCTCGCGCTCGAGCTCGACCTGCCGATCATCATCCACACGCGTGAGGCGACCGACGATACCTTCGAGATCCTCTGCGAGGAGGGCGGCGGGCGAGTGCGCGGCGTATTCCACTGCTTCACGGGCGACGCGGCGATGGCGCGCCGCGCGCTCGACATCGGGTTCTGCGTCTCGTTTGCCGGGATCGTGACGTTCCCGAAGGCCGAGAGCATCCGCGAAGCCGCACGGCTAGTGCCGCCGGAGCGTCTCCTGGCGGAAACCGACTCGCCGTATCTGGCGCCGGTGCCGTTCCGTGGCAAGCGCAACGAGCCGTCGTATGTCGCACGAGTAGTCGAGATGCTCGCCGAAACGCGCGGAGAGGCGCGGGCGGAGGTGGCCGGGCGCACGGCGCGCACGTTTGCCAACCTCTTTGGGGCGTGAAGCCACGATATTCCAACGGCTTAGCGCGTTGACACTTCCCGCGAAACTCCAGTATTGTGAACCGACCTGACCCGTTTCCCTTGAGCGACACAGCCGCGCAGAAATCGCCCGTCACAGCCGACCTGGCGCAAATCTTCGAGCCGATCCGAGGCGATCTCGAGGCCGTGGAGCGCGAGTTCGTGCGCCACATCCAATCGCGCGTCGCGCTCATTCCGGAGATGGGACGCTACATCCAGGGCAGCGGCGGCAAGCGCGTCCGGCCGGCGGTCCTGCTGATGGCCTCGCGGCTGAGCGGCTATCAAGGTGACCGCGCCGTCCTCTACGCGTCGGTTGTCGAGTTCATTCACACCGCGACCTTGGTTCACGACGACATCATCGACGGCGCCGACACGCGCCGCGGCCGCGTCGCCGTCCACTCGCGGTGGGGCAACGACATCACCGTTCTGCTCGGCGACTACCTCTACATCAAGTCGATGGCGATGGCGCTGACGCAGGATTCGCTGGAGATCATCCGGCTGCTCTGCGACGTCACGCTGCGGATGATCGAAGGGGAGCTGTATCAGCTCACGAAGGCGGGAGACGTCGATATCACCGAGGACGAGCATTTCGAGATCATCCGCCGCAAGACAGCGTTCCTGTTCGGCGGCTGCGCGCAGATCGGCGGCATGCTCGGCAGCGTGTCGCACGAGCAGGAGATCGCGCTGCGGGAGTACGGCTTCAACCTCGGCGTCGCGTTCCAGCTCGTCGACGACCTGCTCGATTACACGGCCGACCAGGTCGCGCTCGGCAAGCCGATCGGCGGCGACCTCCGCGAAGGCAAGGTAACGCTGCCGGTCATCTTCCTGTTGCGCCGCGGCGGCGAGGACGCCGATCGCCTGATCCGCACCGTGGTCAGCGAGCGCGCCGTGTCGCCGGAGCAGTGGCGCGAGATCCGCCGGCTGCTCGCCGAGCATCGCGCGATCGAGCAGGCGTTCGAGCGCGCGGTGGAATACGCCAATCGCGCCAAGAGCTGCCTCTCCGCGTTCCCGCCGAGCCGCGAGCGCGATGCGCTCCTCGCGTTGCCCGATTACGTCCTGTCTCGCGATCGGTGAGCGTGCAACTGCCCGACGCCGACGGGTGGCCGGCCCGCACGAAGACACGAAGACACGAAGACACGAAAGACAAAAAGTATGTCTTCGCGCCTTCGAGCCTTCGTGCCTTCGCGTCCGCGCCAGCGGAAGCCGTGGAAGCGTGACGACTTCGATGGATCCGCTGGATAGAGTCAATCAGCTTCGAAAAGACATCCGCCATCACGAAGAGCGCTACTACGTCTACGACGCTCCGGAGATTTCCGACGAGCAGTTCGATCGCCTCCTGCACGAACTGGAACGGCTCGAGCGCGAGCATCCGGATCTCGTCACCCCGGACTCTCCGACGCAGCGTGTGGCGGGCCGCCCGGCGGAGGGTTTTCCGACCGTCGAGCATCTCGCGCCGATGCTCAGCCTCGACAACGCGTACAACGAAGAGGAGCTGCGCGCGTTCGACGAGCGGGTGCGGAAAGGCGCAGCCCTGGGCGAGACGCCCGTCGTCTACGTCGCGGAGCTGAAGATCGACGGCCTGAGCATCGCCCTCACCTACGAGGACGGCCGCCTGACGCGCGGCGCCACCCGCGGCGACGGCGTCCGCGGCGAGGAAGTCACCGCCAACGTCCGCACCATCCGCGCCATCCCGCTCGCCTTGAGAGGAACCGTGCCGCCGCGCCTCGAAGTGCGCGGCGAAGTCTATCTTCCGCGCGCCTCGTTCGAGCGCATCAACCGCGAGCGCGAGGAAGCGGGCGAGCCGCTGTTCGCGAATCCGCGCAACGCCGCCGCGGGGACGATGCGGAACCTGGAACCGTCGCTGGTGGCGAAGCGCGGTCTCGGCGCGTTCACCTACCAGGTCGTGCGGCCGCCGCGCGCGCATGCGGAGGGCGAGGAAATCACCAACAGCCACGCGGAAATGCTGAAGCTGATGGCCGACTGGGGCCTGCCCGTCGAGCAGCACTGGTGCCGCTGCGAAGGGATCGACGCGGTCGTCGCCTTCTGCGCCGGGTGGGCCGACAAGCGCCACGAGCTGCAGTTCGAGACGGACGGCGTCGTCATCAAGGTCGACGACCTCGCGCTGCGCGACCGGCTCGGCGCCACGGCAAAATTCCCGCGCTGGGCGACCGCGTTCAAGTTCCCGGCGCAGCAGGCGAACACCAGGTTGCGGAAAATCGAGGTGAACGTCGGCCGCACCGGCGCCAACACGCCGTACGCCGTGCTCGAGCCGGTGTTCCTCGCCGGATCGACGATCTCGATGGCGACGCTGCACAACGCCGAAGATATCGCGCGCAAGGACCTCCGCGAGGGAGACACGGTCATCATCGAAAAGGCCGGTGACGTCATCCCGCGCGTTGTCGCACCCGTCCTCAGCCTGCGTCCTGGCGACTCGAAGCCGTGGGTGATGCCGACGACGTGCAAGGCGTGCGGCAGCGAGCTGCGGCGGGATGAAGACGAAGTCGTGTGGCGGTGCGAGAACACGTCCTGTCCGGCGCGGCTGCGGCGCAGCCTCGAGCACTTCGCGTCGCGCACGGCGATGAACATCGAGGGACTCGGCGAGTCGCTCGTCGACGTCCTCATCGAGCGTTCGCTGGTGCGCGACTTCGCCGACCTGTATCACCTCAGCGCCGAGCAGCTCGAGAACCTCGTGGTCACGCCGCGGGAGCCGCGGTCGGACCGTGCCGTGCCGCGGAAGCTTGGCAAAGTCGGCCGCAACGTGTTCGAGCAGATCCAGCGCAGCAAGAGCAACGATCTCTCGCGGCTCGTCTACGGCCTGGGTATCCGCCACATCGGCGAGAAGGCCGCGGCCACGCTCGCGCGCCACTTCCGGACGATGGAGGCGATCCTCGAGGCGCCGGTCGAGAAGCTGCAGGCCGTGGCCGAGATTGGCCCGGTGCTGGCCGCGTCGGTCTGCAGCTTTGCGGAGGAGCCGCACAACCGCGATCTCGTGGCCAAACTCAGGGCGGCTGGCGTGAACATGCAGAGCCTGCAGCCCGAACCGGCCCTCGCCGGGGGCGGTCCGCTGGCGGGGAAGACGTTCGTCCTGACCGGCACGCTGTCGTCGATGACGCGCGAAGCGGCGGCGGCCGCCATCGAGGCGCGCGGCGGCAAGGTGTCGGGGTCCGTCAGCCGCAAGACCTCCTGTCTGGTGGTCGGCGCCGACGCCGGCAGCAAACTCGACAAAGCGCGCGAGCTCGGAGTCCTGACCCTCACGGAAGAGGAATTCCGCGCCCTTATAATGGACTGAGTGAAGCGATTCACGGTCCTGACCGTCGCACTGGTCGCTTCGGTGGCCTTTCTCGTCGGGGTCATCGTTGCCGGAGGGTTGACGTCGGCGCCTGTCGTCTCGACCGCGCCGCATGTCTCGGCGTCGCAGGCGGCGGCGTTGTCACGGCCGGCCTCGGCGCTGGCCTCGGGCGCATCGGTCGTCAACTTTGCCGACGTCGCCGAGCGCATCAACGCGGCCGTGGTCAACATCGACGCGACGTCGAACGTCGCGCCCGGGCGCGAGCCGCGCTACTACCGTCGCGGCCCCGGGGGAAGCTCTGATGGACCGCCGCTGCGCGACTGGGAGATCCCGCGCCAGGGCGCCGGCAGCGGTTTCATCATCGATCGCTCGGGCCATATCCTGACCAACTTCCACGTGATCGAGCACGCGGATCGGATCCGCGTGACGCTGGCCGACGGTCGCGCGTTTCGTGGCGAGGTGGTCGGCACCGACCCGGCGATCGACATCGCATTGCTGCGCATTGACGGCGGCCAGGGGCTGCCGGAGGCGCAGCTCGGCAACTCCGACGAACTGCGCGTCGGCGAATGGGTCTGCGCCATCGGCAACCCGCTCGGCTACGTGCACTCCGTCACGGTCGGTGTCGTCAGCTTCATCGGCCGGAAGCTGTTCGATCAGAGCCTCGACGACTACATTCAGACGGACGCGGCGATCAACTTCGGCAACAGCGGCGGCCCGCTGATCAACTCGCGCGGCGAAGTGATCGGCATCAACTCGGCGATCAGCTCGCGCGCGAGCAACATCGGCTTCGCGGTGCCAATCAACCAGGCGGTCGCGATCCTGCCGCAACTGAAATCGCGCGGCCGCGTGTCGCGCGGCTTCCTCGGCGTCGTCCTGACCGACGTGACCCAGCCGCTGCAGCGCTCGCTGGGACTGTCGGTCTCGCGCGGCGCGCTCGTCCAGGACGTGACGCCGGGATCGCCCGCCGAACGAGCGGGCGTGCGGCCCTACGACGTCATCGTCGAAATGGACGGCCAGGCGATTCTCGCGAACGACGAGCTGATTCGCACGATTTCCGCGCGGCTGCCCGGCACGGCCGTCCGGCTCGAGCTCGTTCGCGACGGCCGCCGGTGGACGTTGCCGGTGAAACTCGCCGAGCGGCCGCTGCGGCGCGAGGACGTCGATCGGATGAGCGGCCTCGGGGACCGCCCGTCGAGGCCGCCGCAGGCGCCGCCGGAGCTTCCGCTCGGCGTTGCCGTGCGTGAGATCGATCGCGGCACGCTCGGGCGGCTCGACATCCCCGATTCCGTCGAAGGCGTCATCGTGTCGCGCGTCGAGCCGACCGGCGCGGCCTTCGCCGCGCTGCGCCGCGGGTTCGTCGTCATGGAGATCAACCGCAAGCCGATTCGCTCCGTCGTCGATTTCGATCGCGTCGTCTCGGCAGCGCAGCCCGGCGACGTGCTCACCTTCTTCTACTACGACCCGGCGCAGGCATCGCGCGGGCTGGCGACGGTCATGGTGGATGACGGACGCTAGGCAACGCGAACGGAGCGGAGCGCGCGGCGTCGCGCGCGCGCAGCGCCCGCCACTGCTGGTCGCGCGAGCCTCAACGACCAGCTCCGGCGAGGTCTCGCCGAAGCGCGACTATCGCGCGAAGGCGGAAAGGGAGCTTGGCGGGGGATGAAATCACGCATTCTCGTCGTTGACGACGAGGCCGAGATCAGGCGGTCGTTGCGGATGATTCTCGAGTACGAAGGGTACGAGGTCATCGAGGCGTCGAGCGGGCCGGAGGGTGTGGCGCTGGCCGAGCGCGAAGCGCCGGACCTGGTGTTTCTCGACATCAAAATGCCGGGCATGGACGGCCTCGAGGCGCTGCAGCGGATGCGCGGCGCGAACGAGTCGCTGCCGGTCGTGATCATCTCGGGTCACGGCACCGTCAGCACCGCTGTCGAGGCCACGAAGGCCGGTGCGTTCGACTTCATCGAGAAGCCGCTGGCCAGCGAGCGCGTCCTCGTCACCATTCGCAACGCGCTCGACACGACGCGCCTGCGCGACGAGAATCGTTCGCTCAAGCGCGCCGCCGAAGTGCGGCACCAGATGGTGGGCGAAAGCCCGTCGCTGAGGCAGATCTGGGACGCCATCAAGCGCGCCGCGCCGACCAATGCGACGGTACTGCTGCTCGGCGAGAGCGGGGTCGGCAAGGAGCTGGTCGCGCGCGCGGTGCACCGCAACAGCCTCCGCCATCGCGAGCGCTTCGTGCAGGTCAACTGCGCCGCTATTCCCGACGAGCTGATCGAGTCCGAGCTGTTCGGCCACGAAAAGGGATCGTTCACCGGCGCGACGGAGAAGCAGATCGGCAAGTTCGAACAGGGCGATCGCGGAACGATCTTCCTCGACGAAGTCGGCGACATGAGCGCGAAGACGCAGGCGAAGGTCCTGCGCGTGCTGCAGGAGGGGGAAGTCGAGCGGCTCGGGTCGGCGCGGACGATCAAGGTCGACGTCCGCGTGATTGCCGCCACCAACAAGGATCTCGAGCAGGAGATCGAGAAAGGGACGTTCCGCGAGGACCTCTATTTCCGGCTCAGCGTGATCCCCATCCGCGTGCCGCCGCTGCGCGATCGGCGCGAGGACATCCCGGCGCTCGTGCGCCACTTCGTCGACCTGTTCAGCCGCGACAACAATCGCCGGCCGCAGCGGTTCACGCCGGCCGCGCTGGAATACCTGCAGAAAGCGCGGTGGAAGGGCAACGTCCGCGAGCTGAGGAATACGGTCGAGCGGATGCTGATCATGACCCCGGGCGACGTCATCGATGTCGATGACCTCCGTGACATTGTCCGGCTTGATAGCAAGCCAGCGGCACCGGATAATGAAAAGGAGCGTCCTGGCACGCTGCGCGAGTTCAAGGAATCAGCCGAGCGGGCGTTTCTCGTCGGCAAGCTCCGGGAGAACAACTGGAACATCTCGAAGACGGCTGAGGTCATCGGGACCCCGCGCAGCAACCTGTACAAGAAACTCGAACAGTACGGCATCAGTCAGGAGGCCGACGGATAGACAAATCCGCTGCAGTGGGCCAGACGATCGCGTCTGGGGTCAGATCTCGATCTTCTCGCGAACGGCGCGAGACCGCGAGAAGATCGAGATCTGACCCCAGCCGAGGAAAGTCCGAACTCCGCAGGGCAGTGCGCCGGGTAACGCCCGGTCGGGGCAACTCGAAGGAAAGTGGCACAGAAAAGACACCGCTGACGCGGGCAACCGCAAGCAAGGGTGAAAAGGTGCGGTAAGAGCGCACCGCGCCGGTGGCAACATCGGTGGCAGGCAAAACCCCGCACGGAGCAAGGCCAAATAGGGAGGTCACGCACGCCGAGCGCAAGCGAGGCGGGCGATCGAACGGCCCGTTCGAAGCACTTCCGGGTAGGCTGCTCGATCCTGTCAGTGATGACAGGGCTAGAGGAATGATCGTCATCCGCCGGAATTCGCCGGAGCCGCAAGGCGACGGTGGACGACGGCGGGGACAGAATTCGGCTTACGGCCCGCTGCAGCGGGCTTTTTCGTGTACGATCTCTGCTCTTTGCAGAGCCGGAGGTCATCGTGATCCGCAGGTCCGTCCTGCCCGCACTCGTTCTGTCCATCGCAGCGCTCGCGGTCGCCGTCGCGCAGCAGACGCCCGGTCAGCTTCGGCCGCGCCCCGGCCAAGGCCGCCAGCCTGAATTCCCGGCGCCCTCGATCGTCGATTACAAGCCGCGATCGACCCTCGTCGTTCCGCAACATCCGGTGCCGCGCGCGAAGTTCCCCGTCGTCGACATGCACGCGCATGCGCCCGGTTTGAACACGGTCGAAGGCGTCAAGCGCGTGATCGCGGCGATGGATCCCTTGAACCTGAAGGTCCTCGTCAATGCCGGCGCGTCCGGATCCACCCTGGCGCAGCAGTTGGCGGCCATCGAGCAGGCCGGCTACAAGCAGCGCTTCGCGATCTGGGCGAGTCTCGGATTCCGCGAGGTCGGGCCGGGATTCGGCGCGAAGGCCGCCGCGCAGCTCGAAGCCGACGTCAAGGCAGGCGCGGTGGGCATCGGCGAAGTGGGCAAGAACCTCGGGCTGCGCACGCGGAAGGCGGATGGATCGCGGCTGGCGGTCGACGACCCGGAGCTCGATCCTATTTGGGCGGCCTGCGCGCGGCTGAAGGTTCCGGCGTTCGTGCACATCGGCGAGCCCTCCGAGTTCTTCCAGCCGCTGGACCTGCAGAACGAGCGCTGGCTCGAACTGGCGCTCTTCCGTGACCGCCGCTACTTCGATCGGTCGCAGAATCCCAGCTTCGAGGAGCTGATCGCCGAGCGCGATCGCATGCTGATGAAGCACCCACACACGACGTTCGTCCTGGCGCACATGGGATGGCAGGCCAACGATCTGACGAAGCTCGGCGCGCTGATGGACAAGCTGCCGAACCTGCACGCGGAAGTCGGCGCGATCCTCTACGATCTCGGCCGCCAGCCGCGCACGGCGCAGAAGTTCTTCACGAAGTACCAGGACCGCCTGCTGTTCGGCAAGGACAGCTTCCAGCCCGACGAGTATCCGTACTACTGGCGCGTGTTCGAGACCGCGGACGAGTATTTCGACTACTACCGCGACTATCACGCATTCTGGAAGCTGTACGGCATGGATCTGCCCGACGCCGTGCTGAAGAAGCTCTATTACCAGAACGCCCTGCGCATCATTCCAGGACTCTCGAAGGAAGGGTTCCCGAAGTGATGTCGCAGTATCTCGTCACCGGCGGCGCCGGCTTCATTGGCTCCCATCTGGCCGAAGAGCTCGTCCGCCGTGGCCATCACGTGCGCGTCGTCGACTCGCTGATTACCGGAAAGCGCTCCAACCTCGATCACGTGCCGGGCGTCGATTTCCTCGAAGGTGACCTGGTGGATCTCGACGTCGCGCGGCGCGCCGTCGAGGGCTGCGAGTTCGTGCTGCACCAGGCGGCGATCCCCTCGGTGCCGCGCTCGGTGCGGGATCCGATCGCCACCCATCGCGCCAACGTGGACGGCACGCTGAACGTGCTCGTGGCCTCGAAGGACGCCGGTGTCCGCCGCGTCGTCTTCGCCGGGTCGTCGTCGGAGTACGGCGACGCGGCGACGCTGCCGAAGCACGAAGATCTGCCGCCCGACCCGCTCTCGCCCTATGCGTTGCACAAGGTGATCGGCGAGCAATACCTGAAGCTCTTCACGAAGCTGTACGGCCTCGAGACCGTCAGTATCCGCTACTTCAACGTCTTTGGTCCGCGGCAGGATCCGTTCTCTCAGTACTCCGGCGTCATTTCGCAGTTTGCCATGGCGCTGCTCGAGAACCGCCCGCCGAACATCTACGGCGACGGCGGGCAGACCCGCGACTTCACCTATGTCGCCAACGTGGTCGACGGCGTGCTGCGCGCGTGCGAGGCGCCCGGCGTGAGCGGCGAAGTCATCAACGTCGCCACCGGCGGACGCATCTCGCTCAACCGGCTGCTCCAGACGATGAGGGAGCTGGTGGGGGTGCAGGTGGAGCCGAAGTACTGCGAGCCCCGCGCTGGTGACGTGCGTGACTCGCAGGCCGACATCAGCAAAGCCCGCCGACTCCTCGGCTATGAGCCGACCGTGTCCTTCGCAGAAGGGCTCCGCCGCACGATCGACTGGTACCGCACCAGCGCCGTTCGCGCCTGAGCGGCGCACGCATACCCGGCCTTTTGCCGGGTCTGCGACGAGCCGATGCGGTGACTGCAGTTGACGGCCTGGACGCGAGCTCGCTTCTGCCAGACCGGTCGTAGCCGCGATCGCGCCGGGACCTTCATGCCGGTCAGCAGCTTGGGGCGACGTGTGGTGACGCTCCAGGACGGGCCGTCGGCTTGCCGTCCTGGCTCGCGTGCGTGTGTTCCTGATGGTGTGGGTCGTGGCGCTCTCGCGTCCGTGGAGTGGCGGCAGCAGCCGGCTGGCGATCTCTCGAACGAGATCGTGTTCATCGACGGCGAGCGTCAGCCGGACCTCGTTCCGCAATGGCGTGTCTGGGAATACGCGCTTCGGGTGTTCGCTCGCGGTGCGAAGCTGCTCCCGTCCGCGCTTGCCGGCCGCCTTACAGCGGACGAGTCGTCGCGGCTGTTCCGTGAAGCGGAGGCACATCTGAGGCGCGAGGCGGCGCTGCGAGACTATCTGCGGCGCCTGTCGCTGCTCGTCATTCGTGAGACGGGAGAGGCGATTGACGAGCGGCGGAGGATCGCCGCACTCGAATACCGCCGCGGCGTGCTGGAGAGCCGCGATCGTCTGCTCGGAGCGCTCGCGCCGCCGGCGCGGGCGGCGCTCGACGCGTTCGTCACGTCGCAGAAAGCACGTGTCAAGCTCGCCATCAGCAAACGCGAGCTGGCGTGGTACCTGCGGCCGGAGTGACGCGAGCGGCGTTTACTGCAGGCCGAAGCCGCAGGTCTCGGCCGTGCGGGGAAGGTCGTACAGCACGGCGGCCTCTCCGCGCTTCGCGATCTCGCCCTCGAAGTGGCGCACGATCAGGTCGCGCCGCGCGAGGATGGCTTCGATTTCCGGCTTCCCCAGCCAGCGGCCAAGCCGCTCCTGAAGCGTGCCGGCATCGAGCTGCCGCAGCCGTTCGAGCAACCGACGGTCGCTTTTGAAGAGCGCCTTGGGGTTCTGCAGCTTCGCCGTCCAGCGGAAGGCGCGGGAGAAGTCAATCATCCAGATCCGCCAGTCCTTCGTGATCAGCATGTTCGTGAGGTTCGGATCGGTGTCGTAGATCAGTTGGTGGAAGATCCGCATGGCGTAGATCTCGGCGTTCCAGCGGGCTGGATCGGGTGGCTGGATCTTCTTCCGGTAACGGTCGCGTCCCATCATCGCGTCGGCGATCCACCACGTCACCGACGCATCCTTGCCGAGGACGTTCCGCTCGACGTAAGGCGGCACCATGTTCAGCTGCAACAGCTTCGCGAGCTCGTAACCCGCGACGTTGAACTGCCATGAGTCGCGGAAGTTGAGCTCCGTTCCGCGATCGCTCTCGAACACGAGCTGCTTGATGTCCGTCGTTTGAATCGCGGCATCGTGGCGCAGCGAGCCGTCGAAGAGCGTGGCGCGCTTCGGAACCGTGATGCCGACCGGCAGGTCGCGCTGCGACAGGATGCGCGCGGTCTTGAGGAAGCCCTCCATCTCGGCGCACCCGAGCGTGCGGGCCGCCGCCGGAACGTCCTGCGCATGTCCCGCTCCCGCGAGCGCCAGCCACAGGAGCCCGACGCTCTCGATCACCGCGAACGCGTGTAGACGTCTCGCCATCGGTCTCCTCCCGTTTCCGCGACGCGCCGCCTACTCTACCGCTTCTTCCCGGCAATCGTGAGCGCGAATGGCTAACGCCCGCCGGTCGAGCAGTTTGAACCGACAGCGCGCGTGCGCCGCAGGCGGGCAGCCTCCTTGCCTCGTGGCGGTGCGGTCCCGGCGGCGAGGAACGATCCGTGTCCGACCCCTCTGGCGCGGCCCAGTCGCCTCGCGGGACCTTCACTTTCTCACTGGAGGACAGCAATGCGTCGAGTGATTTCTGCGTGCGCGAGTCTCGTGATCGTCGGGTTGCTCCTCGCCGGAGGGGCACCCGCCTCGGCGGAGCCGCAGGACAAGCCGGCCAACGGGAAGGCGTCGGCGGCACCTGCGCCGCCCATCAACCTCAATACCGCGACCGTCCAGCAGCTCGAGTCGCTGCCGGGCGTCGGCCCGGCCACGGCGAAGCGGATCCTCGAGTACCGCCAGAAGAACGGCAGCTTCAAGAAGGCCGAGGAGCTGATGAACGTCAAGGGCATCGGCGAGAAGAGCTTCCTCAAGCTGAAGCCGTACGTCACGGTCTCCGTCGAGAAGACCGAGCGTCCGGCGGAGCGGCAGTAGTCTCGTCGATCGGGCCGGAAGGCTGCTGCGGCCTTCCGGCTCCCGCGCGCCGTGCCATGCATCGCCCGACGCTCGCCGTCCGTGCCCCTGCGGATCACGGTCACACGCTTCTCGAGCTTCTTTTCGTCTTCAGTCTGATCGCCACGATCGTCGGCATCTCGATGCCGGTGCTGTCCGACACGATCGACGCGCTCCGCACGGCGTCGGCGGCGCGTTACCTGGCCGGCCGCGTGCACCTTGCGCGGCTCGAAGCGGTCAAGCGCTCCACGTACGTCGCCCTGAAGTTCGAGCAGGTCGGGAGTGATTATTCCTTTGCGACGTACATCGACGGAAACGGCAACGGGGTACGAACGGCGGACATCCGCTCCGGCCTCGATCCAGTACTGCATCCCGAGGAACGTCTCCATTACAACTTCACGGGCGTGAGCTTCGGATTGATGGCGGGCGTGCCAGAAATCGACGGGCCGGCGGTGTCGCAGGACGGCGTTCGCGTCGGCGCCGCGCGCATCCTCTCGCTCGGCGCGAACGGCACCGCCACGGCGGGCACGCTCTATCTGCACGGCCGCCGGCGCCAGTATGCCGTCCGAGTGCTCGGCGTCACCGCGCGCACGCGCGTGCTGTTCTACAACTTCACGAACAAAAAGTGGATCAGCAGGTAGCCGTTCTTTCTGCGCGCAACGCCGGCGGGCACACACCACCCGGTCCGGATTCGCTGCTCGAACCTGGTGTACGTGGATTGCGCCAGCTGCCAAAGGACAGACCCCCGGAACCTGACGATTGTGGAGCTCATCCGTAATGCACCCGTAACGTGCGACTCCGAAAAAAGCATGTTCATGCGTGGAAGCCAATGGTTCAGGGGAGTAGTGTCTGACTGCGTGGTGCGAGAACGGTTCGACGCACTTTGGCCCAATGGCTAAAGATGCCGCTGAGGACATCTGGATTGCGTCCTTCGGTGGCGAGCGACGGGCAGGACGTCATCGATGACATCTTGCTCGGTGACTCCGAGGACCGCCTCGTCCACATCATAGAAACGGAACGGCACAGGTGAGGAAGCCGGAAAGATCGACCCCGGTACGACGGCACACCAGCGGCTGCTCGACCATCGATCGTCATATCTCTCGTCGGGTACGAAACTCGCCTCCGGGCCCATCCGCTGAGAGAGGAGGTTCCCAATGGCAGACTGTGCCGCGATCCTCAAGAACGGCGTGTTCGACACCGTTATCACTGACACGACGAAGACAGCCGAGGAGAGCTTGTACCAGTGGCTGAAAGAGACCGACACTGGGACCATTCAAGATACCCAGAAAAGCGGCCTGCAATTTGGCCTTCCAATTGAAGGTTTACCTCTTCAGATCAAAGCGTCTCACACCGACCAAGAAATCGAGACGTGGAAGAAAGCCGTCGATTCGGGGCAATCCAGATACTTCACGGAAACAGAGATCACGCAGATTGTCGAAAGCAGTGCTTCACCAATTATCGCTAAGGCGTGGCTCGACTGTATCAAGGCTACGCAGTTTGGTCTCGTTCATTACATGGATGGTGACGGAGCGACCCTCGCGTTCTTCGCAAGGTGGTCCCCGAATTCCCCAGAGGATTCATCCCCGACCATAACAGGCTTTGAGGTCGTCGGCGCAACCGCCAAGAACCCACCCGCGATTGGCACGGAAATCACGTATGGCGGATTGCTGATCCTCCTAACCAGAACAGAGCAAACCTCGGGACCGAACCTATACCCTGAAGTCACGGTTGTTTTGAATACCACGAAAAGCGCCGCCCTTGAAATTGAGCCGGCGGTCTTGAAACCTCCAACAGTGCCGCAAACCCCACCAATTTCGGTAAAGGTATTCAAGGGGTTCGGCCCACCGGCCCCGCACCCCGAAGCGAAGGCGACTGTTAGCCAGGGATACAAAGTCATCAGCGGAGGGGCGCGCGTGAACTGGCAAGGCGGCTCTGGAAACCTGCTCACGGCGTCTTACCCGGAGGATTCGCGAACATGGGTTGCAAGAGCGAAAGACCATATCAACCCCTCGCCGGCAAGCATCGACGTCTGGGCACTGGGCCTTTACGATCCGAACGATGAATGGGAAGTTGAGATGTTTCGGAAGGATTCGACACCTGCCCAGCACCCTGAAGTCATGGTGACAGTAGACCCAAGCTATGTAATGACGGGTGGAGGTGCTTTCGCCCATTGGAGTACTCAAGGCAGTCTATTGACGGCCTCGCGCCCCGTCGGCAGGGACACCTGGCACGCCAGAAGCAAGGATCACGAGCGTGCTGAGGTCGTCACGCTGACGGCATACGCCATTGGAATTCGGCCCCGGAATCGTGCGCAAAAACCGGAGCTAAGAGTCATCGAGACAACCAGCGACCCAGCGCAACATCCATCTGCCGTAGCACGCTCGGAAACGGGGACTCAACTTGTGGGGGGCGGAGCGTCTGTTGCCTGGGAGGGCGCTGGCAACCTGTTGACCGCTTCCTGCCCTGAGGGGAGCGACAGATGGGCGGCGAGCAGCAAGGACCATATCAGAGTAAGTCCTGCGCGAATTACTGCCTACGCATTAGGACTACGCCGCGTACAAACCACCGCTCAGGCAGTTATGCTCCGCGTCGGTCCGCGTACGACCCCGAATCAGGAAGGATGGCGGTGGTGCAAGAAATGCCAGGGGTTGAGCTTTGCCGGAACGGGTCTTCGCAGATTTGGCTCGTGTCCCGCTGGGGGGCAGCATGATTACACAGGCAGCGGACGGTATCTTCTCGTGCACGATATGCCCTATCCGTACGGCCAGAGTAATTGGCGGTGGTGTCGTAAGTGCCAAGGTGTGACTTTCGCCGGGAGCGCCACTTTGGGTGCCTGTGCAGGCGGCGGCCAGCATGATCACACGGGCAGCTGGAACTATCATCTGGCCGCCACCGTTCCTGGCGGCCAACGCAACTGGCGGTGGTGTCGCAAGTGTCAAGGTTTGACTTCTGTCAAGCCACGTTTGCCCGGGGCCCGCGCGGACTTGGGTCCCTGTCCAGCAGGTGGCCAGCATGATCACACAGGTAGTGGTGAATACATGTTAGTGCACTCCCGTTAAGGGAACCTGTCTACTACGTCAAGGCGAAGTGTGGCCCCAAGTGTGAACATCGCAAACATTCCGTTTGCGCGACCAACCGGTACCGATGCCCTCGACGTACGTCGGGACACGAAACCCATCGTACTTCACGCTCGGAGACGAAGTTCCTGGGGGAGGAGGTCGAAATGCGTCCCGTGAGACCGAAGGCGAAGGTGTGTCGGATTGCCGTGATCGCGACGGCTGGCGCGCTATTCGTGGGTCCGGCTGCCGCTCCGGTGAGCACGCAGACCGAGGGGCCGCCGAGGATCAGCCCAGGGCCACAGGACGTGGTCATCGAGGCCGTGATCAGCCTGCCTGACGACGGTATGCCTGTCGGCACGTTCACGGCCACCGCGCCCTTGTGCTCATCGGGTCAGACCGCCGATCTGCTCGTGCGGTCGGCTGGATCGGAGAGCGGCCGCCGCCTGAACATGCTTGTCGTCCGCGAGTTCACGTGCGACGACGGGCGCGGCACCTTCCTGCTTCTGGTGCGCGTGCATCCCGAGTTCGATGCGGACACAGGCGTCTTCGTCCATCCCATACCGAAGACGTGGTCGGTTCTCAGCGCCGCCGGCACCGTAACGTTGAGAGGTGCCGGAAGCGGTTTCGGCGTGCCGGTGGACGGTGGGTTCGTCGAGACGCTGACCGGCCGCGTCGTTGTGCTGTCAGCCGCAGCCGAATAGCTTCGGAGCACACCTGCCGTAACCTCGTATTGGAAGCGAGTTGTTGTCGCGGAACCTCGCTTGCGTCGAACCCAAGACTCGACCGTGAACCCCAGGCCCGCGGCTGTCATCGAGTCGGCGGATGCGGCCGAAATCCGAGCTAGCCGCGGCAGATATCCCAACTCGTTCAGGCGCCAGAGGGCGTCGCGATAAAAGAGCATCGCGCGGTACCCGCCGCCAGACAGGCAGACGGCGATGCCGTCCTCCATCTCCGTTCAGCCGCACGGCTTCGAGATGCTGCCACGACCCTTCGCGTCCAATCACCGCGGATTAGATGAAAGGGCGGTCCGCGCCTCACCACCAGAGAGAATGCGGACGCTCACCAGCATTGCTCCGGGCTGACCGGAGGACAGCCTATGGTTCGAGAGTATCTCGGGATCGATTTACACCAGGCGACCCGCACCTTGGCAGAGCGTGTGGTGGGCACGCGTCACCCGCCTGGGGTAGTGGCTGCTCGAACCTGGTGTTCGCAGACTGCAACGAAATGGGACTCGATTACCCGTGAGCAGGCCGGGGATTGCGACGAGCGATCGAACGCACGGGAAATGCCCAATTCTCACGGCCATCGCAAGTGGCATCGCAATTGGTTGCCTCCGCACCACACCGTCAAAGGAGGAGCCATGGCTGGTCCGGACTTGAGGACGAGTTCTGTAGTGGGGTGCGGGCGGGGCGATCGGCGCGCAGCGGAGCAGACGTGCGGGGCCGCCGCCGTGCTCACGGCGGTCACGTCCGGGCTGAGCGTCGCGCGCGAGCCGCGGCTGATGCGCGAGCGGTTCGAGGAGCACGTCCGCACGCTGCTGAGGGCGCGCTCCGTGGCGCTGCGAGACGAGCCTGGTGAGGCGCTCGTGCCGCGCCCGAACACCGTGACGCTCGCTCTGCCAGCCGTCGCCGCTGATCGGCACGCGCGGCTCGAGGCGGTGTTCGACGGCGCGAAACCGATGGACGCGTGGACGAAGCACGTCCTCGAGGCCGGCACGCACGTCGCGGCGCTGGTGCTGGAGCTGGAGCGCGCGCACGGACGGCTCGCGCCGCACCGGCCGCGCGACGGCGCCGCGCCGCTGATTGGATCGAGTCCCGGGATTCAGCGCGTCCGCGAACGAATCGAGCGCGTCGCCGCGACGGACTTCACCGTCCTCATCGAAGGGGAATCGGGAAGCGGCAAGGAGCTCGTCGCCCGCCAGATTCACGAGCTCAGTCGCCGCCGGCGCGGACCCTTCATCGCTGTCAACTGCGCCGCCATCGTCGAAACGCTGCTCGAGGCGGAGCTGTTCGGCATCGAGGACCGCACGGCGACCGGCGTCCGTGGCCGCCGTGGCAAATTCGAACACGCGCACAACGGCACGCTGTTTCTCGACGAAGTGTCCGACCTGTCGGCGGCGGCGCAAGCGAAGCTGCTGCGCACGATCCAGGATCTGTCGGTCGAGCGCGTCGGCGGATGCGAAACCCGTCAGGTCGACACGCGCATCATCGTCGCCACCAACCGCCCGCTGTCGGAGATGGTGACGTTCGGCAGGTTCAGGCTCGATCTCTTCTATCGTCTCAGCGGCGTCGAGATTCAGGTGCCGCCGTTGCGCCAGCGCCGCGAAGACATCATCGAGCTCGCCGACTACTTCCTCGCGCGGCACCGGCCGATGCGGCCGCTGGAGTTGTCCGTTGCCGCCAGGGACGCACTGCGCGCGTATCACTGGCCCGGCAACGTCCGCGAGCTGGAGCGGGTGATCGAGCGCGCCGTAGCGCTGGCGAGCGGCGATCAGTTGCAGCTCGACGATCTTCCGCCGACGCTGCTGGCGGGATACAGCGACGTGCTGGTGCCCGCGGCGCAGAACGCCGACACGATGCGCGCGTGGGCGAGCCGCTACGCGCGCCTCGTGCTGGAGCGCTGTGGCAACAACAAGCGTCAGGCCTGCCGGCAACTGGGCATCTCGTACCACACGCTGCAGGCCTATCTGCGCTATCCGGCCGCGCCCTGAGGGTGCGTTCCCTCAGTTGAGGAACGGCGTAATGAAGTCCTGTGCGACCGACGTATCGACCCGGTAGTAGAAGCTCGCGCCCGTGCAGGTCGGATTGAGCACGAACGAGCCGACGCCGGCAACGATGTTCGAGTTGCCAAGGAGCGCAGGACCGCCGGAATCGCCGAAGCACGCGCCTCCCGGTGCCCGCTGTCCGGCATTGCCCGACAGGTGAATGTTGAAGCCGCCTGTCCAGGCGCTATCGAGCTCGACGAGCTGGGGCGTCCCGTAATACCGCACGGGCGCCCACCGCGGCGATGGAACAATCGCCTGGTCGCCGTAGCCGACGATGGTGAAGAGCTGATTCGAGAGCCCGCGGTTTTGCGCCATGCCGTCGAGCGCGCCGAGCGACGGCAGCACGCCGTACTGCGTCAACGTCACCGGCGAGTGCAGCTCGATGACGCCGACGTCGCGCGTGTTCGGGAATCCGGTGTTGTAATCAGGGTGCGTGAAAGTGGCGCCATGCCGCCACGTGCTCGTTCCCGAGATCGCGGCGTCGAACGAGACCCGTGCGCTGTCGGTACCGTCGGTGCAGTGGCCGGCTGTCAGGAACACCGTCGGAGAGAGCAGCGTGCCGGAGCACAAATGGGACACCTTGCCGTTGACCGTGAAGAGAGCGATACCGACGTAGGGATGCTGTATGCCGTCGGGCCCGGCCCAGATAATCGCCGAGACCGGTACGATCGAGATCAGCAGCGCCGCGAGCATGCCAGCAGAAATCCGGAACATCTTCATGTGGAATCCTCCTCTGGTGCGCGACTGGGGAGGCGCACAGTCTACGCTGCGGCCGCGTGACCGGCAAACTCCCCACGCCTTGACCACCCGCTGAGGCGCATAGTACCTTTTGCTGGTTGTACGAACGATCCAGCGCGACGCCGATCGGCGCGCGCCGGCTTCGCCGCGTATCCGCCCAACACCCAGTCGATTCGGACCGTTGATGGCCCAGCCAGCGCCCGGCACGCTCAAGAAGACCCCGCTCAACGCGCGGCACCGATCGCTCGGCGCGCGCATGGTCGAATTCGGCGGCTGGGACATGCCCGTCGAGTACACCGGCATCGTCGAAGAGCACATGGCGGTGCGGACGAGGGCCGGGCTGTTCGACGTCAGCCACATGGGCGAGATCGAGATTGCCGGCCGCGACGCGCTGAAGGCCGTCCAGCACGTCACGTGCAACGACGCGAGCAAGCTCTCGATCAATCAGGCACAGTATTCGGCGCTGACCACGCCCGAAGGCACCTTCGTCGACGACGTGTTGACCTACAAGCTGTCGGACGAGCACTTCATGCTCGTCGTGAACGCGTCGAACATCATCAAGGACTTCCACTGGATCACCGAGCAGATTCGCGACAGCGGCGATGCCGTCGCGGTGAACACGAGCTCACGCTATGCGCTGATCGCGGTGCAGGGGCCGGTCGCGCGTGAGGTGCTGCAGACGCTGACCGGCGTCAACCTCGCGGACATCAAGTACTACTGGTTCACGACCGGCGAGGTCGCGAACGTGCTGGCGACGATCTCGCGCACCGGCTACACCGGCGAGGACGGCTTCGAGGTGTTCGTGCCGCCTGCCGCGGCCGAGCGCGTGTGGGACGCGATCCTGCAGGCGGGAAAGGCCGCCGGTGTGATCCCCGCCGGGCTCGGCGCGCGCGACACGCTGCGGCTCGAGGCCGCCATGCGACTGTACGGCAACGACATGGACGAGACGACGACCGTCCTCGAGGCCGATCTCGGGTGGATCGTCGGCTGGAAGAAGGAAGAGTTCCTTGGCGCCGGCGTGCTCCGCCGTCAGAAGGCGGAGGGCACGACGCGGAAGCTGGTGGGATTCGACGTGCTCGATCGCGCCATCGCCCGTCACGGCTACGACGTGTACGTGAACGGCGAGAAGGCGGGCGTCGTCACGAGCGGAACGCAGACGCCGTTCCTGAAGAAGGCGATCGGGATGGCGTATCTCCCGTCGGATCGGACCGCGCCCGGGACCGAGTTCGAGATCGAAATCCGCGGCCGGCGCGTGCGCGCGCAGGTCGTTTCGATGCCGTTCTACAAGAGGCCGAAATAATGTATCCAGACGATCGCAAGTACACGAAGGACCACGAGTGGGTGATGCTCTCCGGCAGCAACGCGAAGGTGGGCATCACCGACTACGCGCAGAAGCAGCTCGGCGACGTCGTCTACCTCGAGCTGCCGGAAGTCGGCCGCACGTTCAACAAGGGTGACGTGTTCGGTACGATCGAGTCGGTGAAAGCGGTGTCGGAGCTGTATTGCCCCGTCAGCGGCGAGGTGACGGAGGTCAACTCGAAGCTGGTGGAAAAGCCGGAGGCGGTCAATTCCGATCCGCACGGCTCGTGGATGATTGTGTTGAAGGCCAGCGGTGGCGACGAAGGCCTGCTGGACGCGGCGCAGTATACAGACCTCACGAAATGAACGCAGATACCCCGGGTTCCTTCCAGAGCAGACACATCGGACCAGACGAGGCGGCGCGCGACGAGATGCTTCGCGCGATTGGCGTTCCGGCCTTGGACGCCCTGATCGACCAGACGATCCCTCCGGACATTCGATTGAAAGCGGCGCTCGACCTTCCCGGCGAGGAAAGCGAGTACGAATACCTGCGCCGCCTGCGCGGCATCGCCGCAAAGAACCGGCTGACGCGGTCGTACATCGGCATGGGCTACTACGACTGCGTGACGCCGAGCGTCATCCTGCGGAACGTGTTCGAGAATCCCGGCTGGTACACGCCCTACACGCCCTACCAGGCGGAGATCGCGCAGGGCCGCCTCGAGTCGCTCCTCAATTTCCAGACCGTCGTCCGCGATCTGACCGGCATGGACGTCGCGACGGCATCGCTGCTCGACGAAGGCACCGCCGCGGCCGAGGCGATGACGATGTTCCACCGGCTGCAGACGAAGAAGGCGCCGGCGGGGCAGGAGAGCGTGTTTCTCGCGTCGGATCGATGCTTCCCGCAGACGCTGGACGTGCTGCGCGGCCGCGCCGAACCGTTGAACATCAGGCTCGAGATCGGCGACCCAGCGGACCTGCCGATGGACCGCGCCTTCGGACTGTTGCTGCAGTACCCGGACGACCGCGGCCGGATCTCCGATCTGCGGCCGATCATCGAGACAGCGCATGCGGCGGGTCTCCTCGTCGCGGTTGCCACCGACCTGCTCGTGCTGACGTTAATCACGCCGCCGGGTGAGATGGGCGCCGACGCGGTGGTCGGCAACTCGCAGCGGTTCGGTGTGCCGCTCGGCTACGGCGGTCCGCATGCGGCGTTTTTCGCGACGCGCGACCAGTTCGTGCGGCAGGCGCCCGGCCGAATCATCGGCATTTCGGTGGACGCGCACGGGCACCAGGCGTACCGCATGGCGTTGCAGACGCGTGAACAGCACATCCGCCGCGAGAAGGCGACATCGAATATCTGCACCGCCCAGGCGCTGCTCGCGAACATCGCGGCGATGTATGCGGTGTACCACGGTCCGCACGGTCTGCGGGCGATCGCGGAGCGGGTGCACACGCTGGCGCGCGAACTGGAGAGCGCGCTCGTCGCGCTCGATCTGGAACAGACCAACGACGCGTATTTCGATACGTTGCGCATCGAAGGGGCTGACGTCGCGGCAGTTCGAGCGGCCGCCGAGGCTGCCGGCATCAACTTCCGGTATAGCGGGAACGCGATAGGCATCTCGATCGACGAGGCCACGACGCTGGAGGATCTCGACGCCATCGTGGAGGTCTTCCTGAGCACGCGTGGGGGCATTACGGCCGTATCATACGGGCCTGGCGAGCCGTTCGAGCTGAAGGCGCCGGCGGCGCTGCGGCGGACGTCCGCTTACCTAACGCATCCGGTATTCAACTCGCATCATTCCGAAACGAAGATGATGCGCTACATCCGCAGCCTGGAGCGCAAGGACGTCGGCCTCGACACGTCGATGATTCCGCTCGGTTCCTGCACGATGAAGCTGAACGCCGCCAGCGAGATGATCCCGGTGAGCTGGCCGGAGTTCTCGAGCGTCCATCCCTTCGTGCCGGTGAGCCAGGCGGAGGGGTACCAGCAGATCTGCCGCGAGCTCGAGGATGCGCTGTGCCGTGTCACCGGTTTCGCCGGCGTCTCGCTGCAGCCGAATTCAGGCGCGCAGGGTGAGTTTGCCGGGCTGATGGTGATCCGCGCATTTCACCGCGATCACGGCGAGGCGCGCCGGAATGTCGTGCTGATTCCGTCGAGCGCGCACGGCACGAACCCCGCGAGCGCGACGATGGCCGGCCTGAAGGTGGTCGTCGTCGCATGCGATGCGAACGGGAACGTCGAACTGTCGGATCTTCGCGGACGCGCCGAGCAGCACACAGACTCGCTCGCGGCCCTGATGGTGACCTATCCGTCGACGCACGGTGTGTTCGAGGAGCGCATCCGGGAGATCTGCGCCATCGTCCACGAACATGGCGGGCAGGTCTACATGGACGGCGCGAACATGAACGCGCAGGTAGGGCTCACGAGTCCGGCAGCGATCGGCGCCGACGTCTGCCACCTGAACCTGCACAAGACGTTTGCGATTCCGCACGGCGGCGGCGGTCCCGGGATGGGACCGATTGCCGTCGCGAAGCATCTGGTTCCGTACCTGCCCGGTCACCCTGTCGTCAAAGTCGGCGGCGCGAGCGCGATTCCGGCGATCGCGGCGGCGCCGTGGGGGAGCGCGAGCATCCTGCTCATCTCGTACGGCTACATCCGGATGCTTGGCGCGCGTGGGCTGACCGAGGCGACGCGCTACGCGATCCTGAACGCGAACTACATCAAGGCGCGGCTGAAGGGGCACTACGACGTGCTCTATGCGAACCACAACGGCCGCGTGGCGCACGAGATGATCTTCGACTTGCGGCCGTTCAAGCACGGCAGCGGTGCGTCGGTCGACGAGCAGGACGTTGCCAAGCGGCTGATGGACTACGGTTTCCACGCCCCGACGGTCTCGTTCCCGGTGCCGGGCACGATGATGATCGAGCCGACCGAGAGCGAGCCGAAGGACGAGCTCGATCGTTTCTGCGATGCGCTGATTGCGATTCGCGGCGAGATTCAGGCGATCGTGGACGGCAAGGTCGATCCGCGCGACAACGTGCTCAAGAACGCGCCGCACACGGCGGAAGAGATCGCGTCCGACGAGTGGCGGCACCCGTATACACGGCAGCAGGCCGCCTATCCGCTGCCGTTCGTGCGCGCGAACAAGGTGTGGCCGGCGGTGGCGCGCATCGACAATCCGTACGGCGATCGCAATCTGATTTGCGCCTGCCCCCCGATCGAGTCGTACGTCGTGCAGCCCACGTGATCAGCGGGTCCGCTCTTTCGGCATTTAGCATTCGGCATTTAGCATTCAGCATTGAGCGCCCGCTACGATTTGGCGGCAGCGGCCGACGTCATCTCGATCGCGCGCCGGCGGTAGCCGTCCAGCAGCCGCAGCGTGATCGGCCCGGGCTTCCCGTCGCCGACCACGCGGTCGTCGATCCTGGTGACGGAGCTCAACTCGCGGGTGGTGCTCGTGATGAACATCTCGTCGGCGGTCTCGAGATCCTTGGGATAAAGCGTCTCGGCGCGGACGTCGATTCCGAGCTCACGCCCAACGTCGAACAGGAAGGCGCGCGTCACGCCCTCCAGTAAACCGGTTTCGGACTTCGGCGTCAGCACCACGCCGTCGCGGACCATGAAGAAGTTCGACTGCGCGCACTCCGATACCTCGCCGCGGTAGTTGCACATCAGCCCTTCTTCGCCGCCCCGGCGGTTGGCCTCCTGCATCGCCAGCGCGTTGTTCAGCAGGTTGTTCGACTTGATGATCGGATTCACCGATCCCGGATGGTTCCGCAGGATCGACACCAGGCAGATCTTGATCCCCTGCTCCCGCACGCGCGCCGGCGGCTCTTCGAGCGGCTTAACGATGATAACGAGCGATGGCGTCGGCGTCGCGTTCACGTCGTAGGTGAGCTCGCCGACGCCGCGCGTCAGCAGGATGCGGATGTAGGCCTCGTCCATCTCGCCGGCCGCATGCACGGTGTCGTCGATCCAGCCGAAGAGCGCGTCGTCGCTGAACGGAACATCGAGCGCGATGTGGCGGGAGGAGGCGCGCAGCCGCCGCATGTGACGATCGTAGAGAAACGGCACGCGATTGTAGGTGCGCAGGGTCTCGTAGACGCCTTCGCCGTAGAGAAAGCCGTGATCGTAGACGGGAACGGCCGCTTCGTGCGCGGGACGAATCGTGCCGTTCACGTAGACAGCGCCGCGAATTGGCATAATTGACGGAAGTCTAACACAAGCGATACGCTCGGCTTTCGATGCGGGTCCTCAACACCCAGCAGATGCGTGAAGCCGATCGCCGAACGATTGACGAGATCGGCATCCCATCGATCGTTCTGATGGAGAACGCCGGTCGCCAGGCAGTCGCGGCGATGGAAGCGGCGTTCGAGGATCTCGCGAGCCGCCACGTCGCCGTGCTGTGCGGCCGCGGCAACAACGGCGGCGACGGGTTCGTCGTCGCGCGCACGCTGGCGCAGCGCGGTGTGGAATCGACAGTCTTCCTGCTCGGCAGCGTCGGCGACGTGCGCGGCGACGCGCGTACCAACCTCGAAGTGCTCGGCCGCATCGGCCTCACGGTCGTCGAGATCACCAACGCGCAGGACTGGGAGCTGCACTTCAGCGAGGTGTCGGAGTGCGACCTCGTCGTCGACGCAATCCTCGGCACCGGATTCAGCGGCACGATCAGCGGCCTGCTCGAGACCGTCGTCGCCGACGTCAACGGCCTTGGCGTGCCGGTCGTCGCGATCGATCTGCCCACGGGTGTGTCTGCGGACACTCACGAAATCGAGGGCAACGCGATCGAAGCGTCGATGACCGTGACGCTCGCGGCGCCGAAGATTCCTCTGGTGTTTCCGCCGGCTGATACGCACGCCGGCGATCTGGTGATCGCCGACATCGGGATTCCACCGCCGGTGCTCGACGAGCTCGAGGGGCCGTATCTCGAGCTGATGACGCGGGAGCGGATGCGCGAGATCGTCCCGGCGCGCGCCGCCGATTCGCACAAGGGCGATTTCGGCCGGGTGCTGGTCGTGGCTGGCTCGTTCGGCAAAACGGGAGCGGCCCACCTTGCCGCGCTCGGGGCGCTGCGTTCAGGCGCCGGGCTCGTCACCATCGCCACGCCGCGCTCGTGCGTTCCGATCGTCGCGTCGATGGCGGCGGAGTACATGACCGAGCCGCTCGACGAGACCGCGTCCGGCTCGATCGACTTCTCGGCGCTCGATCGCGTGCTCGAGCTCAACGCCGATGTGATCGCTGTGGGACCTGGGCTCGGCCAGGCGCCGGGCACGGCGGCGTTCGTCCACGGGCTCGTCGAGCGCGCCGGCGTGCCGCTGATTCTCGACGCCGACGCGCTGAATGCCTTTGCGGGCGATCCGGATCGGCTCGTCGGCCGCGACGGCGTCGACGTGATCGTCACGCCGCATCCTGGCGAGATGGCGAGGCTGCTCAATGTGAGCGTCGAAGCGGTCCAGCACGATCGTCTCAACTACGCCCGCGACTTCGCCGCCGCGCATCGCGTCCATGTCGTGCTCAAGGGGCACCGGACCATCATCGCGGGGCCGGAGAACCGCGCCTTCGTGAACCTCACCGGCAACGCCGGCATGGCCACCGGCGGCACGGGCGATCTGCTGACCGGGATGATCGCTGCGTGGTTCGCGCAGCTCCTCGACGCCGAAGCGGCCTGCAAGCTTGCCGTCTACCTGCACGGCACGGCAGGTGACCTCGCCGAAGCCGATGAGGGAGATGTCGCGCTGCTCGCGACCGACGTCGCCGGCCGGCTCGGCGACGCCGTCCTCGAGCTGACGGCGCGCCGCCGCGTGAAGCGCGAACAGCAGTCGTGAGCGAGCCGATCGTCACCAGCAGCGAAGAGGAAACCAGCGCCGCCGGTGAGCGCCTCGCTGCCCGTCTACAGCCCGGCGACGTCGTCCTGCTGTTCGGTGATCTCGGCGCAGGAAAGACTGCCTTCGTGCGCGGCCTCGCACGAGGGCTCGGCGCAGCCCCTGACGACGTGTCCAGTCCGACCTTCACGATCGTCCAGGAGTACTCGGGTCACGTTCCTCTCTATCACGTCGATCTGTACCGTCTCGAACCAGCGGAAGTGGACGATCTCGGTCTCGAAGAGCTCGTGTCTGGCGACGGCGTCGTCGCCATCGAATGGGCCGACCGCTGGCGCGGCCGCCCGAGCGACGCGATCGAAGTGCGCCTCGAACACGCGGGCGAGGAGAAGCGCGCGATCGAGATCGCGCAGCCGTAGGGCGCGACTTAAGTCGCGCCGCGCCATCAGAACCGCTGGCGCGGATCCAGCCTGATGTTGAAGTCGACGTGCTGCACGCTGCCCGCGCGTCGCACCTTCCGGATCGTGCCGAACTCTCCCGAGGCATTCGCGCGCTGCCGATCGTCGGCGCCGATCAGCGGGTCGTCGTCGAACTCCAGCGCGCCGCCGTGAAAGTGGCCGGCATCGGTGAAGACGGTGAAGTGAACGTGCGCGGCCTGGTTACGTGAAGGGTAGGCGCCCGGGCGGATCGTCTGAAACTCGAAACGGCCGTTCGCGTCCGTGCGCGCCCAGCCGCGCAGCCGCCACGTGTGCGCAGGAGAGCCTTCGGGCGCGTAGAGGCCCGTCCTGTCGGTGTGGTAGGCGAAGACAACCGCGTTGGCGACGACGGTGCGGCCGTCCGCGGCGACGACGCGGCCGTGAATGACGAGCGCATCCCCCGGCTCGCCGGGCGGCGCGATACGTGCGGTCGTGCCGAGCGTTGCCGGACGCCCGCGCTGGACGCGTTCGAGCGCCGCGAGGAACTCGCGATCCTGCGCCGTCGCCGCACGCGACCGGATCAGCGGAGCGACGGCGACGGCCGTCGTTGCCAGGAACATTCGACGAGTCATTGCGCGCCTCCTTCGACGGCGGCGAGATGGACTCGGACGGTACGGCCGATGAGCCGTCCCATCACGGTGCCGCCACGGACGCCGAAATCATATCGATCGAGCTCGAAATCGGTGACGAACAGGCGTCGGCCCGACTGCTCGATGACGCGGACAGGCACGTTGATGCGCTTCGTCACACCGCGGATGCTGATGTCGCCGCTGACCTCGAGCGCGCCGTTTTCGCCGCGCCGGACATCGCGGCTGCTGAACGACAGGTCAGGATAGCGGGTCGCGAGGAAATACTCCTCATTCTGCAGCGACCGATCACGAGTGCGCTCGCCGGTCTCGACGGAGGCCACCGCGACGCGCCATCGAACAGAGCTATTCTCGGGACGGGAAGGATCGTAGTGGAGTTCGCCGCTGAACTCGCGGAAACGGCCGGACACGTCGGCAAACCCGAGCTTTGTGACGGTGAAGCGAACTTCGCTGCGCACCGGGTCGAGCGCGGCTGCCGCCGGTTGTGTGAGCCCTGCGGCCCCGGCGGCGAGCAACACGAGCAATATCCTGCGCATGAATGCCCCTCCTGAAGGAGAGGACGCGGATGCCCGTGGAGTGTTAGCGCGAACTACTCGACCCGGTAGTTCGGCGCTTCTTTTGTGATGACCACGTCGTGGACGTGGCCTTCGCGATGCCCGGCGGGCGTGACGCGGATCAGGCGCGCCTCGCGCTGCAGTCCGGGAATGTCCGGCGTGCCGCAATAACCCATGCCGGCGCGGAGGCCACCGACGAGCTGGTGGATCATGGCCGCGACGCTGCCCTTGTGCGCCACGCGCCCTTCAATGCCTTCCGGCACCAGCTTCTCGGCTGACTCGGGGCTTGCGTTGAGATCGAACTCGTCCTGGAAGTAGCGGTCGCGGCTGCCGCGGCGCATCGCGCCGATCGACCCCATGCCGCGGTACTCCTTGAAGCTGCGGCCCTGGTAGAGAATCATCTCGCCCGGGCTCTCGTCGGTTCCCGCAAAGAGGCTTCCGATCATCACCGAGCTGGCGCCGACGGCGACGGCCTTCGTGATGTCGCCGGAGTACCGAATGCCGCCATCCGCGATGATCGGGACGTTGCGCGGCGCCGCGGCGCGCGCGCATTCGGCGATCGCCGAGATCATCGGCACGCCAATGCCGGCGACGACGCGCGTCGTGCAGATGGAGCCGGCGCCGATGCCGACCTTCACCGCGTCGACGCCGAGATCGATCAACGCCTCCGTCGCTTCGCCCGTCGCGACGTTGCCGGCGACGAGATCGACATCTGCATACTCGCGGCGGATGCGCCGCACCATGTCGAGCACGCCCTGCGAGTGTCCGTGCGCCGTGTCGATGACCAGCATGTCGACATGGGCGGCGACGAGCGCCTCGGCGCGCGCCAGCGCGTCCTTGCCCACCCCGATCGCCGCGCCGACACGCAGCCGCCCGAGGTTGTCCTTGCAGGCGTTCGGGTACTTGATCATCTTCTGGATGTCTTTGACCGTGATCAGCCCCTTGAGCATGTAACGGTCGTCGACGACCAGAAGCTTTTCGACCTTGTGGCGATGCAGGAACGCGCGCGCCTGCTCGAGCGTCGTGCCGACGGGCACGGTGTAGAGCGGCTCGCGCGTCATGATGTCGGCGATCGGGCGAGC
The DNA here is from genome assembly GCA_048594885.1 of Vicinamibacterales bacterium. Classification (GTDB taxonomy): domain Bacteria; phylum Acidobacteriota; class Vicinamibacteria; order Vicinamibacterales; family 2-12-FULL-66-21; genus JBMDXB01. The sequence goes on from JBMDXB010000141.1 coordinate 53,766, forward strand.
CAGGTTCGTCTCGAACCGCAGGTCGCGGTTCGTGAGGATGCCGACCAGCTTGCCTTCCTTGCTGCCGTCCTCGGTGATCGGCACGCCCGAGATACGGTATTTCTTCATCAAGTCGAGCGCTTCGTAGATCCGGTTGCTTGGCGAGAGCGTGATCGGATTGACGATCATGCCGCTCTCCGACCGCTTGACGCGATCGACTTCGGAGGCCTGTTCTTCGACGCTGAGATTCTTGTGGATGACGCCGATGCCGCCCTGCTGTGCCATCGCGATCGCCAGCCGCGATTCAGTCACGGTGTCCATCGCGGCGCTGATGAGCGGCACGTGTACGCGGATGCGACGCGTGACCCACGAACTCACATCGACGGCGCTCGGCAGCACTTTCGAGTGCCGCGGTACCAGCAGCACATCGTCGAACGTGAGGGCGGTGGACAGCCCGATGGCGATTTGATCCGTGGTCAGAACGTCCGTTCGCGTGTCCATCCGCTCAGGCTCCGTGACACTTCTTGTACTTCTTGCCGCTGCCGCACGGGCACGGATCGTTGCGTCCCACCTTGGGCTCGTCGCGCCGCACCTGCCGGACGACGTCGTCGCCGCCGGTGCGGGCCGGGCGAGGACGATCGGCCGCCATGCCGCCGCCGATCGCGCCGAACGGCGACGACTGCGGCTGCGCCCCGGGCGTGTTCATGCTGATCTGCTGCGGACGGCGCGGCGCCGGCCGCTGGATACCGCCCCCCTCGTCGCTGACGACCGGCGTCAGGCGCCAGAGATACCGCACCATCTCTTCGTCGATGCGGTCCTTCATCGCGAGGAAGAGCGCGTAGCTCTCCTTCTTGTATTCGACGAGCGGGTCGCGCTGGCCGTAGCCGCGCAGGCCGATGCCTTCCTTCAGGTGGTCGAGGCTGTAGAGGTGGTCCTTCCACTGCGCATCGACGATCTGGAGCATGATGTCGCGCTCGACCTTGCGGAGGATCTCGGCCGGGATCAGCTTTTCCTTGCTCTCGTACTTCGCCAGGATCGGCGTCCACAGCGCGTCGAACATCTCCTCCGACCGCAGACCCTCGATCTCGTTCTCGTCGAGCTCCGCGGGATCGATGCCGAACATCTCGGACACCGCCGTCTTCAGCGCGCCGTAGTCGCGCTCCTCGACGTCGACCTTTGCGCCGGCGTAGTTCTCGATGATGTTCTCGAGCAGGCCCTCTGCCAGATCGATGAGATACTGCCGGCTGTCGATCGCCTCGGCTTCTTCGCCGTCCTCCGCCTCGTACTGGATCTTGCCCTCGAGCAATTGCCGCCGCAGCGCGTAGATGCTCTCGCGCTGCTTGTTCATGACGTCGTCGTACTCGAGGAGGTGTTTGCGGACGGAGAAGTTCTGCGCCTCGACCTGCTTCTGCGCGCGGGCGATGGCGTTGGTGACCATCTTGTGCTCGATCGGGACGCCTTCCTCCATGCCGAGCCGCTGCATCAGCCCGGCGATGCGATCGGAGCCGAAGATGCGCATCAGATCGTCTTCGAGCGAGAGATAGAAGCGCGACGAGCCCGGATCGCCCTGGCGGCCGGCGCGGCCGCGGAGCTGATTGTCGATGCGCCGCGCCTCGTGGCGCTCGGTGCCGACGATGTGCAGGCCGCCGACGCCGACGACCTCATCGTGCTCGGCGTCCGTCTGCTTCCTGAACGCCGCGTAGATGCGCTCGTACTCCTTCCGCGGCACGCGGTAGAAGTGATCGATGTGGAAGAAGTAGACGAACTCCGCGTCGTCGACGAACTTCGCTTCGCTCTTCGGCAGCTTCTCCGCGATGTCGTCGGCAAGCGTCTGCTGGCGCGCCATGAATTCGGGGTTCCCGCCGAGCAGGATGTCCGTGCCGCGGCCGGCCATGTTCGTCGCGATCGTGACCGCGCCCTTACGGCCCGCCTGCGCGACGATTTCCGCTTCCTGCGCATGGTACTTCGCGTTCAGCACGACGTGCTTGATGCCCCGCAGCTTCAGCAGCTTGGAGAGCCGCTCCGACTTCTCGATCGACACGGTGCCGACGAGCCCGGGGCGTCCTTCTTTCTGGCGCTCGAGGATGTCGTTGACGATCGCGTCGTACTTCTCGCGCTCGGTACGGTAGACGGTGTCCGGCTCCTCGATGCGGCGCAGCAGGCGATTGGTCGGGATCACCATCACGTCGAGCTTGTAGATCTTCGCGAACTCTTCGGCCTCGGTGTCCGCCGTGCCGGTCATGCCGGCGAGCTTGGCATACTTGCGGAAGTAGTTCTGGAACGTCACGGTCGCGAGCGTCTGGTTCTCGCGCTCGATCTTGACCTTCTCCTTCGCCTCGACCGCCTGGTGCAGGCCGTCGCTCCATCGGCGTCCCGACATCAACCTGCCCGTGAACTCGTCGACGATGACGACCTGGCCGTCCTTGATCATGTAGTCGACGTCGAGCCGGAACAGCGTGTGCGCGCGCAGCGCCTGGTTGATGTGGTGGAGCAGCGGCATGTTGACCGGGTCGTAGAGGCCGCCGGAGTTCGGCGCGAGCCGGTGCCCGAGCAGCTTCTCGGCCTTCGCCATGCCGCTCTCGGTCAACGTCACGGTCTTGTGCTTCTCGTCGACGAGATAATCGCCGGTCTTCTCGAGCGCCTCGCGATCCTCCGCCTTGACGTTGCCCTGCGTCACGGCGCCCGGCGTCAGCTTCGGAATCATCCGATCGACCTCGTAATACAGGTCCGTCGATTCCTCCGCCGGTCCGGAGATGATGAGCGGGGTCCGCGCTTCGTCGATCAGGATGCTGTCCACCTCGTCGACGATCGCGTAGTGGTGGCCTCGCTGCACGTAATGCGCGAGCTCGAACTTCATGTTGTCGCGCAGGTAATCGAAGCCGAACTCGTTGTTGGTGCCGTAGGTGATGTCGCAGCCGTAGGCGACCTGGCGCTCCTGATCGTTGAGGTCGTGCTGGATGACGCCGACCGACATCCCCAGGAAGCGATAGATGCGGCCCATCCACTCTGAGTCGCGACGCGCCAGGTAGTCGTTGACGGTGACGACGTGGACGCCCTTGCCGGCGAGGGCGTTCAGATATGCCGGCAGCGTCGCCACGAGCGTCTTGCCTTCGCCGGTTTTCATCTCGGCGATCTTCCCGCGGTGCAGGACGATGCCGCCGATGAGCTGGACATCGAAGTGCCTCATGTTCAGCGTGCGGCGGCCCGCCTCGCGGACGACGGCAAACGCGTCGGGGAGCAAATCCTCGAGCGTTTCCCCGGCGACGATTCGCTGGCGGAATTCGGGCGTCTTGCCGCGAAGCTGTTCGTCGGAAAGCTGTTGGACGTCGGATTCCCTGGCGTTGATCTCGGCGACGAGCGGCCGAATGCGCTTCAGCTCCCGCTCGTTCGCGGTGCCGAATATCTTTGCCAGGACTTTGTCAATCCACATGAGGGAGGAATCGGATCAGGATATCCGACGATTGTAACAGCAGATGGACGTCCCTGGTCCCTGGTCCCTAGTCACAAGTCCCTGGTCACGAGTCCCGAGTCCCGGGTCTCTCATCGCGAGACCTGAAGCGCACGACGAGGGACCCATGACCAGGGACCAGGGACCAGGGACCAGGGACTCGTGACCAGGGACGAGGGACCAGGGACGAGGGCCCAGGGACCAGGGACTTAAGGGCGCGCGAGGAGATTGAGCGGATTGGTGAGTTTGCCGTTGACGAGGATTTCGTAATGCAGGTGCGCGCTGGTCGAGCGGCCGGTCGAGCCGACATACCCGACGATCTGGCCGCGGCGGATCTGCTGGCCATTCATCACCGCGATGCGCGACAGGTGGCCGTAGCGTGTCGAGATGCCGAAGCCGTGGTCGATCGTGACGAGGTTGCCGTAGTTGCCGCTGTAGCCCGCGGTGACGACCGTGCCGTCTGCGGTGGCGTGCACGGGACGTCCGTAGCCGGCGGAGATGTCCAGGCCCGGATGGAAATCGGCGCCGCCAGTGAACGGATCCCTGCGCGAACCGAACTCGGAGGAGAGCCAGCCGACGACCGGCCAGATGGACGGCGTCGCGGAGGCGAGCGCTTGCTGGCGCTCGACGCCGCTGCGCACGCTCGCGAGCCGCTCCTCGATTGCGCCGAGCAGCTCGCGCAACGCGCCGAAAGCACTGTCGGGCGCGCCGAAGGCGCCGCCGAGCAGCGGGGCCGCAGCATTCACGACGGGACTGCCGCCCATCGCGCGCGAACGCACCGCCGCAGGAAGTTTTGCCATGGCGCGGCTCGCAGCCGGGTCTACCGCAGCGCGCGCGCCGATCTCGTCGACCGCCGTGTGCAGCGCCGTGATCTGCGAGGCCAGCTCGCCGGTCGCGTCGCGATAATTGGAGTTCTCGAGCTGCAGCGCCGCGTTCTGCCGATGCAGGTCGTTGATGACCGATTGCGCGCTCCAGCGCGCGCCCAGACCCATGAGGACCGGCAGCGAAAACAGGGCGGCGACGACGGCAATCGTCGGCCGGACAGACAGCGTAAAGCGCCGGACGACACCGGTCGTCCGATCCGCAAGCACGATGGAGTAGCGTCTGGAAGCCACTTCGCTCAGAGGGTTTGCGGACGTGGCCTACACGTTCCGCAATGTTGGGTACCTGAATCCGGGACTCTACCATAGCCAGGGCCGAACGCCCAAGAGCTCATTCGCCGCGGAACTGCAGAGCCTCGCCGAGGTGTCGCGATTCGATGCGTTCCGCGGCGTCCAAATCGGCGATGGTGCGCGCGACGCGCATGACGCGGTCGTGACCGCGCGCGGTCAGCGCGAGCCGCGTCAATGCGCTGTCGAGCATCCGCCGCGCGTCGGGGCCGAGGCCCGTCTGCGCGCGCAGGTGACGTCCATGCAGCCGCGCGTTCAGCGCCCCGCCGCGCGCGAGTTGGCGTTCGCGTGCGGCGAGCACGCGCGCGCGAATCGACTCGGAGGATTCTCCTCCCGTTGACGAACTCAGCTCGCGCGCCGGCAGCGCGCTGACCGGCACCGTCAGATCCATCCGATCGCGCAGCGGTCCGGACAACCGCGAGCCGTAGCGTCCGATCTGCTGCGGCGTGCAGCGACACGGCCGCACCGGATCGCCGAAGTAGCCGCACGGGCATGGGTTCATCGCGCCAATCAGCATGAACCGCGCGGGGAACGTCACCGTGCGCGCGGCGCGCGCGATGTGCACGAAGCCTTCCTCGAGCGGCTGCCGCAGGACCTCCAGCGCGTGCCGGCTGAACTCCGCCATTTCGTCGAGGAACAGCACGCCGTGATGCGCCAGGCTGATCTCGCCGGGCCGCGCCATCTGCCCGCCGCCGACGAGGGCAACATCCGACACCGTGTGATGCGGTGCGCGAAACGGACGCTCGGCGAGCAGACCAGCGCCCGCCGGCAGGAGTCCGGCAACCGAGTGGATCGACGTCACCTCGAGCGCCTCGTCGAAGGTCAGCGGCGGCAGAATCCCGCCGACTCTCCGCGCCATCATCGTCTTGCCCGATCCCGGCGGGCCGATCATCAGCACGTTGTGCGCGCCCGCGGCCGCGATTTCCAGCGCGCGCCGCGCCAGCGCCTGCCCGTGCACGTCGGCAAAGTCCGCCTCGCTCGCTGCACGGGCTAGCGGCGGTGCCACTGTGGCCTCGCGTCCACCGGCGGCGATGAAGTTCTCGGGATCGTTCAGCGCGCTCACCGCTTCGGTGAGCGACTGCACGGCAAAGAGCTGCAGCCCTTCGACGACGGCGGCTTCGCTGCTGTTGGGGCGGGGCAGGAGGAGCGCTCGGAAGTGGCGGCGGCGCGCCGACGCGGCAATCGGCAGCACGCCGCGGGCGGCGTGGATGCCGCCGTCGAGCGACAGCTCGCCGAGCAGCAGGATGTCGTGCACGTCGCGCCGGGTCACGGCGCCGCTCGCCGCGAGGATGGCGAGCGCGATCGGCAGATCGAACGACGTGCCAGCCTTGCGGATGTCGGCGGGCGCCAGGTTGACCGTGATGCGGTACGGCGGAAACTCGAAGCCGGAATTGCGGATCGCGCTCTTCACGCGGTCGCGGCTCTCCCGGACGCTGGTGTCCGGCAGACCAACCATCGTGAAGCCCGGAAGCCCGAACGCGACGTCCACTTCGACCTGCACGGGACACGCGTCGATGCCGATGACCGCCGCCGTCTGCACGCACGCCAGCATGGTGCCGGGCGAGTGCAAGCGGCGGGGCAGCCGGAAACAGGCGACTTTTCGCGGATTACGCGCCCGGCGTCGAAGAAAGTGCGATCGGTTGACGCCGGGCGGTGTGGAGTTTCTGCGACGCGATTAGCGGCTTGCGTGGATCCGCAGCCGCTTGCCGACCGCGATCGTATTGCCGCGCAGCCGGTTCCACGACTTGATCTTGGCCACCGTCGTGTCGAACAGCTGTGCGATCGAGAACAGCGTGTCGCCGCGCTTGACGCGGTAGACGATTGGCTTCGAGGTGGCGGGCACCGCGTCGGGCGCCGTCGCCCTGGCCGCCGCCGGGGCCGGCGTGTCGGCCGGACCGGACGCCGGCTGCGACGCGGGCTCCGCCGTCGCCACGACGGGTGGCGCCGTGCGAGCCGTGCGTGTCGCCAGCAGCGTGGCCGGCGCGCCGGGGATCACGAGCGCCTGACCCGCGCGGACCCTCGCCTTGGTCGAGAGGCCGTTCGCCGCCGCGAGATCCGCCTGCTTGACGCGATTGCGCCGCGCGATGGTCGCGAGCGACTCTCCGCGCTTGACGGTGTACCACTTCAGCGCTGCGAGCTCCGCCGGCGATGCGCTTGCGAGCTCGGTCTTGAACTTCTCGGCCGTGCCGGCCGGCACGCGGATCTCGTAGCTCGGATCCCGCAGCGGCGTCGTCATGCGCCGGAGCTCGGGATTGAGCGCCTGAATCTCGTCGATCGACGAATCCGTCCATTCGGCGACGCGCCGCAGATCGATGGCGCGCGTGACCGTGACCTTGTCGTACTCGAACGGGTTCTGCGGCAGGAGCTCGAAACCGTACTGCGCGGGGTTCTTCGCCACGATGATCGCGGCGAGGATGAGCGGCACGTAGTCACGTGTTTCGCGGGGCAGATAGCGGCTCGACTCGGAGAGACGCCAGAAGTCGTTCTGGCCGGTGCGGTCGATGGCGCGCTGCACGCGGCCGAGGCCGCCGTTGTAGGCCGCGAGCACGAGGTCCCAGTTGCCGAACATGCCGTGCAGGGTCTTGAGATACCGCGCGGCCGCGATCGTGGACTTCTCGGGATCCGAGCGCTCGTCCACGTACCAATCGGTCCGCAGGCCGTTGTCGCTCGCCGTGGCACGCATGAACTGCCACGGTCCGCGCGCGCTGGCCTTCGACAGCGCGTTGGTCTTGAAGCCGCTCTCGATGATGGGAATATAAGCGAGGTCGAGCGGCAGGCCTTCCGCGCGGAAGACGTTCTGAATCATCGGCAGGTACCTGGCGCCGCGCGTCAGGCTCTCCTGCACGAAATCCCGCAGCCGTGTCTGCAGCAGCTCGACGGCCGAAAGGACGCGCTCGTTCTGCGAGATGGGAATGTCGTGCGCGGTGGCCGCGAGATCCGCCTTGACCGCGTCTTCCGTCGCCTTGCCGGCATCCGCATTCGCGAACGTCGCAATCTTCAGGATTTCGTCAATCGACGCCGGCTCCGGCTTTCTTTCGGCAAAGCCGTCGCCCTGTTCGAGCGCGCCGATCTCGTGCGCGTTGATGCGATCGACGAGACGATCGAAGTGTTCGCGCATCCGTGCGTCGGTGCGCGCGCCGTACGGCGATTCGAGCAGCACGTCGACGGCGCGATCGAACTCCGCACGCGCGCGTTCGAGGTGACCCATCTTCAACTCGCGCTCGCCGGCGTCGAAATGTTTTTGCGAGGTCTGGATCAGCGACGCCACGGGATCGACGGGCGGCGCCGGCGGCGGAGTGGGCCGTGGCGCCGGCCGCTCCGGCGCTTTGACGGCGGGAGCCGGCTGGGGCTTCGCGACCTGCGGTTTCGGATTGGAGCCGCACGCGGCGACTGCGGTAATCAGGAAGCCGATGGTGATGGGCTTCAGCCCTGGCCATGCACGGATGGTCATGCTGGGTGTTCCTCCAGGACATGTACCTTGCGCACGAGCCAACGGCTCTGCAAGGAGGGTGCCCTGTTGAGGTCGCCTCCCTGAACTGCAGAGAAGCGCCGTTTGCCAGTACGGCCGAAGGACGTGCAGCCTCCGCCGCGTAACCTGCTTCGAATCAACCGGAACGGCTGTGAAATCGCTCTAAGTGCTGGGGCCGCAAGGATAACACTGCCGTGGATGGCAGGTCAACACTAAGTCCAGCGTGCTCAACAATAAGCGGGTGGATTACTGACGAGGCCAGGCGGCCTGGACGAAGACGCGATGCTGCTCGCCCATATCGCGCGCGGCCGGCGTTACGATCGAACGCTCGCCGATCACGATTTTGCGCCCTTGCCGGATCGCCAAACGGACGTCTTCCTCGCATACGAAGTCGGCAGGTTTTGCCTGGTCTGACGCGGGGGGTGCAGGGTGCAGGGTGGCGGGTGCAGGGTGCAGGGTGCCGGGTGCAGGGGGCACGGCGCCTCCACCGGGGGGCGTGTAGCCCCGCGACGCCAGGAAGTCGTCGATCCGCCGCGCCAGCGATTCGGCGGCGATGCCGGGTGGCGTCCGCATTTCCGGTGCCTTCGGGAGTGCCCGCCCGTCCGCGGGATCAGCAGCGGGCTGCGCCTTGACGGCAGGCGCGGGATTGGTCTCGTAGGCGAGCCGCTTGATGTTCAGCAGGTGCAGCGGCGAGATGTTGTCCGACGTGATGTTGCCACCCCAGCCGCCGCATCCCAGCGTCATCGACGGATCGAGCCCCGTCGTCAGTCCGATGGAGCCGAGGGTGGTCGGCGTGTTGACGACGATGCGGAACGCGGGCTTCTTGAGGCCGAACTCGAGAATGATCTTGTCGTCACGCGAGTGGATCGACATGGTGTGACCCATGCCGCCGTAGCGCAGGATCTGCTTGCAGCGCTCGCAGCCCTCCTTCCAGTCCGCGACGACGTAGAACGACAGCACCGGACAGAGCTTCTCGATCGAGAGCGGATAGTCGCGGCCGACGCCGGCGAGCTCCGCCATGAGGACGCGCGTGCCGGACGGCGCCGCGATCCCCGCCTGCTGCGCGATGTAGGTCGCGGGCTTGCCGACGAACGCGGGGTTCGGCAGCCGCTGCGGCGTCACGAGGACCTTCGCGAGCGTGTCGCTCTCGGCGGTGCTCATGAAGTAGCCGCCGTTGGCGGCGAACAGGCGCTTGACGTCGTCGGTCACCGGCGCGTCGCAGACGACCGAGTTCTCCGACGAGCAGAGCAGGCCGTTGTCGAACGTCTTGCCGCGAATGATGTCGGCGACGGCCTTTTGCAGGTCGGCGGAGCGCTCGATGTAGGCCGGCGCGTTGCCCGGTCCCACGCCGTACGCCGGCTTGCCGGCGCTGTAGGCGGCGCGCACCAGCCCCATGCCGCCGGTCGCGAGGATCACCGCGGTCTCGCGCGCCTTCATCAGCTCCTGCGTGCCCTCGAGCGACACGGTCGTCATGCAGGCGATGGCGCCATCGGGCGCGCCGGCGCGGCGCGCGGCGTCGGTCATGATGTCCGCCGTCCGCGTAATGCATCGCACAGCGGACGGATGCGGGCTGATGACGATGGGGCAGCGCGCCTTCAACGAAATCAGGATCTTGTAGATGGCCGTCGACGTCGGATTGGTCGACGGGACGATCGCGGCGACGACCCCGAACGGCTCGGCGATCTCGACCACCTTGCGATCGTCGAGGCGGCGGATGACGCCGACCGTCTTCATCGGCCGGATGAACCGGTAGATCTTGTCCGATGAAAAGAGGTTCTTCTGGATCTTGTCCGCGACGACGCCGAAGCCGGTCTCCTCGTGCGCGAGGCGGGCCAGCGCTTCGGCGTGCGGCGTGACGGCGGCGGCCATGGCGTCGACGATGGCGTCGACCTGTTCCTGGGAGAACTCTGCGAGGACCGGTGCCACCTCCTTCGCGTGACGCACGAGCATCCTCGCTTCGGCGATGGAAGCAAGATCTCGATCGCGATCGGTCCCGGTCGCAGCAGCCTGAGCCATGCGCGGTTCGCGAAGCGGTTACGACGCCTTGGCGTCCTTGACTTTCGGGAGGATCTTCTCGACTTCCGTGTGCGGCCGCGGGATCACGTGGACCGACACCAGCTCACCGACGCGCCGCGCTGCTGCCGCGCCGGCGTCCGTCGCGGCTTTCACCGCGCCGACGTCGCCGCGCACCAGCACCGTCACGTACCCCGCGCCGATGTATTCCTTGCCGGCCAGAACGACGTTGGCGGCTTTCACCATCGCGTCGGCGGCCTCGATGGAACCGATCAGGCCCCGCGTTTCGACCATTCCGAGTGCTTCGAGAGACATATGCGTGTGAGGTTCCCGCGGAGCGTACCATATTGCGGTAAGTCGAACAACTGCAGTACCATCGCGGTTTCGTCCCGCCTGATGAAGGAGACCTTTTCAGCGATGGCAAGCCGTGTGCGCGTCCTGGGTTTCGTTGTCCTCGCAGCAATCGCGAGCGCCTGCGGAGGAAGCAAGACCAACGAGCCGCCGGTCGCGACGCCGTCGCTGAAGATGGATCACGAGCGGGTGCCGATCGGCAGCCCGGTCAAGGTGACCTATTCGTTTCAGGTGGCCGACAACGCGAAGTTCGACGGCGACTACATCGTCTTCGTGCACGTGCTCGATCCGGACGGCGAGCAGTTGTGGACCGACGATCACCAGCCGTCCATCCCCACCTCGCAGTGGAAGCCGGGTCAGAAGGTCGAATACACACGGACCGTCTTCGTTCCCAACTACCCGTATATCGGCGAAGCGCAGGTCCGCATGGGGCTGTACTCCGGCGAGAAGCGCCTGCCCCTGAATGGGCAGGAGGAGTCGCGGCGGGAATACCTGGTGGCGAAGTTCCAGCTCCTGCCGCAGTCGGAGAACATCTTCCTCATCTACAAGGAGGGCTGGCATCCGGCCGAGGTGTCCCAGAGCAACCCGACCGACGAGTGGCAATGGACCAAGAAATCAGCCACGCTGTCGTTCAAGAATCCGAAGAAGGACGCGCGGTTCCATCTCGAATATGACGCCCGGACGGACCTGTTCACCCCGCCGCAGCAGGTCACGATTCGCCTCGGCCAGCACACGATCGCGTCGTTCCCGGCGGACTCCCGCGAGCGGTCGCTCCTGACATTTCCCATCACCGCCGCGCAGCTCGGCGACGGCGACATGGCGGAAATCGTCATCGACGTGGACCGGACCTTCACGCCGGGTGGCGGGGCGGATACGCGGGAGCTGGGCATCCGCGTCTTCCACGCGTTCGTCGATCCGCGGTGAGCCCGGCGGGGCAAGCCCCGCCCCTACGACGTAGGGCCCGGCCTTGGCCGGGCCTTCTGCCAGCCATTCGCACGGTTCAGACGTCAACACGGAATACGTCTGAACGGGCCCCGGGAGCCCGTTCTGCGCAGCTCGACTGTAGTGTTTCTGGACAGCTCCCGATACCAGATGTTAGGATGGACGCCTTACATGAAACTGAAGGGTAGTGTGGTGGTGGCGGCGGCAACGTGCGCTCTCGGGCTTACGGCTGCGCCAGCCGCCGCGGATATCGTCTTTTTGACCTCGCAGCGCACCCTGTCCGTCAAGTCCCACCGGTATGACGGCGAGTCCGTGATCCTGACCCTGAGGAGCGGCGCCGAGGTGACCTGCGACAAGTCCCTTATCGAGAAGATCGTTCCGGACGAAGTGCCGTACCCGGAGCCCGAGCCGGCGAAGGTGGACCAGCAGGCCGGCGAGGCGCAGGCGAGCCACGGTGTGCTGAAGGCCACGCCCTACGGCGAGATCATCTCGGCTGTGTCGGAAGCGCACGGCGTGGACCCGTTGCTGGTCCGTGCGCTTATCCAGGTCGAATCGGGTTACCGTCCCAAAGCGCGCTCGCGAAAGGGCGCCATGGGGCTGATGCAACTGATGCCGTCGACGGCACGCGAATACAAGGTCCGCAACGCGTTCGACCCGAAGGCGAATATCGAGGCCGGCATCAAGCACCTGAAGTCCCTGCTCGACCGGTTCAGCGGCGACGTCAAGCTGAGTCTGGCCGCCTACAACGCCGGTGAGGGCGCGGTGAGAAAGTTCAACGGCGTTCCGCCGTACCGGGAAACCCGCAACTATGTGTCGCGGATCCTGCAGATCGCTGGGTTGAACTAATTCCCCAGCCATTCCTCCAGACCCCCTGTCTAACCGCTATACATGGCACCCGTCCATGCAGATGGGGTGTTATATAATTCGCGCCGTAGCGCTGCCGATAATGTCCATGCAGACAAGATTTTGCGGGAACGCCGGCGGCCCTCGTCGGACGTAAAGGCATGGAATTCCGCTGCAGGCTCGGCACACCGGGCGGCGAAATCATCGAGGGCGTCTACATCGCCGACAGCGAGGCGCGCCTCAGGCTCGAGTTCGAGGAAAAGGGTCTGTACGTCTTGGCCATTCAACGGGCCGGACGCCTGGCCCTTGGCGGCATAGCCCTCCCGCACCGAACGCGGGTTCCTGCCCGCGAGTTCATGGTCTTCAACCAGGAGCTCGCGACGCTGCTCAAGGCCGGCATGCCGCTCGTCCAGTCGCTCGACATCTTGCGGCGCCGGGTCAGCAACCCGGTTTTCAAGACGGTGCTCGACGACGTGTACGATCGGGTCAGAGGGGGCAGCTCGCTCTCCGAAGCGTTCGAGGCACACGGCTCGCTGTTCCCCGGTGTCTACACCGCGTCCCTGATGGCGGGCGAGAAGAGCGGCAACCTGGAACAGGTCATCCGCCGCTACGTGGCCTACGTCAAGGTCGTGACGACGGTGAAGCGCAAGACGGTCTCGGCCCTCGTCTACCCGGCCATCCTCCTCGTCCTCTCCTGCATCGTCGTGGCGATCATCGTGCTGCGGGTCGTGCCGGAGTTCGCCGCGTTCTACGCGATGGCCAAGGAGGAGCTGCCGCTGTCGACGCAAATGATCGTGGCGATTTCGAACTTCGCGATCGGATACTTCAGCATGCTCGTGCTGACGATCGTGACGGCCGTCGCTGCTGCCTGGGCGTGGCTGCGGCGCTCCGGCAATCGGCTGCGGCTGGATCGGCGGCTGCTCGACGTGCCGGCGCTCGGACCGATCGCGCGCAAGTTCTCGACGTCACAGGCGGCGCGCACGCTGGCGACGCTGCTCGGCGGCGGCATCCCGCTCGTCAACGCCATTGACGTCGCGGCCCGATCGATTCAGAACCAGTATCTCGCCCACGTGCTGCAGGTCGCCGGGCAGCAGGTGCGCGAGGGACGCTCGCTGGCGGCGGCGATCGGCGACAGCGGTGCGTTTCCGGACGTCGCGATCAAGATGGTGGAAGTCGGCGAATCGACCGGTGCGCTGCAGGAGATGCTGAACAGCCTGGCGGACTTCTATGACGAGGAGATCGAGACCAGCCTCGCGCGGTTCGTCACGCTGGTCGAGCCGACGCTGCTGGTGATCATGGGGCTCGTCATCGCGAGCCTGCTGCTGTCGCTCTACATGCCGCTGTTCCAGATGTCGAACGCGCTCGGTTAGCCCTGGGGTGTTATGAACGGGAAGCCTTCGTCAACGGTAAACGGACACGATGCGGACCTCTACGTCGGGATGACGGAGCCGACCGCGGTCGACCACGCGGCCGAAACGGCGCACGCGCGGCGGCTGGCCGAGCGCTACCGGCTCGAGTTCGTCGACCTCGCGCAGTTCAGCATCGACCACGATCTGTTTCGCTCGATCCCCGCGGATCTGATGCTGCGCTACAGCTTCGTGCCGTATCGCCGCGAAGGCAACGCGCTCGTCATCGTCGTGTCCGATCCGACGGATCTGCCGATGATCGACGAGCTCGCCGTGCTGCTGGCGACGCCGATCAAAGTCACGGTCGGCACGCCTTCGGCGATCCACGCGATCCTGAAGAAGAGCGAGAGCTCGACGCGCGTCCTCGAGGAGGCCACCGAGAGCTTCCAGATGCAGATCCTGCGCGAGGACGAAACGGGAGAGGATCAGCTCACCGTCGAGAAGCTGACCGCGGACTCGAGCCCGGTCATCCGCCTGGTCGACACGACGATCTATACGGCCATCCAGCGGCGCGCGAGCGACATCCACATCGAGACGCAGGACGATGCGGTGCACGTGAAATACCGGATCGACGGCGTGCTGCAGCCGGCGATGCGGCCGATCGACAAGCGCTTCCACAGCACGATCATCTCGCGCATCAAGGTCATGGCGGAACTCGACATCGCCGAGAAGCGCGTGCCGCAGGACGGCCGCTTCAAGATGCGCATGCCGGGCAAGACGATCGACTTCCGCGTCTCGGTGATGCCGAGCGTCCACGGCGAGGACGCCGTCATCCGCATCCTGGACAAGGAGTCGATCAGCGAGCAGTTCCACGAGCTGCGGCTCGACATCCTCGGCTTTCCGGACGACGAGCTGCGCCGCTTCCGCAAGTACATCGCCGAGCCCTACGGCATGGTGCTCGTCACCGGGCCGACGGGCAGCGGCAAGACGACGACGCTCTACGCGGCGCTGTCCGAGATCAAGTCGATCGAGGACAAGATCATCACGATCGAGGATCCCGTCGAATATCAGCTGCGCGGCATCACGCAGATCCCCATCAACGAGAAGAAGGGGCTGACGTTCGCACGCGGCCTGCGATCGATCCTGCGGCACGACCCCGACAAGATCATGGTCGGCGAGATCCGCGACTCGGAGACCGCGCAGATCGCGATCAACTCGGCGCTGACGGGTCACCTCGTGTTCACGACCGTCCACGCCAACAACGTGCTCGACGTGCTCGGCCGCTTCCTGAACATGGGGGTCGAGGCCTACCAGTTCGTGTCGGCGCTGAACTGCGTGCTGGCGCAGCGGCTCGTGCGCAACATCTGTTCGCACTGCAAGCGGCCGGCGAAGGTGACGCGGCAGCAGCTCGAAGAGGCGGCCCTCGATCCGGCGCTCGAATTCAGCGGCAAGTTCTTCGAAGGCGCCGGCTGCATCGAGTGCGGCGGCACGGGTTACAAAGGACGCACCGCGATCTGCGAGCTGCTCGACCTCACCGACAGCATTCGCGAGCTGATTCTCGCCAAGCGGCCGACGTCGGAAATCAAGAAGGCCGCGCGCGAGGAAGGCATGCGCTTCCTCCGCGAATCGGCCGTCGAGCAGGTACTCCGCGGCGGGACGACGCTGCGCGAGATCAACAAGGTGACGTTCGTCGAATGAGCATGCCCGATCGCACGCGCTCGCGTCTGCCGCGCTGGCTTGCCAGCCCGCCGCCCTCGGCGGCGATCGAAATCACGTCCCGTCGCGTGACGGCCGTGACGATGGCGAAGCACGGCGGCGCGCAGGTGCTGACCGGGCATGCGTCGGTGCAGCTTCCGGAGGGAGCGGTCGAGGCCGCGCTGAACGCGCCGAACGTGCACGACGCGCAGGCGCTCGGCGGTGCCATCAAGACGGCACTCGAGAACCTGTCGCCGCGGCCGCGCCGCGCCGCGCTCGTGCTTCCGGACACGGTGGCCAAGGTGTCGCTGCTGCGGTTCGAGAAGATTCCGCCGCGCACGCAGGACCTCGAGCAGCTCGTGCGGTGGCAGGTGCGGAAGTCGGCGCCGTTCCGGATCGAGGACGCGCAGGTAGCGTTCATTCCGTCGATCCCCTTCCCGGACGGCGGGCGCGAGTTCCTCGTCAGCATCGCGCGTCGCGACATCGTCGAGTCGTACGAGAAGGCGTGCGCCGCCGCGGGCGTCTACGCCGGGCTCGTCGATCTCGCCAGCTTCAACGTGATCAATCTGGTGAGTGCCGCGCAGCCGCCGGTGCCGGGTGACTGGCTGCTGGTCCACGTCGCCGCCGACTACGCGACACTGGCCGTCGTGCGCGACGGCCATGTGATCTTCTTCCGGAACCGCGCGACGTCCGAAGACGACGATCTCGCGGACCTCGTGCATCAGACGGCGATGTATCACGAGGATCGGCTGGGCGGTGGCAGATTCGGCCGGATCGCTCTGGCGGGCGCATCCGTCCGTGGCTCCGATCGCGCCGAGCGTCTGCGGCGGCAGGTGGAGGAACGGATCGGGATGCGTGCGGAGCCCGTAACGCTTGGCAACGCGGCGGTGTTGCGCGAGCGGATCCAGATCTCGCAGGAACTCGTCGATACCATCGCGCCCGCCGTCGGCATTCTCCTCCGGGAGCGCGCCCCATCGCGCGGGGCGGAGCGGGTGGCGTAGTGCTCAGGACGAACCTTTCCACTCGCCCGTTCTACAACGAGCGCGCCGTGCATTTCGTCCTCGGCATCGCCGCGCTGGCGATCCTCGCGCTCACCATCGTCAACGTCACGCGCGTCATCGCACTGTCGCGGCAGAAGACCGAGCTGTCGTCGCGCATGGCGCAGGACGAGGCGGAGGCCGAGCGGCTGCGCACAGAGGCCGCAGCCATCCGGCGCGGCATCGACAAGGAGGAACTGCAGGTCGTCGCCGCGGCGGCCCGTGAGGCGAACGGCCTCATCGACCAGCGCACGTTCTCCTGGACGGCGTTCTTCAACTACATCGAGGACACGCTGCCGCCCGACGTCATGCTGATTGCCGTCCGGCCGTCGGCGAGAAACCAGCAGACGATCGTCGAGATGACCGTGCTGGCGCGGCGCGTCGAGGACATCGCGGAGTTTACCGAGAAGCTCGAAGCGACCGCCGCGTTCGAGAACGTGCTGCCGACGCACACCGACACGACGGAACAGGGACTCCAGCGTTCGCAACTGTTCAGCGTCTACACGGGGCCCGGCGCCGCCGAAGCGCTGGAAGCGGCCTCCGCCGATGAACCGGCAGCGACCGCCCCGGCTGCACAAGACCCAACCAAGCCGGCTGCGCAGCCGTCAGGAGACAGGAAATGAGCTGGCGCCGCGTGATCGCGGACAAGCGACACCTGATTCTGCCGCTCGCCGTGGTGCTCGTGGCCAACGCCGCGCTGCTCGTTCTCGTGGTGTATCCGCTGTCGCGAACGGTCGAGGGGGGCGAGAGGCAGGCGGAAGCCGTGGCGGCGGAGCTCGCCGCCGCGCGCGACGACCATGCCGCGGCCGCATCGACGGTCAAGGGCAAGCAGGCCGCTGACAAGGCGCTGCAACAGTTCTATTCGAGCGTGCTGCCGCCGGACCTGCCAGGCGCGCGCCGGATCTTCGACAAAGTCGATCCGCTGCTGCGGGAATCGAACCTGCGCCGCTCGCAGAAGGACCAGCGCGACACGCGTGTCCGTGACAGCCAGCTCGGGAAGCTGACGATGGTCGTGAACTTCTCCGGCAATTACGCGGAGATACGGCGCTTCCTGCATGCGCTCGAGACGTCACCCGAATTTGTCGTGATCGAGCGCGTGGAGCTGCTGCAGCAGGAAGGACCAGGCGCGTCCGGCATCAACGTGACGGTTCAAGTGGCGACGTACTACCGGACGGGCATCGATGCCGACTGACGCGCCCGGCCGCGCCGGGCGACCGCGCGCATGGCTGCTCTGGCTGCTCGGGATCGCCGTTGCGCTGTTGCTGGTAGTGAAGCTGTGGCCGTCGCAGCCGGTCGCGCCCGACGCCGCGCCGCGGACGCAGCCGCGGGCGGCGAACGGCTCCGGCGGGACCGTCGATCCGGACGATCTGAACGTCAGGCTCGACGCGCTGAAGGAAGGGCGTCCGGCGCCAATGGACGCGGAGCGGAACCCGTTCCGCTTCGAGCCGAAACCGCCCCCGCCGCCGCCTCCCGCGCCGCCGCAGCCGAAAATCGTGACGCCGCCACCGGGACAGAGCGACACGCCGATCGGGCCGCCGCAGCCACCGCCGCCGCCGCCGATCTCGATCAAGTTCATTGGCACGGTCGAGGGCCCGTCGACGGGTGGGAAGGTCGCCGCGTTCAGCGATCCGCCGGCGTGCCGGCGCACGTTCTACGCGCGCGAAGGGGAGATCGTGGACGGACGCTATCGACTCGTGAAGATTGGCGTGGAGTCGGTGGTGCTCGAGTATCCCGACGGCCGCGGACGCACGACCATCCGCCAGGGCGGTCAGGAATGTGTGGGGAAGTAAACACAGAGTGATGCCGATGACGCAGAGGATTGTGGCACTGGTTCTCCTGGTGGTGATGCTCTCCGGGTGCGCTGCCGCGCGCGCGTTCCGCCGCGGCCAGGATGCGGCGCGCGCCGGCGACTGGGACGCCGCCGTGGCGCACTACACGAAGGCCGTCCAGGAGAACCCGGACAAGGCGGAATACAAGATCTCGCTGGAGCGGGCGCAGCAGAGCGCGTCGCAGCAGCACATCGCCCGCGCACGCGAGCTCGAGGCGAAGGATCAGCTCGACGCCGCGCTGGTGGAGTACCGCCGCGCCTCGGAGCTCGATGCGACGAACCGTCTCGCCGCATCGCGCGCCGCGGAGCTCGAACGCACGATCCGCACGCGCCTCGAGGCGGCGCGGCCGAAGCCGGAAATCGAGAAGCTGCGCGAGCAGGCGCGGTTGCAGGGCCCGCCGCTGCTCAACCCCGCGTCGCGCGAGCCCCTCACGATTACCTTCAACAACTCCAGCCTGAAGGACGTGCTGAACACGCTCGGCCAGATGGCAGGGATCACGATCCGCGTCGATCCGCAGTTCCAGGATCGCGCATACAGCGCGCAGTTCGAGGGCGTGACGCTGGAGCAGGCGCTGCAGCAGATCATGCAGGAGAACCAGCTCTTCTACAAAGTCCTGAACCAGCGGACGATCATGGTGATTCCGGACACGCCGGCGAAGCACCAGCAGTACGACGAGCTCGCCATCCGTGTCTTCTACCTGTCACACGCCGACGCCGTCGAGCTCACGTCGATCCTCAACACCATCATGCGCGTCCCGACGATGCCCGTCGTCCCGACGATGCTGCCGAACAAGACGGCGAATACGATCACGGTGCGCGCGACCGCGCCCGTGATCGACGTCATCGAGAAGGTGATCCGCGCCAACGACAAGCCGCGCGCGGAGGTCGTCGTCGATATTCAGATCCTCGAAGTGAACCGCGGCCGCACGCGCGAGCTCGGACTGAATTTGAGCAACTACGGGATCGGCGTGTTGTTCTCGCCCGAAGTGAATCCGGGTACCAGCGCGCCGCCGCCGTTCAATCTGAACACGATCTCGCAGGGCGTCAGCACGGCGGATTTCTACCTGACCGTGCCAACGGCGGCGGTGCGCTTCCTCGAGAGCGACACCCGCACGAAGCAGATCGCCAAGCCGCAGCTGCGCGGCGCGGAAGGGCAGGAGATGACGCTGAATCTCGGCGAGGAGATTCCGGTCATCTCTACCGTGTTCGGTGCGGCCGTGCCGGGCGGGTTCGCCAGCGTGCCGCAGTCGTCGTTCCAGCACCGCCCGGTCGGCGTCAACCTGTCGATCACGCCGCGCGTCACGTTCGACGGCGAGATCGTGCTGGATCTGCAGGTCGAGAGCAGCACGCTGGGGCCGAGCATCAGCGTCGCCGGTCAGGATGTGCCGTCGTTCGGCCTGCGCAAGGTGAAAACGCGGCTCCGGCTGCGTGAGGGGGAGTCGAACCTGCTCGCCGGCCTGCTCAAGGACGATCAGCGGAAGATCCTGACGGGCCTTCCCGGCCTGACGCGGCTGCCCATCCTGCGGCAGTTGTTCGGCCAGTCCACCGACGAAATCAGCCAGACCGACATCGTCATGCTGCTGACGCCGCACATCGTCCGGACGCACGAGCTGACGGTGGATGACGTAGCGCCGATCTTCATCGGCACGCAGCAGAACGTCGGCCTCGCGGGGCCGCCGCCGCTCATCGCGCCGCTGCCCGCCGATCTCGCGCCGCAGCCGGCGACACCACCGCCGGGCCCGACGCCGCTGCCGGGCCAGACACCGCCTGGCGTGCCCGGTCCGCCGGTGGCCTCCGCGCCGGGCGTTCCACCGGCGACGCAGCCGCTGCCGCCTGGCACGTCGCGCGTGCCGACGCTCGTGACGCCGATCCCCGGCCAGCCGACCGTGCCGCCGGCAACGCCGCCCGGAACCGTGCCGCCGACGACGCCACCGACCACCGTTCCGGAGACGACACCACCGGCAACGACAACGCCGCCGGCTACCGCCGCGCCGACGCCGCCCCGGGATCCCAACGCGCCTGCACCGCCGCCATCGACGCCCGCGGCGATAGCCAGCGCGACGCAGATCGTGCTGTCGGTGCCGGGGACGGAGTTCAAGATTGCCGGCGGGCCGTACACGCTGCCCATCTCCGTGAACAACGCGTCGCGCCTGTCGACGCTCACGTTGACGATCACCTACAACCCGAACATGCTGCGCGTGCGCACGGTTCAGGAGGGCTCGTTCATGACGCAGGGCGGCGTGCGCGCGACATTCACGCCGCGCATCGACGCGGCCGCCGGCCGCGTCGACATCGCCATCACGCGCACGGGCGATCAGCTCGGCGCGCAGGGCACCGGCTATCTCGGATCGCTGCTCGTCGATGCCGTGGGCGCCGGCGGCTCGATGATTCAGGTCAGCGGCGTGGCCAGCGCGCCCGACGGCAGTCCCGTACCGTTACAGTTCGCACCCGTGACCGTGACGGTGCGGTGACAACGAAGTCAATGCTGAATGCCGAATGCTGAATGCTGAATGCTGAGCGTCGAATGAGAAATGCGGCCGATCGGATGAGAAATGCTGAACGGCTCACGGCAGCGGTCGAAGTGCAGGCCTTCTGGCCTGCTTCATGGCGCGCCGGCAGCCCTGAAGGGATGGACTACGGCACGCGCATGCGCCGCTATGGGTGTCTCCAGGGCGGTTTCACATTCGTCGAGCTGCTCGTCGTCACCACGATCCTGATCATCCTGGCGTCGGCGGCGATGCCGCTGGCGAAGGTGACGGTGCAGCGGCAGCGCGAGGCGGAGCTGCGCCGCTCGCTGCGCGAGATGCGCGAGGCGATCGACAAGTTCAAGGCGGCCGCCGACGCGGGGCAGATCGGCTCGCTCAACCTGCGCGCCGGATCGGAGAACTATCCGCCCGATCTCGAGACGCTCGTCGAGGGCGTCACGGTGGCGAACGACGCCAGCGGGCGCAAGCTCAAGTTCCTGCGGAGGATTCCGATCGATCCGATAACGAACTCCACCGAGTGGGGACTGCGGTCGTACCAGGATCGGCCCGACTCGATGTCGTGGGGCGGGCAGAACGTCTACGACGTCTACACGAAGTCGGAAGGAAAGGCGCTCGATGGCACGAAATACAAAGACTGGTGAATGGTCAGTCGTGAATGGTGAATGGCGGCCTTATTCGCCATTGACCACTCACCATTCACCATTCATCACTCGCCATTCCGGGTTCACCCTTGTCGAGCTCCTCGTCGTGCTGTCGCTGATCGCGCTGCTGGCGGCGATGGCGATGGTGCAGTACCGCAACTCCGTGCGCGCCAGCGAGGAGGCGGTGCTGAAGACGAACCTGTTCCGGATGCGCGACGCGATCGACCAGTACTACGCCGACAAGGGCAAGTATCCCTCGGCGCTCGACACGCTCGTCAGCGACGGGTATCTGCGCGCGGTTCCCGACGATCCGCTGACGAAATCCAAGGACACGTGGGTGACGGTTCCGGCGGAGCCGGATCCGAACAACCCGTCGTCCGACCCGGGCATCTACGACGTCAAGAGCGGCGCCCAGGGCACCGCGCTCGACGGACGCGCGTATGCCGACTTCCTGCCGTAAGAGAAGAAGCGTCCTCGATCAGCTCACGACCAGCCTGATTTCCTGCGACCCAAGCTGACGGCCGTCGAGGCCGATCACATCCACGCGCACCGTCTTCTGACCTTTTTGAGTGAAGGTCTGCGTGGTCTGCGGCCCTCCGGTCGAGAACGAACGGCCGTCGTCGAAGGTCCATTCGTAGCGCAACACCTGGGCGCTGCCGATGCCCGAGACGGTGAAGGTCACCGGCTGATTGACCGTGGGGCTCGAGGGACTTGCAGACAGCGTCACGGGCAGTGCTCCCACCGTGACGGTGGTCGTCAGCGCCTGCGAGTTACCGAGCGTGTCGCGGGCGGTCACGGTAGGTGTATACGAGCCGGGCGCACTGTAGGCGTGCGAGGCCGTGGCCGTGCCGGAGAACGAACCGAGCGGGCGAACTTCGCCGTCATCGAAGTCGATCACGGCGTCGCGCACGTTGGCGTTCGTGCCGGCCGTGACGGTGAACGTGATGGGCGTGCCTGCGGTGGTTGCTTGCGGCGAGGCCGTGAAGCTCGCGAGCAGGCGCGGGTTCACGCCGATCGTCACCTTGGAGTTCTTCGCGCCCGCCGTTGCCGTGACCTCGGCCTGGCGGTCGCTCGTCAAGGTCGTGCGCGCAACACCGTTCGCGTCCGTTGTGGCGAGTGTGGGGGAGAGCGTGCCGGCAGTCGTCGTAAAGGTCACGGGAATCCCCGCGATGCCGCCGCCGGTGATCGTCTCGAGACGCGCGATGACTTCCGCCTGCCCGCCGCTGGCCGGCAGCGACTGCGGGTTGGCCGTGACCGTGAGGTGATCGGCGGCCGCAGCGCCGATCAGAATCTTGTCGAGCGTGGCGGTGGCGCCGCCGGAATACGCCGTGATCTTCGCCTCGCCGCTCTCGCCGCCGGCGACGAACTTCACGCGCACCTCGCCGTTGTTCGTGCGCGCTTCGCGCGGTTCGATCCGCCCGAGCGTCGTCGTGAAGGAGACGAGCGTTCCGTTCTGGACGGGCGTCCCCGCTGCGGGAGTCGTCGTTGCCGACGTGCCGGTGCCGGTGGAGGTGGTGCCCTGCTCGATGACGGTTGCAATAATCTCAGTCTCTCCGTTCACCGCCACCGTCGTAGATGTAGCGATGATGGTGATGACCGAACCGGTCGGCGCCAGGAGGGGCACCTTGTCACACGCCGCAGCGAGCGAAAGGAGACCAATGGCGGCCAGAATCCGCTGGAGGGCGCCGTGCCGGCGCGCGAAGAGGTGTGATAGCATAAATGGCGCTAAAGATAATACTCTCATGGATTTAGGGGGTCAAGGCGCGCGGCGCGACGCGGGCTATGGGATGGCGGCGCTGCTGGTGATGCTGGCCGTCATGGCCGTGCTCATGAGCGCCGCGATGCCGGTGTGGAAGCAGCAGGCGCAGCGCGAGAAGGAGGCGGAGCTCGTGTTCCGCCTCGGACAGTACGGAATCGCCATCCAGCTGTGGCAGCGGAAGTTCCAGACGTACCCGCCGAACGTCGACGTCCTGGTGCAACAGCGTTTCCTTCGCAAGAAATACAAGGACCCGATCACCGGCAAGGACTTCGAGGTCATTCCCGCCGCGGCACAGCAGCCCGGACAGATCGGCCCGCAGCGGGGGCAGACGCCGCGCCCCGGCCAGTCGAGCGGCTTCGCCGCCGGCGGCATCATGGGCGTTCGCAGCACCAGCAAGGAGAACTCGATTCGCGTCTACAAGGGCGCGACGAACTACCAGCAGTTCACGTCCATTCTCGCGATGCCGGTACCGATGTTGCCGGGCGGCGGCCGAGGGCCGGGCATGGATCGACCGGGCATTCCGGGTCAAGGCGGCCGCGGGCCTGGCGCCGGCCGTGGCGCACAGCCTGGCAGAGGAGGCTCGCCGTTCGGCGTGGCACCTGGCGGGCGCGGCATGACCCCGTTTCCCCAGCCGGGCGGCGGCGGACGGGGTCCGGTCCGTGGCGGCCGCGGATTCTAGCAGGCCGCTGAAGACCCTCGGCCTGCAAAGACCAAGGGCCAAGGGTCCAAGGAACCAACGTTGGCCTTTGGGCCTTGGTTTGTTGGCCTTTGATTCCGTCAGTTCCTCGATCTCCACCGCCATTTAGGACGGCCGGGCACCTGGTCGGGATGGGAATTTTCCATTCTGGCGTGGTACACAGCGTTTGAACACGGAGCACACGGAGGGCACGGAGCAATTTCTTCTTTTCAGAAGGACGGAGCGATTTCTTCTTTCAGCAAGAAAAACCTGCTCCGTGCTCTCCGTGCCCTCCGTGTTGAAACGCTGCGTACCGAGTTGACCTTCAGAGTCTCCGCGCAAGCAGCGTCGCCGCGACCAGGACAACGGCCGCGAACAGCGCCACCTTCAACCATTCACCAAACAGCAGCTCGCCGAGCGCGAACAGCGTCGCGTAGACGACGACGATCCCGAGCAGCCAGTTGATGAATGCCGGCGCGAGGGGCGCGGGCGCGCCTGCGGCACCCTCGCCGGCGAGGCCCGCCACGCCGCGCCAGCCGGGACCTCCGGGACGGACGCGACGATAGAACGCGACCAACTTCGCGTCCGGCTCCGGCGACGTCACGTAGGTCGCGACAATCCAGACGACCGTCGTGATCGCGACGGTTGTGAGAATCGTCTGCGCGAATCCGATCGGCGTGCCTGACTCGAACGTGCCTCTCCATCGCAGCACGAGCGAGACCACCAGCGCCGCGGACATGGCCGCGATCTCGGACCACGCGTTTACGCGCCACCAGTACCACCGCAGGATGTACACGAGGCCGGTACCGGCGCCGATGGCGAGCACGAGCTCCCATCCGCCGGTGATGCGGTTCATGAAGTAGGTCACGACTCCGCTCAGCACGGCCGTCAGGACCGTGGCGATGCGCGACGCCGTCACGTAGTGCCGCTCCCCGGCGTCCGTGCGCACGAACCGTCGATAGAAGTCGTTCACCAGATAGCTCGAGCCCCAGTTCAACTGCGTCGGGATCGTGCTCATGTACGCCGCGGCGAACGACGCGAGGAGCAGGCCGCGGAAACCGGCGGGGAGATAGTCGGTCATGACCTTCACGTAGCCAAGCGCCGGGTCGGCCTGACCGGTCGTTGGATCGATCGGCGCGCCGCCGTAGAGCACGACGGAGCAGAGCGCCACGACGATCCACGGCCACGGGCGGATCGCGTAGTGCGCCACGTTGAACCACAGCGTCGCCAGCACGCCGTGCTTTTCATCGCGCGCCGAGAAAATGCGCTGCGCGACGAAGCCGCCGCCGCCCGGCTCGGCGCCGGGGTACCAGGAGGCCCACCAGTTGACCGCGAGGTAGGTGACGAGCGTGATGAACGGCAGCATCCACGCAGCCGATCCGTCCGGCCAGATGCTGAGCGCCGCCGTGCCGAACGGCTCCGTCCCACCTGCCGGTGTCACCTGCGTGAGTCCCGACGTCAACGCGTCGATGCCGCCAACGGCGCGGACCGCAAAGATGGCCAGCA
The DNA here is from genome assembly GCA_048594885.1 of Vicinamibacterales bacterium. Lineage (GTDB taxonomy): Bacteria > Acidobacteriota > Vicinamibacteria > Vicinamibacterales > 2-12-FULL-66-21 > JBMDXB01. The sequence continues at coordinate 78,954 of JBMDXB010000141.1, forward strand.
CGATCGCGCCGGCCATCGCGATCACGAACTGGACGGCGTCTGTCACGACGACGCCCCAGAGGCCGGAGAGCGACGAATAGAGCAGCGTGATCGTCAGCGAGAACGCGAGCGCTTGCCATTTCTGAAGGCCGAGCGTCCCGCTCAGCACCTTCACCATGCCGAGGTTCACCCAGCCCATGATGATCAGGTTGATGGCGAGCCCCAGATACAGCGACCGAAACGCGCGGAGCACGGCGGCGGGGCGCCCGGAGTAGCGCACCTCGACGAACTCGACGTCGGTCATCACCTCCGCGCGCCGCCACAGGCGCGCGAAGAAGAAGACGGTGAGCATGCCGCTCGGCAGCATCGACCACCACAGCCAGTTCCCCGCGACGCCGTGCCGCGCCACCATCTCGGTGACGGCAAGCGGCGTGTCCGCCGCAAACGTCGTCGCGACCATCGAGGTGCCGGCAAGCCACCAGGGGAGCGAACGGCCAGCAAGAAAGAACTCGCCGACGCTCTTGCCGGCACGGCGGTAGTAATAGAGCCCGATGACGAGCGAGAGCGTGAAGTAGGCGACGATGATCAACCAGTCGGACGTGGTGAGATGCATAACGATCAGCGAACAGCGAACAGCGAACAGCGAACAGCGATCAGCGAACAGCGATCAGCGATCAGCGATCAGCGATCAGCGATCAGCGATCAGCGATCAGCCCTCCAGCGCCGCCACGACCGCGTCGTGCAGCTTCGGCCGGATCTGCCGGATGGCGGGATTGTCGCGCGTCGGGTGGACCCGGTTGGTCAGCAAGACGACGTAGAGATCGCGCTCCCAGTCGATCCATAACGACGTACCGGTGAAGCCGGTGTGGCCGATCGACGTCGGCGACAACCGTGTACCGCACGACGAGGTGGGGGTCATCGTGTCCCAGCCGAGCGCGCGCGAGCTTCCGGGAATCGGCGTCCTGCGGATGAACTCACGCATCGTCTCCCGCCGCGCCAGGATCGGGTCGCCGTGAATCGTCCGCAACGCGGCGCGCGCAAAGGCGCCGACGGCTGATGCCGTGCCGAACAGGCCGGCGTGCCCGGCGACGCCGCCGAGCGCCCACGCGTTTTCGTCGTGCACTTCGCCGACGAGCAGCCGCCCGCGCCATGGATCCACTTCGGTCGGTGCCGTGCGCGGCCGCCACTCGCGCGGCGGGTTGAAGGTCAACAGGTGGGGCCGGGCAAGCCCGGTCCCTACCGTAGGGGCCGACCTTGGTCGGCCCTCTGAGAGGGCAGGGGCGATGTCGGAGGCGAGGCGCTGGAACTGAGCGGCAAACCCCGCGGCATCCTCCAGGACGAATCCCAGCAGGATGAACCCGAGATCGCTGTAGACGGCGCGCGACCGCGGCTCGTACTCGAGCGGCAGCGTGCAGATGGCGTGCTCGAAATCCGCGCGGCCGGCGTGATCGCGATAGAACGGCAGGTACGCCGTCAGGCCGGACGAGTGCGCAAGCAGATCGCGGATCGTGACCGCCTCGCGGTCGATGCCGCGCCAGTGCGGCAGCCGCTGGCGCAGCGGCTCGTCGAGCGACAGCCGTCCGTCGTCGACCGCGCGCATCGCGAGCGTCGTTGTCGCGATCACCTTGGTCAGCGACGCGAGGTCGAAGATCGTCTCCGCTGTCGTCGGAGGCGCATCGGCGTCGTAAGTGAGCCGGCCGACCGCCGCAGTCCAGACCGGGCCGGCTGCCCGTCCGGCCTCGGCGACGGCGGCTGGAAAAGCGCGCGCCGCGACACCGTCGGTGAGCAGCGCCTGCGCGTCGCTGAAATCGGTCATCTCCGATCGACGAAAGGGGAAGCGGCCAGGGCCACGAGCGACGTCACGCCGGCGCCGATGAGCGCGTACCACGTCCACGCGGTCGCTGCCGTCGTATAGACCCAGCCGAGAACGGCGATCCCGGTGATCATGCCGATCAGCATGCCGCGCGAGCCCGCCCGCTTGGACAGCACGCCGACCAGGAATGCGCCGAGCACCGGACCGGCGGCGAGTGACAGCACGCCGAGGCCGGCGTCGAGCACCGACCGCGTCACGAACTCGGCCGCGATCGCGACGCCGATCTGGGCGATACCCCAGAGAATCGTCGCCCGGCGCGAGACGCGCATCAGCGTCGGCTGGTCCGCATCCGGGCGCACGTATTTCAGGTAGAAGTCGTTGACCGTCGTGGCAGCTAACGAATTGATCGACGGCGACAACGCCGCGGCGACGATGGCGGCGACGATGAATCCGGAGACGCCGTGCGGCAGCGATGTGACGACGAAGAGCGGCAGCACTTCGTCGGTGCGTCCGAGCGGCCGCGGCAGCGGCGTGTGCTGGTAGAACGTGTAGAGCATCGCACCGATGATGAGAAACAGCGTGAACTGCGCGAAGACGATGAGGCCGCTGAGTATGAGCCCGGACGAGGCTGCCCGCGCCGAGCGGGCCGACAGGAGCCGCTGAACGAGAAACTGATCCGTGCCGTGCGTGGCGAGCGTCAGCGCGACGCCGCCGAGCAGCCCCGCCCAGAACGTGTAGACACGCTTCGGATCCGTGCTGAAGTCCCACACCGTGAAGTGCGCCGCCGCCGACCGGGTTACCTCGCTCCAGCCGCCGGGGATGAGCTGCAGCAGCCCGAAGAACACGATCAGCGCTCCGCCGACGTAGATGAACATCTGTACGACGTCGGTCCAGATGACGGCCGACACGCCGCCGCGCACGGTGTAGACGATCATCGCGCCGCCGAGCGCGATCACCGTCCAGGTGACCGGCACGTTCGTGACGACGGAGATGACCAATGCCGTGGCGAAGAGGCGAATGCCGTCCGCGAGCGTGCGGGTCACCATGAAGATGACGGCCGCCACGTTCTTGACCGCCGGCCCGAAGCGGCGGCCGAGCAGCTCGTAGGACGTGTACAGCTCGCCGCGGAAGTACGCCGGAATGAACACGACGCTCACGAGCACGCGTCCGACGATGTACCCCATCGCGAGCTGCAGGAAGGTCATGTTGCCCGCATAGGCGCCGGCGGGAACGCCGATGAAGCTGAGCGTGCTGGTCTCGGTGGCGACGATCGTGAAGCAGATCGCCCACCACGGCACCGAACGGTCCGTCAGGAAGTAGTCGCGCGTGGTCTTCTGGAAGCGTGCGAACCAGGAACCGAACGCGGTGATCGCGAGGAGGTAGCCGGCGATCACCGCGTAGTCGAGGCCTGTGAGGACCATCGGCTCTGCGGGGCTCAGCGCGATCCTGCGCTCGTCACGGCTTCAGCGAACGCGCCGCGCCCGACGAGCGTCAGGTAATTCGGCGCGGACTGGCGCGGATCCGTGAGGCTGTCGTACGAGAAGAGGACGATGCCGTCGGCGCCCAGCTTCCGTGCGGTCTGGATGTTCGCGATCGTCTCGGCGGGGGAGAGGCGATAGGCGCCGATGCCGGCCCAGACGAGGCGGCCGGCCGCGGCCTCGCGCACGGCGGCGATCTGTTCGGCGAAGCGCTCGCGTTCGGCCGTGTAGGCCATCGGGCACACCGCGTCGATCAATCCGTCGGCGAGCCACACGCGCCAGTCCTGGAAGCGCCGGTCAATCGCCTCGCGGACGTCCGGCGCGGTCGCCGCCGTCACCATCGCTTCGGGTCTGGCCGCGCGCACCGCAGCGCCCAGGCGTTTGATGAGCGCCGTCATCCTCGCGATTCGGAATTCGCGCCATTCCTGCGGCAGCCCGTCGGGATATGCGAGCGGATCGTCGGTTTCCTCCGCATCGAGTCTTCGGGCCACGCTCTCCGCTATACGCGGACGCGCGTAGCTTCGGAACGCCGCTATCGCGCCGCGACTGTAGTCGAAGCGCTCGTTCGGATAGCGCGCGTAGTCGAAGTGCACGCCGTCAACGGCATATCGCGCCGTCAGATGGCGGACGACGCTCTCGAGGTGCACGGCGGCGTCCGGAAAGACGGGCGACGCGTAGAGGCCCTCGACTTCGGCGGACTGCGCGCGCGTCCACCGTGCGAGCTTGCCGACGTACGCGGGGCTGTCGGCGCCGACGGATGCGAGTTCCTGGGCGATGTCGCGCGGCACCATCAGCCACCCGGGCCGGCGATTGACGATGTGGTCGCGCGCGGCCGGGAGATCGACGGCGCTCGAGACGAGATTGACGTTCACCCAGGCGTGCACGCGCAGTCCCGCGGCGCGCGACTGGTCGAGGACGACGGCGAGCGGATCGAAGCTCTCGGGCTGACGCGCGAGATCGGACGCCACGGGCTCGATGCCGCCGCGGAAGTAGCTGTCGCCGCGGCCGCGCACCTGCACGAGCAGGGTGTTGAAGCCGTTCTCGCGCGCGGCGGTGACGAGCGTGCGGATGCGTGCCGGGGTCGTCAGCGACGTGCGCAGCACCCACAAGGCGCGGACTTCGCTCGCGGACGGCGTCTGGGTAGTCGTTGCCCGCGGCGCAGCGGCCAACGTCGCGAGGGCGATCAGGATGGCGAGTCCGCAGGCGCGGCGACGACCGTGCCCCCTGACAGCTCTCTGCGAACGGCTCATAAAACGCAGGACTGTAACAGTTTACGGGCGCGGGTGTCAACGCGGGGCAACCGTGCGGGGCAGTGCGATTCACCTTGAACCAGTCGTCAGATATTGATATATCAGTGCTATCGTTCGACATTCCGGCTCTATTCATCTGGGGGCAGTAATGCGAAGAAGTCTCTTGCGGCTTTTGCGCCTGGCGATTCTTGCGGTGTGTGCAGCCGCGCTGGCCGCACCGGCAGCGGCGCAGACCGTGACCGGCACGATTCAGGGCACGGTGACGGATACCAGCGGCGCCGTCGTCCCCGGCGTCACGGTGACGGTTCGGAACATGGACACCGGCGCCGTGCGCGACGTCATCACCAACGAAACCGGCTTCTACAGCGCGCCGTACGTGCCGATCGGCAAGTACAGCGTCAGCGCCGCGCTCAGCGGCTTCGGCACCGTGATCCGCGATGGCATTCAAGTCGGCCTGAACGACACCAAGGTGGTCGACTTCAAGCTCGATCCGAAGCTCACCGAGAGTGTCACGGTCACGGGCGACGCGCCGCCAATCAACACGACGAGCGCCGAGGTGAAGGGCTCGCTGACCTCCGAACAGATCATGGACATGCCATCGCTCAGTCCGGGCAACTTCCTGAACCTCGCCACGGTGTTTCCGGGATTCCAGGAGAACCCGACGTCCGGGCAGAACAACCCGACGGCGTCGTCCGGATCGTCGATCAACTTCAACAACACCGGCACCCGCGGCGCGACGTTCCAAATCAACGGCGTGAACAACGACGACTCGTCGGAGAATCAGAACCGGCAGGGCGCGGCGCTGGCGACCATTCAGGAGTTCCAGGTCCTGAAGAACGGCTACTCGGCGGAGTTCGGCCGCGGCGACGGCGCCGTGGTGCTCGTGCAGACGAAGTCGGGCACGAATACCCTGCACGGCGATGCCTACATGTACCAGCAGGACAGCACCTGGAACGCCCGTTCGTTCTTTGCGATTCCCAACTCGGCGAAACCGAACCGGCAGCGCTATCAGTACGGGATGACGGGCGGGTTCCCGGTCGTCCGCAACAAGCTGCTCGCCTTCGGCAACTTCGACCTCACGAAGAACGACGGCGAGAACTCCTACAGCCGCGATCTGTTCCTGCCGGCGGAGCTGGCGCTACCGCGGCTGACGCGCGGCAACGATACGCCGGCGAACCGCGCGTGGCTGCAGTCGATCATCGATCGCTACCCCTCGTCGATGACACCGAACGATCCGCGCAGCAACCGGACGTTCCAGGGTATCCAGAATTTCAACTATCCGGACGAGGACTACTCGGGGCGTCTCGACTGGAACCAGAGCCGGACGAACACCTTCGTCGGCCGCTACCAGTGGACGCACCAACTGCGCGAGCCGGAGGACGTCATCATTGGCGAGCAGGCGCACCAGGACAACAAGCAGCAGAACCTCGGTATCACGTGGACGCGTGTGTTCAACAGCCGGATGGTCGGCGAGGCGCGCTACGGTCTCGGCGTCCGCTCGACCAACGTCGACATCGCTGACGGCAACGACACGCCGATCGTGCGGTTCGAGCTTGGACCGGTGGCGAGCACGACGATTGGCAGCGCCGGGAATTTCCCGATTCACCGCGACCAGACCGATCAGCAGTTCGTCTACAACCTGACGTGGCAATGGCTGCGGACGCATTCGCTGAAAGCGGGCACCGACGTCCGGCGGCAGAAGCTCGACGATCTCGCCGACAACTACTCGCGCGGCTACTGGAGATTCCGGCCTTCGTGCGGCGGCGTTACGTACCCGACGTCCTATCACGCATTCCTCGACGGCTGCGTCTACGAGTTCCAGAAGGGCTACGGGCCGTTCTTCCTGGAGAACCGGATGAACGAGGCGAACGTGTACGCGCAGGACGACTGGCGCGTGCGCGACAACCTGACGCTCAACATCGGCCTTCGCTATGAGTACGTTGAGGCGCCGCGCGAGTTGGAGAACCGCGTCGACTACATCTTCGGCGCCGACAAGGACAACATCGAGCCGCGCCTCGGGTTCGCCTGGGTGCCGAAATGGGAGCAGGGGTTCCTCGGCCGCCTGACCGGCGGCGTCGGCAACACGTCGGTGCGCGGCGGGTGGGGCATCTACGACGGCCGCATCTTCCAGTCGATCTTCTCTCAAGGGGGCGCCAACGTGCGGTTCAATCCGCCGAACGCGCTGTACCGAACCATCACCAACACTCTGCCGAATGCGCTCAATCCGGTCGATCCTTCGCTCGGGTTCGTGTTCGTGCCGGGGCCGCAGACGGGACGCGTCAGCTTGACGCTCCCCGACGAGGACCTCGAGATGCCCTCGACGACGAAGTGGAACCTCTCGGTCGAGCGCGTGATGCCGTGGAATTCGACGCTGAAGATCGGCTACGCCGGCAACCACAACGACAAGCGGCTCAAGTACGCGATCGGCAACCTGCCGCTGTCGCCGCTGTACGGCCCGGTCACGGTCGCCGATCATCCGAACAACGCGCCGGCGGCGGGGCACCCGGATCTGCGCGGCAAGACGATCACCGCCATTGCCGCGGACGTGCGCTGCGCGGGAACCGGGTATTTCCCGAACGTCACCGTGAACGCCACCTGTCCGAATCCGGTGCCGCTCGCCGACAACGAGATCAGCCTGCGCGTCACGCGCGCGAACGAGCGGCGCCCGGATCCGCGCTACACCAACAACCTGCTGATCAGCAACGACGCGGAAAGCTGGTACGACGGCCTCGAGATCGAGTGGATCAAACGTCTGAGCAATGGGCTGGCGTTCAATGCCGCCTACACGTTCAGCCAGTCGCTGGACACGACGTCGGAGGCGACCTTCGTCGGCGCCGGCGACAGCAACCAGCAGGGGCCGAACAAGAAGTACTCGAAAGGGAAGTCGCGGTTCGACACGCCGCACCGTCTGACCCTCAACGCCAGCTACCGTCTGCCCTGGCTGTCGGACCGGCGTGATCTCGTCGGGCAGGCACTCGGCGGCTGGGTCGTGTCGGGCGTGGCGCGGTTCGTCTCCGGCACGCCGTTCAGCATCTCGGCCTCGGGCAACGACCTCGACTTCGACGGATACTCGGAATCGCGACCCGTCGTCCTGAACCGGTCGGTGATCGGCGCGAAGGTGGACAACAAGGACACCTCGACGCAGATCCTCAAGGCGACCGACTTCCGCAACCCGACGTTCGGCGACACGCTGGACGATCTCGTGCCGCGGAACTCGTTCTACGGCGACGGCCTCAGGACCGTTGACATGGCGCTCGCGAAGGTGATCCGAATGCCGATGCGCGGACAGCTGCTCTCCATCCGCATCGAGGGCTACAACGTGTTCAACTGGGTCCAGTTCGGGTACCCGACCACCGACATCAACAACGCCGCGTTCGGCCGCATCACCGGCGCGGCCAACAGCTACAGCCCGCGCGTCATTCAGCTGCGGCTGCAGTACCGCTACTAGTGCTAAAGTCAGATGTGCGAGGCGCGGCCGCCGCGTCTCGCACGTCTTCTGAATGATCCACGTTCTCGGCATCGACGCAGGCGGTACGAAGACCGTCTGCCAGCTCGCAGATGAACACGGCGCCCTCGTCTCCGAAGCGCGCGCCGAGGGCGCGAACCTCCAGGCCGCCGGCGAGCTGAAGGTCGAAAAAGTCCTGCACCAGGTGATGGAGGAGGCGATCGGCGAGCGCGCCATCGTGCCGGCGGCGATCTGCCTCGGCATCGCCGGCGTCGACCGGCCCGACGATTTCGCGCTCATCAAGGGCGTCATGCGCCGTATCGGCTACAAGGCGCGCGTGCTGGTCGTCAACGACGCGCTGGTCGCGCTCGAGGCTGGCGCGCCGCAGCAGCCCGGCGTCGTCGTCATCTCGGGCACCGGTTCGATCTGCTACGGGCGCAACGAGCTCGGCGAGGCGGCGCGGTCGGGAGGCTGGGGCTACGTGCTCGGCGACGAGGGCAGCGGCTACTGGATTGGACGCGCCGCGCTGCGCGCCGTCCTGCGGCAGGCGGATCGCCGCGGACCCGACACGTTGTTGACGCCGCTGCTCCTCGATCACTTCGGCGTGACGCAGGCGCAAGGGCTGATCCACGAGGTCTACCACACCAACCTCAAGCCGGCCGCGATCGGCGCCCTCGCGCGGTGCGTGCAGTCGGCGTTTCGCGAAGGCGACACGGCGGCGATCGGGATCCTGAGGGGCGCGGCCAACGAGCTCGAGTCGTCCGCACTTTCCGTCGTGCGACGCCTCGGGATGGTCGGCCAGTCGTTCGTGTTCGTCCTGGCCGGCGGCATCTTCCGCGCTGTGCCGTGGCTCCAGGAGGAGCTCGAGCGCCGCCTGCCGGTGGCAGCGCCGCGCAGCCGCGTGCGAGTGCTCGATGTGGAACCCGCCGCCGGCGCCGTGACCCTTGCGCTCGCCGAAGCGCGCGGCGGCGCGCGCATTCCGGCTTACAAGACCGACTGATGAATCTTCGCAGCACTCCCCGTGTATCAGTTTTCCGTTCGGATCGAGAGGCGGCGAATGCGCTGGCGCGCCGCGTCGTCGATGCCGTGTCGCTCTATCCGCGTCTCGTGCTCGGGCTGCCGACCGGCCGCACGCCGATCGCGTTCTACGATGAGCTCGCCGCGATGGCCGATCAACAGCACGTCGATTTCTCTGGCGTGACGACGTTCAACCTCGACGAGTTCGTCGGCGTCCCGGCATCCCATCCGGGCAGCTACCGCACGTTCATGGAGACGCATCTGTTCCGGCGCGTGAACATCGACCGCTCCCGGGTGAATTTCCTGGACGGCATGGCGGCGGATTCCGCGGCGGAGTGCGTGCGCTACGAGCGGGCGATCGAAGCGGCAGGAGGGATCGATCTGCTGGTCGTCGGCATCGGCACCAACGGCCACATCGGGTTCAACGAGCCGGCCGCCGAGCTCGCGGCGCGGACCCATCGCGTGACGCTGATGCCGGAAACCCGTCGAAGCAACGCCGCGCTGTTCGGCGGCGACCTCGAGCTGGTGCCCGCCGAAGCGCTGTCGATGGGCATGGCGACGATTCTTCAGGCGCGGTCGATTGTGCTGCTGGCGACCGGCCCGGCCAAAGCGGCGTGCGTCGAACGCGTGCTCAAAGGGCCGCTGACGACGGCGCTGCCGGGATCGTTCCTGCAACTCCACCGCGACGTCGACGTGATGCTCGACGACGCGGCGGCAGAGCACTTGAGGGCCGACCAAGGTCGGCCTCTACGCGCGTAACAATTCCCGCAACCGATTTTCGACATCCTCTCCGATCGCGTCGCGCACCACGTCGTCCGCCTTCCGGAGCCGCTTCAGCGCCTGCGGCAGCGTCAGCCCCGTCTTCTGCATCACGATCGCGGCCTTGACATTCCACTTCGCGCGCTTCAGCAGGCCGTCGGCCTCCTCGTAGCTGATGCCGGTGACGGTCGTCACGATCCGGCGCGCGCGGTCCTTCAGCTTCTCGGAACCCGTCTGCACGTCGACCATGAGGTTGCCGTAGGTCTTACCGACTTTGATCATCGAGATGGTGGTCAGCATGTTGAGCACCATCTTCGTCGCGGTCCCCGCCTTCAGGCGCGTGGAGCCGGCGATGATTTCGGGCCCGACGGCCGGTGCGATCTGCAGATCGACGAAGTTTGCGAGGTCGGCGCCCGGCCAGCACGTGACGAAGATAATCTTCGCGCCCGCCTTGCGCGCGCGGGTCAGCGAACCGCGGACGAACGGCGTCATGCCGCTCGCGGACACGCCGATGACGACGTCCTTCCTGCCGAGCCGCAGGCGTGCGACGCTGCGCGCGCCTTCTTCGAAGTTGTCCTCGACGCCTTCCTTCGCGCGGAACACCGCATCCTGGCCGCCCGCCATGATCGCCTGCACGAGCGACGGCGACGTGCCGAATGTCGGCGGCATTTCCGACGCCTCGACGACGCCGAGACGGCCGCTGGTGCCGGCGCCGACGAAGATGATGCGTCCGCCCTTCTTCAGGGCCTGCGCGATGATCTCCACGCCGTGCGCGATGCGTTCCTTCTCCCTGTGCACGGCGGCGATGACTTTGCGGTCCTCGTTCACGACCATCTCGATGATGTCGCGAACCGCCGTCTTGTCGACGGCGACGCTGACGGGGTTGATCGCTTCGGTGGGGAGAGACTGCCACTTCGACTGGGTTGCCATACTGATTCCGTGATCCTGGCCTCGCAGCGGGTGAGGCAACCGCTAACACTACTCCTCGGTCTCTGGAGTGTCAAACCAACCTTCGCTCGCCATCTTGCGAAGGGTGCCCGCCGCTGCCTTGGCGAAGGCGGGTGTTGCGTGTGGCGAGCTACGGCTGGCAAGCGCGCGAAGGCGCATAGTACACTCCTGCCACATGCCCGACAGCCGCGTGCCGCTCACTGCCGCGCCGCGCGATGAACTTGCCGGGGTCGCCGCGCTGACGCGCCGTCTCGAGGCGGAGCTCGCGCACGCCATCGTCGGCCAGCAGCGCGTCGTCCGCGAGATCCTGATCGCGTTTCTCGCCGGCGGACACTGCCTGGTGCGCGGCGTGCCCGGGCTCGCGAAGACCCTGCTGATCAAGTCGCTCGCCGACGCCGTCGATCTCGAGTTCAACCGCATCCAGTTCACGCCCGATCTGATGCCGTCGGACATCGTCGGCGCCGAGGTGATCGAAGAGGATCGCGCGACGGGCAAGCGCGCGATCCGGTTCATCCGCGGGCCGATCTTCGCGAACATCATCCTCGCCGACGAGATCAACCGTACGCCGCCGAAGACCCAGGCGGCGCTGCTCGAGGCGATGCAGGAATACCAGGTGACGGTCAACGGCGTGCGCTTCGAACTGACGCGGCCGCTGTTCGTGCTGGCGACGCAGAACCCGATCGAGCAGGAGGGCACCTATCCGCTGCCCGAGGCACAGCTCGATCGCTTCATGTTCAACGTCGTCATCGACTACCCGTCGGCCGAGGAAGAGCGGCAGATCCTCGCGCGGACGACCGGGAACGCGGCGCCTGCCGTGCGCGTCGTCGCCGGCGGAGCCGACATCGAGCGGATGCACGCGATCGTGCGCGAGGTGCCGGCGGCGGAGAACGTCATCGACTTTGCGACGCGGCTCGTGCGTGCCAGCCGGCCTGGTGAGGACGGTCGCCCCGAGTTCGTCGCGAAGTGGGTGCGCTGGGGCGCGGGACCCCGCGCGGGACAGGCGCTGCTGCTCGGCGCGAAGGCACGCGCGCTTCTTGACGGCCGAAGCGTCGCGGCGCCCGAGGACGTTCAAGCCGTCGCGCTGCCTGTGCTCCGGCATCGCATCCTTCTCAACTTCCAGGCGGAAGCCGACGGCGTCGATCCGGATCGCATCGTCGCCCGGCTGCTCGACACCATCCGGCCGTGACGGCGTTTCCGCACTCGCCGCCTCCGCCACAGCTACGGCGCCCAGGGCTCGACCCGCAACTGCTCGCGTCGATCGGCGATCTCGAGCTCGTGGCGCGGGTGACGATCGAAGGGACGATCGCAGGTCTTCACCGCAGTCCGTTTCACGGCTACAGCGCTGAGTTCAGTCAGTACCGGCACTATCGCCCGGGCGACGATCTGAAGCACGTCGACTGGAAGCTGTTGGCGCGCACCGATCGCGTCTACACGAAGCAGTATCGCGAGACGACGAACCTGCACGCGCAGATCGTGCTGGATGCGAGCGGATCGATGGGCTACGCCGCCGGCGAAGGGCCGTCGAAGCTCGCCTACGGGCGACTGATCGGCGCAGCGCTGGCATACCTGCTGATCGCGCAGGGCGACGCGGTCGGGCTCGTCGCGTTCGACGAAGAAGTTCGCAGGTACGTCGCCGCGCGCGCCGGTCAGGCCCATCTTCGGACGCTGCTCGTGGCGATGACGAACGTCGAGACGCGCGGGGGCACGCGGCCCGCTGATGCGCTGCGCCGCGCGGCGGATCTGCTGGGCCGCCGCGGCCTGCTCGTGGTCATCTCGGATCTGTACGAGGACGAGGACGCGCTGGAACGCGAGCTGAAACGCGCCGTGCGGATGGGGCATGAGATCGCCGTCTTTCACGTGCTCACGCGCGATGAGATCGACTTTCCGTTCCACGGCGATCTCGAGGTGCGGGACGCCGAGTCCGGCCGCAGGGTGTTGACGCATGCGGCGAGCGTGGCGTCGGGCTACCGCCAGCGCATGGCCGCATTCCTCGACCGCTGGCGCGCGAGATGCACGAGCAACGGGATTGACTACACGCGCGTCATCACGGACGTGCGGCCCGACGTCGTGCTGCGCGAATACCTGTTGAAACGAGCGTCATGATCGCGTGGCAGAACCCGGCGGCGTTCGCGGGTCTCGTGGCGCTCGCGATTCCAGTCGTCCTGCACCTGCTGCGCCGGCGTCAGGCGGTGCCGCTCGTCTTCGCAAGCGTTCGCTTCCTCGATCCGTCGCTCACGGGCGCTGTCCGGCTGCGGCCGCCGGCGGATTTGCTGCTGCTCGCGATACGCGTCGGGATTCTCGGCCTCGCCGTGTGTGCAGTCGCGCAGCCGATCGTGCTCACGCCAGGACGCATCGCCGCCTGGAATGCGCGGACGATACGGGCGGTTGTCGTTGACATGAGCGAGAGTATGCGGCCGCATCAGTCGGCTGCGACGCAGGCTGCCGAGGGCGAGGCACGCTCGGCATATCAGGCACTGCGAATCGATGCTGCCGACCTGAGGGCCGGCCTCCGCCGCGCGAGCGGGGGAGTGCTGCAGGCGCTGCCGGGCCGGCGGGAGATTGTCGTCATCTCCGATTTCGCGGCCGGTTCGCTCGATGCGGCGGCACTCGACGGTATCCCAAGTGGTGTAGGGCTGCGATTTGTGCCGGTCGGAGCTTCGGACGCGCGATCGTCCAGATTCGCGGGGCTCGCGCTGCTTGCTGCCAACGGCGGCATTCAGTATCAGAGCATCACGATCGACGGCGAGCGGACGCGGGTGCTCATCACACCAGGTAGCGAGCGTCTGCGCGGACTGCAGCTGCACACCACAAATCCGGCCGACGCTGCCTCGCTGCTCGAGGTCGTCGCGGCCAGCGGCGCGCCCGCGCCGGACGCGAACCAGCCGATCGTGATGGCTTTCGCCAGCGCGCAGTTCGCGGCGAAACCGTCGCGCGTGGCCTCGGGCTGGATGCTCGATGCGGTGCTCAGGATGCGAGGCGACGATGAGCTCGCGCGCGCGGCGGGCCAGGGCCATGCGGGATCGGGCGTTCGCGAGGCTGAAGCTCCGTGGGTGCCTGTCACGCGCAGCGAGGGTGGCGCAGTGCTCGTTCGCGCCGCAGCGATCGATCGTGCGCTCGCCGTCGACGTCTCGGCGGAGGCCGATTCGTATCTCGCAGCCGCGGCGCTTCGGGCAGCGCTGTGGGCGAGAAGCGGCGACGTCGCGCGGCAGTTCGCCGAGCGGGAAGTGCTGCGCATCCCGCGCCAGCGGCTCGCGGAATGGTCCCGCCCGCCCGGGCCAATTTCCCGCGACGGCTGGCCGCGATCGACCGGCAACGACGCACGATGGTTCTGGGCCGCAGTTCTCGCGCTGATCGGCGTTGAGACGCTGATCAGGAGGCGAAAACCGGCGCACGCGACGGAGGAGGCGCGCGCCGCGTGACCGCCAACCAACGACTCGTCGTGGACGCGCTCGACGGGATCGTCCAGCGACTGCGTGTCCTGCATGCGCTGTATGCCGCGGCCGCCGGCGGCTGCGTGGCGGCGATCGCCGCGGCCGTCGCGCTCGTGAGCGGTTCGTCGCCTCCCGCCGCAGCGGCGATCGCCCTCGTGCTCGCCGCCGCGTGTGGCGGCGTGGTGTTCGCGCGCCTGGCTGGCATTCGCACCCGCGGCGAAGCGGCGCGCCTTGCCGAACGCCGCGTTCCAGCCTTCCGCAACCTGCTGATCACGGCCGCGGAACTTGTCGCGCATCCGCAGCGCGTGGCGGAGTGGATGCGCGAGCGCGTCATGCAGGACAGCGCCCGCATGCTGCGCGAGCATCCGGAGAGGCTGCAGGTGGCGTTGAAGCGGGCGCTGGCGCTCTGCGTCTCTGCCCAGCTCGCCTGGCTCGCAGTGCTTGCGGGTATTCCTCAGGCGGCCTTCTCAACGATCCAGACGCGCGGCGCGACGGTGGCGTCGCTCGTTCGCGATGAACGCGGCGGCCCTTCACTCCGGGTCGTCATCGAGCCGCCGGCCTACACCGGCCTGCGCTCCCTGACGCTCGTCGATCCGGAACGCGTCGAAGCCGTCGAAGGAAGCCGCCTACGATTCGTGCTTCGGGACGCGAACGCGCGCGTTCGCATCGGTTCGACCGCGCTGGTGGCGACGCGACAGCAGGATGCAACGGCGTTCGAGCTGATCGCACGGGACAGCAGCTACGTTGCCATCGAGCCTGACGCCAGCAGCGCGAGCGGAGCAGCCCGGCTCATTGCGCTCACCGTCATCCCCGATCGGGCGCCTGTGATTCGCGTCGAGCAGCCGGGACGCGACCTGTTGCTCCCGGAAGCTGCCGCGCGTGTCGACCTGCGGGCCAGGGCCACGGATGACCACGGTCTGCACGCCCTCGAGTTGCGGTACACGAAGGTGTCCGGCACCGGTGAGCAATTCGAGTTCGTCGAAGGATCGCTGCCGATGGCCGTGACGCAGACGAGCGGGCAGGCGTGGGAGGGGACCGGGCACTTCGATCTGCGCGCGCTCGGCCTGGCGAAAGGGGACTCGCTCGTCTACCGCGTCGTCGCGCGCGACGGTCGTCCGGGTGCGAGCGGCGCGGGGGCGTCCGATACCTACTTCATCGAGATCGCGGGTCCTGGACAGGTGGCGCTGGCCGGCGTCGACATGCCGCCGGAGCACGACCGCTACGCGCTCAGCCAGCAGATGATCGTGCTGAAGATCGACCGGCTGCGCGCGCGTGAGGCGGTCCTCGATCGAACGGCGCTGCGCGACGAAGCCGAGACGATCGCGGCAGAGCAGCGCGCCGTCCGCGCCAACTTCATCTTTCTGATGGGCGGCCACGTCGAAGACGAAGAGGCGGAAGCCGAGCAGTCGCACGAGATCCAGGAAGGGCGGCTCGAGAACCGCGCGCGGCGCGACATCGCCGCGGCAGTGCGTCATATGACCGACGCCGAGCGCGGGCTTGCCGCCGTCAACACGGCCGCCGCACTGCCGCCTGCCCGCGCGGCCGTCGAGGCGCTGCAGCGCGCGTTCGGTCACAGCCGCTACATCCTGCGGACGCTGCCGGTTCGCAGCCGCATCGATCCGTCGCGGCGCCTTTCGCGGGCGGGTGATATTTCCGGTGAACTCGTCAGGGACGCACGCGATGCGTCGGCGCCGACGGCTGCCGCGACCGCACGGCACATGCTCGCCGCGCTCATGTCCTTCGATACCGACGTCGCTCGGAACGCACGACTCGGGAGCATCGCGGAACAGGCGTTGTCAATCGATCCCACTTCGGCGACGTGGCAAAAGATCGCGCGCGACGTCATTCAGTTGCGCGATGCCGCGCAGAACGGCGCGCCGGCGGCCGAACGGCGCAAGCTCCTGCAATCCCTGGCGGGCGCGTTGACCGCCGCGTCTCGAGAGGACGCACTCGCGCAGTCAACCGCCATCGCCGCGCCCACGCGGCTGTCCAGCGCATGGGCAGATCGGAGACGCCGATGACGACGGTGTTGCGTGCGATGGCCATCGCCGTGGCGTGCGCCGCGATCGTCGATCCGGTGTGGCATGTTCAGCGACCGGAGCTTCTGGCCGTAGACATCCAGGCAGCGGAGGACGATGACGCACGGGCGCGGGCCGAGGTGGTTCGGGCACATCTTGCCGGCAGTCTGCGGAAGGCGATCGATCTGTCAGGCGCTCGTTCGCCCGGGGCTATCGTGTTCGTTGGCGACCCGGCGGAACGTGCGGTCTGGCCGGTGGATGTTCCCGTGTCGGCCGTGATCCCGGCGTCGGCTCCGCCGAACGTCCGCATCACGAAGGTTCGCACTCCGGATCTCGTCGTGGTCGGCCAGGCAGCGGCGATAGAGGCGGACCTCGAGGGCGATGGCGTCGAAGGCCAGACGTCGGAGATCTCGCTCGAGGATCGCGGCGTGACCGTTGCGACGGCAACCCACCGGTGGACGAAGCCACAGGAGCGCCGGACCGTCCGCTTGAGCTACGCGCCACCTTCGGCGGGTGCTCACCGCGTCGTCGTTCGTGCGCAGATGCTCCCCGGCGAACGGCGGCGAGATGACAACGCCGCAGATGCCGGCGTCGTCGCGCGCGATCGAAAGCTCCGCGTGTTGGTGCACGAACCGCGCCCGTCCTGGAACGCGGCATTCATCAGACGCACGCTCGAAGCGGACGATCGTTTTCGCGTGTCGTCGCTCTCCCGCGCGTCACGCGCGTTTGCCACGCGCGACGCCTCGGCGCCGCCGGCGCTCGCTGCGCGACCGGAGAGGCTGGACGATTTCGACGTCGTGCTCGCGGGCGCGCCAGAGGAACTGCGCGCGGACGATGTCGATGCGCTGGAGCGGTTTGCGCGGGTGCGCGGAGGGGCTGTCGTGCTCTTGCCGGATCGCCGGCCGACAGGACCGTACGCGAGCCTCACACGTGCGACGCGATTCTCAGAAGTGCTCCTCGAGAATCCGGTCAGCCTCTCCAACGATATCGCTCCCGGCCTTCGCGCCTCCGAGCTCATCGTCCCCGAAGGGCTGTCGAAGGGTACGGCGAGCCTTGCGACGATAACGGCGCGCGGAACAGATGTGCCCGTGGCTTCGGTGTCGCCGCTCGGGGATGGCGTCATCGTGTTTTGGGGGGCGGCCGATACGTGGCGCTTCCGTGCGGACGCCGGTGAGCCTTTTGCACGGTTCTGGCGCGGTGTCGTTGCGGACCTCGCGAGTCACGCACCTGCTCCGGTGGACGTGACCATCGATCCGTCGAACATTCGGCCGAAGGAACCGTTCACCATTCACGTCAAGCTCCGCTCGACGGAGTTGCGCGAGGAATACGGGCGTTCGGTGACTCCCGAGGTTGCCGCGCGCGTCGTGTCCGCAAGCGGCGGGGTAGAGGAAGTCCGGCTGTGGCCGGCTGCCGAACCCGGCCGCTTCGTCAGCCATGCGACTGCCGGCGCCACTGGAAAGTACGACGTTCAGGTGGTCGCAGGTAACCGTTCGGTTGACGCGGTGCTGAACGTCGCTGAAGAAGCCGTCAAAGCGAAGGGCAGCGACATCGAGTCGCTCAGAATCGTCGCCGATACCACGGGCGGGATCCTGACGACCGATGCCGATCTCGGCCCCCTCGAAACACATCTCCGCCGTCTTGGCACGCCTCTCGTGGCACATACGCTGCGGCCTATGCGATCCGGCTGGTGGTTGGTCGTGCTCGCGGCATGCCTGTGCGGGGAGTGGGCGGTGCGCCGCACACGAGGGCTGTCGTGACCTCACAGGCCATCGACGGCTACATCACGTACCTGCGCGACGTGCGCCGTGTGTCGCCGAACACCGTCGAAAGTTACGCGCGCGACCTGGCGTCGCTCGCCGCGTTTGCCGAAAAGCGCGGCGTCGAGGTGGACCGACTCGAGCGGCGCGACCTCGAGGCGTTCGTCCGCAGCCTCATGTCCGGCGGGCTGTCGCCGCGATCCGTGGCGCGCGCCGTCGCGTGCGTGCGTGGGTTCTATCGATTTCTCGCGCTCGAGCGAAAACTCGACGCGAGTCCCGCTGACGATCTGAAGCCGCCGCGCGCCTGGCCGGCGCTGCCGAAGTACCTGACGCTCGACGAAGTGGATCGCCTCCTGGCGCAGCCGGATCCATCGACGCCGCGCGGCCTGCGTGACAAGGCGCTCATCGAGCTGCTCTACGCCACGGGGTTGCGCGTGTCGGAACTCATCTCGCTCGAGGCGGGCGATCTCAATCTCGAGGAAGGCTACCTGACGTGCGTCGGCAAGGGAGACAAGCAGCGCATGGTGCCGCTCGGCCACGAAGCGGCCGAGTGGGTGCGGCGCTACATGCGTGAAGGACGGCCGCAGCTCGCCGGCCGCCGCCCGAAGGCCAAGAAGCTGTTCGTCAACGCGCGCGGCGGCCCGCTCTCACGCGTCGGATTCTGGAAGCTGCTGAAAGGGTACGGCCTCGAGGCAGGCATCACGCGCGACATCAGCCCGCACGTGCTGCGGCACTCCTTCGCGACGCACCTGCTCGAGCGCGGCGCCGATCTGCGCATGATCCAGGTCATGCTCGGCCATGCCGATCTGTCGACGACGCAGATTTACACGCACGTGCTGGAGGCGCGGTTGCGCGCCGTGTACGACAAGTTCCACCCGCGCAAATAGCGGAACGTCCTTGCCCGGATCCTTACGGATCTGCTACATTTACCGGATTTGAAACGTCCCGCCGCGCATGCCGTTGGCGCGCTCGACGGCCGCTGGCGGGCCATCCTCGCTTCCTCGGACATTCCGGGCAAGTCGACTACGGAGCTCTACACACATGAGCCGTAACGGCCGTTATCTGTTCACGTCGGAGTCCGTCACGGAGGGACATCCCGACAAAATCGCCGACCAGATCTCCGATTCCATTCTCGACGCGATCCTGGCGCAGGATCCGGTCGGGCGCGTGGCCTGCGAGACGCTCGTTACCACCGGCCTGGCGATCATCGCCGGCGAAATCACGACCAGTTGCTACGTCGATTTTCCCAAGGTCGTGCGCGAGACGATCAAGGAAGTCGGTTACACGCGCGCCAAGTACGGCTTCGACTCGGAGACCTGCGCGGTCCTTTCGTCGATTCACGAGCAGTCGCCGGACATCGCGCAGGGCGTCGATCCGGGCGGCGCCGGCGACCAGGGGCTGATGTTCGGCTATGCGTGCACCGAGACCGAGGAGCTGATGCCGTTGCCGATCATGCTCGCGCACAAGCTCGTGAAGGGCCTGTCGTGCGCGCGGCGCGACGGCGTCCTCGAGTACCTCCGGCCGGATGGCAAGTCGCAGGTATCGGTCGAGTACAACAACGGCAAGCCTGTACGCGTCGACACGGTGGTCGTCTCCACGCAGCACAGCTCGCTCGTGTCCAATGAGACGCTCCGCGAGGACATCACCGACAAGATCATCAACCGCGTCATCCCCGAGCACATGCGCGATCAGAGCACCCGCATCCTGATCAACCCGACCGGCCGCTTCGTCGTCGGCGGGCCGCACGGCGACGCCGGCGTGACGGGGCGCAAGATCATCGTCGACACCTACGGCGGCGCGGCGCCGCACGGCGGCGGCGCGTTCTCGGGCAAGGATCCGACGAAGGTGGATCGCTCGGCCTGCTACATGGCGCGCTACGTCGCGAAGAACGTCGTCGCCGCGGGCCTCGCCGAGCGCTGCATGGTGCAGCTCGCATACGCCATCGGCGTGGCCGAGCCGGTGTCGGTGCTGATCGACACGTTCGGCACCGGCCAAGTCGCCGACGACAAGATCAGCGAGATCGTGCGCGGCAACTTCAAGCTGACGCCGCGCGGCATCATCGAGTCGCTCGACCTGCGGCGGCCGATCTACAAGAAGACGGCGGCGTTCGGCCACTTCGGCCGCAACGAGCCGGAGTTCACCTGGGAACGGACCGACAAGGCGGACGCGCTGCGAGCCGACGCCTCGTAGTCGCCTGAATGCGGAGAGCTCTGATGGTGACGGCGGTCCTCGCGGCCGCCGTCATTTTTTTTGTGCTCGCAACGCTGCCGCCGACGCCCATCCAGGTCGACCTTTCCACCGCGGATCCGGATCTGGTGCGGCGGACGGTAGGCGGCGCGTATCACATCCACAC
This sequence comes from Vicinamibacterales bacterium, assembly GCA_048594885.1. GTDB lineage: Bacteria > Acidobacteriota > Vicinamibacteria > Vicinamibacterales > 2-12-FULL-66-21 > JBMDXB01. Next base: position 99,202 of record JBMDXB010000141.1, read on the forward strand.
GACGCGATCCGATGGCGCCGGGGACAAGCGGACGGTGGCGGCCGCCGCCAGGCGCGCAGGACTTCAGTTCGCGATCTTCGCCGACCACGGCGACGGCACGCGTCAGCCCGATCGTCCCGAGTACATCGAGGGCGTGCTCTGCATCGACGGCGTCGAGATCAGCACCAACTCCGGCCATTACGTCGCGTTCGACATGCCCGCCTCGCCCTATCCGCTTGGCGGGGAAGCGGCCGCGGTCGTCGAGGACGTCCGGCGGCTGGGTGGATTCGGGGTCGCCGCGCATCCCGATTCGCCCAAGCCGGAGCTCGCGTGGGGCGACTGGCGTGCGCCGATCGACGGCCTTGAGTGGCTCAGCGTCGACAGCGAGTGGCGTGACGAGACGCGCGGGCGCATCGTGCGGGCGCTCGCCGACTACGTGTTTCGACCCGCCCCGGCGATTGCGTCAATCCTCGATCGGCCGGAGGCCACCTTGACGCGCTGGGCCGCACTCTCGGAGGAACGTCCCATCGTCGCGCTCGCCTCGGTCGATGCCCACGGTGGCGTGCGGCGGCGTCAGGACTCGGCGGGCGCGATCGATCTCGGAGTGTCGTATGAAGCCAGCTTCCGGACGCTCAGCAACCGCGTCATGCTGGACCGTCCGCTCAGCGGCGACGCCACCGCGGACGCGCGTCTGCTGATGACGGCGATTCGAAAGGGGAGGGTCTACACGGTCATCGACGCGCTGGCCACGCCCGGTCTATACGATTTTGGCGAGACTCCATCGCGAATACCGCTTCCCGACGGAGCACGGGTGGAGCGCGTAGGTAATACGCTGGCCCCTCGATTCGAAATACATCTGAACGCCGCTCCGGGGACTCCGCCCGTTCCGTGGCTCCTCACGAACGCGGCGTACGCGCTATGGCCGGCAGCGCCAGCTGCGGCGGCGCTCGAGACGCCCGGACCCGGTGTCGTGCTGAAGGCCGACTGGCGCGTCGAAAAGTCTCCGACGTCGACGGCTGAGGTCGCTCGCGCAGCCGAGGGCGTGATGCTGTCATTCAGCCTCGGTCCTCCGCCACGCGCGAATCAGTTCGTCGCGCTGGTGGCAGACCTTCGCCAGTCACCGACATTCGATGAAATCCTGTTCGACTCCTCGTCATCGAGGCCGATGCGCGTATCGGTGCAGCTTCGCTTTCCGAATGGGGACGCGCGCTGGGTGAAGTCGGTCTACGTCGACCAGACGCAGCGCGAAGTGTCCGTGCACACGGCGGACATGGTCGCGGCCGATCGGCCGGGCACGGCGATGCCGCCGCCGTCGACCGCGCGGGCGATCCTCTTTGTCATCGATCTGACGAACGCGGTCCCTGGCGATGCCGGCAGCTTCACGATCGCGAACGTCCGGACCGCGCTCACGACCGCTTCGGCGCAATCTCCTGCAGCGCGGCAACCAGATCGCTCGCGAGCAGGCCGTGGCGGAACGCCTCGCGCAGCGCGCGGTCCGCGATCTGTCGCGCGACCGTAGTCTGCCTGGCCTTCGACGGTTCCTTCGCCGCGGCGGGGGAGACGAAGGTCCCGAGCCCGCGCTTGACGTAAACCGTCCCTTCCTGCTCGAGCGTTCGATACGCGTGTTGCACCGTGTTCGCGTTCACCTTCAGGTCGCCCGCCAGCGCGCGAACGGCGGGAAGCGGCTCGTCGGGTTTGAGGATTCCCACCGAAATGCAGCGCCGGATTTCGTCGACGATTTGGCGGAACACGGGCCTCGGATCCTTGGTGTCTATGTCAACTAGCATACTAGTATGCTAGCACGCTAGGGCACTACCCTGCTAGGGCGTGTACGGAGCGGCATTGCCGGGGCGGGACTGAAATCCCGCCCTCCGTACCCGCGTGCCGCCATCCTCCGTAGGGCGGGACCTTTAGTCCCGCCTTCTACGTCCGTGCGGTAAGCAGGAGATAGCCGGCGCACGCCACGGCGACGATGTTCGGTGTCCAGGCGGCGAGGACGGGCGAGAGCAGCCCGGCGCGTCCGATCGCAAGAAAGACGTGGAATACGACCCAGTAGGAGAGCGCCAGCGCGATCGCCAGGCCGATTCCGTAGAGCGTCCCCCTCTTGCCCATCGTCACGCCGAACGGCACGGCGAGAAGGGTCATCACGAGCGTGACGAACGGAAACGCCAGTTTCTTCTGAAGGTCCACCATCTGCGGGATGACGTTGAAGCCGCTGTAGCGGAGCTCCTCGATGTGCCGGCGGAGCTCGGCGACGGTCATCATGTCCGCTTCAGGCTGCTCGGTCTCGAAGTAGTCTGGCGTCTCGAGCGTGGGGATCGTCTGGTGGGCGAACGGCTGCCAGCGTCCGGTGGTGGTCGCCGAGAACGTCTGGCTCCAACCGTTCAGCCCGCGCCAGGCGCCGTCACGGAATTCGGCGCGCGATACGAACGTGAGCTTCGACAGCCGCCATTTTTCGGGATCGGGCGTGTAGAGCCACAGGTCGTTCAGCCTCTTCTCGCGGGAGTCGAAATGCGCGTAGTGATAGATGTGGCCGCTGCGCGCGACGATCCACCGGCGGTTCAGCGGGTCGAACGTCTTGGCCGGCTGGTTGGGGTTCCGGATGCGGGAGTCGAGGATTTCCGCCTGGCGGTTCGCGCGCGCGAGCATCTCCTGCTCGAGCATGAAGAGCGTGGCGGTCCCGCCCAACGACAGCACGAGCAGCGGCAGCGCCGCGCGATAGAGGCTGATGCCGCACGCCTTCATCACCGTCAGCTCGCTCGTGCGTGAGAGCACGCCGAAGGTCACCAGCACCGCCAGCAACGTCGCAATCGGGATGACGAAGTAGACGAATTGCGGCGTCATGTAGGCGAGGAGCTGCAGCACCAGCCCGCTCGATGCCTCGCCCTTGAACATCTTGTCGGTCTTGTCGAGGAACGTGGCGATGTAGAAGAGCCCGAGCAGCGCGACGAACGCCAGCCCGGCGATGCGGAAGTAGATGCGGCCGATGTAGCGATCGAGGATACCGGGTCCGGGAAGCCGCATGCGCGGCACGCGCACGACAACGACCGGCCGCCTGCGGCCCGCGGGAATCCCCTGTGGCGCCGCGGCCTGGGGCGCGCGGTGCCAGGCGGACGGCAAGTGGGGAAGCGCCGACGGCAGGCGGAAGGGAAGCTTCGACTGCGCGTATCGCGCGCGCCAGATCAGCGCCAGGATGCCGAACACGCCGAGGATGATGTTCGGCCACCAGCGGGCCATGTGCGCGTTGAGGAAGCTGGCGCTGTCAAGGCCTCTCGCCGCCTCGATGGCCCGGTAGTATCCCTTCGTCTGGGACTCGAACGCCTGCATCACGACGTAGTAGGCGAAGATCACGGCGATGGCGACGACGAAGCCGGCAAGCTTGCCTTCACGCGCGACTGACAGGCCGAGCGCCACGCCGATGAGGCCGAACACGAGACAAGCGACCGGAATCGAGTACTTGACGTGCCACGCCATGATCTCCGGGTGCGGTGACAGGGGGAACTCGTAGCGGAGCTTCTCGTCGATCGCCCGTTTAAGCTCGGCGATCGTCTTCTCGGTGATGCCGCGCGGCAGCTCGGCCCGCGAGAAGACGGTGTCAGGATCGAGCAGCAGAATCAGGTCCTCGGTGAACTGCTGCGTATCGAAGGCGCCCCGCTCGACGGTCGAATACTGGACCCCGTCGCTCAGCACCAGCTCGACGCGCCGCTTCTCGCGGTCCAGGACCACCCGCCCGCGTGAGGCAAAGAACAGGACCGTGGTGTTCGGCTTGCGCGTGTCGGCGACGATGACGTCCTTCCACCCGCCGCCGGGCCCGGCGTCGTCGCGGGCGTAAAGGACCCAGCCCGGGAAGTCCTCAAAGAAGACGCGAGGCCGGATGTCGTTCTCGACCTTCTTACTGATGAGCTCCCAGGTGATCTCGCGGAACGTCTGATTGGCGTTCGGGATGGCCTCGACCATCACGTAGAGCGTTCCGCCCGCCGCCAGCAACGCCATGAACATGACCGGCCGCAGCAGCCGGTAGGGGCTGACGCCACACGCCAGCAACGCCACCGCTTCCCGGTCGCCGGAGAGGCGGCCGAGCGCGATCAGCAGTCCCGTCAGCAGCGCCATCGGGATCGTCAGACCGAGCCCCTGGGGGATGAGCGTCAGCAGGATGCGTCCCGCCGCCGACCACGACACGCCCTTGGCCACGAGCTGTTCGAGGTCCCGCATGATCGGCGGGATTTCCAGAATGAACGTGAAGACCAGCAGCGACAGCAGGAACGGCGGGATCGTCTCGCGGATGACGTAGCGGTCGAGGGTGCGGAGCATGGGGGCGGGTTCGATTATAGGGCTGGGGCCTTATTCCAGGTCCGCAGACTTTCCACAGGCCCGTTTCATTGGCCAGATCCTCAGGGTCTGATAATGAGTGTTATGTTAACTAACGAGTGGGCGGAGCAAGCTCCGCCCCTACGGGCACGCTGGGCCTACGGGCACACTGGGCGGAGCAAAGCTCCGCCCCTACGAGTCCGCCGCGTAGGGGCCGACCTTGGTCGGCCCTTATCGATTAGTGCTGCGCACGGAGTTCTTTGATGATCGCTTCGAGTGCGGAGATCACTTCGTCGCGCTCGACGCGCGACTTCGTGAACCGGAGCTGCAGTTTGAACGCCTTGGTCGGCGGCCGGTAGCTGAAGACGAACGCCCTCGGCCGGCCCGCCTTGGGCTTGGCGGTCTCTTTTCGCACGGCGTCGCGCGTGGCGCCGCCGTCGCGGGAGATTTTCTCGACCAGGGCAACCATTTTCTGCGGGTCACCCTGCCTAACTATCTGCAACAGCAACGACTTCGAGTGAATGTCGGCGAGCCGACAAAGGTTCTTGACCTCCTCCGGCATGTTGTTCAGCGAGAGCGCCTCGGTAATCGCCGTCCGCGACTTCCCCAGCTTCCGCGCCATGTCCTCATGCGTGTAATTGCATCGCGTCGCCAGCGAGTGCAGCGCTTCCGCCTCTTCGAACGGCGTCAGGTCCTTGCGCTGGATGTTTTCAATCAGCGCGATCTCGATCATCTCCGTGTCGTCGACTTCACGGATGACGATCGGGATCTCGCGTAGCCCGACCTGCACGGCCGCCTGATAACGGCGCTCGCCGGCGACAATCTGGAACCGCCGCCCGCGCTGCCTGACGATGATCGGCTCGATGATGCCCTTCTCGGCGATCGAGGCCATCAGCTCCGACAAGTCGCCCATCACCTGGCGCGGCTGGTTGGGATTCGGATCGATGGTGTCGATAGGCACGATGCGGCCTACCGGCGCGCCCGCCGAACTCGCCAGCGCCTCGACGTAGTGCTCGTCGTGGCGCATCCTCACGACATCCGGCAGTCCTCGCTTAGGCACGGTCCATGACCTCCTCGCACAGGCGGTAGTACTCCGCCGCTCCGCTCGACTCCGGCGCGAACGAAAAGATCGACTCCTTGTACGCCGGGCTCTCCTCCAGCCGCACGCTCTTCGTGATGACGGTCTTGAAGACCTTGCTGCCGAACACCTTGTCGATCTGCGCCCTGACGTCCCGCGCCAGCGACGTCCGCCTGTCGTGCATCGTGATCACGACGCCGAGGATCCTGAGCCCCGGGTTGGCTCGCGCTCGCACCTTCTCGATTGTCTCGAGCAGATCGTCCGTGCCCTCGAGCGCGAAAAAGGAGGACTGAATCGGAATCAGCAGGTGCGTTGCCGCCACCAGCGCGTTCACCGTGAGCAGCCCCAGCGCCGGCGGGCAGTCGATGACGATGTTCGGGTAGTCCTCGCGGATGGGCTCGAGGCGGTCCTTCAGGCGGAAGTGCGCGTCGAGCTCCCCGACCAGCTTCGACTCCAGCTTGGCCAGGGCGATGCGCGACGGCGCGACCCACAGGTTCGGCTGTGTCGACGGCAGGATGACGTCGGCGAAGCCGTACTCAGGCTCCGCGATCGCATCGTAGACGCTGCGCGTGACCTGCGTGATGTCCAGGTACGACATCGTGCTGTTTGCCTGGGGATCGAGGTCGACGAGAAGCGTCTTCTTACCGCGGAGAGACAGCGCCGCCGCCAGGTTGATGGCGGTCGTGGTCTTCCCCACGCCGCCCTTTTGATTTGCGATCGCGACGATCATTCGGTCCAAACGCAAGGCAGGGTGTCGCGTTGCATTGTAACCGCGTCAATGCTGAATGCTAAATGCTAAATGCTGAATGGGAATGAAACGGAGGAAACAGAGGCGGCTCCGTTGTCTCCGTCCCCTCGTTTCAGCATTCAGCATTTGGCATTCAGCATTGACCTACATCTTGTATTTGCCGAGATCGTCGGGATCGAGGCTCTCGAGCCACTTCTGGAGGCGCTCCGAGTCCCCCTTTTCCGGCGCGAAGTCGACCGTCTTGGCGCTGTCGATGACCCGATCCTCGACGTAAATCGGCGCGCGGGCCCTGAGCGCCAGCGCAATCGCGTCGCTCGGGCGCGCGTCGATGGCCATCGCCTCGCCGTTGATCGTCAGGTAGATGAGCGCGTAGAACGTGTTCTCCTTCAGGTCGGACACGACGATCTTCTGCACGTCCGCCTTCAGGTCCGTGATGACGTTCTTGAGCAGGTCGTGCGTCATCGGCCGCGGCGTGGTGATGTTCTCAATCTGCAGCGCAATCGCGTTCGCCTCGAAAACGCCGACCCAGATCGGCAGCACGCGCTGGCCGTCCTTGTCGCGCAGGATCACGATCGGCATGTTCGTGATGGGGTCGACCATCAGCCCCTTGATCGTCATCTCAATCTGCATGGTGTTCCCCTGCGACCTCGCCGCGAAGGCTGTTCGGGTTTGCCGCCGCGATCCGCACCGCCAGCACACGCCCGATCCAGTCCGGCCGGCCCGCGAAGTTCACGACCGTGTTGCCGCTCGTGCGGCCCGACAGCTCCCAGTCCCGCCGGCGGCTGCGCGAATCGACGAGGACGGGCTCCACGCGGCCGACCGTCGCCGCGTAAAGCTCTCCCTGAATCGCCTTCTGCAGCCCCTGCAACGCCACGATCCGCCGCGTCTTCTCTTCTTCCGGCACGTCGTCCGCCATCCGCTTCAGCGCCAGTGTGTTCGGACGCGGCGAGTATTTGAACGAGAACATGCTGTGGTAGCGCACGGCGGAGACCAGCGACAGCGTGTCCGCGAAGTCCTCGTCCGTCTCGCCAGGAAAGCCAACGATCATATCGGTCGACAGGGCGATGTCCGGCATGGCCTCGCGGACCTGCGCCACGAGATCGAGGTAGTGGCTGCGGGTATGACGCCGGCGCATTGCCCCGAGGATCCGATCCGATCCGGACTGCACCGGCAGATGCAGATGCCGGCACACCTTCGGCAGATCGCGCATCGCCGCGATCATCCGCGGCGTGACGTGGCGCGGATGGGGGCTGGCGAACCGGATCCGCTCCAGCCCCACGATCGCGTTCAACCGCTCCAGCAGCCCCGCAAAATCACACGACGCGTCGTCGGGCGCCCGGTAGTGATTGACGATCTGTCCGAGAAGCTGGACTTCCCTCGCGCCGGTCTCCACCGCGATCCGCGCGTCGGCGACGATGTCCGCCGCCGGCCGCATGCGCTCGTGGCCGCGCGTGTACGGCACGACGCAGAACGAGCAGAACTCGTTGCAGCCCTCGATGATGGTCACGTAGGCCTTGACGGGATCGTTGCGGCGCGCGATGCCCAGCGGAAACGAGACGTCGCCCATCGGGTCGACGTCGATGAGGGGCGTCGCGTCCTGACGATTCGGGCCGTCGAGCACGCGCTCGACGAGCATCGGCAGTCGCTTGATGCTCTGCGTCCCGATGACGACGTCGACCGCCGTCGAGCGTTCGAGAATGCGCGGCCCTTCCTGCTGCGCGACGCAGCCGGCGACGGCGACGGCCGGCCGGTGCCCCTGTTCGAGGCCCTGCTGGCGGATCTCGCCAAGCCGCGTGAAGAGCTTCTCTTCAGCGCGCTCGCGGACGCTGCACGTGTTGATGACGATGACGTCGGCGTCACGATCGTCGGAGGTCGCCTCGAAGCCAGCCTGCTCGAGGAGGCCGGCCATGCGCTCCGAGTCGTGAAAGTTCATCTGACAGCCGTACGTCTCGATGAGGTATTTCACGGTTTCGCTTTCGCTCTATGTTCGCCTTGTGTTCGCCTTCGCTCTCGCTCGCTCAAGGCCTCCTCTTTCCACGCTGCGTTTGGCGGGATTCGAGCATCTCCTTGGCGCTCGCGAGGATCGCTGCCGACGTGTCGCTGCCGGCGATCATCCGCGCCAGCTCCTGCTGACGCTCTACGCCATCCAACCGCGCGACGTCGGTCACCGTCCGGCCGGCCCGCACGCGCTTGGTGATGCGAAAATGCGTCCCGCCGTGCGCCGCGATCTGCGGCAGGTGCGTGATGCACAGCACCTGGAAGCGTTCGCCGAGCCGTTGCAGCCGCGACCCGACGACGTCGGCCACTGCCCCGCCGATGCCGGCATCGACCTCGTCGAAGATCAGCGTCTTGCCGGGCGCGTCGGTAGACGCCAGCGTCTTCAGCGCCAGCATGACGCGGGACAATTCACCGCCTGACGCAATCCGCGCCAGCGGCCGCAGGTCCTCGCCCGGGTTCGGGGAGATGTAGAACTCCCCCTGCTCGATCCCGCGCTCGGACCACTGCGCCTCCGACTGCGCGGTCTCGAAGCGCACTTCGCAGCGCGTGCGCGGCATCGCGAGGTCAACGAGCGCCTTTTCGAGAGACCGCGCGAACGTCGCCGCCGCGGCCACGCGTCCATCGCTCAACGTCTGGGCGGCCGCCAGGTAGGCGTCCCGTGCGGCGCCGACTTCCGCCTCGAGCTCCGCGGCGCGCTCCGCCGAGTGCTGAATATCGTGCAGCTCGCAGCGGAGCTGTTCGGCGCGGCCAATCACATCGGCGAGCGAGGGACCGTGCTTCTTCTTCAGCCGCTCGAGCAGTGCCAGGCGATCCTCGATCTCCTGCAGCCGCGCCGGCGACGCATCGATGCCCGAGGCATACGATCGGAGGAAGAACACGAGATCCTCGAGCTGCGACTTCACCGCGTCGCGCCCATCCAGATACGGCGCGAACCGCGGATCGAGTGCCGCCAGATCCGTGAGCTTCCGCCAGACCGCTCCGAGCGCCGGCAGGACGGCGTGGTCCCCTTCGTACAGCGCGTCGTAGGCATCGCCGCACAGCCGCTGCAGCTTGTCTGCGTTCGCGAGCACCAGCCGCGTCGCGGCAAGCTCCTCGTCTTCGCCGGGCTGCGGCGCGGCACGCTCGATCTCGGCGAGCTGGAACGCGAGGAAGTCCGCGCGTGCGCTCTTCTCTCGCTCGCCCGCGAGCAGGCGGTCGCGTTCGTCGCGCACCTGCTGCCATTTCGCGAACGCGGCGGCGACTTTGGCGCGATCCTCCGTCAGCCCACCGTACTCGTCGAGCAGATCGAGGTGCGAGGCGGGGTCGAGCAGCACCTGATGCTCGTGCTGACCGTGAAGATCGACGAGCCCGCCACACAGCTCGCGCAGCGCGGTGGTGGTCACGAGCGCGCCGTCGACCGACGCGCGGCTTCTGCCCTGCGCGGACACCTCGCGCCGGACGAGAATCTCGCGGCCGTCGGGCGCGTCGAAGATCGCTTCGATCGCCGCGGTCTCCTCGCCGGTGCGGACGACGTCAGCGGACGCGCGTCCGCCGACGAGGAGGCTGACGGCACCGGCGAGGATCGATTTCCCGGCGCCGGTCTCGCCGGTCAGGACGTTGAGGCCCGGCTCGAATTCGAGCTCCAGGCGATCGATCACCGCCAGATGTCGGATGGAGAGAAATCGAAGCACCGGTCCCCGCGAACGGCCTTAAGGTTGCAGCGGTCGTCTAACTGATGAGCGCCCCGCGGACGCACGCGAGAGCGAGCGTGACGCGAAGTACCATCTTATCAGATGTTTGACAGCGTTCGGGCTGCATGCTACGCTTCCGAGACTGCGCTGTCCCAGCGGCGCGCTTGCTTATGGTTCGGAGGTTCGTTTGCGCACGTCGGGAATCTACGCCCTTGCGCTACACGCGCAGGGCGCGGGTCAGCCGGAAGCTGGGGCCGCAGCAGTAAACACCGACATCGTCTCACTGATCGCCCATGCCAGCCCCGCCTCCCAGGTGGCGCTCGCGATTCTGATTCTGTTCTCGGCGATCTCCTGGGGCGTCATCCTGCTCAAGCTGTGGCAGTTCAGTCGCGCCGAGCGGCAGACGTCGACGTTTCTCGACGTGTTCCGCAAGAGCAGCAAGTTTTCCGAGGTGCAGGCGGTGTGCCGATCGCTCGCCGACAGCCCGCTCGTCGGCCTGTTTCAGGCGGCATACGCCGAGTTGAACGCGCAGTTGCGAACGCCGCCCGGCGCCGATGCCAAACCCGCGGCCCCGCCCGCGCGTCCAACGTTGAAGAGCCTCGACGCCGTCGATCGCGCGCTGCTGCGCGCCAGCACCGTCGAGATGACCAAACTGGAAAGGCGCGTGCCGTTCCTCGCCACGACGGCGAGCATCACGCCGTTCATCGGCTTGTTCGGCACCGTATGGGGAATCATGGTGTCGTTCCAGCGGATCGCCGGCGCCGGTTCGACGAGCCTGGGCGTCGTCGCGCCGGGCATCGCGGAGGCGCTGATTGCGACGGCGGCGGGACTGTTCGCGGCGATTCCGGCGGTGTATTTCTACAACCACTTCACGAACCGCGTGAAGCACTTCGCCAACGACATGGATGATTTCTCGCTCGAGTTCCTGAACATCGCGGAGAGGAATTTCACCTAGTCTCGAATGCCCAAAGTTCACCAGTTGGATGTCAGCGGTGGCGGGCGCAGCGGGCGGCGTGGCAAACGTGTGTCCAGTACGCTCGCGGAGATCAACGTCGTCCCGCTGGTGGACGTGATGCTGGTGCTGCTCATCATCTTCATGGTGACGGCGCCGATGATGCAGCAGGGGCTGCAGGTGAACCTGCCCGAGTCGCGCAGGTCGGCGCCGGTGACTGCGCAGCCGATCTACGTGACGATTCCGCCGGACTTCTCGCGGACGCGGCAAGTGCAGCTCAACAACGACATGGTGCCGATCGAGTTTCTCGGCGAGCGCGTCAAGCAGGCGGCGCTGGAGCGCAGCGACAAGTCGATCTTTCTCCGGCCCGACGCGAAGGCGTCGATGCAGGACTTCACGATCGTCGTCGAGACGCTGACCGCCGCGGGTATCACGAAGGTGGGCTTCATGACGAAGCCCGTCGAGGGACGCTAGATGCGCGAGGCGGTCAGCGACGTTCTCGTCGAGCGCACGCAGGAGACCGACCGCTTCGCGCGGATGGTGCTGTATTCGCTGATCGCGCACGGGCTGCTGATTACGGCCATCATCCTGATGCCTGAGCGCTGGCGGCGGTCCGAGGTGGAAGCGAACCGGCCGGTGATGACGATCACGCTGGGCGGAACGCCGGGGCCCGACGCGGGCGGCCGCACGTCGATCGCGGACCGCGCCGTTCAACAGGTCGCGCCGCCGCAAGCGAAGCCGGCGCCGCAGCCGCCACCGGCAGCGAAACAACCGGAGATGGTGCTCCCCTCCCCCAAGGCCAAGGTCGCGCCGAAGACGCCGCCGAAGTCGATCGAGAAACCGGCGGACAAGTCGTCATCGCAGAAGCCGACGACCGGAGCGGAGATCAAGACCGGCTCCGCGAGAGTGCAGACCGGCGGCGCCGCCACGGAGTTCGGCGGCCTGTCCACCGGCGGCGGGGGTGCCGGCGGCGCGCGCGTCGACGTGCAGAACTTCTGCTGCCCCGGCTACCTCGAAACGATGGTGCAGCTCATTCGGCGGAACTGGTCGCAGAACCAGGGAATGGCGGGCCAGGTCGACGTGAAGTTCGTCATTCAACGCAACGGCGTCATCACCGGCGCGCTGGTCGAGAAGCCGAGCGGGCTGTTCCAGCTCGATCAGGAAGCACTGCGGGCGGTGATCAAGACGAAGATGCTGCCGCCTCTTCCCCGGGAGTTTCCCGACAACTCGCTGACGGTTCACGTCACTTTCGACTATCAAGGCCGATGACTCACAAGCGCATTGCCGCCATCACGATATTCCTCGCCGCCGGTTCGCTGGCGCTGACCGGCGCCGTTCAGCAGCCGCAGCAGCCGCCTGCGTCGCAGAGCGAAATCCGCGTGGTCATCGGCAGCGATCCTGGTCTGCCGCCGAAGCTGGCCGTTCCTGACTTCATTCCGCTGTCGAACGACGGCGAGACGGTCGCCGCGGCGAAGACGCTCGGGCAGGTGCTGTGGGACGACCTCAATTACGAGCGCGAGTTCTATCTGATCTCGCGTGACACGTACCAGTCGATCCCGCAGCCGCGCTCGCTCGACGAAGTGCCGCTCGACCGCTGGCGTCAGCTCGGCGCGGACGGCCTCGTCGTCGGCACGGTGCGGAAGACCGGAAAAGGCTTCCTGGTGGAGGTGCGGCTGCTGCACGCGATCACCGGGCAGGCCGCGCTCGGAAAGCAGTACGAGGGCGCCAGCGATGCGCGGTTCTTCGCGCACACGATCGCGGACGAGATCCATCAGTCGCAGCGCGGCCTCCGCGGCGTGGCGCGGACGAAGATCGCGTTCTCCTCGGATCGTGCCGGAGAGCAGATGAAGGGGCCGACGGCGCAGCGCGACATCTCCAACATTTACATCGCCGATTACGACGGCCACAATCAGACGCGCGTGACGGTGACGAAGTCGCTCGACATCACGCCGGCGTGGGCTCCGGTGGGGCGCGTGCTCGCGTATACGAGCTACCGCCGCGGCTATGCCGACATCTTCCTCGCGTATCTCAGCGAGGGACGGTTCGAGACGCCGGCGAAGGGGTCGGAGAACGTGAACAACTACCTGCCGGCGTGGTCGCCCGACGGAGCGAGGCTGGCGTTCATGTCGAACCGCGACGGCAACCCGGAGATCTACGTGATCAACCGCAATGGCAGCGGGCTGCGCCGTCTGACGAATCACCCGGCCGGCGACGTGACGCCGACGTGGTCGCCGACCGGCAACCAGATCGCGTTCACGTCGGATCGCAGCGGCCAGCCGCAGGTCTACATCATGAACGTCGACGGCACCGGGCTGAAGCGCATCTCGAGCGAGTCCTACGGCGATCGGCCGACGTGGTCGCCGGCGCCGTTCAACGAGATCGCCTACACGGCGCGATCGTCCGCCGCCGGCTACGACATCAGCATCTACGACTTCGCCAGCGGCACGTCGCGGCGGATCACCGACGGCATCGGCAGCAACGAGAGCCCGGCGTTTGCGCCCAATGGCAGGCACCTCGCGTTCGTCTCGACGCGCAAGGGCCGCGCCCAGATCTTCACCATCGCGCGCGACGGCCGCGATTTGCGGCAGATCACGACGCAGGGGGAAAATCGCTATCCGAACTGGTCGCACTGACAGGGGGTCAGGGAGCCGGGGGGCCGGGGGCTGGGGGCTGACGCCGGAGGACACGGAGAGTTGGAGCAGATATGAGCAAACGATGGTCAGGAGTTCTCATGGCGGCCCTCCTCGTCGCCGCGTTCGCGGCGTGCGCGAAGAAGGCGCCGCCCGTGGCGCGGCCGGTGCCGCCGCCGCCCGCGTCGACGGGCGCACGCCCGACGGACCCGACACCGCCGACGCCTGTCAACGAGCCGCCGCCCGTGCCCGCCGAGCCGGTGCCGGAGGACACGCTCAGCAGCAGCGACATCGACACGATCAACAAGAACTCGCCCTTCCAGCCGGTGTTCTTCCCCCTCGACGTGTACGAGATCGATGCCGCTGGCCAGCAGACGCTCAACGGCAACGCCGAGATCCTCAAGAAATACCCGAGCTGGGTCATCACCATCGAGGGGCACGCCGACGAGCGCGGCACCGCCGAGTACAATCTGGCGTTGGGCGAACGCCGGGCGCTCGCCGCGCGCAACTACCTCGTGTCGCTCGGCATCCCCGCCGACCGCCTGCGCACGGTAAGCTACGGCAAGGAGTTCCCGTTCGACCCTGGTCACAGCGAAGAAGCGTGGGCCAAGAACCGCCGAGCGCACTTCGTCGTGACGAGCAAGTAACGCGCACTGACAGCAGGAGGCTGCGGCCGCGAAGCGGCGGCGGCAAGGCCAAAGGCCGTCGCGCCGAAGGCGCGTGAAGCGCGTGGGGGGGGGGCCCCACGCGCACTGATAAAAGAGGACAGTATGCGGAAGCTTGTGCGGCTGATCGGCGTGATCGTACTGGTGACCTGTGGTCCTTCTGCGGCCTACGCCGCCGCCGACAAAACGCACATGCAGATCATGGCGGAGATCCGCATGCTGCAGGAGCAGCAGCAGCAGCTCCAGCAGATGCTCGGGAATCTCGCGGATACCCTGCGGTCGATCTCGACGAAGATCGACGACCAGTCGAACGTCGCGCGCAAGGCGTTCGCGGATCAGAAGCTGCTCATCGACGGCGTCGCCGAAGCGACGCGCATCCTGCGCGAGAAGTCGGACGACACGAACGTGCGCCTGTCGTCGATGACGCAGGAGCTCGAGGCCATCCGGCAGACGGTAACGACGATTGCGACGCGGCCGGCGCCGCCTGCCGCCGCCCCCGGCACGGAGCCGACGCCCGCGGATCCGAACGCTCCGCCCGTCACGGCGCCGCCGGTCGTCGCGCCGCCGCCCGGCGTCTCGCCGCAGCGCATGTTCCAGGAAGCCTTCAGCGACTACACGCGCGGCGACTACGACCTCGCCATCGAAGGCTTCCAGACGTACATCCGGATGTTTCCGCGCACGGACCAGACCGACGACGCGCAGTTGAAGATCGGGGATTCGCATCACGGCGCGGGCCGGTATCGTGACGCGATTACGGCGTTCCAGAAGGTGATCGCCGACTACCCGCAGAGCGACACCGTGTCGGCGGCGTACTACAAGATCGGCTTGAGCTACGAGGCGCTGAAGCAGCCGGACCTCGCCAGAAAGGCGTACGAGACGGTGCAGAAGACGCACCCGAACTCGCCCGACGCCATCCTCGCGAAGCAGCGGCTCGACGCATTGAACAGGAGGTAGGGGGTTAGGGGGTTAGCTCCCCAGCTCCCCAACTCCTAAAACGGAATATCGTCGTCGGTCAGCTCTGTCGCGGGCTCGCCGGCCGGTTCGTCCATCGGAGCGGCGCCGCCGCGCGCCTGCTGGCGCCCGCCGCCTCCGCCTCCCCCGCCGAGCAGGACGATGCGATCGGCGCGGACTTCGGCGGTGTTGCGCTTCACCCCTTCCTTGTCGGTCCACTCACGATACTGGATGCGTCCCTCGACGTAGACCTGCTTGCCCTTCACCAGGTATTCCTGCAGGCTCTCGGCGGTCTTGCCCCACACCGTGATGCGATGCCACTCGGTCTTCTCCTGCCGCTGGCCGCCCTTGTCGTTCCAGACCTCCGTGGTGGCGAGGCTGAAGGTGGAGACCGGCGCGCCGCCGGGCGTGTAGCGCAGCTCCGCGTCGCGACCGAGATTGCCCACGAGGATCAACTTGTTCACGCTGCCCATCGAACGTTCCTTCCTTTGGACGCATCAGTCCATATCAAAACGGAGGCCATTCTGATGTGTGCCGTCTTGCCGCGTCAATCGTGAAGTGAAGGTGAGAGACGTCGCGGAATCCGCGTACCGGGCGCGTCAGCCCGTACGCAGATTCCGCGCGCTACGACTGCCGTCCGTACCGATCCTCGATCCGCACGACGTCGTCGAGCTCCGGCGTCGACACCTCGAAGATGTCGCAGTCGGTGACGGCGGTCATGCGGTGGACCGTGCCCGGTGTGATGTGGACCGCCTCGCCCGGCTTCATCTCGCGCTTGACGAGCGAGTCCCCTTCCTTGATCTCGAACAGCATGTTGCCGGACCAGAGGAAGATCGTCTCGTCCTTCTTGTTGTGGTACTGCAGGCTGAGCGCATGGCCGGCATTGACGTGAATCAGCTTGCCCACGTAGCGTTCGGTCTTCGCCCAGTGCAGCTCGTATCCCCAGGGTTTTTCGACGCGTGTCATGTTGTGAATCTCTCTGTGTGATTTGATTCGTAGGGGCCGGGCTTGCCCGGCCCACCGCGGGCGGATCACGCTCCGCCCCTACGTCTGTGTTTTCGTCATCTCCCCTCGCACCGCGTTCTCGACGTCGGCAGCCGTCTTCGCGCGCAGCGCATGCCGTGCGACGGCGGTCGCGTCGGCAGAGCTCAGATCACGAATAACGCGCTTGGCGAGCGGGATCGCGGTAGGCGCCATGCTGAACTCGGTGATGCCAAGGCCGACGAGCAGCGTCAGCAGCACGGGATCGGCGGCGATCTCTCCACACACCGCGACCGGGATGCCGTGGCGCCGCGCGGCGCGCGCGACGAGGCGCAGCGTCCGGATGATGGCCGGATGAAACGGCTCGTACATCCGCGATACGCGATCGTCCGTCCGATCGACGGCGAGCGTGTACTGGATCAGGTCGTTGGTGCCGATGCTGAAGAAGTCGGCTTCGGCGGCGAGCAGATCGGCCGTGACGGCCGCCGACGGCACCTCGATCATGACGCCGACGGGCACCTTCGGCACATTGACGCCGCGGGCGCGCAGCGCCGCGGCGGCACGTTCGACGGCGGCGTGGGCGGCGCGGAGCTCCTCGACACCCGAGACGAACGGAAACATGATTCGCATCGGCCCGTGCGTGGCCGCGCGCAGCAGCGCGCGAAGCTGCGCCTCGAAGATTTCGCCGAGCGTCAGCATCAGCCGGACACCGCGCAGGCCGAGCGGCGCGCGCGCGCCTTCGACCGCCGCGTCCTCGAGCCGTAGCTGCGCTTCGCTGACGTCGAACGTCCTGATGGTCACGCGCCCGGGCGCCATCGACTCGACGAGCCGGCGATAGGCGCCGTACTGCGACTCCTCGGTCAGCGCCGCCTGCCCGCCTTCGGCAAGGAGGAACTCGGATCGGAACAGGCCAATGCCGTCCGCGCCGGCGTCTGTGGCTCGCTTCACATCGGCCGGCGCCTGGACGTTCGCCTCGAGCCGGATGCTGACGCCGTCGGCCGTCACCGCGGCCACCTGCCGATATTGGTCGAGCGCCTGCTCGTACGCGATGCGTTGCTCCTGCCGCTTGCACAGCCGCCGCAACGTGTCTTCGTCCGGATCGACGACGACCTCGCCCGTCTTCCCGTCAACGGCCACGAGCGCGCCCGGCGGGATCACCGTCGTGGCGGCGCGCAGGCCGGCCACCGCGGGCACGTGGATCGAGCGCGCGAGGATTGCCGTGTGGTAGGTCCAGCTGCCGGTGTCGCTGATGACCGCGGCGAGCCGCGGCCAGTCGAGCTGCGCGATCACCGACGGCGTGATCTCGTCGCCGACGAGCACCAGCGGTCCTTCGACGTCCTTCAGCAGATCCGCCGGATCACCGGACGCGCGCAGGTTCATGCACAGCCGCCCGACGACGTCGGCGACGTCTCCCTTGCGTTCGCGCAGGTAGGAATCGTGCGCCTGATCGAACAGCGACGAGATCTGTTCGAGCGCCCGTTGCAGCGCGGACTCGGCATTCAGATGGTCGCTGCGGATAATCTCCCGGGCGCGCGCCACCAGCATCTCGTCGTCCAGCATCAGGAGCTGCGCGTCGAAGAGATACGCGTGATCGGCGCCGGCGCCGGCGGAGATGCGCTCCTTGATGTGCTCGAGCTGGCTGCGCGACTGCGCGCGGGCGTCGTCCAGCCGCCGCAGCTCGCGCGGCACGAGCGCCTCGGGGACGCGGAAGTGCACGTCGCGAATGCCATGCCTCAGCACCAGGGCCTTGCCGACGCCGATGCCGGGCGACACGCCGAGTCCTTTCAACTGCACGGTTCGCCTCGAGCCCCGTGGAGGGGTGCCTCGTCCAGGCCGCGGCGGACGAGCGCGCACAGCGCCTCGAGCGCGTCCGCTTCGCCCGGCCCGTCGGTCGTGATCGTGATCTCGCTGCCCTGCGCCGCCGCGAGCAGCAGCAGGCCCATGATGCTCTTGCCGTCGATCTCACGCCCGCCGCGCGCGACTTTCACGCGGCACTCGAACGCCGACGCCGCGTGAACGAACCGCGCCGCGGCGCGCGCGTGCAGGCCGAGCGGGTTGACGATCGTGACGCGGCACGACGTCACGTCTTCTCGCCCCGCAGGAGGTCGGACGCCACCCAGATCGCATTCCGCCCGTGCTCGCGCATCTCGCGCGCGAGCTCGAGCAGGTTCTGCGGCTTCGGCGGACGCGCGAGCTTGATCAGCATCGGCAGGCTGACGCCGGTGATCACCTCGACGTGCGGGCTCACGTAGGTGACCGCCAGGTTTGCCGGCGTGCCGCCGAACATGTCCGTGAGCACGAGAACGTCGGCCGGCTCGTCGGCGGTGCCTCCCGCCGACACGCCCACTCGTTCGATCGCCCGGCCGATCTCCTCCCGCGCGTGATCGACATCGTCGTGCCACCCGATCGACACGGCGGCGAACTGCGGCAGGTCGCCGACGATCATCTCGGCCGAGTTGACCAGTTCGGTGGCCAATTGCCCGTGCGTCACGACCACGACCCCCAATTTCATTATTCACTCCGCTCGCGCGGGGCCCCGTTCCCTCCCCACGCTCGCTGCGCGCTCGGGCCGCCGCTGCGCGGCGGTTCCCTCCGGCCCTCGCTTGCCGCATCAATCACTGGCGATATCTCGGTGTTTGACGCGGACCGCCACGCCGCGCAGGCCTGCGAGGCCCTTCTTGAGCGCCTCGGCCACCGCGACGGAACGATGGCGGCCACCGGTACAGCCGATTCCGATCGTCAGGTATGCCTTTCCCTCGTGCACATACTGCGGGATGAGAAACCGCAGCAGGTTGAGCGTGTGGTCGAGAAACTGCTGCGTGCCCTTGGCGCGATCGAGGTAGCGCACGACCTGCTTGTCGCGCCCGGTGAACGCGCGCAGCGACGGCACGAAGTGCGGGTTCGGCAGGAAGCGCACGTCGAACAGCAGGTCCGAATCCACCGGAATGCCGTGCTTGAAGCCGAAGCTGAGGATCGTGACGGCGAGTTCCTTGCCGGGCACGCGTCCGCTGGCCACGCCCGTGAACGTGTGGCGCAGCTCGTGGACCGTCATCGCCGACGTATCGATGATGTGATCCGCCATGCGGCGGATCGGCCGCATCGCCGCACGCTCCTCCCTGATTCCCTCGACCGCCGACCGATCCGGCGCCAGCGGATGCGGGCGGCGCGTCTCGCTGAATCGCCGGACGAGCGACGCTTCGGACGACTCGAGGAAGATGAGGACGGGGTTCAGGTTCCGCATCGCCTGGAGCCGCCGGTACACCGCCGGGAACTCCTGTAGCATCGAGCCCTCGCGGACGTCGACGACGACGGCGGCGCGCGCGATGTCGGATCCGGCGCGCAGCGTCAGCTCCGCGAGCATCGGCAGCAGCGCGATCGGCAGGTTGTCGACACAGAAGTAGCCCAGATCCTCGAGCGCGCGGATGGCCTGCGATTTGCCCGACCCGGACAGCCCCGTGAGCACGACGAAGCGCGACGCCACGGCGGTGCGCGCGGCGCGCCTCGGACTGTGGCGCCGCTCACGCATCAGAGATCGTCCCCATGCTCGTGTTCAGGCTCGAGCGCGCGCGGCGCCGGTTCGAGCCGCTGGTTCAACCGATCGACGAGCCGGCGGGCCGCATGGTGTCCTCTGGTGCGGAGAAGCTGGTTGCGCGCGGCCACTTCGACGAGCATCGCCACGTTGCGGCCGGGCGCCACCGGCATGCGGATCATCGGCACCTTCACGCCGAGGTTCTCGTAGAACTCGTCGTCGATGCCGAGACGGTCGTATTCGTGGCCCGCCTCCCAGCGTTCGAGCTGCACGACGAGCTCGACGCGCTTCGACGTCCGCGTCGACGCCACGCCGAACAGATCCTGCACGTTCATCAGCCCGAGGCCGCGTATCTCCATGTGATGGCGCGTCAGTTCCGGGCAGGTGCCGATGAGGAACGACTGCGCGCGGCAGCGCAGCTCGACGGCATCGTCGGCGACGAGCCGATGACCGCGGACGACGAGATCGAGGGCGCATTCGCTCTTGCCGATGCCGCTGTCGCCGACGATCAGCACGCCGAGCCCGAGGATGTCCATCAGCACGCCGTGGACCACGCCGCGCGCGGCCAGGTAGGTGTCGAGCAGCGCCGACAGCCCTGCCATCGCCTCGGGCGTCGCGGCGCGCGTCCTGAGCAGCGGCACGCGGAGCCGGTCTGACTCGGCGATCGTTTCGGGTGAAGGCATGTGGCCGTCGGTGATGACCACACACGGCAGATCGTGCGCGAGCACGCGGCGCATGACCGCGGTGCGCTCCGCCGGCGGCAGCGTCTCGAGGTAGCGGATCTCGCTCTCGCCGAACACCAGCACGCGGCCGTTGCGCAGGTAGGCGTCGAACCCCGACAGCGCCAGGCCGGTCTTCTGCGGATGCGGGATCGTGATGCGGCGGTCCGTTCCGGCAGCCCCGGCGAGCACCTCGAGATCGAGAGCGCGCGAGTCCGCGAGATCGCGCAGGACGGTCGCCACGGTGACGCCGTGCGACGGCGCCGTCTCGGTCATGAGCAGATTCTAACGGCGCTACTCCGGTTCGATCAGCCCGAAGTTGCCGTCCTTGCGCCGGTAGACGATGCTGACGGCGTCGGAGTCGGCGTTGCGGAAGACGATGAACGTCTCCGGGCCTTCCTCGACGCGCAGCGCCGCGTCCTCCGGCAACATCGGCTTCACTTCGTACCGCCGGGCGCGGATGATCCGTCGCGGCGCCGGAGCGGCCGCGGCCGCTTCCGCCGGCGGCGTGCCGGGCGGGACCAGCCGCCGGCCGGAGCTGTGCCGCTTGCGGCCGTCCCACTTCCCTTTCAGCTTCTGCGCCTGCTGCGCGATCTTCTCGGCAGCCAGCCGCAGCGAGAGCGGCCAGCCGTTGGCTTCGCCCGTGCCGCGGAGCACGTGATCGCCGCGGGCGTGAATCACGATCTCGCTCAGATGACGGTACTTCTCTTTGGTGAGGGTGACCGTGGCCGACATCGCCGCGTCGTTCAACACGCGCGCGAGCCGGGCCAGCCTGCGATCGATGAGCTGCCGGAGCGGAGCGGTCACCTCCACGTGCCGGCCTGTGATGTCGAGTCGCATGATGTGAAACTAAAACAGCACCTTGCGCTGATTCGATGTGGGGATCTTCAGCTCCTCGCGGTACTTCGCAATCGTGCGCCGCGCGAGCATCAGCCCCTCCTTCTGCAGAATGCTGACGATCTTCGAATCGCTGAGCGGTTTCCGTGGATCTTCGTTCTCGATGATCTTGCGGATGCGCTGCTTGATGGTGACCGACGAGACGCTGTCCCCGTACGAGCTGCTGATGCCGCTGTGGAAGAAGAACTTCATCTCGAACACGCCCTGGGGCGTGTGCATGTACTTGTTGTTCACCACGCGGCTGACCGTCGACTCGTGCATGCCGATGTCGTTGGCCACGTCCCGGAGCACCAGCGGGCGCAGATGCTCGATGCCGTGATCGAGGAACTCGCGCTGGAAGTTGATGATGCTGGTGGCGACCTTGTGGATCGTCTTCTGCCGTTGATCGACGGACTTGATCAGCCACAGCGCCGAACGGAACTTGTCCTTGACGTAGGCGCGCGTCTCGTCGCTGGACTCGCCGCCGCTCTTGTCGAGCAGCCGGCGGTACACCGGGCTGATCCGCAATTGCGGCAGCCCCTCCTCGTTCAGCGCCGCGACGTACTGATCCTCGACCTTGACGACGTAGACGTCGGGGATCACGTACTGCGACTGCGAGGGGTTGTAGCGGCTGCCCGGCTTCGGATCGAGATTGCGGATGATCTCGACGTGCTCCTTCAGATCCTCGAGCGACATCCCGAGCTTCCGCGCGATTTCCGGCACCTGGTGGTTCTGCAGCAGGCGCAGGTGCTCGGTGACGATCTTCTCGGTCGGCGTGCCCTCGAGCCCGAGATGGCGGAGCTGCAGCCAGAGGCACTCCTGCAGGTCGCGCGCGGCGACGCCAATCGGATCGAAGGTCTGAATGTGCTGCAGCGCGCGCTCGACTTCCGCCACCGGCCAGTCGCCCATCGCCGCGATCTCCTCGACCGACGCCACGAGGTAGCCGTCGTCATCGAGGTTGCCGATGATCGCTCCGCCGATCTCCTTCAGCAGCTCGTCGCTCGTCTGGAGCGACAGTTGCCAGAGGAGATGATCCGCGAGCGACGCCGCGGTCGACAGCGTGTTCTCGATTGGCGGCAGCTCCTTGACTTCCTGCGGCTGCCGCGAGCGATAGCCGTCGTCGAGATAATCGCCGAAGAAATACTCGTAGTCGGCGTCGTCCCACGTGTCCGGCTTTTCAGGCGTCGGCTGTTCGGCGGCTTTGTCGGCCTGCTGCGCTTCGGCGGGCTGCAGTTCCTCGGTGGGCACTTCCTCCAGCAGCGGATTCTCGACCATCTCCTGATTCAGAAGGTCGGCCAGCTCGAGTGTCGACATCGGCAGCAGCTTGATCGCCTGCTGCAGCGACGGTGTGAGGATGAGCTTTTGAACGAGCTTGGTGTGGAGCTTCTGCTGGATCGCCATTGGGTCACGGCCGGCTCAGGCCCGGCTCTTCAATCAATCTTAGTCCAATCGGAACTCGGCGCCGAGATAAATGCGTTTCACCTCATCGTCGGCGGCGAGGCTCTCGGGCGTTCCGCTGCGGAAAATCACGCCGTCGTGGACGATGTACGCGCGGTCGGTGATGCGCAGGGTCTCGCGAACGTTGTGGTCGGTGACGAGCACGCCGATGCCGCGGGCTTTCAAGTGGAAGATGATCTTCTGGATGTCCGTCACGGCGATCGGATCGATGCCGGCGAACGGCTCGTCGAGCAGCATGAACAGCGGTGAGACCACCAGCGCGCGCGTAATCTCGACGCGGCGGCGCTCGCCGCCCGACAGCGTGTAGGCAGGCGCCTTGGCGAGCGGCGTCAGCCCCAGCTCGGCCAGCAGCTCCCGCAGCCGCGCTCGCCGCGTGGCGCCGTCCAGACCGAGCGTCTCGAGAATCGCGTTGATGTTCTTCTCGACCGTGAGGCCGCGGAAGATCGATGGCTCCTGCGGCAGGTAGCCGATGCCCTTGCGCGCCCGCACGTACATCGGATCGTCCGTCACGTCGGCGCCGTCGAGCAGCACGCGCCCCGAGTCGGGAGCCGTCAGCCCGACGACCATCGAGAACGTCGTCGTCTTCCCCGCGCCGTTGGGGCCGAGCAGGCCGACCACCTCGCCGGAGGCGATCTCGAGGTTGACGCCCCTGACGACGGTGCGGCCGCTGTAGGACTTCGTGAGATCGCGGGTGCGCAGCGTCGCCATTCAGCGCGTGAACGTCCCGCACGTGCCCGATTTCGACTGGCCTTCGACTTTCATGCTGTGCGTGGTCCGGCGGAATATGAGCTTCGGTCCGATCATCTCGGTGCAGGACGTCTGACCCTTCTCCATCAGATAGACGGGCTTCCCGGCCATGCCGCTCATGACGTAGCGATCCTCGGCGACGACATACGTCAGGCGCGACCCTGTCACCGTCCGCACGCCTTCCTTGAGCGTGACGTTGTCGTAGGCCTCGACCCGCTCCAACTCGTTCGTTTTCGCATTGAGGTGGAGCTCCACCTTGTCCGCCGTCAGGTTGCCCTCGGGGCCGTTCAGCACGGCGTTGGTCGTATAGGTCGCGACTCGCTTCGCGTCATCGTACATGAATGCGTCGGCCGCTCCGTCCTGCCGCACCAGCTTCTTCTGCTTCGTCTTGGCGTCCTCCTGCTGGAAGAAGAACTGCGTCTTGACGTTGGTCTGCGCCGTGAGGTTACCGCTCTTGTCGTCCAGCGTGATGGTGCCGGCCCTGATTTCCGTCTCCGCCTGCCACAGGCGCGCGTCGCCGTCGTAGACCGCCCGCGAGGCGGTGCCATCGTAGTCCAGACGATTGGACGTGACCGTCACCATGTCGTCCTGCTTCAGCATCGCCGGCACGCGGCCCGACTCTCCGGCGGGCTTGCCCCCCTTTTTCGGCAGGACCACGCCGCGGACCTTGGTCTCGGCGCTGAAGCTGTGCGTACCCAGGGTGAAGGCGATCGTTCTCGCCTGGATCTCGATCCGTCCGTCAGAGACGATCGGACCCTGGCCAGGGTCGTTCGACGGCGCGAGGTCGATGCGATCCGCGCCGACGCGATACGTGGCGTGCGGCGATTGTGCGGTGGTCGCCGTGCCGTCCGTGAACACCACGTTGCCGCGGAAGTCCGCCTCCTCCAGCGCGCCGAGCCCCGGCTTCGTCTTGACCGTCAGCCGCATCGATCGCGCCGTGCGGTTCAGCGCCGCGGTCTGGCCCTTGGCCTCGCGCGTTTCGCGATAGTCGACGTCACCGGCGAACGTCGCCTCCTGCAATCCCTGTTCGGCCCCTGCAGCGACGAGTGACGCCGCGCGAATGCGCCTCGCGGGAATCTCCCCTTCCGCCGGGAGATCGAGCTGCACCTGCTCGTTGGCCGTCAGGTTCGTCACGGCGGTACCGTCGGGCGACATCGCGATGTCGATCGCCTTGCCCGCCACGCGGCGGCCCGGGCCGGAAGCCGCGCCGGCGAGCTGCACGGCGGCGTTCTCCATCAGCTTCGCAAACTGCAGCGTCCGGCCGTCGGCGCCGTACGTCAGATCGATGTCCTTGGCGGCCATCATCTGCAGTCCGGTTCCGCCGGAACCGTCGATGCGGCTGTTGCCGCGAAGCTGGATCATCTGAATGTGCTCGTCGTCCTCGGTCATCGTGACGACGATCTCGTCGCCACGGACGGTCCGGCCTTCCGCTTCGATGCGGGCCTCGTCGGTGAGACGCACGTAATGGTCCGCGCGCGCCAGTCCGATGGCCTTCGCGTCGGCTTCGAGCGCGCCCTTGCCCTGCTCGTCGGGTGCGACGCTGATGTGCGCGGCGTCGAGCAGCCACAGCACGTCCCGGTTGCGATCGTAGGTGGCGCCGACGCCGCGGCCCTTCATCCGCTTGCGGGTGAACTCCATCGCGCCGGGCACCTTCACGATGCCGTCGCCGTCGTCGTAGGTTGCCTCCGCGGTCTTCGCCTCGAGCCCGTCGTCGGTCGTGAGGACCACGTCGCCGATGAATCGTCCCTGCTGGAGAACGCGATCCTTCTGGCTGACTTCGGCTTCGCGGGACGTGATCTTGTATCTGCGCCCGCCCCGCTCGAGTTCGACCTGGACGTCGCCGAACACCTTCGAGCGTCCCTCGGAGTAGGTGGCCTGCCCGCCGCTCCATCGGATGGACCAGGCGACCTTCCCTTCCCTGGTATGTGCGTAGTGCCCCGGTCCCGTCGTCTGCACGGCGGCCGTTTCGTCGATGCGTTTGATTTCCGGAGGTGCGGTCGGCTCGGTCTGCTTGCCTCGCCGCAGCGCGAGAAACACCACGGCGGCAAAGACCACCACGAAGACGGCTATCAGCAGCCGCGCGACTTTCTGCCAAGCCATGTCAATGCTGAATGCTGAATGCCAAATGCCAAATGCTAAATGCTGAGAGCTGAATGGAGCAGCTGACCGTCCGATTTCAGCATTCGGCATTCAGCATTCGGCATTGACTCATTGTACGTCGTCGAGTGCCTTGATGTCCGCGACGGTCAGTTCGAGGTAGGTCTCGCCCTGGAACTCGTTGCGCTCGAGCGAGAACGCGAGGTTGACGCCGGTACGGTTCCGCTCGAGGAACTCCGCGCGCTCGGCGGCGCGCCAGGCGATGGCGCGGAAGCGGCGCCCATCCTGCGAGAACGTCATCTTCAGGTGCCGTTCCTTGAGCGCCTTCGGTCCTTCGACGATCTCGACGGGTCGCGCGTGGAAGACGGGACGCGGGTTCGCAAGGCCGAATGGTCCCAGCGCGTCCAGGCCGCGCACGAGATCGGGCGTGATGTCACGCAGACTCAGCGGGCCGTCGATCCGCAGGCACGGCCGCAACTGATCCGGCTCGAGGACGTCGTCGGCATACGCGTTGATGCGCGCCCGGAACTCGCCGACGCGCGCGGCCTCCATCGTCAGGCCGGCCGCCTGCCGGTGTCCGCCGAATTTGACGAACACGTCGGCGCAGTGCTCGAGCGCCGCGAGCATGTCGAAATCCGGAATGCTGCGGCACGAGCCGTGCGCGACGTCGCCGTCGACGGAGAGGACGATTGCCGGCTTGTGATACGTGTCGACCAGCTTCGACGCCGCGATGCCGATGACGCCGCGATGCCAGCCGGCGCCGCCGACGACGAGGACGTTGTGCGCGCCGACGTCCGGATCGGTCTCGATGGCCTTCTTCGCCTGCGCGACGAGCTCCGCCTCTTCCTGCTGCCGTCGCAGATTTTCGTCGTTGAGTTGCTGCGCCAGCGTGCGCGCCTCTTCGCCGAGCGCTTCATCGGTCGCCAGCAGCAGCCGCGTGGCGATGTCCGGCGTGCTCATGCGACCGGCCGCGTTGACGCGGGGGGCAAGCATGAACGCCACCTGGTAGCTGTCGATCGTCTTGCCCGTCAGGCCTGCGGCATCGAGCAGCGCGCGCAGACCGACGGTGTGAGGACCGCGTGTGAGCGAGCCGAGGCCGAGGCGAGCGATGACCCGGTTCTCGCCCACGAGCGGTACGACGTCGGCGAGCGTTCCGATCGCGGCGATCTTCACGAACGCCGGCAGCCAGCGCGCCTTGCCGGCGCGCTGACACAGGGCCTGCACCACTTTGAGCGCGACGCCGACGCCGGCGAGGTACTTGTCGGGATACGTGCAGTCGTGGCGCTTCGGGTTGATGACGGCGAGCGCGGCCGGCAGCGTGCCCTCCGGCTCGTGATGGTCCGTGATGATCAGATCGACGCCGAGCTCGCGCGCCCGCTGCGCCGCATCGGCGCCGCGAATGCCGCAGTCGACGGAGACGATGAGATGCACGCCGTCAGCGTGCAGCCGATCGATTGCCGCCGGCTGCAGGCCGTAGCCGTCGCGCAGCCGCTCGGGGATGAAGTGCACGACGTCGCCGCCGAGCATCTCGAGCGCGCGCCGCAGGATGACGGTCGAGGTGATGCCGTCCACGTCGTAGTCGCCGTGGATGGCGATCCGCTCGCGGCGGACGAGCGCCTCCTCGAGGCGGATCACCGCCGCGTCCATGCCGGCGAGCCTGAACGGATCGTGAAGGTGCTCGAGTGACGGGTTGAGAAAGCGGTGTGCCAGATCTGGATCGTCGAACCCGCGCATGCACAGCAGCCGCGCGACCGTTGGATGCAGGCTCAGGGCCGCGGCCAGCGCGGAGGTCCGTTCGCCGTCGCATGGCAGATGCTCCCAGCGGAGCGTCTTCGTCATGGCGCCGGCTCCTTCGACGTGTCGACGAACGACGTCCCCTCTTCGCCCATGCGGCGGAACTTCTGGTAGCGGGCGTCGAGACGAGTGGCGACGTCGAGCGTGGTGACTTCGCCGAGCGACGTGGTCAGTGCCTGATCGACCAGCGCCGTTGCGGCGTCGATGTCGTTGTGGGCGCCGCCGGCGGGCTCGGGAATGATCCCGTCCACCAGTCCGAGCGCCAGGAGGTCTGACGCCGTGATCTTGAGCGCTTCGGCCGCTTCCACCTTTCGGTTCGCGTCGCGCCACAGGATCGCCGCGCATCCTTCGGGCGGAATGACGCTGTAGACGGCGAACTCCTGCATCAGCACGCGATCGCCGATGGCGATGCCCAGCGCCCCGCCGCTGCCTCCCTCGCCGCAGACGATGACGACGATCGGCACTTCGAGCATCACCATCTCGCGCAGGTTCAGCGCGATCGCTTCAGCCACGCCGCGCTCCTCCGACTCGATCCCCGGATACGCCGCCGGCGTGTCGATGAACACGACGATCGGCCGGCTGAACTTCTCCGCGAGCTTCATCACACGGAGCGCCTTGCGGTAGCCCTCGGGCCGCGCGTAGCCGAAGTTCCGGTAAATCTTCTGCTTGGTGTCGCGCCCCTTCTGGTGCCCGACGACGCAGACGGGATCCCCCTTGTAGTTGGCGAAGCCGCAAACGATCGCGTGATCGTCGGCGAACCGGCGATCGCCGTGCAGCTCGTCCCAGCCGGTGAACAGACGCTCCAAATAGTCGAGCGTGTTCGGCCGGTTCGGATGCCGGGCGACGAGCACGCGTTGCCACGGCGTGAGGTTCGCGTAAATCTCGGCGCGAATCTGGTCGGCGCGCGCCTGCAGCGTCTGAATCGCCCGCTCCCGCTCCGGCGTGCGCGGCAGCATGCCGAGCGCCTCGATCTCCTTGAGGAGAACGCCGATCGGTTCCTCGAACTCGAGCAGGTCAGCTGGCATGTGGGGCCCCGTCAATGCTGAATGCTGAATGCCGAATGCTGAATGGCTTGTCGAATGCCGAAGCGGGCATGCCCGGCGCCAATGTGGAAACGTTCGACACGTGTTCCTTCAGCATCAGCGCAGTTCCACCGACCCGGCGCCGCAGATCTGCTCGACTTCGGCGACGAGCCGCTCGGACGGCTTCACCTTCTGCGCGAGGTCGGCGCGGACGCGCAGCGCGCGCTGCCCTTTGACGTCGAGCTCGAGGAGCACGCGGCGATCGCCGCGATGGCGCGTCAGCAGCTCGGCGAGCGCTTCGAGCGTCGGCCGGCCGCTGTTCACGCCGTTGAGGTGGATGACCACTTCGCGCGTCGTCCGCTCCTTGAGCGCTGCCACCGGCATCAGCTCCGTCGCCACCAGCCGCGCCGATTCGTCGTCTTTTTCGAACTTGCCGCGGACGAGCAGCATCGCGTCGCTCTCGATGAGCGACCCGTGCTTCGTGAACGTCTCCGGGAACACCACGACTTCCACGCTGCCCGCGACATCGTCGAGCATGAAGACCGCCATGCGGTCGCCCTTCTTGGTCTTCAGCGGCCGCAGGCCGGCGACGATGCCGCCGCTCCAGACGTCAGCTTCGGAGGTGACGAGCTCGGCGACGCGCCTGGCGCCGAAGATCCGCATTTCCTCGGCGTACCGATCGAGCGGGTGACCGCTCATGTAAAAGCCGAGCGCCTCTTTCTCCCCCGCGAGCTGCTGCGCTTCGGTCCAGGCCGGGACCTCGGGGAGCGGCACGTTCTGCTCGCTCTCCTCGGATCCGCCGCCGAACATGTTCCACTGCCCCTGTTCACGATCGCGCTGCTGGCGGCCGCCATGCTCGATCGCCTTGTCGACGGCGGCGAACAGCCGGGCGCGCCTGGCGTGCGCCGGCAGGCCGTTGCCCGAGCTCAACGAGTCCATGGCGCCGGCCTTGATCAGGCTCTCGAGCACCCGCTTGTTCACGAGCCGCAGGTCCACGTGCTCGCAGAGCGTGTGCAGTGAGTCGATGCGTCCACGTTCCTGGCGGACGGCGAGAATCGACTGGATCGCTCCTTCGCCGACGTTCTTCACGGCGCACAGGCCGAAGCGCACGCCCTCGGGCACGACGGTGAAGCGGAGCTCGCTCGCGTTGACGTCCGGCGGCAGGATCGGCACGCCGAGCTCGCGGCATTCGCCGAGGTACATCGCCAGCTTGTCGGTGTTCGCCGCTTCGATCGTGAGCAGCGCGGCCATGAAGTGCCGCGTGTAGTTGGCCTTCAGATACCCGGTCTGGTAGGCGAGCAGCGCGTAGGTCGTCGAGTGCGACTTGTTGAAGCCGTACCCGGCGAAGTACTCCATCAGGTCGAAGATCTTCGTCGCCTTCTTCTCGTTGACGCCCTTCGCGCGCGCGCCTTCCATGAAGGCCTCGCGCTGCTTCGCCATGACCTTGGGGTCCTTCTTCCCCATCGCCTTGCGAAGCACGTCGGACTGGCCCATCGTGAAGCCGGCCAGCACCGCGGCGATCCGCATGACCTGTTCCTGGTAGGCGATGACCCCGTAGGTGTCCTCGAGGATCGGCTTGAGCTGCGGCAGCTCGTACTTGACTTCCGTCCGTCCCTGCTTGCGCGCGACGAAGTCATCGACCATCCCGCTCTTCAGCGGGCCCGGCCGATAGAGCGCGTTCAACGCGATGAGATCGTCGAGCCGTTCGGGCTTCGCCTTGCGCAGCAGCTCGCGCATGCCCGAGCTCTCGAACTGGAACACGCCGTAGGTCTGGCCGTCGGCAAACACCTGATAGGTCTTCGCGTCGTCCAGCGGCACGGCGTCGATGTCGAGATCGATGCCGTTGGTCCGCTTGATTTCTTCGAGGGCGTCGTGAATCAGCGTCAGCGTGCTGAGGCCGAGGAAATCCATCTTCAGCAGGCCGACGCGCTCGACCTCCTTCATCGCCCACTGCGTGACGATTTCGTCCTTCTGGCTCTTGTAGAGCGGCACGAACTCGGTCAGCGGCCTCGGCGCGATGACGACGCCGGCGGCGTGCACCGAGGCGTGGCGCGTCATGCCTTCCAGCCGGCGCGCGATGCCGATCAGCTCCCTCACGCGCTCGTCCTTCTGCTCCATGTCCTTGAGCATCGGGTTTTCGGCGAGCGCCTTCTCGAGCGTCATGTCGAGCGCCGGCGGCACGGCCTTGGCGACCTTGTCGGCGTCGGCGTACGGAATGTCGAGCGCGCGGGCGACGTCACGCACGACGGCGCGCGCCTTCATCGTGCCAAAGGTGATGATCTGTGCTACGTTCTCGCGGCCGTACTTGCGCGTGACGTACTCGATGACTTCGCCGCGGCGGCGCTCGCAGAAATCGATGTCGATGTCGGGCAGCGACACGCGCTCCGGGTTGAGGAACCGCTCGAAGATCAGGTCGTACTCGATCGGATCGACGTCCGTGATGCGCAGGCAGTAGGCGACGAAGCTGCCGGCCGCCGACCCGCGGCCCGGACCGACCGGAATACCGTGCTCGCGCGCGTAGCGAATGAAGTCCCAGACGATCAGGAAGTACCCCGGGTACTTCATCTGCTTGATCATCTCGACTTCGTAGGTCAGCCGCCGCTCGTACTCGCCGATGGTGTGCTGCAGCACGCCGCGGGCGGCCAGCTCCTGCAGCCGCGGCAGCCGCGCCCGGACGCCCTCGCGGACGACGTGCTCGAAGTAGCCGTCGAGCGTGAAGTCCGCCGGCACGTCGCAGTTCGGCAGGTGATTGACCGTGCCCGAGAGGTCGACGTTGCAGCGCTCGGCGATGCGAACCGTGTTGGCAAGCGCCTCGGGAAAGTCGGCGAACACCGCCGCCATCTCCTCGGCCGTCTTCAGGTAGAACTGATCGCCGTGGTAGCGGAGCCGCTCCGCATCGTTGACCGTCTTGCCCGTGCCGATGCAGAGCAGGATGTCGTGCGGTTTGTAGTCCGAGTTCTTCAGATAGTGGACGTCGTTCGTCACGACCAGCGGCAGCCCGAGGTCTTGGGCGATCGGCTGCAGGCCGGCGTTCACGACCTTCTGCTCGTCGATGCCCTGATACTGCATCTCGAGGAAGAAGTTGTTCGGCCCCAGGATGTCGCGGTACGCCGCCGCCGCGTCGATCGCCTTCCGCTGCTGCTCCGTGCGGATGCCGGTGGCGACTTCCCCCTTGAGGCAGCTCGACAGCCCGATCAGCCCCTTCGCGTGCCGGGCCAGCAGCTCTTTGTCGATGCGCGGCTTGTAGTAGAAGCCTTCCGTGTAGCCCGAGGACACGAGCTTGATCAGGTTGTGGTAGCCCTCTTTCGTCTCGGCGAGGAGCACCAGATGATTGGCGGTCTCACCCGGCGTGCCGCTCTTGGTGCGGCGATCGCCCGGCGCCACGTACACCTCGCACCCGAGGATCGGGTTCACCCCGCGCTTCCTCGCCTGATCGTGGAAGACGATCGACGAGAACATATTCCCGTGCTCGGTAATCGCGGCCGCCGGCATCCCGAGCTGCACGACCTTGTCGAGCAGCTCCTCGATTCGGCACGCGCCGTCGAGCAGCGAATACTCGGAATGCAGATGGAGGTGGACGAATTCAGTCATTGCCGATTGCGGATCGTCGATTGCGGATTGACGTGATTGTCGATTGGGGATTGGGATTGGGGATTGTCGATTGGATTGAGGAGTGTCGATTGGGGATTGGGATTGGCGATTGTCGATTGGGGATTGGGATTGGCGATTGTCGATTGGGGATTGGGATTGGCGATTGTCGATTGGGGATTGTCATTGTCGATTGAGGATTGGGGATTGTCATTGTCGATTGAGGATTGTCGCATTGGCGTGTTTGTCCGTCGACCTGCGATCGCCTCCCCCTGCGGTGTAAAAAATCCACAATCGCCAATCCACAATCCCATCCCCAATCCCCAATCCCCAATCCTCAATCCAATCGACAATCCCCAATCTTCAATCCAATCGACAATCCCCAATCCCAATCCGCAATCCCCAATCCCGTCAATCCACGATCGACGATCGGCAATCCGCAATCGGCTCTATTCCCATTCGATGGTCGACGGCGGCTTGGAGCTGATATCGAACACGACCCGGTTGATGCCCTTGACTTCGTTGACGATGCGCGACGAGATCGTGGCGAGCAGATCGTGCGGCAGGCGTGCCCAGTCGGCCGTCATGCCGTCCCTGCTCTCGACCGCGCGAATCGCGACGGTGTACTCGTAGGTGCGCGCGTCCCCCATGACGCCGACGCTCTGTACCGGCAGCAGCACGGCGAACGACTGCCACAGCCGGCGATACCAGCCCGCACGCTTCACTTCCTCGGCGACGATGTGATCGGCCGCGCGCACGAGGCGCAAACGTGACTCGGTGACCTCGCCGAGGATGCGGACGGCCAGGCCCGGACCCGGGAACGGCTGCCGCCACACGAACTCGTCGTCGAGTCCCATCTCCTTGCCGACCAGCCGCACTTCGTCCTTGAACAACTGACGCAGCGGCTCGACCAGCGTGAACCGCATCCGCTCCGGGAGCCCGCCGACGTTGTGATGGCTCTTGATCACATGTGACGGGCCAATCACCGACACGCTCTCGATCACGTCCGGATACAGCGTTCCCTGCGCGAGACCGTCGAACGTTCCCAGCTTCGCGGCTTCCGCCTCGAACACCTCGATGAACGTCGCGCCGAGGATCTTCCGCTTCTGCTCCGGCTCGACGATCCCCGATAACCGATCGAGGAAGAGCGCCGCGGCGTCGACGAACACCAGCGGCAGGTGTAGACGCTCGAACCGGCGCCGGATCTGCTGCGCTTCGTCCTGACGCATCACGCCGTTGTCGACGAAGATGCACGTCAGGCGATCGCCGATCGCGCGATGAATCAGCAGCGCCGCCACCGTCGAATCGACGCCGCCGCTCAACCCGCAGACGACCCGTCCGCCGCCGACCTGCTCGCGGATCCGGCTCGTCGCCTCTTCCACGAACGACGACATCGTCCAGTCGCCCGTACACCCGCAGATGTCGAACGCGAAGTTCCGGAGGATGTCGGTGCCGTGGTCCGTGTGCGCCACTTCCGGATGAAACAGCAGCGCGTACATCCGCCGCTCGTCGGAAGCCATCGCCGCGACGGGCGCATTCGCGCTCGTCGCCGTGACGCGGAAACCCACGGGCGCCGCCTTGACGAAATCGCCGTGGCTCGCCCACACGCGCAGGTCGTTCGGCACAGATGCAAAGAGCGGGGCACCCGGTTCGATGCTGATCGTCGCGAGACCAAACTCGCGCTGTGGCGCCGGCGCCACTTCCCCGCCGAGCGCGTCCGTCATCAGCTGCATGCCGTAGCAGATGCCGAGCACCGGCACCTTCGCGTCGTAGACGCGCGGCTCGCAGCGCGGCGCGCCCGGCTCGCGCACGCTTTTCGGACCGCCGGACAGGATGATGCCGGCTGGTTTCCGGCGCTCGATCTCCGCCATCGGCGTGTCGAACGGCAGGATCTCCGAGTAGACGGACAGCTCCCGCAGCCGGCGCGCAATCAACTGCGTGAACTGCGAGCCGAAGTCGAGGACGACAATCGTCTGGTGATTCACAGGGTCGGTGTACCGCGTGGCCAGGGTCGGATCGCCCTTATTATAGAGTGTGCCTTCGGTGCGCACCACTATATCTTGTAGGTTCTTCGCCCCACTGCTCGCTTTGCTTGCCGGCGTCCACGCCGCCGCCGCTGTGGCACCCGACGACCGCCGGCCGCTGCAATTGGTGCCAGATGCCGTTCGCTGGTCGATTGAACTTCCTGCACCGCCGGTTCTGCCTCCAGTCCTGACTGAACAGCGGGTCTTCGCGGCGATTCCTCCTGCGACCGTCGCCGCGTTCAACACGACGGACGGCAAGGAAATCTGGAAAGTGGAGTTGACCGCGGATCAGCCGATCGTTGTCGCCGCGGACCATGTCTTCGTGGTGGCGGGCGAAGCGATCCACGCGCTGCGAGCGGCCGATGGCTCCGTCGCATGGCGCCAGCCAGCCGGCACGCTCACGGCACCGCTCATCGCGCACAGCGGCTGGATCATCAGCGCCGTCGACGCGGAGATCACGGCGCGCCGCGCGTCGGACGGCACCGTCGTGTGGACGCAGACCGTCGGGCCGCTGCGCGTGGCGCCGACGATCGAAGGCGACGCGCTGTACCTGCCGCTCGCCGACAAACGGGTCGTCGCGCTGGAACTGACCACCGGCCGGGTCAGATGGGAACGCACGCTGCGCGGCATGCCGTCGGAAGTTGCGGCCTACGGCAAGCGCGTGTACGTCGGATCGGATGATAAGTGGTTCTACTGTCTCGACGCGAAAGACGGCACGTCCGAGTGGCAGCCGATCCGCGTCGGTTCAGGCACTGTTGGCCGTCCGGCGCTGGACCGCCGTCATGTGTACTTCAACGCGATGGACAACTATGTTCGCGCGCTCGACCGCGACAGCGGCGCCATTCGCTGGCAGTATGGCCTGCCCTTTCGGCCCGTCGCTGGACCCAGCGTCGTCGGCACGGCGGTCGTGGTCCCGGGAGCCGCTGAAACGCTGCAAGCGCTCGACGCGGCCGGCGGCAAGCCGGTCAAGCCGATCGCGTTCGGCGCGTCGCTCGCGAGTCCACCGAGTTACATCGAAGAGCATGCGGTCCCGCTCGCCGCAGCGGTAACCGGCGCCTTGAACACCGCCTGGCGCCTGTCGCTCTACGAGCCGAGTACGCAGATTCCGGCGGCGCCCCTCACCGCGATGCCGGGGCTGCTGGTGCCGCTGCCCCCGATGCCAACGCCTCCGATCGTCGTGCGGTGAGCTCGTCGCGAACGGTCGCCGCCAGGCGCCGCACGCCCTCGCGAATCCGTTCGGCTGATGGCTGCGAGAACGACAGGCGGATCAGGTTCTGTCCGCTGCCGTCGACGAAGAACGCCTCGCCGGC
This sequence comes from Vicinamibacterales bacterium, assembly GCA_048594885.1. Classification (GTDB taxonomy): domain Bacteria; phylum Acidobacteriota; class Vicinamibacteria; order Vicinamibacterales; family 2-12-FULL-66-21; genus JBMDXB01. Next base: position 134,326 of record JBMDXB010000141.1, read on the forward strand.
GACGTAGATCACGCCGTTCTTCACGGCCCGAGGAATCATTGCGTCGGCGTCGAGCTGCGGCGACAGCGTTGCCCAGAGGAAGAACCCGCCGCGCGGCGCCGGCCACGACATCTCGTCGCCGAAGTGCGCGTGCAGCGCTTCGATCATCACGTCGCGCTTGCGCTGATAGTGCGACCGCAGCAGCGGCAACTGCCGCTGCAGGACGCCGCGCCGGCAGGCCTCGAAGATGATCCGCTGGTCGAGGGCGCCGTTGCAGAGGTCTTCGGCCTGCTTCGCGATCTCGAGCTTCGCCGCGAGCGGCGGCGGCGCGTCGATCCACGCGACGCGGAACCCGGGCGCGAGCGTCTTCGAGAAGCTGCTCAGATAAATGACGCGCCCCTCTTCATCGTCGGCGCGGATCGCCCGCACGTCTGCCTCACTCGTCGAATCCGTGAAATACAGCTCGCGGTACGGGTCGTCCTCGACGATGAGCAGGTCACGCCGGCACGCCCATTCGAGCAGCCGCATGCGTTTCTGCCGTCCGATCAGCAGGCCGGTCGGATTCTGGAAATTCGGCACGACGTAGACGAGCCGGACGCGCCGGCCTGCCCGCGTCAGCCGTTCGTAGGTCTCGTCGAGCGCGGCGAGATCGATGCCGTCGGCCTCCTGCGCGACGCCGACCATGTTCGCCTGCGCGTTGCGGAAGGCCGTGATGGCGCCTGTATACGTCGGCAGCTCGACGAGCACCACGTCGTCCGGATCGAGCATGACGCGCGCGATCAGATCGAGCGCCTGCTGCGAGCCGGTCGTGATGAGCAAGCGATCGAGGCTGGAGGGCGCGCCGCGATCCGCCATGATGCCGGTGATCGCCTCGAGCAGCGGACGGTATCCGCGCGTCGGGCCGTATTGGAGGACGTTGCCGTCGTTGCCGGACAGCAGCTCACGCGCGATCTCCTGAAAGTCGCTCCACGCGAACGTTTCCGGCGCCGGATAACCGGGGGCAAACGAGATGATGTCGGTCGCCTGCGCGAGCACCGTGCCCATCTTCCGGATGGCGGATGCCTGCATCCGCTCGCCGGCGCGCGACAGGAAGTTGTCGTAGTTGATCATGCGGGACGCTTCTCGTGAAAAGTGGACGCGTGAGTCCGGCGATAGAAGCGGTAGTGCGTCAGGTACGCCCCGAGCGCCGTCAACGCGAGATATTGAAAAACGAAGCCGCGCAGCAGCCAGGCGGCGACCTGCAGCGGCAGCACCGCGAGACCGGCGAGCGGCACGAACGAGATGAGGCCGAGACCGGCCGTCGCCAGGACGGACGCGACCGTGGCGAGGACGACGAGCAGGAGCACGACGCCGAAGATTCCGGCGATCTCGCGCAGGCTGCCGCGGAGGAACTGCAGCACGCGCCCCGCCGCGGCGCGGACGCCGACATCGTCCACGGCAATCACCATCTGTGTGAGCAGATAGAGGAAGTTGACGATGGTGATCCAGACAACGACCGCGCTGAAGGCGACGGCTGCCGCGATGATCCACCAGAGCAGCACGCCTGAATTGCCCACGAGCGCGTAGCCGCCGACCATGAATCCGATGTAGGCGGCGGCGGTCACGGCGTAGATGACGAGGAGCGCCGCACCGACCTTGACGTATCGGCGCCAGAGACGGCTGCATCCATCGAGGAACCGCTCGATGTCCGTGAAGTTCACCCGCTGCAGCGCCTCGAGACGCAGCGGCGGCCGCTCGATCGCGCTCGCCCGTGCCTCCGCCTCGGCGAGCACCGACACGGTTCCGCCCTTCACGACGAAGGTCAGCGCCGATCCGCCGAGCAGCACAATCAGGAACGAGGCCGCGAAGGCCGCGAGCGCGGCGGGATTCGCTCCGAGCGAGCCGACGACTGCGGTGATGATCTGCCAGACCTCGCCACTCAGCACTTCCTCGGCGTCGGCGCCGAGGAGCAGCACGACGAGGAACACGCCGCCGACGACCGGTACGGCCAGCAGCACCTTGAACGTGCCCTCGGCGATGAATTGCACGGCCACGAGCGGCCAGTTCGCCGCTGCAATGAGGGCGCCGCGCTTCAGCGCGGTCTTGAGGGCGGGCGGGGTGGTCATCGATCCCGTTTACAAGTTTACCCTTTGCGGTATCCTGCTGAACGAGTGCCCCCAACCGAACCTGCGCGCCTGCGCGCCCGGCACGTGAGCTGGCGGCGGCTGCTCGCGGCCGGCACGTTCGTGACGCTGCTCGCCCTGGCGGCGGGCGGCGGCCTTGAGCTGTGGAGGTTCGGTCCCACCGACGAGCGCGCCGGCGCCAAAGTCGAAGCGCACGTACGGCGGCGGTTCGACGCGATGATCGGCGTGCTCTCACGCGTCGCGAAAAACGTCGCCGAAGATCCGGCCGCGCGCGCGGGCCTGACCGCCAACGACGGCGCGCGCGCGCTCTTCGACCTGCTGGATCGTCACCTCGCGGACATCGACGATGAGCAGATCGCCGTCACGATCTATGACGCGCTCGGCGATGCGCGCGCGTGGAGCGGCCGGCCGTCCGACATTCTCGTCAGGGGACCGCAGCCGTACTTCGTCACGCCGTCGGCGCTCGGCTGGCGGCTCGTGCACGCAGTGCCGATCGCAGGGCCCGACGCGCGTGCCGGCTCCGTAGCGGTCGAGCACGTGCTCACGCCGGCGCCCGCGCCGACGATCGCATTCGCGCCGGCGTTGCTGGAGACGCCGCTCGGCCCGGCGTCGCTGCGCACGCGGCTTGAGATCCCCGACGACCGTCCCGGGCCTGGCGTCTTCATCGTCCGGGATCCGACCGGGGCGCCGCTCGTCGAAGCGACCGTCTCGCCCGTGACGCTGCGACAGGCGCGGGCACGCTGGCGGTATCGCGTCGTGGCGATCGCGCTCGTCGTCGTTTCCGCGACGATCCTGCTGCTGATCGGACCGGCACTGGACCGGCGGATCCGCGCCCATCCGCGCGTCGCGCGGCGCGCCACGGCTGCGGCGCTCGCGCTGCTCCTCGCCGGTGCCGCAACGCTCGCTGGGGCAATCTGGCTATTCGAGCGGCGGCGGCCGTCCCAGGCCGTCATGCTCGTGCTTGGCGCAGCCACGGCCGCCGCGATTGCCGCGATTCTCGCGGCGCCGATCGCGCAGCTGCGTCTGCACCTGCGCGGACGGCGGCGGCTGTTCACCGGCGCGCCGCTTCGCTTCGTCGTCATGCAGCTCGCGGCCGGCGTCGCGCTGGCCGCGATTCTCGTGGCATTCGAGCGCGTCCTGTCGAGCGTCGTTGATCCGGCGACGGTGGACCTGCGTCATTTTTCGCTCCACCCTTGGAGCGCGCAACGGCTGATGCTGCTCTGCGGCATGCTGGCCGTACACGTCGCTGCCTTGTGGACCGGCACGCTCGTGCTCTCGGCCGCGCTGGCGCCGTGGCGGGTGCCGTCCGGCGCGCTCGCGGTGCGGGTCGCGGCCGCCGCCTTGTGGCTGGCGCCGGCGGTTGCGGTCGCCGCCGTCGCCGAATCGCGCGCGACGCCGCTGCCGCCGTGGGGTGTGATGGCCTCCGCCGCCGCGGCTACCGTCGCAGCGCTCGCCGGCAGGGCCGTCGTGATCTGGTACCGGCACGCGACAGTTGCCGCGCGCATCCTCACACTCGCCGTCGCCTTCGTCGTCCCGGCCCTCCTGCTCTACCCGTCGATCGAGTTCTTCACAGGCCGCGCGATGCGACGGCTCATCGCGGAGCGGTACGCTGTCGAAGCGCTCAATCACCCGCAGGAACTGCAGGCGAGATTGAGCGAGGCGCTCGGTGAGATCGACGCGCAGGCGCGCCTGCCGACGCTGGTCAGCGACTCGGCCGCGCTCCCTCCGACGGGGCCGCGGCCCACCGAAGCCTTTCTGGTGTGGCGTCAGACCACGCTGATGCGATCGCGGCTCACGTCAGCGGTCGAGTTGTACGACCGGCACAACACGCTGATCAGCCGTTTCGCGCTGGGACTGCCGGAGTACACCGGCGCGGCACAAGCGCCCGCCACGCTGTCGGGTTGCCGCTGGGACGTGTTCGGCGAGGCGGCGCCGTTCGGGTCCGAAGAGCGGAGGCTGCTGCATGCCGAGCGCAAGATCTGCACGTCGGGCGCCGGTGCCGAGCCGGAGCCGGTCGGCGCCATCGTCGTTCACCTCGCACTCGATTACGGCACGCTGCCGTTCATCACGTCGCAGAGTCCGTACATCGAGGTCTTCCGGCCTGCCGGCAGCGAGGTGCCCGGCGAAGGGACGACGCCGACGCATGTCGAGACGGTGATCTACGGCTGGGGTCTCGGACCGATCTTCATCTCCGGCCGTACGGCGTGGCCGATCACGGACGAGCTGTTTCAGCGGATTTATCAGGCACGCGAGCCGTTCTGGACCGAGATCAAGCAGGGCGGCGAGACGTTCCGCGTGTACTTCGCCAACGATCGTCCCGCCATATTCGCGCTCGGGTACCGCGCGCCGACGCTGTTCGACGACCTCGTTCACCTGGCGGAGTTGACGACGCTTGCCGCGACGGTTTACGCGTTGGTGCTGTTCGGCACGGGCATCTTCACGCGCCTGTCGCGTTCGCGGCCGCGGATCGGCCGCGCTCTTCTGCGCGAGATCCGCGCCAGCTTCTACCGCAAGCTCTTCCTCGCGTTCGTGCTCGCATCGATCATCCCCGTCCTGACGCTTGCGCTGGTGATCCGCGAGTACTTCGCGCGGCAACTGCGCGAGGACGTCCAGGACGAGGCGTCGCGCACGGCGGCCGTCGCACAACGGGTGGTGCAGGAGTCCGACGTGCTGCAGCGGAGCAGCGCCGAAGGGCCCTCGATGGCGAGCGACGACGTGATGGTCTGGATCAGCCAGTTGATCGACCAGGACGTCAATATCTTCCGCGGCCCGCGGCTGCTGGCGACGAGCGAGCGTGACCTGTTCGCCTCGGGACTCCTCCCCGAGCGGACGCCGGCTGACGTTTACCGGGCGATCGCGCTGCAGCGAATGCCTGCGTTCGTCGGCGAGGACCGGATTGGCAGCTTCCCCTACATGGTCGCCGCCGCGCCGATTCGCGCCGAAGGCGAGGACGACATCCTCACGGTGCCGCTGACCAACCGTCAGCGTGAGATCGAGCGCGAGATCGACGAGCTCGATCGCGGGGTGCATCTCGCTTCCCTCTTCTTCATCCTCCTCGGCGCGGGCATCGGCCTGTCGATGGCGGAACGGATTGCCGATCCCGTCCGCCGCCTGACGCGGGCGACGCGCCAGATTGCGCGCGGCGATTTCGACGCGCGCATCGCGGTACGCTCCGCCGACGAGTTGAGGCGGCTCGTGGATGCGTTCAACAGCATGGCCGCCGAGCTCAAGGCGCAGCGCGCGCAGCTCGAACGGACGCACCGCCTCGAGGCATGGGCGGAGATGGCGCGACAGGTCGCGCACGAGATCAAGAATCCATTGACGCCGATCCAGCTCTCGGCCGAGCACCTGCGGCGCGTGCACGCGGACCGCGGCGAGCCGTTGGGCGAGGTGCTCGAGGGCTGCGTCACCTCGATCCTCGGCCAGGTGCGGCTACTGCGGCAGATCTCGTCCGAGTTCTCGAGCTTCGCGTCTGCTCCCACCGCGCGTCGCGCCCCGGTCGACGTTCCGCAACTCGACGCGGAGGTCGTCGATCCCTACCGCACCGGGCTGGAGGGGCGGGTCGAGATCGTCAACCGCGTCACGGCTCCGCTGCCGCCGGTCCACGTCGATCGCACCCTGATCGCGCGCGCGCTCGCGAACATCGTCGAAAACGCGCTGCACGCGATGCCGGGCCGCGGCGTGCTGACACTCGATGGCGGCGTCCGCGACGGCTTCGTCGTGGTGACCGTGCGCGACAGCGGCGTCGGCATGGACGACGAGGCCCTGGCGCGCGTCTTCGAGCCCTACTTCTCGACGAAGACCACGGGGACGGGGCTCGGCCTGCCGATCGCGCTGCGGAACGTGGAACTGAACGGCGGGACGCTGGACGTGGAGAGCGCGAAGGGCGCCGGGACGATCGTCAGGATGAAGCTCCCGATTCAGGACGGCGCCGCATCCGGCCAATCACCAGGCCGATGAGCGCGGACGCGACATACGCGTAGCAGAGCACGACGAGCGCGATGCGCGGCTGCCACGCAATCAGCGCGATGGCCACCGCGGCGAGGAAGAGGGCCACATAGGACCGGTGCCAGCCGACGTCGATCGCTTTGACGCTGCGGAAACGGATCGTGCTCACCATCAGGAACGCCGGCACGATGATCATCGGCAGCGCCGCGATCGCGGCGTCGCGATCCTGGATGCCTTCCGGAAACAGGAACACCGTTGCGGCGATGACCGCCGCCGCCGCGGGACTCGGCATGCCGACGAAATAGCGCTTGTCCATCACGGCCGGCGTCGAGGACTGGATGTTGAACCGCGCCAGGCGCATCGCCGCGGCCGTGACGAAGAGGAAGCCCGCCGCCCATCCGAGCCGCTTCAGCGGATGCAGCCCCCACTGAAACGCGAGCAGCGCAGGCGCGAGACCGAATGACACCACGTCGGCAAGCGAGTCGAGTTGCACGCCGAACGCGGTCGAGGAGTTCGTGAGGCGCGCGAAGAATCCGTCCAGCGTGTCGAGAATCATCGCGATGCCGATCAGAATCGCCGCGCGCTCGAAGTCGCCCCGCGTCGCGTAGACGACCGATGCATAGCCGCAGAACAGATTGGCAACCGTGAACAGCGACGGCAGCAGGAAGACGCCGCGGCGAAAGCGTAGCGGCCGGTCCTCGCGGCGCCGTCGAAAGTTCAGGTTATCGAGCACCACTGACCGGGAACCTCGCGATCACGGTCTCGCCGCCGACCACGTGCTCCCCCACCTTGACGAGGAGCTGCGCGTCGGTCGGCAGGAAGACGTCCATGCGCGAGCCGAACTTCATGAGGCCGATGCGCTGGCCGCGCTCGAGCACGTCGCCTTCGTGCACGCGGCACACGACGCGGCGCGCGAGGATGCCGACGACCTGGCGGAAGACGACCGGACGGCCGCCGTAATCCACCCACACTTCGTTCAGCTCGTTGTCGTTCGAGCCTTCATTGTAGGCCGGCAGGAACTTGCCGCGCCGGTATTCGACGCGCGTCACGCGTCCCTCGACGGGCGTGCGGTTCATGTGCACGTCCATCGGCGAGAGGAAGATGGTGACCTGATTCCAGTCGCCGGGCGGCGCCCAGCGGCGATCGGTCGCCCCGGCAATCATGACGCGGCCGTCGGCCGGCGAGACGACGACGCCGGGGTCCGCCGGCACGGTGCGATCGGGATCGCGGAAAAAGTACGCGAAAAACCCGGCGAGCAGCGCGAAGGGGATGGCCGCGTACGGATAGCCGGCGAGCGCGATCACCGCGGCCAGGAGGAGCGCCCCGCCGATGAACGGAAAGCCGGCGCGATCGATTCTCATAAATGAATGGGCCAGCGGATCGGCGTTTGCGCGGGGCACGACGCCGGCCAGCTGGCCCAACGAAGCCTCCGGTGGACACCGGAGAACGTCACCGATGGCTCACTGCGAGGCGTGAGCGGCTTCTTCGGTACTGCGGCGCCGAAGGATGTTCTCCATCTGGTCCTTCAGCTGGAGCTTGCGCTTCTTCAGTCTGACTTCTTCGAGCTGTTCGGGTTCTGAAAGGTAATGACGGGTAGCGAGGTTGTGTATCTTCTCGTCGAGATCGTGATGCTGAGTGGCGAGTTGGCGGAACTCCTCGTCGGTCTGCAGCAGTTTCCGCTTCAGCTCTTCGAAGTCAGTCGGCATCGCCGCCTCCTTGAATAGAGGGCACATCAGTCGCGGTGGACATTCATATACAGGCAAGGTACCACAAGATCTGTAAGCCGTTCAACCCGCCTCGAGCCCTTCGCGCCACAGGATCAGGGCGTCCTCGTCCGGGTTCGTGTAGTAGCGCGGCCGGGTGGCGCAGACGGTGAACCCCAGCCGCTCGTACAGCGCGATCGCCGGACCATTCGAGCGCCGTACCTCGAGCGTCGCGCGCTCCGCACCGTCCGCCGCGGCCGCGGCAAATACCTGCTCGAGCAACCGTGTCGCCAACCCATGCCGGCGCAGCGGCGGATCGACGGCGACGGTGTTGATGTGCAGTTCGTCCACGATCACCCAGCAGAGGCAGAACGCCGCCACCCGCTGCTCCGCCGTGCGCAACACGTACAGCCGGGTGACGGACGACTCGGCAAGGACGCTCTCCAGCGACTGCCTCGTCCACGGATTGGTGAACGATCGCGCCTCGAGCGCAACGACTGCGTCGAGATCCGCGCTGTTCGTGGTCCGCTCTATTACGACGTTCATTCAGCAGTGGCCGGTCTGCCGCCTGTCGCGCGCGAGCTCGGCGTCGGACCGCCTGATGTAGATGGGGACGACGGCGTGCGGCAGGACGCCTCGCTGCGGTTCCGTGGCGGCGATCAGTCCGATCTGCGGCGCCAGCGGCGGAACCGGTTCGACCAGTGCCGTCGATGGCCGCCGCTCGATCAGCTCACGATAGCGCAGCGCGCCATCGCCGATGAATCGCACGGCGCCCGACGGCCATGGCGCCGACCATGCGTCGAGTGTCTGTAGCGGCGGAAGCGACGAAGGTCCCGCGAGCAGCGTGCGGCCGTCGGCTGCGTAGAGCGCCGCGAACACTTCGCCGCGCTGCGCATCCATCCACGCGGCGACGGCGTCGCGACCGTTGGCGCCCGCGCGCGCGAGCCCCTCGAGCGCCGACACCGGCACGACGCGCTTGGCCGCCGCCATCGCGAGACCCTGCACCGTCGCGATGCCGACGCGCAGTCCGGTAAACGATCCCGGACCGGCAGCGACGGCGAAGAGATCGATGTCGTCGAGCCGTACCCCGGCGCGATCGAGGACCGCCACGAGATCGGATGGCAGCCGCTGGCCATGCGTGATCGCCGGATCCCCGGTGTGCTCGGCGAGCACGTCGGCATCGCGCACGACGGCCGCACTGCCCGCCCGAGTCGTCGTATCCAGCGCCAGGACCAGCACTTCGTAGATGTTATACTCGCCCGACCGAGCCTGATGTCTTCCCCGCCCGTGTCTGCTCAGCCCACCAGCGCCACGCCCGCCATGCGGCAGTACTTCGACGCGAAGCGCCAGTACCGCGACGCGATCCTCTTCTTCCGCATGGGCGATTTCTACGAAATGTTCTACGAGGACGCGCTCACGGCCGCGCGTGCGCTCGAGCTGACGCTGACATCACGGTCGAAAGACTCCAGCGGCGGCGCCATCCCGATGTGCGGCGTGCCGTTCCACGCGGCCGACACTTACATCGCCCGCCTGGTGAAGAAGGGCTTTCGCGTCGCCGTCTGCGAACAGATGGAGGATCCGAAGAAAGCCAAGGGCCTCGTCAAGCGCGAAGTCGTGCGCGTCGTATCGCCGGGAACGCTGACCGATTCGGGCTATCTCGATGCGTGCGAGCCCGCGTTTCTCATGGGCATCGCCCCGGCGGAAACCGGCGGATACGGCGTTGCCCTGCTCGATTTGTCGACCGGCGAATTCACGACCGCTGAATACCTGGGCGAAAGCGCGCGACAGGCGCTCGCCGACGAGCTCTGCGTGCTGCGGCCGCGTGAGATCGTCGCGCCCGATGGCTTCGGCGATGCCCAGATGCTCGTCGAAGAGCTGCGGCTCGGCGCGCGCGTCACGCGCGCCGACGGGTGGACGTTCGATCACGCCTCGGCCCGTCAGGCGCTCGTATCGCAGTTGCAGACGCAGAGCCTGCAGGGATACGGCCTCGAAGAGCATCCGGCCGCTGTGAGCGCGGCGGGCGCGCTGGTGCAATATCTCCGCGACACCCAAAAAGCGGATCTCGCGCACGTGCGGCAGATTGCGTTCCGCACGGGCGCCGACGGCATGCTCGTCGATCCGACGACGCTGAGAAACCTCGAGGTGATCGAGGCGTCGGACGGCGGGAAGACGGGATCGCTGCTCGCCGAGATCGATCGCACCGTGACGCCGATGGGCGGCCGGCTGCTCCGGGCATGGCTGCTGCGTCCGCTCACCGCGCTCGAACGGATTCAGGATCGTCTCGATGCCGTCGAGGAGTTCGCGTTCCGCAGCACCGAGCGTGCGAAGGTGCGAGAAACGCTGAAGACGGTGCACGACATCGAGCGGCTGGTCGCACGCGCCGCGCTCGGCACGGCCGGGCCGCGCGATCTCGTGGCGCTGCGGCAGTCGCTGGCCGCGGTACCGCGGATCAAGCTGCTGCTGACCGACCTCCAGGCTCCGCTCATCCGCAGCTTGCTCGCCGAGCTCGACGATCTCGCCGAACTGCGCGGCGAGCTCGATCGCACCCTGATCGACGAGCCGCCCGCCGTGGCGCGCGAAGGCGGGATGGTGCGCGACGGTGTCGATCCCGAGCTCGACGAGCTGCGCACGATCAGCCGCTCCGGCAAGCAGCGCATCGCCGAGATGGAAGAGGCCGAGCGCGCGCGGACCGGCATCTCGTCGCTGAAGATCCGTTACAACCGCGTGTTCGGCTATTACATCGAGGTCTCCAAGTCGAATCTCGCCGCGGTGCCGCAGGACTACTTCCGGAAGCAGACGATTGCCGGCGGCGAGCGCTTCATCACGCCGGCGTTGAAGGAGTACGAGGAGAAGGTGCTCGGCGCCGACGAGCGGATAGTCGAGCGCGAAGTGGAGATCTTCGAGCGAATCCGCGCCCGCGTCGCGGCGGCGGCGCCCGAAGTGCAGGACACGGCGCGAGCTGTCGCCTCGCTCGACGCGCTCGCGGCGCTGGCCGAGACAGCCGCCGTTCACAACTACACGAAGCCGATGATGCATCCGGGCGACGAGCTGGTCGCGACCGACGTCCGGCATCCCGTCGTCGAGCGTCACGTCGCCGACGCCTTCGTTCCGAACGACGTCACGCTCGACGGCAGCACGCATCAGCTGATCGTGCTCACCGGCCCGAACATGGGCGGCAAGTCGACGTACCTGCGTCAGACCGCGCTGCTCTGCCTGCTCGCGCAGGCTGGCTCGTTCGTGCCGGCGCGCACGGCGAAGCTGCCGATCGTCGATCGGCTGTTCGCGCGCGTCGGCGCGTCGGACAACATCGCCCGGGGCCAGTCGACCTTCATGGTCGAGATGCAGGAGACGGCGAACATCCTGCACAGCGCGACGTCACGCAGTCTCGTGATACTCGACGAGATCGGCCGCGGCACCGCCACCTTCGACGGGCTGAGCCTCGCGTGGGCGGTCGCCGAGTACCTCGCGTCGAACACTCGCGCGCGGCCGAAGACGATCTTCGCGACGCACTATCACGAGCTCACCGATCTTGCCGACGCGTTGCCGACGGTCGCCAACTTCCATGTCGTCGTGCGGGAGTGGCAGGAGGAGATCGTCTTCCTGAGGAAGGTCGTGCCGGGACGCTCCGATCGCAGCTACGGCATTCAGGTTGCCCGGCTTGCCGGCCTGCCGCCGGGAGTCGTCACGCGCGCGCGTGAAATCCTGAACGGGCTCGAGCGCGACGAGCTGTCGCGGGGCGGGCGTCCGTCGCTCAGCGGCAGCGGCGCCGATCGGCAACAGCAGCTTGGGCTTTTTCAGGCGCCGGCGGCGGGCGACGATCCGATCCATCGCCGGCTGCGCGAGATCGATGTCAACCATCTCACGCCGCTGCAGGCGCTCACACTGCTCGCCGAGCTCAAACAGCAGGCGATCGATTCCGATTCGTAGCGTCGTCGGCCGGGCGACCGCGTTCGCGGCCTGCCTGCTGCTCTGCACGCTGTGCCCCGCGCAGGCACAAACACGCGCGTCCGACGCGCCGCTCTTCACCACACGGTACGACCCCCGCCTCGCCTTCCGCACGATCGCCACGCCACGGTTCGACATCCACTATCACCAGCGTGAGGACGCGCTGGCGCAGCGGCTCGCGCGGATTGTGGAGCAGGTGGCAGCCGAGATGGAGCCACGGCTCGGGACGCCGCGGCAGCGCGTGCAGGTGATTCTCGTCGATCAGGCGGACGAGTCGAACGGCTGGGCGACGGTCGTGCCCTACAACGTCATCGAGATCACGGCGGCGCCGCCACGCGCGTCGAGCGTCATCGGCAACACCGACGATTGGCTACGGCTGGTGTTCACCCACGAATACACGCACGTCATCCATCTCGAGAAATCGGGTGGATGGCTGGGCCGACTTCGGCACGTGTTCGGCCGCCTCCCGCTCTTCTATCCGAACCTCTTTCTCCCCGGCTGGCAGGTCGAGGGTCTCGCGACGTTCGAGGAAAGCGCGCTGGCCGGCGGCGGCCGCGTGAACGCCAGCGATTTCCGGATGATCCTCGACCACCTAGCGGCGGCGCGCCGCTACGCGACGCTCGACCGCGCGAACGGCGGGGTGGTCGACTGGCCGTCGGGCAACACGACCTATCTCTATGGCGGCTTCTTCCACGAGTGCCTCTCGCGCCGCTACGGCGACGAGTCGCACGCGCGGCTGGCCACCGAGACGGCGCGGCGAATCCCCTTCCTCGGCTCGCGCGCATTTCGCGAGGTGTACGGCCGGCCGCTCGGCGATCTCTGGCGCGAGTGTCAGGCGGACGTCCAGCAGGGCGCGCGGATTGACGAAGGCGACAGGCAGCGTCTCACGCGGCACGGGTTCATCGTCACGTCGCCGGCGTTCGCCGCCGACGGACGGCTGTTCTACTCCATCGCGAACCCGCACGGCTTCCCCGCGCTGATGGAACGTGCGCGTGACCGCTCGGAACCGCGTGAAGTGACGACGAGGTTCCGCGGGGAGCGGATCGCCGTCGCCGGCAACACGCTCGTCTTCGATCAACTCGAGGTCGTCCGCGAAGTAGACGTGCAGTCGGATCTGTACGCCCTCTCCCTCCGCGGCGGCGACGTCCGCAGGCTGACGCGGGAAGCTCGCGCCGCCGATCCGGACGTCGCGCCGGACGGGCGGACGGTCGTCTGCACCGCGCAACAGGCAGACCGCCGACTGATCGCGACGTTCACGATGCCGCCTGATGGCAGCGTCGCAACTCCGCAGCCGCTCGTGTCGGAGCCGTTTACCGAGTTCACGTCGCCACGGTGGTCGCCGGACGGGCGCACGATTGTCGCCGAGCGACGGCACCTCGGCGGGCCTTCCGAGATCGTGCTGATCGACGTCGAGACGCGCAGCGTGCGTCCGCTCGTCGCGTCGGCCGAGGCGCGCAATATCTCGCCGGCGTGGATGCCCGATGGCCGCAGCGTGCTGTTCTCGTCGAATCGCGGCGGCCGGCCGTTCACGATCCATGCGGTCGACGTTGCCACCGGCCGCGTGCGGCGGCTGGCAGGCGCCGGCGACGGCGCGCAATCACCCGCCATCGCTCCTGATGGTCGTAGCCTCGTGTTCGTCGGGTACTCGGCCGACGGCTACGATCTCTACTCCCTTCCCTTCGACTCGCCACGGTGGGAGGACGCCGGTCCCTCGTCCCTGGTCCCTGGTCCCGAGTCCCTGGTCGCGAGTCCCGAGTCCCGGGTCGCGAGTCCCGAGTCCCGAGTCCCGAGTGCCTCGCGACAGTACCAACCCTGGCAGACGCTGACACCGCGTTTCTGGACGCCGGTCATCGAGTCGGATGCGGACGCCGTCACGATCGGCGCCGCGACCGGCGGCTACGATGCGCTCGGTCGCCACGGCTACGCCATCGTTGCCGGCTGGACGTTCGACCGCAATCGTCCCGCATGGCAGGCGGATTACACCTACGCTCGCTGGTGGCCCGCGCTCTTTGTCAACGGCTCGGACGACACCGACGCGTGGCGTAGCGGAGACGTTCGCGTCCGGGAGCTGAACGCAGGGGCGCTGTTCCCGCTGCGCCGCGTGCGCTGGTTCAGCCAGACGTTGACCGCCGTGCATGTGGCGGACGAGCGGTACGAGTGCCTGTCGTGCGCTCCGGCGGTGGACGAGACACGCCGGCGCATTGCCGCGCGCGTCGGGTGGACGCTGTCGAGCGCACAGTCGTTCGGCTACTCGATCAGCGCGGAACAGGGCGCGGCCGCGACCGTGACATCGGAATGGACGCGGCGTGCACTCGGCGCCGACGCGGACGCCGGCGCAGCCAGCGGCGAGCTGCGAGGCTACCTCCGCGCCGGGCCGCGTCATGCCGTGATTGCCGCGAGAGCGGCCGCGGCAACGTCGTGGGGAGACGATGCGATGCGCCGGGTGTTCAGCGCGGCGGGCGCGGGGCCGCAGACCGGCGGGTTCGAGTTCGATTCGGGCGCGATCGGGCTGCTGCGCGGGATCGAGGAGTCTGCGGTGATCGGGCGACACGCCGCGGTGGCGAACGTCGACTACCGCTTTCCTCTCGGCTGGCCGCAGCGCGGCATCGGCACGCTGCCCCTCCTCCTCCGCTCGGTACATGGTGCGGTGTTCGCGGACGCCGGCCATGCGTGGACGGATTCGTTCCGGCGACGCGACATCAGCCACTCCCTCGGCGCGGAACTGTCGTTCGATGTGGTTCTCGGCTACTCGGCGCCGGTGACGATCGCGACCGGCGCGGCATGGCGGCGCATCGGCGACGGCCGCCGCAGCGGCATCGTCGCGTTCGGCCGCATCGGCCGCGCCTTTTGAAGGGGTCAGGTCTTGAATTATCAGTTTTCCGCCATCCGGAGGTGGCAGGGGCCGAAAACTGATAATTCAAGACCTGACCCCTCTTAGAATAAACACGCGATGGCGAAGAAATCCCGTTTTCTGCGCGTACCGGTGCAGCCGTTTGCCGTGGAGGCCGGCCTCACCGCCGACGAAGTCGTGGCGCGCATGGAGCGCATCTCGTTCCAGGGACGGAGTCTGGCCACGGCGCGACGTATCTGGGAGAAGATGCTCGGCGCCGACTGCACCATCTTTCTCGGCATGGCCGGCGCGCTGAGCGCCGGCGGGATGCGGTTGATTGTCGCGCACCTTCTCGAGCACCGCTACGTGGACTGTCTCGTCTCGACGGGCGCCAACCTCTATCACGATTTGCACGAAACGCGCGGCCGCAGCCACTTCGTCGGATCGCCGCGCGAGAACGACGCCGCGCTGCAGGAAGACCGGATCGATCGCGTCTACGACACCTATGCGAGCGAGGAAGAGTTCTGCGACAACGACGAGTGGATCGCCCACTTCGTACTGACGCTCGAGCGGCGCCCCTACACGTCGCGTGAGTTCCTCTATCGGCTCGGCGAATTCCTGTGGAACGAAACCGGAAGAGACGGCATTCTGACGGCGGCCTATCGTGCGTCCGTGCCGGTCTTCTGCCCGGCCATCGCCGACTCATCGATCGGCATGGGACTCTCGCAGGCGCGCCACCGCGATCAATCGGCCGGCGTCATCGACGTCATCGGCGACATCATCGAATCGGCCAACATCGTCATTCGGCGGCCGCGCACGGCGTCCATCGTCCTCGGTGGCGGCACGCCGAAGAACTTCATCAACCAGGCGAGCGTGCAAGCGGAGTTCTACGACGACCGCGTCGGCGGCCATCGCTACGCCGTGCAGATTGTCACCGACGTTCCGCACTTCGGCGGCGCCTCCGGCTCGACGCTCGAAGAGGCCCAGAGCTGGGGCAAGCTGGCAACGGACGCGGAGCAGGTCACCGTCCACGCCGACGTCACGGCGGCGCTGCCGCTGCTCGTGTCCGCGCTCAGCACGAGCGCGGCGGACGCGCTGGCTGCCCGCACACCCATCACGTTCGATCTGGCGGGTCCGGTCATGGGCATCGACGGCCATCCGTTTCCCGCGTCGCGCTTCGAGGCACGCGAATGAGCTTTCCGTTTCGCTACGACCACGGCGTCGCCATTCCGTTCGGCGGCATGCTGCCCGAGGTCCGTTCGTTCGACGACTCGGCGGCCGTGATCCTGCCGGTTCCCGTCGATCGCACGACCTCGTACGTCGGTGGCACGCGCAACGGTCCGCGTGAGCTCCTGATCGCGTCATCGCACATGGAACTGTGGGACGAGGAGGTCGGCGCCGACGTCCACGGCGTCGGCATCTACACGCTTCCGGAAATGGAGCTGCCATTTGGGGAGCTGTCCGAAGTGATGGACGAGATTCGGCGTGTCGCCACGGAAATCGTGTCGCGTGACAAGTTTCTCGTGGCGCTTGGCGGCGAGCACTCGATTACGCCGCCGCTCGTCGCGGCGGCGGCGGCGCGGCACCCCGGCCTGAGCGTCCTGCAGATTGACGCGCACGCCGACCTGCGCGACTGCTACATGGGCACGCGGCACAATCACGCCTGCGCGATGCGCCGCACGCTCGAGCACGCGCCCGTAACGCAGGTCGGCATCCGCAGCATGTCGGTCGAAGAAGCGCAGGCGGCGCCGTCGCTGAACGTGAACATCTTCTACGACGCGACGATGCGGCGCGATCCGGAGTGGATCGAGAACGTGGTCGCGACGCTTGGCGACACGGTCTACATCACGATCGACGTCGACGGTCTCGATCCCGCCATCATGCCGGCGACCGGCACGCCCGAGCCTGGCGGCCTGTCGTGGTACGAGGCCCTGGGCCTGCTGCGGGCAGTCATCACGCGACGCCAGGTCGTCGGTTGCGACGTTGTCGAGCTCAGCCCGCTGCCGGGCGTCATGGCGCCGAACTTCCTCTGCGCCAAGCTGGTCTACAAAATCCTCACCTATCGCTTCGCCCGGACGGTCCGGACGGGGTCAGTTATCGAAATTATCGGGCCCAAAAAATATAGAGAAGAGAGCCCCGGGGGGGGCGGGGGGGGGGGGAAA
>JBMDXB010000142.1:0-66147 GCA_048594885.1 Vicinamibacterales bacterium
CGTTCCGCCGGCGCTTCGCCGCCGGCTCCTCTCCACTCGCTCTACTTTGAATGGCGGGGACCCCTGCACCCCGCCAGGCTCGCTTCGTTTCGCCGGCGCTTCGCCGCCGGCTCCTCTCCGCTCGCTCTACTCTGAATGGCGGGGACCCCTGCGCCCGCCAGGCTCGCTTCGTTACGCCGGCGCTTCGCCGCCGGCTCCTCTCCACTCGCTGTATCGGAGGAGACGAGGCGCAAGTCCCGTGCCCGCTTGCGGCCGCCTCGTCCGTGGCTAACAGGAGTAGGGGAGAACGGGAGTCACTGTTTTTTCTTGAAGAAAAGGGAAAGGCTCCCGTTCTCCCCTCCTCCTGTTGTTCGAGATCTTCGAGTTTGGCGCCAAAATCCGGATAGTCGAGACTGGGGCGAGCCCGGTATTCTCACTTCGATGTTCAACGAAGACGCCCTGTGGAACGCGGTTGCCGTGCGCGATGTGGCATGGGACGGCGTGTTCGTGTACGGCGTTCGCAGTACCGGGATCTACTGCCGCCCGACGTGTCCGAGCCGGCGGCCACGGCGTGAAGTCGTCACGTTCTTTGCCGCGCCCGACGCAGCCGAGCGCGCCGGGGTCCGGCCGTGCCGCCGCTGCCGCCCGACAGCGCGGAGTCAGTCGTCTCGGCTCGATCGCGTGCGGCGTGCCTGCGCGATCATCGCGTCACAGCAGAACGGACCGATACGCCTCGAACGGCTGGCGAAGGAAGTCGGCGGCAGCGCGCATCATCTGTTGCGCTCGTTCAAGCAGACGCTCGGCATCACGCCGCGCGAGTACGCGGACGCCTGCCGGATCGGCTGGCTGAAGACGGAGCTGCGCGCGGGCGACGGCGTGGCCGCGGCAACCTACGCCGCCGGCTATGGCTCCGGTAGCCGCGTCTACGAGCGTTCGAAGAACATCCTCGGCATGACGCCCGCGTCCTACGCGCGCGGTGGGAAAGGAGAGCAGGTGGAGTACGTCACGGTCGACTCATTGCTCGGCAGGCTGCTCGTGGCCGCGACGCCGAAAGGCGTCTGCGCGGTCAAGATCGGCGACAGCGATGCGCGTCTCGAGCGCGAGCTGAAAGCGGAATACCCCGCTGCGACGGTTGTCCACGCGGACGGGCCACTGTCGCGGTGGGTCGCGCAGATCGTTGCCAGCCTCCAGCCCGGCGCGCCCGATCCGAGGCTGCCAACGGACGTCCGCGCGACGGCGTTCCAGCGGCGCGTCTGGCGCGAGCTGCAGCGGATCCCGCGTGGCCGGACGCGCAGCTACAAGGACGTCGCGGCACGCATTGGCCAGCCCGACGCTGCGCGCGCGGTGGCGCGCGCCTGCGCCTCGAATCCCACCGCGATCGTCGTACCCTGTCACCGCGTCGTCCAACAGGACGGCGGCATCGGCGGATACCACTGGGGCGTGGCGCGCAAGCGCCGCCTCCTTGCAGCGGAGCGGAGAGGCTGACGGCGCGAAGCGCCGTCGGCAAGGCCGAAGGCCGTCGCGCGAAGCGCGTAAAGCGCGTGGGGGTGGGGCGCCACGCGCACTGAGGAAGCAGATAGAATGATGCCGCTTTGCGACGATCATCGACTCCGTTTTGGCTCGATCGCTTTCCGAAGAGCCGCAGGCCGTCATATGCACCCTTCAAGGGCGAGGCGCAGACCGGCGTCGTCGTCATCGGCGGCGGCCTGACGGGATGCGCGTGCGCAGCGTCGTTCGCCACGGCAGGCGTCAAGACCATCCTGCTGGAAGCCGAGGCGATCGGTGCCGGCGCGACGGCGCGCGCGACCGGCCTCGTCCGTGAGGACTTCGACGCGTCGTTCCAGGAAACAGCGGCTCGCCACGGCCTCCGCGCAGCCCGGCTCCTGTGGCAGGCCATGCGGCGCGCATCGCTCGACTTCGCAGCCGCGCTGAAGCGATTCGAGATCAGGGCCGATCTCGCCGCGCAGGATTTCGTTCGGTTCATCCGCATGGATGCGGACGCGGGCCGCCGGCTGCGCCGCGAGTACCAGGCGCGCCGCGACGCGGGCCTCGATCACACCTGGCTAGCGCCGGCAGCGTTCGCGCGTCTGACCGCCGCGCCGTCGACCGGCGCGATCCTGACGCGCGGGTTCGGCATCGATCCGTATCGCGCCGCAGTCGGCCTCGCGTCTGCCGCGGCGGCACGCGGCGCCTCGATTCACGAACGGTCCTCGGTGCGGCGCATCAAGGCGCGCCGCAAGAACGTCGAAGTCGTCCTCGCGCGAGGCTCTGTGATCGCCGACGCGGTCGTCGTCGCGACGGAGACGCCAATCCCCGATCTGCGCGCGCTGCGCCGGCACCTGAATCCCGTCCACTCCTACTGCGTCGTCACCGAGCCGCTGCCGGCAGCCGTGCGACGGGAGGTCGGCCAGCGGACGGCGGCGATGAGGGACGATGCGAGGCCGCCGCACACGCTGCGATGGATCAAGGAGGACCGGGTGCTGTTCGCCGGTGCGGAGCAGCCGCCGGTGCCCGACCGGTCCCGCGAGAAGGTGCTCGTACAGCGGACCGGCCAGTTGATGTACGAGCTGTCAACGCTCTATTCGGCCATCTCGGGGCTCCAGCCCGAATGGTCGTGGGACAGCGTCCACCACGAAACCCCCGACGATCTGCCGCTCTTCGGCACCCACCGCAACTTCCCAAGGCACTTGTTCGCCGTTGGTCACGCCCGGCACGGGGCAGGCGTGGCCTGGCTGGCCGCACGGATACTCCTACGGCAGTACGTCGGCGAACCCCTTAAGGGTGACGAGTTATTCGGGTTCGCGCGCATCCTGAAGGATCGCTGAGGCCTTCCTCCCTCGGTCTCCAGGCTTGTAACCTCTCGACGGCCATTCCGGTCTAATGCCGGCAGGTCTCGCTCCCCCTGAAAGGGGAGTATCATCCCGCGTGGAGGCGTCACGCACGTGGCTATCGATCCCTCTTTGTACGAGCAGAACCCACCGGCACCACCAACGCGAGGACCGAGGCAGGGCGAGGACCTGATCGAGCACTTGCTGCGGCGTGCCGGCTTCGGCGCCACACCCTCTGAAATCGAGTTCTACAGCGAGCTGGGATACGGAGGGGCGGTGAACGTCCTCGTTGACTACGACGACGTGACGGACGATGTGGACTCGTACATCGGGAAGGCGGGATACGCGCTGACGTCGGGCGGGTTCCTGCCGAACAGGAACATCGCGCACGCGAGGCAGCGATGGCTGTTCCGCATGGTGCACTCGCAGCGGCCGCTCCAGGAGAAGATGACGCTCTTCTGGCACAACCACTTCGCCACCGCGGTCTCCAAGATTCAGGGCGCGTACGGCAGCGAAGAGGGTACGCGCTACATGGCGGCCGTGCCCGCCGAAGATCCTTCTCAGGTCGAAGGGCAGATCGAGCTGTTTCGCCGCTTCGCGCTCGGCAACTTCCGCGACCTGCTTCAGGCCGTCGCCAAGGACGTGGCGATGCTGGTCTGGCTCGACGGCCGCCTGAACGTCCGCGCGCAGCCGCAGGAGAACTTCGCGCGCGAGCTGATGGAGCTGTTCACGATGGGGGTGGACACGTTCCCCGAGACGGACGTCTACGCCGGCGCGCGGGTCTTCACCGGGTGGAACCTGACGCGCGTCACCGCGAACACGCCGGCTCCGTACTATCGGTTCAACTACAACGCCAACCAGCACGACACGAACGCGAAGACGTTCTCGTTCCCGATCTATCCGGACGGCGGCCGCACGATTCCGGCGCGTTCGGCGGCCAACGGCATGCAGGACGGCATCGATCTGATCAACGCCGTCGCGGCGCATCCGGCCACCGGCCCGAGGCTCGCGCGGAAGCTGTATCGGTTCTTCATCAGCGAAGTCGGCGCGCCCGATGAGTCGTTCGTTGCGAGTCTGGCGGAGACGTATTACCGCAACGGCTTCGAGATGAAGCCGGTCGTTCGCCAGGTGCTGAATTCGCCGCAGTTCAGATCGATCGACAATCGCTACGCCCGTTATGCGTGGCCCGCGGAGTTCGTCGCACGCGCGATCAAGGAGGTCGGCTGGACCGGCTTCCAATTGAACAACGCGCTGACGCCGATGGCCAACATGGGCCAGCAGTTGTTCGAGCCGCCGGATGTCGCCGGCTGGGATCTCGGCGCCGCGTGGTTCTCCAGCGGATCGATGCTCGCACGCATGAACTTCGCCGCCTCTGTGCTTGCGGCGAATCAGAAATTCAACCTGCGCGACGCGACGAAGTCCTACGCGGCGACGCCGGAAGGCCTGGTCGGCTACCTTCTGGATCGGCTCACGCCGCAGCCGTTCGCCGACGACGCGTACCGGGCGCTGCTGGATTACGCGCGCGCCGGCGGCGCGTGGACCAACTCGGACGCGCAGCGCGCCAACAAGGCCGCCGGGCTCGTCCATCTGATCGTCGGATCGGGGAACTTCCAGCTGATTTGAGGCGGGCTCGAGAAGGCAGAT
Source organism: Vicinamibacterales bacterium (assembly GCA_048594885.1). Lineage (GTDB taxonomy): Bacteria > Acidobacteriota > Vicinamibacteria > Vicinamibacterales > 2-12-FULL-66-21 > JBMDXB01. Next base: position 4,452 of record JBMDXB010000142.1, read on the forward strand.
CCATGTCCATCACCAGACGCCAGTTCGTTCGAGACGGCGTGGCGGCGTTCACCGTCAGCTTCGCCGCGCCCGGATTCCTGACCGACATCGCGCGCGCGCAGGGGCGCTCGCGGCGGAACCTGGTCGTGTTGTACCTGAGCGGCGGCAACGACGCGCTGAGCACGCTCGTACCTTACGGCGATCCGCAGTACTACGCGCGGCGTCCGGTGCTGGCGATTCCCGCCGCAAACGTGCTCCAGGTCGGGACCGACAGCAGCGGCATGACGCTCGGCCTGAACCCGCGGCTGACCGGTCTGCGGACGATCTTCAACAGCGGTCACCTCGCGCTGATCCAGCGCACCGGCTATCCGAACTCGAGCCGCTCGCACTTCACGGGCACGGACATCTGGTCGACGGCCGATCCGAGGCAGCCGCAGGGCGCCGGCTGGCTGGGGAGGTATCTGGATTCGCTGCCCGCGCCCGTCGATCCGCTGACGGCCTGGTCGACGAACCGTGAGACGCCCCGCACGTTGCTGTCGCGCACCGTCGGTGTGCCGTCGATTCCCAGCATTGCCGGATATGCCTTTGCCAGCCCGAACACCGGCGCCGAGGTGACCTACGCGCGCGACAGCGCCGTCCGTATCGCCTCGCACGTGCCCGTCGATCGGCCGAACCTGGCGTTCGTCAACGCCACGGCGCAGGGCGCGTTCGCGACGCTCGATCGCGTCGCCCAGGTCGGGACCTACGCGCCGACGGTGACGTATCCGAACAACGGCTTCGCGCAGGCGCTGCGCATGATCGCGAGCGCGATGGTCGGCGGCATCGGCACCAACATCTTCTGGGTGCAGACCGGCGGCTACGACACGCACGCGTCGCAGAACACGAACGTCGCCAACGGTTCCTACACGAACCTGATGGGGACGCTCAACGACGGCGTGTTCGCGTTCTACAACGACCTGCGGAATCAGGGCCTGCTGAACGACACGCTCATCCTGCAGTTCTCCGAGTTCGGCCGTCGCGTGATCGAGAACGGGAGCGCCGGAACCGATCACGGCGCGGCCGGATTGATGATGGCGATCGGCGGCAGCGTCAACGGCGGCCTGTACGGCACGGCCGCGCGGCTCACGCCCGGTGACCCGTCGCTCGAGAACAACAGCAACGACGTGCGCTACGAGACGGACTTCCGCGCCGTCTACGCGCGCGTCATCGACTCGTGGCTCGGCGCGAGCTCGGTGTCCGTTCTGGGCGCCGATTTTCGCTCGAGCGCCCCGACATTCCTGTGATCCCGGTCAATGCTGAATGCTGAATGCCAAATGCTGAACGGGGTGCTGCTTGGCCCATTCCCGCATTCCCCGCATTTTCAGCATTTGGCATCAGCATTCAGCATTGACCCGGCCTACGACTCGAAGATCCCGCGGAATGCCTGATCGATCTCCGGATAGCGGAAGTGGAACTTGAGCGCTTTCGCTTTCGCCGGGATCGCGCGCTGGCCGGTGACGAGCGTCTCCGCCATCTCGCCGAGCGCGATCTTCAGCGCGAGCTTCGGCGTGGGCAGGAGCGCCGGGCGGTGCAGCGCGCGGCCGAGCGCGCGGGCGAACTCGCGGCTGTTCACCGGGTGCGGCGCCGTCGCGTTGACCGGCCCGCTCACCTCCGGCGTGTCCACAATCCACCGCACCATCTCGAGCCAGTCGATCCGGTGGATCCACGACATGTACTGGCGTCCGGATCCCATCGGTCCGCCCACGAACAGGCGAAACGGCGTCAGCATCTTCGCCAGCGCGCCGCCCGACTGCTCGAGCGCGATGCCGGTGCGGAGCAGCGCCACGCGCGTTTCTGACCGCGCGGCGCGGCGCGCCTCCCCCTCCCAGTCGACGCAGAGAGTCGCGAGGAAATCGCCGCCGGGCGGCGAGTCCTCCGTCTTCGGATCGTCTCCGGACGGTCCGTAGAATCCGACGGCGCTGCCGCTCACGAATACCCGCGGCGGCGTCGCCACCGCATTGATCGCCGCCGCCAGGCTTCGCGTCGAGACGATGCGGCTGTCGCGCAGCAGGGCCTTGCGTTGCGGCGTCCAGCGGCCGCCGGCGATCGACTCGCCCGCGAGGTTGATCACCGCGTCGGCGCCGTCGATCACGTGCGCCCAGGCCGGCAACTGGGCTGCCGCAAAGCCGTCCGTGCCGGGCACGAGCGCCTCCGGCTGCCATCCCACGCGTGACACGCCGGGCACGCCCGTGCCCGGATCGTGCCGCGACTCGCCCGCCGGCAGCCCGCGCGTCAGCACGCGGACGTCGTGCCCTTCCTCTGCGTAGACTTCCGCGAGAGGGCTGCCCAGAAATCCGCTGCCGCCAGCTATGACGATCTTCATATCAGCCCTTTGGCCTTGCCGCCTCGCTGCGCTCGGCAGCCCGGAGGGTCTCGTCGCACATCGCGATAACTTCGACGCAAGGGGGGCGTCGAAGGTTTGCACTATAATGTGCCCTTCACCGCCAGTTTGCTCCCCTCAGAATTGCGGGTGCCCATGCGCCACTTTCTTCGTGTTGCGGTGCTGCTGCTGACCGCTGTACCGGCAGCGGCGCAGGACGCGGCAGTGCCGGTGCCGCCGGCCGTCAAGCTGGATGGGGTGCCGCCAATCCCGGTATCGCTGGCGGAACGCTTCGCGCCGTACGGCGAGTTCCGCTTCGCCGAGCTCCTCAACTGGCATCCAACACGCCGGCAGATGCTGATCGCGACGTCATTCGGCCGTCGTCACGTTCATCTCGTCGACGGCCCGGGGCGCGCCCGCACCCAGGTGACCTTCGGCCCCGTGGTGACGGGCGGCGCCTGGTACGAGCCGGTGCGCGGCGACTACGTCGTCTTCCGTCGTGACATCGGCGGCGGTGCCGAGCGCTCGCAGTTGTTTCGCTACGACCTCGGCACTCGCACCGCGACCATGATCACCGACGGCAAGTCGCGCAACGGCCTGTCCGTCGTCGTTTCCAGGAAGTCCGGCCTCCTCGCCTTCGACTCGTCGCGCCGCACCGGGAACGATCGCGAGGTCTGGGTCATCGATCCGGCGGAGCCGTCGAGCGCGCGCATCGTGGCGGAGGCGGCCGGCAACTGGATCCCTCAGGACTGGTCGCCCGACGATCGCGAGCTGCTCGTCGAGGAGCGCGCGTCGACCGACGAGCGCTACATCTGGCGCTTCGACGTGACGACGGGGGTGAGGACGCCGGTGACGTCGCGCGAGAAGCACCGCGGGTTCTGGGAGATGCCGCGGTTTGGCGGCGATGCTCGTACGGTCTACGCGTTGAGCAACCACGGTGGCGAGGTGACGCGGCTGTGGCGCACCGACGCCAAGGGTGAGTGGACGCCCATCACGCGCGCGACGGAATCGGTTGAGTGGTATGCGCTGTCGCCGGACGGCCGCACGCTCGCAATCGTGTTCGACCGCGGCGCCACGAGCGTTCTCGAGCTCGTCGACGGCGCGACGATGAAGACACGCCACGCGCCGAAGCTGCCCGCCGGCACGATCACGAACCTGCAGTGGCATCGGAACGGCCAGGAGGTCGCCTTCAACCTGCGCTCCGTGCAGACGTTCAACGACGTTTACTCCGTGTCGGCCGCGACCGGATCCGTCGAACGCTGGACGACGAGCGAGAGTGGCGGCGTGAACCCCGAGACGTTGCCGAACGCGGAGATCGTCGGCTGGAAAAGCTTCGACGGGCTGACGATCCCCGGAGTGCTGTACCGGCCGCCCGCGCGTTTCAAGGGGCCGCGTCCGGTGATGATCAACCTCCACGGCGGACCGGACGACTTCCGCGAGCGCCCGCGCTTCCTCGGCCGCAACGCGTCGTTCGTCAACGAGCTCGGGATTGCGCTGATCTTCCCCAATTTCCGCGGCACCCCTGGCTACGGCCAGGCCTTTCTCGCCGCCGACAACGGCAGGCAGCGAGAGGACGCGGTGAAAGACATCGGCGCGCTGCTCGACTGGATCGCCCAGCAGCCGGGCCTCGACAAGGATCGCGTCATGGTGACCGGCGCGAGCTACGGCGGCTACCTGACGTACGCGGTCGCCGCGAAGTACGGCGATCGGATCCGTTGCGCATTCGCCGCCGCGGCGATCTCGAACTTCGTCAGCTACCTGGAGCAGACCGACCCCGTCCGCCAGCTCAATCGCCGGTCGGAATACGGCGACGAGCGCGATCCCGCGATGCGCGACTTCCTCACGCAGATTTCGCCCACCACCCACGCGTCGAAGATCCGCGTTCCGCTCTTCATCATGCACGGCGCGAAGGACACGCGCGTGCCGCTGGCACAGGCGCAGGAGATGGCGAGTGCCGTTCGCGCCGCCGGAACGACCGTGTGGGTCGCCGTCTACGGCGACGAGGGGCACACGCTCTGGCAGAACCCGGCGAACAACGATTTCAACCTGCTGACGTGGGTCATGTTCGTGCAGGAGTACCTTCTGAAGTAACCGCGATATCATCGCGGGATGATTGCTCTCACTCTTCTGCTCGCGCTCATGGTGGGTCAGGCAACCGCGCCGCAGTCTGCCGCTCAACCCGACGAGACCCGGCAGCAGCTGAGTCAGGCGCAGAAGCTGATCCAGGCAGGGAACGTCACCGAGGCCGTCGCGATCCTGAAGCGCGCCGTGACGGCGTCGCCGCAGTCGTTCGACGCGCACCACGCGCTCGGACGCGCGCTCGATCTCGAGGGGCAGCACGCCGACGCGCGGCGTCATCTGGAGCAGGCGGCCGCGCTCGCGAACGACAAGAACCGCAACAGCGCGCTGTCCGCGATGGGCGTCTCCTGGGCGTTCGAGGGCAAGGCGGACGAAGCCGCGCGCTACTACCAGCGCATCTTCGACGCGCAGATGCAGGCGAACGACCGCGGCGGCGCCGCCGGCACCGCCAACGCGCTCGGGCGCATCTTCCTCGAGTCGGGAAATCTCGACAAAGCGGAGGAGTGGTACCGGACCGGGATCGAGACGGCAAAGAAGGTCCCCGAGCTGCCACCCGACCAGGCCGCGCTGTGGGAATGGCGCTGGCACAACGCACAGGCGCGCATCGCCGCCCGTCGCAAGAACGCGGCTGCCGCACAGACGCACGCCGCGGAAGCGAAGGCGCTGCTCGACAAGGCTGGCAACGAGAACCAGCGCCCGTTCTACCCGTATCTGCTCGGCTACATGGCGTTCTACGCCGGCGACAACAAGCGTGCGATCGATGAGCTGATGCAGGGCGATCTGAAGGACCCGTTCGTCCTCGGGCTGATCGCGCAGGCGTACGAGAAGCTGGGCGACAAGGCGAAGGCGCGCGAGCACTACGAGAAGGTGATGGCGCTGCCGTCGCACTCGATCAACACGGCTTTCTCGCGGCCGCGCGCGCGGGCGTTCCTTGCACGTCGCTGATCGCTGATCGCTGATCGCGTAACGCCGATCGGCGAACGTCGATCAGCGATCAGCGATCGGCGATCGGCGATCGGCGATCGGCGATCAGCGATCGGCGATCAGCGATCGGCGCCGAGCCACGAGTACACATCGTCGAGGACGTCGGCCAGCTCGGAGCGGAAGCGGCGGAGGCGCTCGCGCGTTCCGTCGCGCGTGCGGCGCAGCAGCAGCCACGCGCGGACGGCATCGAGGACGGCCGACTCGCGCTCGATGGCGAACAGGCCGGCGATGCCGACGGAGGGCAGCGCAGCCAGCGCCGCGATGCCGGCCGCCGCGCCCCACAGCTTCCACGCAATCGCCGCAACCGCGGCAATCCACAGCGTGTAGAGCACGAACCCGGACAGCGCCTTCGCCGTCGCCTCGACGTCCGTGTCGCGTGTGAAGCGGCGCGAGATGGCGTGCGTCACGAGGTACGGCACCGCGAACGTCAGCATCGTGACGGCAGACAGCGGAACGAGCGCTACCGCGGCGATCAGCTCGCGCGCGGCGAAGCGAGCCGCGTCGGCGGCGGAGATCTGCCAGTCGAGGTGACGATCGCGCAGCCCGAAGCGGCGTAGCCGGTCGTCGTAACGCCGGAACTTCAGGAAGATCTCCTCGTAGCGCTGCGGGTCGGCTGCCCGCAGCCGTTCCATGCCGACGGCGATGACGCGGCGCCGCGCGACGCGTTCCTGCGGATCGTGCGGGACGGCTCGCGCGGCCGCATACAGCCGATCGATGCGATCGACCACGGCGGCGTCGCCGGCTGGATCCGCTTCGACGAGCAGCCGCCGCATGTGCTGCGCCATCCGGTCCGTCAGCGTCCGCACTGCCTGCGCATCGTCCTGCGGAAGATCGGATGCGGAAAACGGCTTGCCGTAGACGACGATCGCGCGCGAGCGAAACACCGTCTTCCGCTCGAAGTTGAGGCCGGCCGGCAGGATCGCAACGCGAATGCCGTTCTGTTCGGCGGCAAGTGCCATCCGCGCCGCGCCGGTGCGCAACGGCGCCAGCCGACCCGTCGAGTGGCTGATGCCCTCGGGAAACACGCACACCGCGTCACCCGCGGCGAACGCCGCCTCCACGGCCGCGAACGTCTCGGCGTTCTTCGACGTGTCAACGCCCTGATCGAGCCTGCGGTAGACGGGGATCGCGCCGGCACCTGCGAGCAGCGGGCGCAGCGGCGTGCCGAACAGCGTCGATTTCGCCAGGAAACGGACGTCGCGGCCTGCCGTCGCCCAGATCACCGCCGGATCGAGCAGCGAGTTGGGATGATTCGGCAGGATGAGGACGGCGCCTTGCTGCGGCACCGTGCCGACGGTCTCGACCCGGTAGAAGAGCCGTGACGCCGCGCGCGCTAGCGCTCGGACGAACGGTGATGCCATCGTCAACTCCCAAAGGCCAAGGGCCAAGGACCAAGCGGCTCAAGTTCCAAGGCCCAAAGACCAAAGACCAAAGACCAAAGACCAAAGACCAAGGCCAAGACCAAGGCCAAAGACCAACGGCCAAAGGGCGCTCACTTGGAGGTTGGCCTTTGGTCCGTTGGGAGTTTCGATGCTTGGTCCTTGGCCTTTGGTCGTTGGCAGTTTCGATGCTTGGTCCTTGGTCTTTGGTCGTTGGTCTTTGACATGTCTCAGACGGTAGCATCGGCCGCGCGGGCGACGGCCTGCCCGCGATCGACGTTGACCATCGACAGCACCGCCCATCCCACCACGAAAAAGACGACGACGCTGAGGATGGCGAAACGCGGCGATCCCGTCACCTTCACCGCAACCGCGAACGTGGCGGGACCAAGTGCGCCGGTGAACTTCTCAAAGATGGAGAAGAACGCAAAGAACTCCGCGCTTTTCGCCTTCGGGATCATCGTCGCGAAGAGCGATCGGCTCAGCGCCTGGCTGCCGCCCTGCACCATGGCGAGGAGGGCCGCGAGCAGATAGAAATGCAGCGCGGTGGTCATGAAGTAGGCCAGCACACTGATCACGACGTACACCGCGAGCGCGAGGTAGATCGATCGCTTGGCCCCGAACCGGCCGGCGAGCGCGCCGAAGAGGAACGCGAACGGCACGCCGACGAACTGCACGAGGATGACGGCGGCGATCAGCGGCCCGGCGCCCAGGCCAATCTGCGTGCCGTAGCTCACCGCCATCTTGATGATCGTGTTGATGCCATCGTTGTAGATGGCGAACGCCACCAGCATCACGAATGCTTCACGGAAGCCGCGCAGTTCCCTCACCGTCTGCGCGAGCTGCCGCAGCGTGATGGCCATCAGGTTCCCGCTGGCGCGGACCACGTGCGTCGGCGGTTCCGGCACCCGCCTAAAGAGCGGGATCGAGAACAGCAGCCACCATACGGCGACGCTCACGAACGAGACCCTGGCGGCCACGCCCATGTCCGCCATGCCGAAGGCCTGCGGGTAGGTGATCCAGATGGCGTTGATCACCAGCAGCAGCCCGCCGCCGAAATATCCGATCGCGTACCCGGCCGTCGACACGCGATCCATGTCGCGCTCGCCGGCGATGTGCGGCAGCAGCGCGTCGTAGAACGCCATGCTGCCGAAGGCGCCGATGCTGGCGAGGATGAAGAGAAAGGTCGCAAACCGCCACTCGCCGTAGTCGATGAAGAACATCGCGGCTGTCGAGCCGACACCGAGCGCGAGGAAGGCCGCGAGCATCCGTTTCTTGACGGGCAGATAATCGGCGAGCGCGCCCAGCACCGGATTGAGGATGGCCACAACCGCGATGGCGATCGTGTTCGCGAGCCCGTACATCGCCAGCGCGTCGGTTTCGGACAGGGTGGCCGCGGCGGTCCGCTGGAAGTAGATGGGGAAGATCGCCGTGACGATGGTGCACATGAAGGCGGAGTTCGCCCAGTCGTACATCGCCCACGCGCGCAACTCCGGTCGTCCCAGGCCGAGGCGTTCGAGGATTCCAGTCATGATCAGTAGGTCCGGCGCGCGACCCACTCGCGCAGCAATGAGTCGACGACCACGTAGCGATCGCCTTCCCGCGCGAGCAAGTCCTCGCGCACGAGCGCGGCGAGCGACGTCTGGACCGTGGAGGCGCCGCTGAGGCGATAGCGCGTGCGGACATCGGCAGCCATCAGCTCGCGGCCGTCCTGCAGCACGGCGGCGCGCAGCGTCGCGCGCTGCGCGAGCGTGAGCCGTTGCCACACGCCCTCGAACAGTGCCTCCTGTTCGCCGAGCAGCCGCGTCAGCGTCGCGTGGAGATCGTCGACGCCTGCCCCGCGGCGGCCCGCCGCCCGCGCATCATCCCACAGCTCGTGCGCCAGGCGCTGCACGTCGTACGGCAGGTTGCCTGCGAGCTCGACGATCGCGGCGCCGAGGCCGGCCGCGGGTCTCACGCCCGACTTGCGGAACCGGGTTTCGACGAACTCGGCGAACAGGTCCGGCGGGATCTTCTGCAGCCGCATCACGGGCCCGGCCTTGTAGAACGGCCGGCTGCGGCCGAGCATGCGCTCCATCAGCGTGGGCTCCGAGCCGGAGAAGACGTAGCCGACTTGCCGCTGGTGCTGGACGGCGGCGCGCAGCGCGTGCTCGACGCTGCCGCCGTTGAACGACGCAATCGCCTGAAACTCGTCGAGCGCCACGGCCAGCCGCCGGCGCCGCGCCTCGGCGATCCGCCCCGGCAGCGCGAACACCTCCTGGGCCAGGCGCGAGATGTCACGGCCGCTCTGCGCTGCGGGAAACGCGATGGCGAGCTGGCCGCGGCCCGCTTCATTCTGCTCGATGCGGACCTCGGGGCGCACCGCACCGAGCATGTCCGCGATCCAGGCGCGTACGCGATCGGCGCGCGTCTCGATCGACATCAGCGCGCGGGCGTAGCCCTCGAGGAACGCCACGTACGAGCTGTAGCTGCTCACCGTGACATCAACCGTCAACGCCCCGCCCCGCGCCGCCGCCCGCAGCGCCTGCTGCACCAGCGACGACTTGCCGTACCGCCGCGGCGAGATCAGGAACACCTTCTGGCCGGAAAGCAGATCGCCGGTGAGCCGGTCGAGCTCGGCAAGCCGATCGACGAACGCGGCCGCCGGCACCACCTCGCCGTAGACGAACGGGTTATCCATGGGTGATTACGCTCTTCTACGTAATGGTTACGTAGTTTAACGTAACGGCGCTGGCGGGGGAAGACATCCGTCCCTGGTCCCTGGTCCTGGTCCCGAGTCCCTGGTCCCTGGTCCCGAGTCCCTCGTCCCGAGTCAGTCCCGGGACCAGGGACCCGAGACCAGGGACCCGAGACCAGGGACCCCGAGACCAGGGACCCGTGACCAGGGACTAGGGACCAGGGACGGGGATGCGCGGCGCGAGAATCCACGCCGCGTTCGCTCCCCAGACAGTGCGTTCCTGCGGCAGCCATGCGGGCAGCGACTGCCAGCCGGTCCCGCCCGGAATCCGGCCCGACGTGACGACCATGCGGGTGGCGGCAAACGGCGACGGATCGGTGGTGCCGAAGTACGCGCGCCAGACGACGCCGTCGGCGGGCGGCGCGACGTATGTCGCGCTCCAGCGGCCGTTGCGGACGATGCCCGGCAGGTTGCTGCGGGCGGGTTTCTGGCCCGCAGGCGCGACGAACGTGACGGTGACTCCCGGCTGCGACGGCACGACCGTCGCCGTCACCTCGACGCCGCGTTCGACCGGCGTCTGCGTGAACGCGGTGATGTGCGCCGGCGCCGGACCGAGTGCCGGGCCGCGCGTGCGAAAGACGAACGCGAACGGCCAGCGCACCATCGGTACGCTCACGGCGGGAGCGTCGGTGGCCGGCACCCATCCACCGGGCGCGCCGCTCTCGAGATCGAGACCCGGCTCCGTCGAAGCCACTTCCCACACCGCGTTCGCCGCGTCGCCATCCTGGATGGCCCGCAGGTACCTGCGCAGCGGCCGGTCTTCCGTGTAGGCAGGCGCCGCGTAGGCGAATCCAGCGGCAATCGCAATCGCGGCGAGGCACGCAGCGGTGATGAGCGGCGGCCGGGGGAGAGGCGTCGGCCGCGCGGCTGCCGCGAGGAACGGCGGCGCCACCATCAAGCCCACGGCGGCAACTACGGCCGCGTAGACGTATACCGGCGTCACGACCGGCAACCGGCCGAAGACAGCCACGACGAACCGCGACAGCTCGATGCCGTTCCGCAGCCAGAGGGTCCCGGCCACGGCCAGCACGACCACGGAGGCGGCGCGCACGAGCGGCTCGTTGCGGGTGGGCACGATCGTCAGCAGCACGCCGGCCGCAAAGAGCGGCACGGTCCACAGGTAGGCGGCTGCTGGCCCGGCCCACAACGAGACCGACGCGAGCACGATCCACACCGGAAGCGCGACGCTCCAGACAACCGACGGATGCCGCGTGAGATGCGCGCGCGGCGGCAGCCAGGTTCCGATGCGCGTTGCCGCCCACCCGAGAGCGATTCCCGTGGCTGCGAGCAGAATCAGCAGCCGATCCGGGTGCGCATACCAGGGGCTGTACGATTCCCGCGCCGCCCGCAGCGCCCACGTGGCCGCAACCATTCCGGCTGCCGAGACCACGAACGCGATCGCGGCCCACACGAACGTCAGCAGCCAGCGCAGGACGCCCCCTATCCCGACCGCCGTCGCGGTGACCTTCACGACGGCGATCGCGCCGAACACGAGCGCGGCCGCGGCTATCAGCCAGCCCGTGCGCGGCCCGTAGCTGACGGCGGCCTTCGGGCCGGCATCGAAGTACGTCGCATCGGATGCGTTGCGCTGCGTGATGTCGACGTCTTGCAGCGCCGCCAGGATGGTAGCGGCGTTCTCGCCGGCCTCGCGCAGCGCCGCCGGCTCGATCCGCGCCGGCGTGTCGCGCGCGGTGTGGTACCCGTAGCTGTTGCCGACCACCGCGAAGTTCAGTCCGGGAATGTCGTGCCGCTTGAAGATGGTGAAGTCCGTGTCGTTCGGCAGGCGCTTGTACACTTCGATGCCCATCGAACCGCCGCGCGGATGCGGCGCGTGCCGCGCCCAGGTCTTCACGAGCCACGCGTTGCCAGGTCCCGTCTCGAACAGCATGACCGGCCGCGACGTTCCGCTGGCCTCGAAATTCAGGTAGGCCCTCAGCCGATCGGTGACCTCCCGATCGGTGACCAGGGCGGCGGCGCCCATCAGGCCGGCTTCCTCGGCATCGGTGACCAGCACGAACAGCGACCACCGGCGCCTCTCCCTCGACGCGAACGTTCTCGCCGCTTCCAGCGAGACCGCCACTCCGAACGCATCGTCGCCGCCGCCGGGAGTGTCGAGCCCGGAGTCGTAGTGCGAGACGAGCCCGATCGCCTCCGGCCGTTCGCCGGCGAGCGTGGCGATGATGTTCGACACGCGGGCGGTGCGCCCGAGCTCGGGCCGGCGCGCGTCGGTTTCCTGCACGCGCACGTCGAAGCCGTACAGCCGCAACTGGTCGATGATGTAGCTGCGCGCGCGCGCATTCTCAGGCGTGCCGACCCAGCGGCTGCCGATCGTGCCGGCGAGCATTTCCACGTGCGAACGGGCGTTCTCCTCGACGAAGAGTGCGGCAGGGCGGGAGCAGGCGGAAAGGAAGAGGACGGCGAAGACGGAAACAGCGCGCATTCGCCGCCATTCTAGCGAGCCTGCGCCGGAGACCCTAATCCCGCACCGCGCAGCCGGACGGCTGCGGCGCTACTCCGAGCGCATGGCCGACATCGGGCTGACTCGCAGTGCGCGCAGTGCCGGCACAAGCGATCCGGCGAGCGTCATCACCACAGCGAGTGCCACTGCCATCGCGATGGTTGCAGGATCGGCGGGCTGCACGCCGAAGAGGAGGGCGCGCATGCCACGCGCCGCCGCGTAGGCGGCGGGCACGGCAAGCACGACCCCGAGCGCAGTGAGGCGCAGGCCGTCTGCGACGATCATCTTCACGACGCGCGCCGGCTCGGCGCCGAGCGCGAGACGCACGCCGATTTCGTGCGATCGCTGTGAGACGGTGTAGGCGAGCAGTCCATGGATGCCGACTCCGGCCAGCAGGAGTGCGACCGCTGCCAAGGTCGCAAGGACCTGCACCTGCGCGCGCCGTGTCGCCGTTTCACCTGCCAGCACGTCGTCGAGCGCGCGCACGTCGGAGATCGGCTGGTCGGGATCGGCGGCACGGACGATCCGCCGGATCGCCGGCACCAGCATCATGCCCTGCCCCGAATGCGCGATCACGAGGTCCTTCGGGTCGTAGGCGGGAAAGACGCGTTCGGCCACCTGCGAGGCCGGCAGATACATCTGCGGCTCGGTGGTTCGCTCCAGACCTCGGACCTTGATATCGCGCACCACTCCGACGACCGTACGCGATCGATTCGCATACGAAAACGTCTTGCCGATGGCGTCCGCGCCCGGCCAGTAACGCCTGGCAAAGGATTCGCTGACGACGGCGACCCAGGCACGGTCGCCCGTGTCGGTCTCGTCGATGTCGCGGCCGCTGAGGATCGGGATGCCCATCGTGCTGAAGTACTGAGACGTCACGAAACGGCGGCTCACGATCTGGCTGCCGTCGCGGCGCGCCGGCTGTCCCGGGATCTGAATGCTGCCGACCCCGCCCGTCATGACCATCGGCAGGCCGCTGATGTATGCGGCGCTCCGAACGCCCGGCAGGCTGCGTACGTCGCGTAGCACGCGTTCGTAGAACTGGCCGCGACGGACCGGGCTGTCGTACTCCGGCCTTGGCAACGCCGTCCTGAGCGTGAGCACGTTGTGCGGCGCGAAGCCGGGGTCGACGGACTGCACGCGCCACACCGCGCGAATCAGGAGTCCGCAGGTGATCAGCAGGATCACCGACATGGAGATCTCGACGGTGACCAGCACACCGCGGAGGCGTTGCCGCTCGCCGCCTCCGGCGCGCGCTCCCTCACGCAGCGCGTCGAAACCCGTGCGACTGCCGGCACGAAGCGCCGGAACCACTCCGAAGCCGAGGCCCACGAGAACCGTGAACAGTGCCGCGATGCCGAACACGCGCAGATCGAGCGCGGGCTGGTTGTCGATCGGCAGCGTTGGCGGCACGAGGCTCGAGAAGAGCGGAACCCCGAGCGCGGCGACGAGCACGCCGGCCGCACCGCCCAGCAGCGACAGCACGACGCTGTCCGTGATCAACTGCCGCGCCAGCCGCTCCCTGCCCGCGCCCAGCGCCGCGCGCACCGCGAGCTCGCGGCCGCGGGCGCTCGCGCGAACCAGCAGCAGATTGGCGAGATTGGCACACGTGAGGAGCAGCAGGCAGAGGCTGGCGCCGCTCAGGCCCATCAGCATCACGCGATAGCGCGGTGACATGTTGTCGCGCACCCGGTAGAAGCTGATGCCGGTTTCTTCGTTCGTATCCGGGTACGATTCGGCGAGGCGAGCGGCCACCGACGAGAGCTCCGCTCTGGCCTGTTCGAACGTCACGCCCGGAGCCAGCCGGCCGACGGCTTCGATGTAGCTGTTGCCGCGATTCTCGTAGTCCGCCTCGCTGAACTTCAACAGCGTCCACAGTTGCGTGGTGCGCTCGGGAAAATAGAAGCCCGGCGGCATGATGCCGATGATCGTGTATGACGCGCCATTGAGGTTGACGGTCCGCCCGAGCACGCCGCGGTCGCCGCCGAACTGCGATTGCCAGAGCGCATGGCTCAGAACGACCGTGCGGTCGTCCTGCCCGCCTGGCTCGAACACGCGGCCCAGCGCCGGCGGCACGCCGAGCAGCGGCAGTACTTCCGGCGTGACGGGGTTGATGGCAAGACGCCGCGGTTCCCCTCCGCCCACCAGGTTCACGGCATCGCCGGCGAACGCACCCATGACCTGGAACGACGAGCTCATCGACTTGAAGTCGCGGTAGTTCGCGGGCGAGAGCTGGTTCATGCAGCCCCACCCGCCGCCCGTCCGCGGCCCTTCACACAGCCTCACGAGCGCGTCCGGGTCGGGGAACGGCAGCGGACGGAGCAGCACGAAGTCAGCCACGGAAAAAGCCGCCGTATTTGCTCCCACGCCGAGTGCGGCCACCAGAACGGTCGTGAGCGCGAACCCGCGCGCGCGGTTCAACGTGCGCACGGTGTACCGCAGATCGTGCGCCAGGATGCCCCGATGCACCGCCAACGCGTTGACAACTTCCTCACCAGCGGTGCGCACGGACAGTCCGATTCTGCCGAGTGGGCTGGCAGCAGCGAACGCGTGAGCGAACACCGCGGCCATCTCGTCTCCGTATTCCATCCGGAACGAGGCGGGGTAGAGACGGAGCAGCGCGCGATAGAGGCGAATCATGACGACTCCGTCGTGCGCAGGACACCTCTGGCCAGCCGGACCAGCTCGGTCAGCCGCCGCGTTTCGGCGCGGACGACGGCGCTTCCAAACGGCGTGATGCGGTAGTAGCGCCGGCGGGGATCGTCGGTCGGGCCCGACGGTTTTCGCGGCTCCTGGATCAATCCGTCTTCGAGGAGGCGTTGGATCGTGCGGTACAGCGTGCCGGGGCTCAGCCGCAGCGCGCCGCCGGTGCGGGCTTCGACGTCGGTGATGATGCCGTAGCCATGGCAGTCACCGGCGCTCAGCGCCAGCAGGATGTGGAAGGCGGCCGGCTGGAGCGGCAGCAGGGCCTCGACGCCGGCGGGGTCGGCTTTCATGCCGCCGAACCATAGTCCAGAGTGGATATATTGTCAATGGATATAAGACCGTCGTCCCTGCGCGCGCGGCCGGTTACTTGTTGCGTGCTACCGGTTCGTGCGCGGCGTTCGACGCTGCTGCCACGACAGGCCCGCGCCGAATGAGAGGACCAACGGGCCGGCATGCGGAACCTCCCGCTCGTACTCGTCGTACTTCACTCGCCGAATCCAGTGGAGCCGCGTGCCGACACTGACGGCGAGTCGGCTCGACGTGCGAAACAGCAGGTCCGCGCCTCCGACGACCCCGGGCCGCGTAGTCGATACCGACACATCTTTCTCCTCGATAGGCGAGCGGCCCGCCCCCCACAGGTACTCGCCGCGGCGGTTCGTCAAGGTCTGCGTGGAGTGCGACAGAGTGAAGCCCATCACGGGTTGCAGGTCCACGGCACGCCGGACGACATGGCGCCGGACCACGGCCGAGTAGAGCCGCTCCCGATCCGTGTAGGTCGACGACAACCGCGTCATCTCGAACTTCCACTGAAACTTTTCCGCCACAGTGGCCGTTTGCGGGCTTCGCAGCATGATTTCTCCACCGACGCTCCATGATGGCGCCACGAGCGCCCCGGCATTGAAGATCGCGCCGATCGCCGGCCATTCGATCGACCCATCGAACAGCGTATGGAGATAAGCGTACCCATCCGCGGGATCCTTGATCTCGCGATGTCGTGACGACAAGAGGATGGAGCCGCCGGCAAAAAATGGCGCCGGTCGCAGTTCGTCGGTGGCGGGTGTTTGCGCTCGAGAGTCAGGTGCCGTGGAGAGAATCACGATCGCCGTGAGCGCGATGATGTGACTCAATCGTCTGCTGCGCATCACGCATACCCCGGGCGCTCTATCGGGAATCGACGCTGAGACGGCCAGTATACAGCGCCATTCCCACCACCGCATCGACGCCGATCGCGTCGAGCTCGTGCACCTCGTCCATCGTCGTAATGCCGCCCGCGGCGATGACGGCGCGGTTCGTGGCGTTACGGATCGCGCGGATGGCGTCGAGGTCCGTTCCCTGCATCAGCCCCTCGCGATCGACGATGGTGTAGAGGAAGCCGCCGGCGTGCGTCTCGAGCTCGCGGACGGCGTCGAGCGGCGTGATGTCGAGCTGCGTGCGCCAGCCGTGAATGACGACGCGGCCGCCGCGGCTGTCGATCGCCGCCAGCAGCCGCTCCATGCCGACGCGCGCGGAGAGGATCTTCGCGACTTCGGTGTCGACGCCGCTCTTCGTGAAGAGCGCGGACCCGACGATGACGCGCCTGGCGCCGAGCGCGAGGACTTCTTCGGCCCGCTCGACGGAGCGGATGCCGCCGCCGACCTGGCAGGGGAGCGCCGCGCAGACGCGGCGGATGATCTCCCCGTTCCCGCCCTCGCCCTTGGCGGCATCGAGATCGATCAACTGCACGATCGGGTACGTCGCGAAGCGGCCGATCCAGCCGTCGATGTCATCGCTGGCAATGGCGAGCCGCTCGCCTTGCACGAGCTGCACGACGCGGCCGCCCTGGAGATCGATGGATGGGATCAGCATGATGGTCCGGCGGAACTGAAGTTCCGCCCTACGAGTGCTCTCGGATACACGTGTCACCTGTAGGGCGCAACTTTAGTTGCGCCAGCGAGTCACAGCCGCACCTGCACGCCGTTACGGCGAAGAAACGCCTTGAGCTCCGCGACCGGATGCTCGGCGAAGTGGAAGACCGACGCCGCGAGCGCGGCCTCGGCGCGGCCCGCGGTGAACACCTCCAGGAAGTGCTCGAACGTGCCGGCGCCGCCCGAGGCGATCACCGGAATCGACACCGCGTCCGACACGGCGGCGGTCAGCTCGCAGTCGAAGCCCGCGCGCGTGCCATCACGATCGATCGAGGTCAGCAGGATCTCGCCGGCACCGCGCGACTCCGCCTCGCGCGCCCACTCGACGGCGTCGCGACCGGCCGGCACGCGCCCGCTGCGCTTGAACACAGCAAACCGGCCCGCTTCGCGCTTCGCATCGATGGCGACCACGACCGCCTGACTGCCGTAGCGCGCCGCCAGACGTGTGAGGAGCACCGGGTCCTCCAGCGGCGCCGTATTCACGCTCACCTTGTCCGCCCCCGCATCGATCCCCGCCTCCGCATCGTCTTCCGAGCGAATGCCTCCGCCGACGACGAGCGGGATGAACAGCTCGCGCGAGACGGCGCGCAGCGTCTCCTGCAGCGCGCGTCGGCCTTCGATCGTGGCCGTGACGTCGAGGATGACGAGCTCGTCGATGCCGTCGGCGTTGTAGCGGCGCGCGAGCGCCGCGGGATCGCCGGCGTCGCGCAGTCCCTCGAAGTTGACGCCCTTGACGACGCAGCCGTCGCGGACGTCGAGACAGGCGATGATGCGCTTACAGAGCATGGTCGTGCTCGCGCGCGATTTCGACGAAGCGCCTGAGGATAGCGACGCCCGCGTCGCTCGACTTTTCCGGGTGGAACTGCACGCCGAACGCGTTGTCCTTCTCGACCACCGCAGCGAAGTCGTCGTCGCCGTACGTGCACGTCGCGAGCGTGCAGGCGTCAACGGGCGCCGCGTAGGAGTGCGTGAAGTAGACGTAGGTTCCATCGCCGGTGGGGACGCCTGACGCCGACGGCCTGCGCGGGTGAAGCAGGTTCCACCCGACGTGCGGAACCTTGACGCGGTTGCCGCCCTCGACGCCGCCGCGAAGCCGCGTGCACCGCCCCTGGATGATGCCGAGGCCCGGCACGCCGGGTGCCTCGTCGCTTCCCTCGAACAGCCACTGCATGCCAAGGCAGATGCCGAACAGCGGCGTGCCCGCGTCGAGCGCCCTCAGGATCGCGTGCCGCCATGCGCCGGCAAGCGCTGCCGTCGCACGGAAGTGGCCGACGCCAGGAACGACGATCGCGGACGCGTCGTCGAGCGCGTCCGGCACCGCCGGCACGAACAGCTCCGCGCCCGCCGCGGCAAACCCCTTGCGCACCGACGTGAGGTTTCCGGCGCCGTAGTCAATCAGCGCGATCACAAGAGTCCTTTGGTGCTCGGCAGCATGCGCGCCATGCGTCGATCCTTCTCGCACGCGACGCGCAGCGCCCGCGCGAACGCCTTGAACACCGCCTCGATCTGATGGTGGCTCGAGCGGCCATACAGCACCTTGACGTGGACGTTCGCCTTCGCGCCCTGCGCGAACCCCTCGAAGAAATCGGTCACGAGCTCGGCCTGCAGATCACCGACGCGCCGCACTTTCAGCCGTAGATCCACGGCGGTATGCGTGCGACCGCCGAGATCTATCGCGGCGACCGCGAGCGTCTCGTCCATCGGCATGACGAAGTAGCCCGCGCGATTGATGCCGCGCCGCGATCCGAGCGCCGCCGAGACGGCTTCGCCGAGCGCGATGCCGAGGTCCTCGACGGTGTGATGCTGATCGACATCGAGATCGCCCTCGGCTTCGACGCTGAGGTCGAACGCGCCATGACGCGCGACGAGCTCCAGCATGTGATCGAGGAAGCGGATGCCGGTGCTGACGTCGTACCGGCCCCTGCCCTCGAGCGTCAGCCGCAGCGCGATACGCGTTTCCTTCGTCACCCGATCGACTACTCCGCGCCGCACAGGACCTCCTCGATTGCCGCGATGCACTGTCGTGTGTGTTCGACGATCCCTGCCGTGATGCGGACGCAACCCTCGCATCCTGGATCGCCAGACCGATCGCGGATGTAGATGCCCCGTTGTGCCAGGCCGTCGACGACGGTCGTGCAGGAAGCGCCGAACGCGGCGAGCACGAAATTCGCCTCGCTGCGCCAGTACTTCACCCGCAGTCGATCGAGCGCTTCGTACAACAGCGCCTTCGACTGCACCACCTCGTCCAGATACCACCGGTAGTACTCCTCGTCAGCGAACGCCACGGGCAAGGCAATTGCGGATGCGCTGTTCAGCGTGTACGGCGGAATGACGCGCTTCATCAGCGCGAGTGTTTCCGGCGCCGCGACCAATGCCCCGGCGCGCAGACCCGCAAGACCATACGCCTTCGCGAACGTCCGCCCGGCGATGATGTTCGGCAGCCGCGCGCACGCCTCGTCGTGAACGAAGCTGTCGCCGGCGAAGTCGCCGTACGCCTCGTCCAGGAAGATCGCCGCTTTCGGTGCTGCGCGCGCGACGTCGATGATGGCATCGCGCGGAATGAGCTGGCCGGTCGGGTTGTTCGGGTTCGTCAGGAAGATCAGCCGGGTCCTTGAGGTGATGGCGCCGAGGACGGCCCGCAGCGGAAAGGAAAAGTCGGCGCCGAGCGCAACTTCGACGATCCGGCCGCCGACCGCGTCCGCGCACGCGGCATACATGTCGAACGCGGGCACGACGATGATCGCCTCGAACGGCTCGTTGACCGGGCTGCCGCGCAGTGCCGCGATCGACACCGCCAGGATCCCGTCGTCCAGTCCGTTCGTCAGCAGGACCTGATCTGGGCCCACGTTCAGTCTTCGCGCGCAGGCGTCCACGACCTCGTCGTACTCAGGGTAGAAAGCCACCTGCTCGCCGGTGATCTGTCGCAGTGCTGCCAGGACCTTCGGCGAGCATCCGGCGGTGTTCTCGTTCAAATGCAGTCGCAGACCGCCGGCCGGTGTGGAGACGCGTTCGTACTCGAAACCCATCACGCGCGCTCCAGGCGGACGCCGATCGACGCCGCGTGCGCGGTAAGGCCTTCGGCGTTGGCCAGCGCGATTGCTGCCGGACCGATGCCTTTTAAGCCCGCACGCGTAACCGTCTGCACCGAGTTGACGCGGACGAAATCCGCGGCGCTGAGGCCGCCTCGCGCGCGCGCGGCGCCGCTCGTCGGCAGCACGTGATTCGATCCGGTCGCGTAGTCGCCAGCGGCCTGCGCGCTGAAGCGGCCAACGAAGATCGTGCCGGCACGTGTCAGCCGCTTCGCCACCGCCGCCGAGTCGCACACGGCGTGCTCCGGCGCCATCCGCTCGCTCAGCGCGATCGACTCGTCCAGCGACGTGGTGACGACGATGCCGCCGTTGCGGCGGATGGCAACGCTCGCCGGCCCCTCCGCGGGCATCTGGCGCTCCACCTGTCGAGCGACGGCGTTCGCCAACCGCTTGCTCGGCGTCAGCAGGATCGCCCGTGCGTCCGGATCGTGCTCGGCCTGAGCAAGAAGGTCCGCGGCAATCCATTCGGGGTTGCCGCCGGCCGACACGATCAGGATCTCGCTGGGGCCGGCGAAGAAATCGATGGCACAGTCGGCCGCGACGAGCGCCTTTGCGCTCGCGACGTAGGCGCTTCCGGGACCGACGATCTTGTCGACGCGCGGCACGGTGCGTGTTCCGTACGCGAGCGCGGCGATCGCGTGCGCGCCGCCGACGCGAAGCAGCGACGTGACGCCCGCCTCGAGTGCCGCGAACATGACGGTCGGATCCGGCTTCGGGCAGACGGCAATCACTTCGCGCACGCCGGCCACGCGCGCGGGGATCGCCGTCATCAGCAGCGAGGAGGGAAGCGGGTAGCGGCCGCCCGGCACGTAGCAGCCGACGCGATCGAGTGGCGTGACCCGCTGCGCGATGCGCACGCCCGTGACCGGAGCCACCCTCCGCGAGCGGGGCAGTTGTGCCCGCGCGACGGTGCGGATGTTGTGCGCCGCCGTGCGGATAGCGCGGCGGACGAGCGCCGGCACGGGGCGAATCGCCTCCTGCATCTCCTCGCGTGCGATCGTCAGCGGCGCGCCGGCTGGCAGCCCGTCGAACCGCCGCGCGAACTCGAGCAGCGCCCGATCGCCCTCGGCGCGCACGCGATCGACGATGTCGGCGACGCGACGCTCGAGCGCCGGGTCGCGGCGCGGCCGCCGATCGAGCAGCGCGGCAACGGCACGCCGGTTGGACGATGGAATGATTCGCATCACATCACGATCTTGTTGAGCGGGTACTCGACGATGCCCTGTGCGCGGGCCGCCTTGAGGCGCGGAATCAACTCGCGCACGGTGCGCTCCTCGATGATCGTGTTCAGCGCGACCCACTCGCCATCGCTGAGCGGTGACACCGTCGGCCGCTGCAGCGCCGGCAGGAGCGACAGCACGTTCTGGAGATCCGAGACCCGGACGTTCAGCATGATGCCGACGCGCCCCTGTGCCTCGATGGCTGCTTTCAGCAGCAGCGCGATGTTGTCCACCTTCGTGCGCTTCCATTCGTCGTTCAGCGACGCGGCGTTCGCGATCAACTGCGTGTTGGATTCGAGAACCGTGTCGATGACGCGCAGCCGGTTCGCGCGCAGCGACGAGCCGGTCTCGGTGACCTCGACGATCGCGTCGGCGAGCGTCGGCGGCTTCACCTCGGTGGCGCCCCACGAGAACTCGACCGTGACGTTGACGCCATGCTTCGCGAAGTACGCCTGCGTCGCGCGCACCAGCTCGGTCGCGACGGTGGCACCTTCGAGATCGCGCACGTCGCGGTAGCGCGAGTCCTCAGGCACCGCGAGCACCCAGCGGACCTTGCCGAAGCTTTGCTTGGCATAGACGAGATCGGCGATCGGCACGATCGAAGCGCCGCCGCCGTTGGCCGCGGCGTGCTCGGCGATCCAGTCCTGTCCGGTGAGTCCCGCGTCGAGCACGCCGTCGGCGACGTAGCGCGCCATCTCCTGCGCGCGGATCAGCATGCACTCGATCTCGGGGTCGTCAATCGTCGGAAAGTACGACCGCGAGCTCGCGTAGATGTTGAACCCCGCCCGCGCGAACAACTGGATCGTCGCGTCCTGCAGCGACCCCTTCGGTATTCCCAACCGCAGCTTTTGAGTCATCGTTCTCTCGGCCCCCCGGCCCCCCGGCCCCCCGGCCCCCGGCCCCCCGGCCCCTCGGCCCCCCGGCCCCCTAGCTCCCAAACTCCCTGAAGCAGCTTCGGGTTCCGGTGTGGCAGACGTTGCCGTCGCCGAGGCGCGTCACCTTCAACACCAGCGAGTCATCGTCGCAATCGACGAGGATCTGTTCGACCTTCAGCCGGTTGCCCGACGTCTCGCCTTTCATCCACAGCTTCTGGCGTGTGCGGCTGTAGAAGGTCGCGAAGCCGCTCTCGAGCGTGCGATCGAGCGCGTCCTGGTTCATGAAGCCGACCATCAGCACTTCGCCCGAAGCGTTGTCCTGAATCACGGCCGGAATGAGCCCGTCCAGTTTTGAAAAGTCCATAAACGCAAAAAGCCCCGCTGAATCTCTCCAGCGGGGCTTTGGAAGTTGCGACCGTTTCGTGGTCTGGTTCAGCGCATTCGCAACTCGACCGGCCCGCCGGAGCAGGATGCATGGTGATGCCGGTGATGATGCTGGACGCGTGCCATTGGCATGTTAGTAGGGGCGGAGCTTGCTCCGCCCACACCGTGCAAGCCTATCGTGCGGTCAGGCGCGGCGTCAAGCCGGCGGGGATCGACACCTTCGAATCCGCGCTGCGCGTGTCGTTCGCGCCGTAGGCGACACCGTCGGGTCCGATCCAGATCGAATGCGCGTCACCCTGGCGTCCCTGCGCGCGCACGTCGTGCCCGAGCGCCTTCAATTGCGCGAGGATCTCTGCCGTCACGCGCCCGTCGTCTTCGAGCGTCGCGCGATCCGGCAGCCACTGATGATGCAGTCGAGTCAGGTCTACGGCCTCGCGGCCATTCAGCCCGTACTCCGTCACGCCGAGGACAACGGTCAGCACCGTGTTGATGATCGTCCGCCCTCCGGGCGACCCCGTCAGCAGCACCACCTTCCCGTCCTTCAGCACCATCGCCGGCGTCATCGAGCTGAGCATGCGCTTGCCGGGATCGATCACGTTGGCGGACGTGCCGATGTCGCCGGTCAGGTTCGTCTCGCCCGGCTTCTTGTTGAAATCGCCCATCTCGTTGTTCAGGAGGAACCCGGCGCCTTTGACGACCACGCGCGAGCCGTACCCTCCTTCGAGCGTGTAGGTGTTGACCACGGCCATGCCACTGCGATCGATCACCGAGAAGTGCGTGGTCTCATCGGACTCGGTGGTGGCGACGGTGACGATGTCCTTGCCGAGCTCGACGCTGCTCGCGGCCTTGTTCATCTCGATGCCGGAGGCAAGCTGCTTCGCGTACGGCTTCGACGTGAGCCGCGCAACCGGCACGTTCACGAAGTCCGGATCGCCGAGATGCCGCGCGCGATCGAGGTACGCGCGCTTCATCGCCTCGATCTGGAGGTGCAGCGCCGGCGCCGTGAGCAGGCCTTTCGATTTCAGATCGAACGGCTCGAGGATGTTGAGCATCTCGATGAGCGCCACGCCGCCCGAGCTCGGTGGCGGCATCGACACGATCTCGTGGCCGCGATACCTGCCGCGCACGACCTTGCGCTCTTTCGCCCGGTAGGCGGCGAGGTCCCGCTTCGTGATGATTCCGCCGTTGGCCGCCATGTCCTCGGCGATGCGGTCGGCGATCCAGCCCTTGTAGAAGACGTCGGGTCCGTCCGTAGCGATGGCGCGCAGCGTGCGCCCGAGATCCGTGAGCACGAGTCGGTCGCCTTCCCGCCATTGGCCGCCGCCCGGCTTGCCGTACGCGGCGACGGAGGCAGGAAACCTGCCCATCGCGCCTTCGAGCTGCGCGCTCAAGCCGCGCGCGAGGCTGGCGGACATCGTGAAGCCCTGCTCCGCGAGCTCCACCGCAGGCATGACGACGTCCTTCCATGGCAACTTGCCGTACTTGCGATGCGCGAGCTCGAGGCCGCGGACGGTGCCGGGAACGCCGGGCGCCAGGTATCCAGACGCCGTCAGGCTGCGGTCGATCTTGCCGTCCGCGCCGAGATACATCGTCCGCGTCGATTTGAGCGGTGCCCGCTCGCGATAGTCGAACGCCGACGTCTTCCCGGACGGTGTGCGTACGATCATGAAGCCACCGCCGCCGATGTTGCCCGCGCTCGGGTGCGTGACGGCGAGCGCGAACGCGGTTGCGACAGCCGCGTCGACAGCATTGCCGCCGCGCGCCAGAACCGATGCACCTGCGTCGCATGCCGGCGCGGACGTGCACACGACCATGCCGGTTCGCGACGGGACGCCCGGCTCCGCCACGGCGCGCACGGGCACGCGCACGAGCGCAATCGACAGGCACACAACAAGCCAGCGACAAGATCTCATGGGACAAGAGGATACAACGGGTCCCTCGTCCCTGGTCCCTGGTCGCGCGTCCTTGGTCGCGAGTCCCTGGTCACAGGTCCCTCGTCATAGGTCGATGCGTTGCCGATGACGGGACCCGCGACCCGGGACCCGCGACCCGGGACCAGGGACCCGCGACCCGGGACAAGGGACCAGGGACCAACGGACGCGTGCTCCTGTGGCACAGGACTTGAACGCGCGTAGGGGCGGACCTTGATCGGCCCTATAGGACGGAGCAAGCGCCGCCCCCACGTCGCACAAGTCCTGAACATGCAAATCTGGCCCGGCCATCCTTATCCCCTTGGCGCCACGTTCGACGGCGTCGGCACGAACTTCTCACTGTTCTCCGAAGTCGCGCAGCGCGTCGAACTGTGCCTGTTCGACGACGACGGAAAGGAGCACCGGGTCGATCTGCCGGAGATGACGGCGCTGTGCTGGCACGGGTATGTGCCTGACGTGTTTCCCGGACAGCGGTACGGATTCCGCGTGCATGGCCCGTGGGCACCGGAGCACGGGCACTGGTGCAATCCCGCCAAGCTGCTCCTCGATCCTTACGCCAAGGCGATCGACGGCACGTGGAACTGGAACGAGGCGGTCTTCCCGTACCATTTCGGCAACCCGGACGGATCGAAGAACGATCTCGACAGCGCGCCGTACGTGCCGCGGTCGATCGTCATCAATCCGTCCTTCGATTGGGGAAGCGATCGCCGCCCGCAGACGCCGTGGCATCGCACGATCGTCTACGAGACCCACGTCCGCGGCTTCACGAAGACGCACCCGGACATTCCGGAAGAGCTGCGCGGCACTTATGCGGGCCTCGCGCACCCGGTCTCGATCTCGTATCTGCAGCGGCTCGGCGTGACGGCCGTCGAGCTGCTGCCCGTTCACCAGTTCGTGCACGACTCGCATCTCGTCGAGCGCGGCTTGCGCAACTACTGGGGCTACAACTCGATCGGCTACTTCGCTCCGCACAACGAGTACTGCGCGTTCGGCCAGCGTGGCGAGCAGGTGCAGGCGTTCAAGCACATGGTCAGAACGCTTCACGCGGCGGACATCGAAGTCATC
Source organism: Vicinamibacterales bacterium (assembly GCA_048594885.1). Classification (GTDB taxonomy): domain Bacteria; phylum Acidobacteriota; class Vicinamibacteria; order Vicinamibacterales; family 2-12-FULL-66-21; genus JBMDXB01. The sequence goes on from JBMDXB010000142.1 coordinate 29,601, forward strand.
CTCGACGTCGTCTACAACCACACGGCGGAGGGGAACCAGCTCGGCCCCGTGCTGTCGTTCAAGGGGATCGACAACGCCGCGTACTACCGGCTCACGGCCGACAACCGGCGTTACTACATGGACTACACGGGCACCGGGAACACGCTGAACATGCGGCATCCGCACGTGCTGCAGCTGCTGATGGACAGCCTGCGCTACTGGGTGCTCGACATGCACGTCGACGGCTTCCGCTTCGATCTGGCCGCGGCGCTCGCGCGGGAGCTGCACGACGTCGATCGGCTGTCGTCGTTCTTCGATCTCATTCAGCAGGATCCGATCGTCAGCCAGGTGAAGCTGATCGCCGAGCCGTGGGACGTCGGCGAGGGCGGATATCAAGTTGGGAACTTCCCACCGTTGTGGTCCGAGTGGAACGGGAAATATCGGGATACCGCGCGTGACTTCTGGCGCGGCACGGACCGGACGCTCGCCGAGTTTGCGTACCGGTTCACCGGCAGCTCGGATCTGTATCAGGGCACCGGACGGCGGCCGCACGCCAGCGTCAATTTCATCACGGCGCACGACGGGTTCACGCTGCGCGACCTCGTCTCGTACAACGAGACGCACAACGACGCCAACGGCGAGGAGAACCGCGACGGCGAGTCGCACAATCGGTCGTGGAACTGCGGCGCGGAAGGACCGACCGACAACGCGGAGGTCAACGCGCTTCGCGCGCGGCAGACGCGCAACTTCCTGGCAACGATCTTTTTTTCGCAGGGCGTGCCGATGCTGCTCGGCGGCGACGAGATCGGCCGTACGCAGCGCGGCAACAACAACGCCTACTGCCAGGACAACGAGATCTCCTGGTACGACTGGACGGCGTCCGACGAGGACTTGCTGCAGTTCACGCGGCGTCTCATCCAGTTGCGGAGGCGTCACCCGGTGTTCTGCCGGCGCCGGTTCTTCCAGGGCCGGCCGATACACGGCTCTGCCGTCAGCGACATCGACTGGTTCACGCCGGGCGGCGACGAGATGTCGGAGGAGGACTGGAACGTCGGCTTCGCCAAGTCGCTCGGCGTGTTCCTCAACGGCGAGGCGATCCCGACGCCGAACGAGCGCGGCGAGCCGATCGTCGACGACACGTTCTACGTGATGTTCAATGCCCACCACGAGCCGCTGCCGTTCACGCTGCCGGACCAACGCTGGGGCGACGCCTGGTGCGTCGTGCTCGACACGTTCGAGGCCGCCGACCACCTGGCCGAGGAGAGCAGGGGCTGCGCCTACGGGCCGCGCGCGACCGTCGAAGTCCGCGCATGGTCGCTCGTTCTCCTGCGCCGCACGGCGGGGAGAAAGAAATAAGTCCCTGGTCCCTGGTCCCGGGTCCCTGGACCGGGGCGCGCCCCTCACTCGTTAGAATGACGACGTGCGCCCCGTGTGCCTCGTGCTTGCCGCCGCCATCCTGGCGTGCGGCAGAGACGAACCGCTGCAGGTTTCTGCCCCCATCAGCCTGACGGACGTGATGACGGCGGTCGAATCCGCCTACTCGGCTGCTGGCGGCGTACCGACGCGCATCAGCTACGGCAGCTCCAACGGCCTCGCGCACCAGATCGTGAAGGGGTTCCCGTCCGCCCTCTTCATCAGCGCCGACGAGCGGCAGATGGACGTCGTCGAATCCGCCGGCCGGATCGTGCCCGGCACGCGCGTCAAGCTGCTCGGCAACCGTGTCGCGATTATCGCGCGCCGCGAGACGGCGCTCACCGACGCGCGGTCGTTGACGGGAGCGGCGATCCGCCGCATCGCCATCGGCGATCCGGAAGCGGTTCCGGCCGGCGTGTACGCGCGCCAGTATCTCGAACGGCAGGGCCTCTGGAACGCGCTGCAGCCGAAGCTCGTGCCGCTCACGAACGTCCGTTACGCGATCAACGCGGTCGACTCCGGCGCCGCCGACGCCGCGTTCGGCTACGAGAGCGACGCCGTCCGCATGGCGCGCAGCCACATCGTCATCGTTCTCGACGGACCGGATGCGCCGTCTGTCATCTATCCGGCCGCGATCGTCCGATCGGGAGGGCGGAGCGAACAGCAGGCGGCGCGTTTCCTGGAGTTCTTGTGCGGCGAGGAAGCGGCTGCGATTTTCGCACAGCGGCATTTCGTCCCGCTGCGGTGCCGGTGATCGAATGCACATCTGGCAGATCACCTCGTTCACGATTGCGATGGCACTGCTGGCGACCGTGCTGATGCTGCCGCCCGGCATTCTGGTGGGCTGGCTGCTTGCACGGCGCCGCTTTCCCGGTCGCGTGCTGGTCGAGACGCTCGTGTCGCTGCCGCTCGTGATGCCGCCGGTCGCGACCGGGCTGCTGCTCCTGACGCTCGTCGCGCCGGCGGGTCCCGTCGGACGCCTGCTCGCGCACGCCGGCATCGACATCGTCTTCACCTGGAAGGGCGTCGTGCTGGCGATGGCGGTAATGGGACTCCCGCTCGTCGTCCGCAGCGTGCGCGCGGGTGTGGAGCAGGTGGACAGCCGGCTCGAGGCGGTCGCGTCGACGCTCGGCGCGCCGCCGTGGCGCGTGTTCTATTCGATCACGCTGCCGCTGGCGCTCCCCGGCGTGCTCGCCGGCGCGATCCTCGGGTTCGCGCGCGCGCTCGGCGAATTCGGCGCGACGATCATGGTGGCCGGCAGCATTCCTGGTTCGACGCGAACGCTTGCCATCGCGATCTATTCCTTCGTTGAGACCGGCCGCGAGAACGACGCACTAACCCTCGTGGCGATCAGCGGTGCGATCGCGTTCGCGGCATTGTGGTTGTCGAACTGGCTCTCCGCGCGGACGGGGCTGCGGTCGTGATCACGCTCGACTTCGTGCTGCGGCAGGGAGAGTTCGAGCTCGAGATCCACGAGCGGATCGACGTCCGCGTCACCGCGCTGTTCGGTCCGTCGGGCGCCGGCAAGACCACGGTGCTCGACGCGATCGCGGGGCTGCGCACGCCGGCGCACGGAACGATTGCCGTCGGAGAGCGGCAGCTCTTTTCGTCGGGGGAGGCGGGGAGCCGGGGGGCCGGGGAGGCGGGGAGCCGGGGAGCCGGGGGGCCGGGGAGCCGGGGGGCCGGGGAGCCGGGGGGCCGCACGATCAATCTGCCGCCGCATCAGCGTCACGTCGGCTACGTCACCCAGGACGTCGCGCTCTTTCCGCATCTGAACGTGCGGCGCAACGTGCTCTACGGTCAGCGGCACGGGCAGAAGCTCGATCTGACGACGGTCGCCGGGATGCTGGAGGTCGGCTCGCTGCTCGACCGCCACGTCCACCAGCTCTCAGGCGGAGAGAAGCAGCGCGTCGCGCTCGCGAGGGCGCTGATGTCGGCGCCGTCGGTGCTGCTGCTCGACGAGCCGCTCGCAGCCGTTGACGTCGAGCGGCGCCGCCGGATCCTGCCGTATCTCGAGCGCGTTCGCGATCAGCTCGCGGTGCCGATCATCTACGTGACGCACGATCAGGAGGAGCTGCGGCGCATCGCCGACCGCGTCATCACGCTCGCCGACGGCCGTGTGACTACGTAGCCGTTGCCACGAACGTCACTATGTGCGCGTCGCGTTTCCACGGCTCCGCGCAGTGGACGGCAAATCCCGTGGACCCGAACAGCTCCACGAGGTCGCGATAGGTGTAGGCCTGATGTGAACCGTGTCGCGTCTCGACACCATCGCTCGAGATGAACGTGTAGCCGATTTCGAGCTGCTGCGTCGTTTCATCGTACCGGTTCTCGACCAGCAGGTAGACGTCTTCCACCTTCCACCATGGCCGATCCACGAGATGTTCGAGCAGGTTCTCGAGCACCATCGGCGTTTCCAGCACGAAACGGCCGCCCGGCTTCAGCGACGCACGTACGGCACGCAGGAACTGTGCGTTGCCGGCCCGATCGAGATACCCAAAGCTGTTGCCGACACAGAACGCGCCGTCGAACCGCGCCGGCCACGGCAGATCTCGCATGTCGCGGTGCTCCCACGCGACCCGCTGTTGCTCGTCCTGCGCGCGTGCGTGATCGATGAACTCCCGCGACAGATCGACGCCAGTCAGATGAAAGCCGCGCCCGGCCATCGCCATCGAGACTCGGCCGCCGCCGCAAGGCACATCCAGAATTGCGGCTCCAGGTTCCACGCCGAGCAGACCGAGCAGCCGCTCCGCCTCGCTCTGCGTCGCCTCCTGCGGCACCGCCTTCAGCCACATGGATACGGCGATGCCCTCGAAGAAGCTCTCCCACCAATTCGATTGAACACTCACGACGGGTCTCCTTTTGCGCTCCGCACTCGAACGGACGCACACGTGGCGGGTGTTGGTGTTATTGGGAACAGGGAGACGACTAGAAGCGGACGGCGGTGCTCAGAGGCAGTTCCGGCCAAAGCATAACATCGCTTTGCGATCCGCGATCCGCGCTCCGCGATCAGCGATCCGCGATCAGCGATCCCCGATTACAGATCCCGCCGCTGAAAGCGCCAGTAGGCTAGGGCCGCGAAAAGGGCGGTGGCCGCCCAGAGGACGATCAGGTTGCGCCAGATTGGCGCGGTGCCGGCGAGGATCGATGCGCCAGGGTAGTAACGGAACGGAGACAGCCACGCGATCGGCCGTACACGCGGCCAGACGATCGCCAGGAAATCGATCAAATACATCGCGATTGTCGTCAGCGCCGCCACCGTGAACGCGACGCTCCATCGCTTCGCCCCGGCGGCGACGGCGAGGCCGAACGCCGCGCAGCACCATGCGAGGCTCGCCATGTGCGCGATGAGGAGGAAGATCGTCCAGGCTCGCGGCCACGCCGCGACGGACGGTGCGAACACGTTGAGGCCGGCGGCGGTGCCGGCGGCCATGGCCGAGACCAGCAGGACGACGGTCGCTGTGGACAGCAGCAGCGACCGCGTGATGACGCGACGTCGTGGCAGCGGGCGCGCGAGCAGCAGATCGACGCGTCCGCTCTCCACGTCGTGCGCCGGCTCGGTCGCGAAGTACATGGCCGCCAGCGTCACGACCATGACGACCAGCGGGTGGAAATAGCCGAACGCAACCATGCCCTGGAACGACGCCAGCCAGAGCGCCTGCTCGCCGAGTCCCCGCTGCAGGAACGCCGGGAGGAACTCCGCCATGCGCCCGAACGACAGCGTCGATTCCATCGTCGCCGCCTGTCCCGCCAGCAGGAACTGGAATCCGCCGACGACAGCGGTGCACGCGACGAGCGCGTACCACGCCTGACCGGCGGAGCGCTGGATCAGCGTCAGCAGTCTCACAGTGGTCCTCAGTGCACCGTCGCGGCGGGCGGCGCGTACATCTGCCGGACGTATTCTTCGAGCTTGAACGCCTCGATCTCGAGGTCCGCGACGGGCAGCGGCGCGAGCGTGGCCAGGAGCGGCCCGACAGGTCCCTGCATTTCGACGATCCAGCGCTGTGGCGTGCGTTCGATGATGCGCAGCCCGTCGATCGAGAGGTCCGGCGGCACGGCACGCGTGAAGTGAATCGTCACGCGGCGCGGTGATTTGCGGCGCAGTTCCTCGATCGTGTCGACCGCCACCAGGCGGCCCGCACGGATCAGTGCAACGCGTTCGCACATGACCTCGACCTCGGCGAGCACGTGCGACGAGAGAAAGACGGTCGTGTGTCCGCCGCGCTTCAGATCCGCGAGCGTGTCGCGGAACGCCTGCACCATCAGCGGATCGAGCCCCGAGGTCGGCTCGTCGAGGATGACGACCGGCGGCTGCGCCATGAGCGCCTGGATGATGCCGATCTTCTGCTTCATCCCGTGCGACTGATCGCGCAGCTTGCGTCTGAGATCGACGTCGCTGACGTCGAACCGCTTCAGCAGCGCGGCGAGGTACGACGCATCGACGGCGCGGCCGTCGGCCTTCGCCAGGTACGTCAGGTAGCCGTGCGCGGTCAGATCCGGATAGATCGGCAGCTCGCCGGGCAGATATCCGATGCTTCGGCGCGCGTCGATGCTGGCGCGGTGACAGTCGGCGCCCATGATCGCCGCCGACCCGCGCGTGGGCCGCAGCAGGTCGAGCAGCAGCCGGATGGTCGTCGTCTTTCCCGCGCCATTCGGTCCCAGGAAGCCGTAGATCTCCCCTTCGGCGACCTCGAGCGTGAGATCTTCGACACCGACGACCGGACCGTAGTACTTGGTCAGCCCGTTGGTGCGGATGGCGGCTGCCATCAATTGTCCCGGGGGACTTCGTCCCCCGGACCCCCTCGCGCCGTCGCTCGCGGGGACCCCCATGCCCCGCTCCGCTCCGGCGGGGCGCGCCTGTGGCGCGCCTACCGTAATGCCGCACGCTGTCAACGAGTTCAGAATCCTTGTTGCAGTCGGCATGGCGTTCAACGCCGCGTCCTGGCGAGCGCGCGCAGCGCGCCGAGCAGCGCGTCAGCCGCAGGGTTTGCCGTGCCCTGACCGGTAATCAGGATCTCGCCGTCCTGCCGCGGCAGCTCGAACGTATCGGCCGCCACCGTCGCGACGACGGACCGGTTGAGCAGCTTGTAGGACACTGAGTACGGCTGCTTCAGGAACGTGCCGCTCGCGGCGAACTCCTGGATGCGGAAGTCAGCCGCATCGACGACCAGCCGCGACTGCGTGAGGTCCAGCATCGCGTTCAGGTTCGCGGTGTTCACCTGTGGCATCTCGATCACGTACTGCTTGCCCTGGGGCGTCTCCACTTCCTGCAGCAGCTGCTGACCGCTGGACTGCATCATCGCGATCGACGTCTCGAGATAGAGACGCTCCAGCTCGGGGAGCGTCGGCACATCGGTGGCCGGCACGGAGAACTCGAACCGGCAATACCGATCGTCGACCCGCATCAGCGACACACGCGTCCGCGCGATCGGATCCTGGGCGATCGACGTCAGCAGCCGCCCGTCCTGGCTGTACGACGCGAACTTGAACCGTCCCCGCGTGTCGTGATCGATCGCCTGCCGAATCCGGTAGGTACCGTTGGCATCGTCCGGCATCAGGTCGCGCGGCATGCCGTCGAGTACGAGCTCGTACTCTCTGAGCTCGACGCCACGCTCGGCGGCCGACAGCGTGCTTGCCGATTTCGACAGGATCTCCGCCGCCGACACCGTCTCCGGACCGCGTACCGCGGGCACGATGAATACGAGCGCGACGACCGCGGCAACGACCGCCGCGGCGCTCCAGCCGGCACGTTGCCAGATCGGACGCGGCGTGACGTCGCGAAGCCGCGTCGCGCCTGCGGCCGGCTGCCCGGCGAGAATCGCGCGCTCGATACGCCCGGCCGCCGCGGACGGCACGGCCGTCCGCTCCGCGATCGCATGCTCGAGCGCCGCCAGGCGGCGCCGCCGCTCGTCGACGAGCTCCTTGCACCGCCGGCATTCGGCGGCATGGGCCATGGCATCGGCCGGCGCTTCGTTGTCGGCCGCCGCTTGAATTTCGACATCAGTCAGACATCTCATGACGACGATCTCCCGTACGCGTGAGAAAGGTTGGCGCCGGCCGCGTATGCGCGCTCCCAACGCTCGAGCGCTCGCGCGAGCAGCCGTCCGACCGAGGAGGGCCTGATACGAGATGCGGCGGCGATCTCGCGATATGTCAGCCCTTGCGCGCGCAACGCGACCAGCAATCGATCGCGCCGCGAGAGTTTCCGCAGCGCATCGCGCACCGCCTGAAGATGACCGTCCTCGTCGCGCAACGCCGGCGGCGCGACCTGCGGATCGTGCTCCGCGGACCACGGCATCCACCGGTTCCGCCGCCGCATGCGATCGGTGCACGCGTGCGCGGCAACGGTGAACAGCCAGGCGCGCAAGTTGTCCGCCGCGCCACCGCCGTTGAGATGGCCGAGCAGCTTCAGGTAGGTCTCCTGAACGACGTCCTCGGCATCCTGATGGTGCCGCAGCACCACGAGTGCGAATCGATACAGCGCTCCGCCGTGCTGCTCGAACAGCGTCAAGACCTCGCGACGCGCGCTGTCAGGCTCCATTCATGCCTCTCGGCCGGACGTCTATATAACGCGCCGGACCATCCGTTTGTGACAGCCGGCTGACGGGGGAATAATCCCACGCATGGACGCATTTCTCGACGCCGCGATCGCAGAGGCGGAGGCCGGCCTCCGTGAGGGCGGGATTCCAATCGGGTCGGTCATCGTCCATCGGGGGCGCATCATCGGGCGAGGCCACAACCGTCGCGTGCAGCAAGGAAGCGCGATCCTCCATGGCGAGATGGATGCGCTCGAGAAGGCCGGCCGGCAGCCGGCGGCCGTGTATCGCGAATGCGTCCTCTACACGACGCTGTCGCCCTGCGCGATGTGCACGGGCGCGATCCTGCTCTACGGCATCCCGACCGTCATCGTCGGCGAGAACCGGACGTTCATGGGCGAGGAGGAGCTGCTGCGGTCACGCGGCGTGTCAGTGGAGGTACGGCAGGACCCGCGCTGCATCCGGATGATGGAGGGGTTCATCGCAGCGCATCCGAAGTTGTGGAATGAAGATATAGGCGTCCCTGGTCCCTAGTCCCTGGTCACGGGTCCCCGGTCACGGGTCCCCGGTCACGGGTCCCGGGTCACGGGTCCCGAGTCCCCCCGGTCACGGGTCCCGAGTCCCCCCGGTCACGGGTCCCGAGTCCCCACGGTCACGGGTCCCGAGTCCCCACGGTCACGGGTCCCGGCTCGTGACGAGGGACGTGACCTGTGACCAGGGACCTGTGACCTGTGACCAGGGACCTGTGACCTGTGACCAGGGACCTGTGACCAGTGACCAGTGACCAGTGACCAGGGACCAGGGACTAGGGACCAGGGACTAGGGACCAGGGACCAGGGACTAGGGACCAGGGACCAGGGACGCGCGTGTCTACGGCACCGGCTGCGGTTCGCGCTCGATGAACGTGCGGTGCAGCGCTTTCACCGCCTCGTCCACGCCGCCGCGATCGATCAGCCATGTCGTCCGGAACGATGACGTCGACAGACCGCGCGTGGCGATACCGGCGCCGTCCAACGTCGACGTCCCTCGGCGGACAGTCTCGTGGCTCGCGTTGATTCCCGCGCCGACGACGCTCACGGCGCCGAGACCGTCGAGCAGCCGTACGCCGTCGCTGAAGGCGGTGCTCAGCTCAGCGCGCACGCGCGGCTCGTCGTGCAGGTTCTCGCGCGAGACGATGAGCGTGACGCCGTCGCCAGGCGCGCCGTACGACGCGACGTGGAGCTGCTTCCCGGCGACGCTGCGGGCGTCGAGCATTTCCAGCAGCCGGGTGGCGTTGCCCGCGGCCTGCAGCACGATCACGTCCTTCTCGCTCGCCACGCCGACGACCGTTCCCGGCGGGCGTGGCGCGAACTTGCGGACGACGGTCCCATCCGCCGACGGATCCGCTCCGGGCAGCGGCGCCGACGTCGCGCGCGCGTAGATCGCGATGCCGGCCTGCTTGGCGAACTCCACCGCCTGCGCGTTGAGCACCTTCGCGCCCGACTCGGCGAGCTCCTGCGTCTCCTCGTACGACAGCACGCCGATCCGCTGCGCGCCGTTGACGACGCGGGGGTCCGCCGTATAGACGCCGTCGACATCGGAGCAGATCTCGCACCACTCCGCGCCGAGCGCCGCGGCCATCGCCACCGCCGTCGTGTCGCTGCCGCCGCGGCCCAGCGTCGTCACCTCTCGCCGGTACGAGACGCCCTGGTAGCCGGCGACGACGACGACGCGGCCGCGAGCGAGCTCGTCCTGCACGCGGAAGGGGCGCACTTCGATGATTCGCGCGTCGATGTGGCGATCGTTGGTGATGATGCCCGACTGGCTGCCGGTGAAGCTGATGGCGTCCCCACCGAGCTCGCGGATGGCAATCGAGAGCAGCGCCATCGCGATCCGCTCGCCGGCGGAGAGGAGCATGTCAAGCTCCCGGCGATCCGGATTCGGGGAGATCTTCTTGGCGAGGGCGAGGAGTTCGTCGGTGGTGTGGCCCATGGCGGAAACGACGACCACGACGTCGTGGCCCTCCCGCCTGGTGCGCATCACCCGTTCGGCGACCTGACGGATCTTGTCCGAATCCGCGACGCTGGTGCCGCCGTATTTCTGGACGACTGTCGACACGCCGTTCGCTCCAGCAATCACCATACCGCCGTCTGCGGTCGGGGGTACCAGGAGAACGGGAGAAAGGGGAGACATGTACCTTTTCTCAGACAAGAAGAAAAAGAGTTCTCCCTTCCTCCCCTTCTCCTGCTATACCCAGCGGTCGTGTAGATTACTGGCGCGAAAGGCGGTCACATGGGCGTTCTGCGACGGTGGTTCGGGCCGAGCAAGGAAGAGATCTGGCGGCAGCTCAGTGAGCGGATCGGCGGCCGCTACGTCGAGTCGCGGCTGCTGAAAGGCGACCGCGTCGAAGCGTCGCACGGCGACTGGACGGTCACGCTCGACAGCTACGCGGTTTCCACCGGCAAGGTGACGGTGGTGTACACGCGGCTGCGCGCCCCGTATGTGAATCCGACCGGCTTCCGCTTCACGGTCTACCGCAAGAGCCTCTTCAGCGGCCTGGGGAAGCTGTTCGGCATGGAGGACATCGAGATCGGCGACCCGCAGTTCGACGAGAAGTTCATCATCAAAGGCACCGACGACTCGCTCGTGCGCCAGTTGCTGTCGAATCCGAAAGTCCGCGAGCTGATGGCGCAGCAGCCGGACATCAACTTCAGCGTCAAGGACGACGAGGGCTGGTTCGGGCCGAAGTTTCCGGAGGGCGTGGACGAACTGCATTTCGTCGCCACGGGCATCATCAAGGACCTCGAGCGCCTGAGGCTGCTCTACGAGCTGTTCGCCGAGACGCTCGACGAATTGTGCCGGATGGGATCGGCCTACGAAGGATCCGTCGAGGTGAAGCTCTGAGGTGCGTGCGATGACGAACAGACGCCGATCCTCCATCCTGCTTGCGATTGTGCTCGCTGCCGCGTGCGCGGCACGGAGCGGCAAGCCGGCGGCGAGTCCCGCCGTCGCGCGCATCTTCCCCGGCGCGTCGTGGGAGACGATCGCCGACCCGAAGACGGCGGGCTACTGTGCCGACAAGCTCGAGCTCGTCACCGCGCGCGCGAAGGAGCTCCCCACGACGGCGATGATGGCGGTCGCGGGCGGACGCGTGCTGTACGAGTACGGCGATGTCACCACGGTCAGCTATCTCGCTTCGGTGAGGAAGAGCGTGCTGGCGATGTTGTTCGGGAACTACGTCGCGAGCGGCAGAATTCGGCTCGACAAGACGCTCGCCGAGCTGAAGATCGACGACATCGGCGGCTTGTCGGACAGCGAGAAGGAAGCGACGATTGCCGACCTGCTCGGCGCGCGTTCGGGCGTCTATCACCCGGCGTCGAACGCCGGCGACAACCTGGCCGACGCGCCGCCGCGCGGCTCGCAGAAGCACGGCACCCACTTCCTCTATTCCAACTGGGATTTCAACGCGCTCGGAACGATCTTCGAGCAGGAGACCGGGCAGAACATCTACGACGCGCTCGAGCGTGATCTCGCGCGGCCGATCGGCGTGCAGGAGTTCGATCGGTCGACGCACCGGCGCACCGGCGATTCGAAGCAGTCGATGCACCTCGCGTATCACATGAACTTCTCGACGCGCGACATGGCGCGGATCGGCTATCTCATGCTGCGCGAGGGCACCTGGAACGGCCAGCAGCTCGTGCCACGCGACTGGGCGAGGCGGATCGTCACTGCCGTCACGCGGGTGCATGAGATGAACCCGCCAGCCAACCGGAGGGGTCCCTTCGGCTACGGCTATCTGTGGTGGGTCTGGGACGGCCAGTTCGCCACAGGGCCGTTCGAGGGCGCGTACTCCGGCCGCGGCGCGATTGGGCAGTACATCACCGTCTTTCCCAAGCTCGATCTCGTCATCGCGCACAAGACGCGCCCCGGCCGCGGCTCGGTGTCGTGGGCGCAGTACATGGAACTCGTCGATCGGCTGATGGCCGCCAGGTGCATGAGCTGAGGCGAAGTTGGCCACAGCGTTTTGACACGGAATACACGGAGGACACGGAGGAAACGGAGGTCACGGAGACAAATATTCACTCTTCATTGAGAAACTACCAGAAGACTCCGTGTTCTCCGTGACCTCCGTGTTCAAACGCTGTGTACCAAGTTGATTGGAGGACGATGATCAGCACGCACAAGCTGCAGGTCACGACGCGAGGCCAGGGCGATACGCAGGACATCAGCGATCGGGTCGCCGCAGCCGTCGCGGAATCGGGCGTCTCGTCAGGAATCGCGACGGTGTTCGTCGTGGGCTCGACGGCGGGCGTCACGACGATTGAGTTCGAGCCGGGCGCCGTCTCCGACTTCAACGCGCTGATGGAGGAACTGGCGCCGCGCGGCGCCGACTACCGGCATCACCTCCGTTGGGGCGACGACAACGGGTCGAGCCACGTCCGCGCCGCGCTGCTCGGGCCGTCCCTGACGGTCCCGTTCGCCGGCGGACGCCTCCTTCTCGGCACCTGGCAGCAGATCGTGCTCGTCGAGTTCGACACCCGCGGGCGCCGGCGCGAGGTCGTCGTGCAGATCCTCGGCGACTGAGCGCAAGTTCTTTGCTTCTGATAAGATAGCGGCTCTCTCCCGATCTCGAATTGTCCGTGTGAGGAACGCTTATGACGATCCGGCTGCGCCGTCTGGTCCTGGTCGCGACGCTGTGCACGCTTGCGCCACTGTTCGTCTCATCGGCTGCGATGGAACAGGCGCCGGCGCCTCGCTCCACCCGTGCCATTCAACTCGACGACATCATCTCTTGGAAGAACATCGGCCTGACGACGCTGTCGAACGACGGCCGATGGTTCGCCTATCGCGTCGCACCGTCCGAAGGCGACGCGCAGATCATCGCGCGCCGCACCGACTCCGACAAGGAGCTGAAGTTCGACATCGGTGAGACGCCGTCCGGCGGCGGCGAAGGACGCGGCGGCGGACCTCCCGCATTTGGCGGCGGCGGCTCGTCCGCGCTCGCGTTCTCGGACGACTCGAAGTGGATCGCGTTCACGACGTATCCGTCACGTGCCGAGCAGCAGCGCATGCGCCGCCAGCGCCGTCCGGTGCAGAGCAGCGTCACGGTCGTGAATCTCGAGACCGGCGACAAGAAGAACTATCCGCGGATCCGCCGCTTTGCGTTCTCCGGCGAGGCCGCCACGTGGATCGCGCTCCATCGCCAGCCCGCGCAGGCGGCGCCTGGCGCAAGCGGCGGCCGCGGCGACGCGCCGTCCGGGCCGCCGGCGGGCGGCGCCGGCGCGGGAGCGGCATCCGATCGGCCGCGCGGCACCGACCTGATCCTGCGCGAGCTCGCCACCGGCCAGGAGGTGAACGTCGGCAACATCTCCGAGTTCGCGTTCTCGCGCGACGGCAAGTCCCTCGCGACCATCATCGACGCGCAGGACAAGATCGGCAACGGCGTCCAGCTCCGCGACATGGCGAAGGGCACGGTCTCCGTGCTGGATCACGGCGAAGCGAGTTACGAGCGTCTGGGGTGGACCGAGAAGGGTGACGGCCTCGCCGTGCTCAAGGGCACGGACGACAAAGCGCTTCGCGACAAGCGCTACGCCGTCGTCGGGTTCACCGGTTTTGGCACCGGTGAACCGAAGAAGTCTCTCTACGATCCCGCAAACGACAAGACCTTCCCGGCGGGGATGACGATCAGCGGCAACCGCGCGCCGCAGTGGACTGAGAATCTCGACGCGCTGACGTTCGGCATCCACGAGCCGCGCAAGCGTGATGCGGCAAGTGACGCCCGCGCCGGCAGCGGAGAGGGGGGCGGCGAAGGCCAGGGCGATCGGCCAGCGGCGGCGCCGACCGGACCGGAGGCGGAGGAGAAGGTGGATCTCGTGCTGTGGCACTGGAAGGATCCGCGCCTCCAGTCGCAGCAGGAAGTGCAGGAGTCCGGCGACCGCAACTTCAGCTACCTCGCCCAATACCGTGTGCAGCCGCAAAAGTTCATCCGTCTGGCGGATGACGACGTGCGGACGGTGAGCGTGGCGCCGAAACAGCGCTACGCGATTGGGTTCGACGAGCGCGAGTACGAGCTGATGGGCAATCTCGACGGCCGCCGCTTCCGCGACGTCTACGCGATCGACATGGAGACGGGCGAACGGAAGCTCGCGCTGAAGCGCGCTCGTTGGTACAACGGCCCGTCGCCGAACGGCGAACTGCTGCTGTTCTACGACGAGGGGCACTTCCAGGTCTACTCGATGAAGACCGGGCAGACGCGGAACATCACGAAGGGGGCGCCGGTATCGTTCGTCGACACCGAGAGCGACGTCAACGTCGTGAATCCTCCGACGCGGCCGATCGGCTGGACGAGCGACAACAAGTCGGTGCTCATCACCGACAACTGGGACGTCTGGCAGGTTCCGGTGGAGGGCGGGCCGTTCGTCAACCTCACCGGCAACGGCAGGAAGGAGCAGATCCGCTATCAGCAGCGGTTTGCGCTCGAACCGCCGGAGACGCGCGACGAAGGCATCGACCTCTCGAAGCCGCAGTACTTCCGCAGCTACGGCGAGTGGACGAAGAAGAGCGGCATCGCGCGTGTCGACGCCGGCAAGCCCGGCGCGCAGCCGCTGTTCTGGGACGACGCGTCGTTCGGCGGCCTGATGAAGGCGAAGAACGCGGACGTCTACCTGTACACGCGCGGGACGGCGACCGACCCCTCGGACTACTACGTGACCGACGCGAAGCTTGGGCCGGGAACGCGGATCACGGACCAGCGGCCGCAGGTTGCGCAGTTCGCCTGGACGCCGGGCGTGCAGCTCGTGAACTACACGTGCGACAAGGGGGACAAGCTGCAGGCGGCGCTCTTCCTGCCGGCGAATTACGAGAAGGGCAAGGCGTATCCGACGCTCGTGAACTTCTACGAGCGGATGTCGCAGACGGCCAACACATTCCAGAATCCGTCCGCGAATGGATTCAACCGGTCCGTGTATACCAGTAATGGGTACGCGGTGCTCATTCCCGACATCGTTTACAAGGTGAATGACCCCGGCATGTCGGCCGTGTGGTGCATGGTGCCGGCCGTCAAGGCGGCGATCGCCACGGGCATCGTCGACGCGAAGAAGGTCGGCATCACCGGCCACTCGTGGGGCGGGTACCAGACGTCGTTCCTGATCACGCAGACCGACGTCTTCGCCGCGGCCGTCGCCGGCGCGCCGCTGACGAACATGGTCAGCATGTACAGCCTGATCTACAAGAACACCGGCGGCGGCAACATGGCGATCTTCGAGAGCAGCCAAGGGCGGTTCAAGGGCGGCTACTGGGACAACTGGGATGCCTACTACCGCAACTCACCGGTGTTCTTCGCGAAGAACGTGAAGACGCCGCTCATGATCCTGCACAACGACAAGGACAGCGCCGTCGACTTCACGCAGGGCGTGGAGTACTTCAGCACGCTGCGCCGGCTGCAGAAGCCGGTGATCATGCTCGAGTACGTCGGCGAGAACCACGGCCTGCGCAAACCGTCGAACCAGCGCGATTACACCGCCAGGATGAAGGAGTTCTTCGATCATCATCTGATGGGCGCGCCCGCGCCCGACTGGATGAAGAACGGCGTGCCGCGCCTGAAGATGGAGGAGCACCTGAAGGAGCGGAAGGCGAACCAGACGAAGCAGAAGTCGACCACGACAACGGCGGCGTCGAAATGAACATCACCTTCAATCCGTTCGGCGTCTTCCTGGCGATCGCCGGCGTCGGGTTCCTGTTCCTGATCGTGACGCTCGCGTTCGGCGAGATCTTCGATTTCTTCGACGCCGATCATGACTTCGATCACAGCCACGGCGGGCCGGGCTTCTTCAGCAGCCGCGTCATGGCGGTGTTCATCACCGCTTTCGGCGGCTTCGGCGCGATCGGCAGCCACTACGGCCTGACCGTCGTCGAGTCATCGGCCGTCGGTGTCGCCGGAGGCGTCATCTTCGGCGGACTGATTTACGTGTTCGCGCGATTCCTCTACAGCCAGCAGGCTTCGTCCGAGGTGCGGCCGACGGATCTCGTCGGTCAGTCTGGACGTGTGGTCATCGCGATCCCCGCCGGCGGCCTCGGACAGGTGCGCTGCCGCATCGGCGAGGAGCTCGTCGACAAGATCGCGCGGACGCAGGACGGGCAGCCGCTGCCCGAGAACGCCACCGTGCTCGTCGCTGAAGTGCTCGGAGAAACCGTCGTCGTCAAGAAGCCCTGAATCGAGGGAACCCATATGCTGGACCTGTTCAGTCCTCTCGCCATTCCGTTCATCGTGCTGGCGGTGGTCCTCGGCTTTCTCGCCGCGGGCTACTTGTTCAGCCGGAACTACATCAAGGTCTCGCCCAACGCCGTTGCGGTGCTGAGCGGACGCAAGCGCAAGCTGCCGGACGGCCGGGTCGTCGGCTACCGGATGGTCCGCGGCGGCGCCGCGCTCCGCATCCCGCTGCTCGAGAAGGTCGAGTACCTGCACCTCAACGTGATGACGATCCCGCTCGAGATCAAGCGGGCGTACACGCTGAAGGGCGTGCCGGTCTCCGTCAAGGCCGTGGCGAACGTGAAGATCCGCGGCGACGACACGTCGCTGCAGGCGGCGGCCGAGCGGTTCCTGGGCATGACGCACGACACGATCCAGAAGGTCATCTTCCAGACGCTCGAAGGCCACCTCCGATCGATCCTCGGCACGCTGACCGTCGAGGAGGTCAACAGCGACCGTCAGAGCTTCGCGCAGAAGCTGACGACGGAGGCCGCGACCGACCTCGAGAAGATGGGCATCGGCGTCGACGTTCTCACGATCCAGGAGATCTCGGACGAAGAGGACTACCTGAACGCCCTCGGCAAGCGACGCACCGCGGAGGTCAAGCGGGACGCGACCATCGGCGAGGCGGAGGCGCACCGCGACGCGAAGATCAAGTCGGCGGTGGCACTGCAGGAAGGCGAGCAGGCGAAGTTCAAGGCGGACGCCGAGATCGCCCAGGCGCAGCGCGACTTCGCCATCCGCCAGGCGCAGTACCAAGCTGAAATCGAGACGCAGAAGGCGCGTGCCGAGCAGGCTGGGCCGCTTTCCGAGGCTACGGCGCGGCAGGCGGTCGTCGCCGAGGAAGTGAAGGTCGAGCGCACGCGCACGCAGGAGCTGATCTCCGTCCAGGAACAGGAGGTCCTGCGCCGGCAGAAAGAGCTCGAAGCGACGGTCATCAAGCCGGCCGAAGCCGATCGCCAGGCCGCGGTCGTGCGCGCGGAAGCGAACAAGCAGGCTTCCATCCTCGAAGCCGAAGGCCGCCGCGCCGCGCTCATCGCCATGGCGCAGGCGGAGCAGGAAAAGCTGAAGCAGGAAGGCATCGGACGCGCCGCCGCCGTCGAGGCGGAGGGCAGGGCGGAAGCCGCGAAGATCGAGGCAATCGGTCTTGCACAGGCGAAGGCGATCGAGGCGCAGGGGACGGCCGAAGCCGCCGCGATTCTTCGCAAGGCGGAAGCGTGGAAGGAGTTCAACGACGCGGCGCGCCTGCAGACGATCCTCGAGAAGCTCCCGGCGATCATCCAGGCCTCGACGGGCGTGTTCGGCGCGGTGGCCGCTCCGCTCGGCAACATCGACAAGGTGGTCGTGATCGACCAGGGCAACGGCGCAGCGGACGGCGGCGGCATCGGCAAGATCGCGAAGGCCGGGCCGTCGGTGGTGTTCAACCTGCTGCAGCAGCTCGAGGCGCTCGGCCTGAACGTGCCAACCGTGATGCAGCAGCTCGGCGTTGCATCTGCCGCGACGGCGGCGCCGCCGGTCGTCACGGCGACGCCGGTGCCGGAGCCGAAGAAGAACTGACATCGTGCGTGTGATGACGCGTCTGGCGCGGCCGAGCTTGCCGCCGCCAGACGCGATCGACCATGCGCATCGACGAACCCCTGCGCCGAGGCCGTGACGCCTACGCGCACCGAGCGTGGGCAGAAGCCTGCACGCTGCTCGACACCGCCGCACAGGCGGCGCCGCTTCCTGCCGAAGATCTCGAACGCCTTGCCACCGCGGCCGTATCTCATTGGACGCGACGAGGCGAGCATCGACGCCTGGACCAGCGCGCACAACGCATACCTCGGCGCACGCGACGTGCCTCGAGCCGTGCGCTGCGCGTTCTGGCTGATTATGGCTCTGGCGTCGTCGGGCGAGTGGGCGCGTGCCGGCGGATGGCTGGCCACCGCGCGGCGCCTGCTCGATGCCGGCAGCCACGACTGCGCCGAGCGAGGTCTCCTCCGCGTGCTCCGTGCGCGCACCAATCTGAAGAACCGCGATCAGTCGGCTGCTGAGGACGACGCACGCCAGGCGATCGCCCTCGGCGATCGGTTCGACGATCCCGAGCTGGCGCTGTTCGGCCTTCTTTCGCTCGCCCTCGTGCTGACGAGAAGCGGACGCGCCGCGGACGCCGTCGCGCTGTTCGACGAGGTCATGGTTGGTGTCACGACGCGCGACGTGTCGCCCATCGCCGTTGGCACCGTTTACTGCGCGGTGATCGACGGCTGCTACGAAATCCTCGATGTGGGGCGCGCACGCGAGTGGACCGACGCGCTGTCGCGGTGGTGCGCCGCTCAACCCGAGATGGTCCCCTTCCGTGGCCACTGCCTCGTGCACCGCGCCGAGACCATGCGCTTCTGCGGCGCGTGGTCGAGCGCAGCGGACGAGGCCGAGAGCGCGTGCCGTCAGGCCTCACGGCTCGCAGGCATTCCGATTGGCGCCGCGTTCTACGAGCTCGCTGAGATCCACCGGATGCGCGGCAGATTCGAGGAGGCGGAGGAAGCCTACCGTCGCGCCAGCGAGAACGGCCGATCGCCGGAACCCGGGCTCGCGTTGCTCCGGCTCGCGCAGGGCCGCGTGACGCTGGCGGAAGCGGCAATACGCCGCGCGCCCCAGTCGCAGAACCGGTTCGTGCGGGCCGGCGTTCTGATGGCCGCCGTCGAGATCATGGTGGCGGTGCGCGATCTTGCAGCCGCGCATGCGGCGGCCGGCGAGCTATCGCGAATGGCTGCCGATGTCGGAACGCCATTCCTGCGGGCCGCGTCCGCCCAGGCGGCCGGTGCCCTTCTCCTCGCGGAGAACAGGCCACGCGAGGCGTTCGATCTCCTGCGCTCTGCGTGGATGGAATGGCAGGGCATCGAAGTGCCGTACGAGGCTGCGCGCGTGCGCGTGGCAATGGGCCTGGCGTGTCGCGATCTCGGCGATCACGACGGCGCGGAACTGGAGTTTTCGGCGGCGCGGCGCGTGTTCGAGCGCCTCGATGCTGCGCCCGATCTCGCGAGGGTGGACGACTGCTGGGATCGGCTCCTTCCGCAGCCCCGCCTCTCGCGCCGCTCACGACTCGCGAGCTGCAGGTCCTACGGCTGATTGCGGCGGGCCGCACCAACCGCGACATCGCCGGGCAACTCGCCATCAGCGCCCGCACCGTCGATCGACACGTCAGCAATATCCTCACGAAACTTGATCTCGCCTCTCGCTCCGCGGCGACCGCTTACGCCTACGAGCACGGCCTCATCTAATGTCGTAGAGGCCGACCATGGTCGGCCCCAGGGCGGAGCAAGCCCCCCCTACGCGATAGTGAATACGTCACCGGAATTCCGTGTCTAGCCGTACGGAGGATTACCCACGACGCAATCTTCCGACATGGGTAGTCCTGCCGAAACACCGGCGTGCCTATCGAGCGCATCCTCTCCGGTATGGCACCCGCGAAGGAGGAGGACACCATGACGATCACGAGCGCACCGCCCCAGCCATACGGCGCCACCTTTGCCGGCAACCTGCCCGAGAACTACGAACGGTAGTTCGTGCCGGCGATCGGCCAGCCGCTGGCACACGACCTCGTCGACGAGGCGCAGCTTCGTCCCGGCGATCGCGTCCTCGACGTCGCGTGTGGAACCGGCATCGTCGCGCGGCTGGCCGCCGAGCGTGTCGTGCCGGACGGAATCGTCGCCGGCGCGGATCTCACGCCGGGAATGCTGGCCGTGGCGCGCACGGTTACGGCCGCTGCATCCATTGCGATTCAGTGGTACGAGACGAGCGCGGAAGCGATGCCGCTGCCGGACGCGTCGTTCGATGTCGTGCTGTGCCAGCTCGGCCTGCAGTTCGTCGTCGACAAGCGTGCGGCGCTGCGCGAGATGCGGCGCGTACTCGTGCCGGGCGGCCGCGCCTATGTGACGACTCCGGTTCCGACGCCCTTCTTCGACGTCATGGACGCCGCGCTGGAGCGCCGCGGTCTCGCTCCTGCCGCCGCGTTCGTTCGCCAGGTGTTTTCGCTGAACGACCCGCGCGAGCTCGAGCGCCTGTTTCGTGACGCCGGCTTCTCTGGAGTCGAAGTGCGGATCGACGAGAAGCAGCCGCGTCTCTCAGCAGCGAGTGACTTCGTCCGGCAGTATTTCGAGAGCACTCCGATTGGCTCGGCGGTCGACATGCTCGGCGGGACGCGGCGCGCGGCGCTGGAACGCGAGATCGCCGAGTCCTGGCAGCCGTGGGCGCAGAACGGCGGCGTCACGTACGCGCAGCCGATCCTCGTCGGGAAGGCGCGGAAGTGACGGCTACTCCGTCCTGAGCGCGAGGAGCGGATCGATTGAGGTCGCGCGCCGCGCCGGGCCGAGGCAGGCGAGGATCGCGGCGATCACGAACAGGGCGCCCACCGAAGCGTAGATGAACGGGTCGGTGGGCGTTGTCTTGTACAGATACGCGCCGAGCGCGCGGCCGAACACCGCCGCACCGAGTACGCCAGCCGTGAGTCCGAGGGCAACGAGGACCAGTCCCTGGCGGAGGACCATCACCAGGACGGATGCCCGCGTGGCACCGAGCGCCATGCGCACGCCGAACTCGCGCGTGCGCTGGCTGACAGACGTGCCGATGACGGCGGTGATGCCCGCAAGCGTGATGACCAGGGCGAGCGTCGCGAACACCGTGAGCAGGCCGGCGCTCAATCCTGGCGGGGCGAGCCGGCCCGCGCGCAACGATTCCAGCGTCTCGACGCCCTCGACCGGCACCTCCGGGTGCGCCGTGCGCACCGCTTCCTTCAGGGCCGGCACGAGCGCCATCGGATCGCCGTCGGTGCGCACGAGCACGCGCGCGCCGATGCCCGGCGTCTGGAGGAAGGGCGTGTAGTACTGCGCCATCGCCTGTTGATCGACGCCGTACTGCCGCATGTCACCGATGACGCCAACGACCGTGATCCAGGGCGCGTTCGGCCGCGCCACCTGGAAGCGTCCACCGATCGGATCGCGATCGCCCCACAGCCGCGCCATCGTCTCGTTGATCACCGCGACGCGCGGCGCCTCCTGGTGATCGCCGCTGGTGAAGACACGGCCGCGGTGCGGCCGCACGCCGAGGACGTCGAAGTACTGCTCGCTCGCGACGTTTCGATCGGCGATCGGCAGGTGCAGTGGATCGGCGACCGCGATCCCCTCGATGCGAATCTGCTGCTGCGCCGGCGTGATGTTCGTCAGCGGCACCGCGTTCGTCACCGCCGCCGACAGTACGCCCGGCGTGGCCTGCAGGCGCTCGAGGATGGTCGTGTAGAGACGGACGAACGCCGCGTTGTCCGTCTGGCGCGACCAGTTGCTGAACGCCTCGGCGGTCAACACGCGGTCGGGACGGAACCCGAGATCTACCGTCGAGAGCCGGCGCAGGCTGTCGAGGAACAGTCCGGCGCCGGCCAGCAACGCGAAACAGACAGCCACCTGCGCGACGACGAGCATCGCCCGCACGCGGCGGCCGCGGCGGCCCGTGCCGGCCTGTGCGGACCCTTCTTTCAGCGACGACGAGAGCCCCGGCAGCGTGCCGGCAAGCGGCACGAGACCGAAGGCAAGACCGGTGGCGAGCGACACGACCGCGGTGAACAGCAGCACGCGAAGGTCGATCGAGGGATCGACGACGCGCGGCGTGAAGCGGGCGGCAAAGGCGGCGAGCATCCCGGTTGTCAGCGACGCGAAGCCGAGCCCGACGAGGCCGCCCGCGAGGGACAGGAGCGTGCTCTCGGTCAGCAGTTGCCGCACCAACCGCCGCCGGCCGGCGCCGAGCGAGACCCGCAGCGCGATTTCGCGCTCCCGCCGCGCCATGCGCGACAGCGTCAGGTTCGCGACGTTGGCGCAGGCAATCAGCAGAACGAGCCCGGTCGTCCCGAGAAGGGCGAGCAGGATCGGCCTCGCGTCGCGCACCATCTCCTCGTTCAGCCCCACCGCGCGGCCCGCAAACAGCGTCGTCCTGGCGTCGTACGCCTGCGGGTGATCCTCGGCGAACCGCTTCGCCACGGTCGATACTTCCGCGCTCGCCGCGCCGGCGCTCACCCCCTCCTTGAGCCGGCCGAACACGCGCAGCCCGCTGAAGGCGCGGCGATTCTGCGCCATCAGCGTCGCTTCCGCGTTGGCGCGGAACGGGCATGCCGACGTCGGCATGTACACGTCGTTCTCGCGCGGATACTGCGGGATCGGCGGCAGCACGCCGACGATCGTGTGCGGCTTGTCGTTCATGGCCACGGCGCGGCCGACGATCGTGCGATCGCCCCCGAATTTCTTCAGCCAGTACGCGTGGCTCAAGAGCACGACGGGCTCCGCGCCGAGGTCGTCGTCTTCTTCGGTGAAGCCGCGGCCGAGGATCGGCCGCACACCGAACACGTCGAAGAACTCCGCGGATACGACGCCGGTGTCCACGCGATCCGGCTCGCCGTGATTCAGCAGAATGAAGCTCATGCCGTGGTACTCGACGAGGCCGTCGAGCGCCTGCAGCGAATCGCGGTACTCCTGAAGCTCCTTGATGGAGACACCTGTTTCACCCGGCGTCGGCCGCTCGGCCGACTGGATGACGCGCACCAGCCGGTCACCCTCGCGGTAGGGCAGCGGCGCCAGGACGATGTCGTTGACGACGCTGAAGATGGCCGTGTTCGCGCCGATGCCGAGCGCGAGCGTGAGGATGGTGCCCGCCGTGTAGCCGGGCGAACGGCGCAACGTCCGGACCGCGAATCGAATGTCCTGCGAGAGCGAGTCGACCAGCGTCATGCCACGCACGTCGTGCACCGCCTCGCGATGCCGGGCGACGCCGCCAAAGTCGCGCAACGCGGTGCGCCGCGCCTCGTCCGGGCTCAGGCCCTGCCGCACGCGCTGCTCGATTTCCATCTCGACGTGGAACGCGATCTCGCGGCTGATCTCATCCTTGACGCGATCGCGCGACGTGAGCGTCCGAAGCCGCCGCAGGTATCGTCCGACCATCGTTCACCTCACGAGGTTGCGTCGAGAATTCGCGCGACGGCGGTGGTGATCCTCGCCCAGTTCTCCTTTTCGAGCTCGAGCTGCCGGTGGCCGGCCCGCGTCAGGCGATAGAACTTCGCCTGCCGGTTGGCGTCGGACAGGCCCCACTCCGCGGCAATCCACCCCTGCTCTTCGAGCCGGTGCAGCGCCGGATAGAGCGACCCCTGGTTGACCTGGAGGACATCCTGGGAGATCTGCTGGATGCGTTGCGAGATCCCCCAGCCGTGTTGCGGGCCGAGCGCCAGCGTTTTGAGAATCAGCAGATCGAGCGTGCCCTGGAGGACGTCGCTTTTCGAGCTCTTGCCCATTCGATGCTCCTGTAGACGTTCGACAACACTACCCGGTTCCCTTGTCGATTGTCTACAAGAAACTGGAGGAGCGAGCGAAGCGGCGTCAGACGTGCCGCGTCCCGGTCACACCGTCCCGGCGGGCGCGGCCGTCTTCGCGGCGCACGGGTCGCCGTAGAAGCAGTACGCCGCGTATGAGTCCTCGGCGCGTTCCGGGTCGTAGGCGCGCGCCCTGAACTCCTGCAGGATCTCGGCGAACGGCTTCGATTCGATCTGCTCGTAGAAGCCGCGCGCGACCTCGTTGGCAATTTCGTCCTTGACGCTCCAGAGCGGAGCGATGACCGCAGCCGCGCCTTTCCTGATGAACGCCGAGGCGAAGCCGCCGACGCCGATCAGTCCCGGCTTCGTGCGCCCGACCTCGCACGCATTCAGGAACACGAGCGGCGGCGCCTGCGCGAACGCTGCATCGGCCGCATCCATGCCCTCGAACGTCGTGGACGCCAGCGTCGCATCGTTGTCGAGATAAATCGTCTGGTCGGTGGCGTCGTCGGTGCCGTGACACGCGATGTGGATCAGGTGACGGCCGCCCGCCTTGAAGTGCTTCTCGATGTTCGCGAAGGTCGCAGGATCGATTCGCTCGGCGCGGCGCTTCTCGACGAGCAGCTCGGCTTCCTTCTGCGCGAGCGGCAGGTCGCGCGTTCCGGCGTAGCGGGGCGCGATCACGTAGGCATCCGCAAGCGAGAGGCTGCGGCCGCCGGCGATGGCTCCGGGCGCCGTCCAGCGGCCGATCGTGAATTCGACGCCGAGCGGCGGACGCGTTTCGGTCGCGGCGCCGAGGCGGCGCACCGGGATCATCAGCTCCCACGGGATGAACGGCTCGTCGGAGACGATCGCCACGGTCTTCGGCAGCTTTCCGGCGTCGACCAGCGACCAGAACACCTTCTGAAACACCGCCGGCGACGCCATGAACAGGCGCCGGCCAGCGCCCTTGAGCCGCGCGACGAGCTCGGGCGGCTGCGATTCCCCCGTGAATCCGTTCAGGTAGTCCGCGACGATGTCGCGCGAAACCTCCGGGAGATTCCATTCGCCGGTCACACCGGATGCGTACTCCGGCAGCAGCGACGTATGAACGGTGCACCAGAACTGACGCCCGTCGTTGATTGGCTTCGCCACGACGGTGACGGTCAGGTCCGCCGGCTCGCCGCCGTCAATCGTCACGCGACCCGATCGGGCGGGCGCGACGCGTTCACGGGACGTCCTCGCCACGGAACCGGCCGGCCGCCCACGCCAATGAAACACCGCGGTCAGACCTGGAACGCCTTGCTGCAGCTTCGCGGCGTCGTCGAGGGTTCGCACCTGGAACGTGGCCGCCTCGGACCGCTCCTGGGCGCGTGAAATCAACAGGGTTCGGCTCGTCGCGCCGATGACTGTGAAATGCTCCGTCGGAAGCAGTGTGACATCCACGACGGCCTCGTCGTTTGCCGTTTCGATCGAGAGCTCATCGACGATCTCGCCGTCGCGCGCCGCGGCGGTGTCGACATACACGCGGACGTCGATCGTTGTCGACGGCTCGAGCGCGTCGTCTGACACATCCATGTGCGGCGTCCGCCGCAACGGCCGCCTGACGCCGCCGCCCGCCTCCTCGCCCTCGAATGCAAAGGCGTCGCGAAACACTCCCGTCGGTCGTCCGGGCGCCGTCTGCGAGAGCGCATCGATCGCCGCCTGCGCCCGCTCGCGGTAAGCGCTGGAGGATTCGGCGAGCTGACGCATCAGTTTCATTCCGTCCCGAGCGCGTCCTATCGCCACGAGATGTTGTGCCTTCTCGAATCGAAGCAGATCGGCACGCTCGCTGATGCGCTCCAGGTACTGCTTCGCCTCCTCGGACGAGGCGTCGTTTCGCGCGATTAACTGACGGAAGAGCACCGCCGCCTCAGTGTCGTTGCCCTGCTCGAAGAGAGAGACGGCTTCCGCAAAGAGCCACGTCCTGGTGGACACGGTGGACACGTCGGACACGGTGAACCCCCTATGCCTGGAACTTCTCGGTTTTGTGCGCAAAGCCGTTTTCGTCGACGTACGTCACGGACACGGACGGGCCGTCGATGTCCGCGACCGCGTGCCCGAACAGCGCCCATTTTTCGAGTCCCTTGTCGATGAAGCTGCGGTACTCGTAATTCCCCGGCTTCGGATACGGGTCGTTCTCTTTGTGCGACATGTACACGGGGACGCCGCCGTGACCGATGCACCGGCCGAACTGGACCCCGTTGAACGAATCGAACAGCATGCAGCGGTGTTCGTGACCCCAGAACCAGGCCTTCACGCGATTCGAGGCCAGCACGTTCGACAGCCGGTCGGGGATGATCGTTCCCGCTTGTTCATACGCGCTGAAGGGCTGGTGATGACTGAGGAGCAGGAGCTGTCTGGTGTCGCCCTGCGCCGCATCGTGGAGCCACTTCGCCTGCGGCGCTTCGAGGCCGCCGTCCTCCCATGCCGTGTCGAGACCGACGATGCGCCAGGAGTCGTTGAAGAGGCTGAAGTAGCTGCAGCGTGCCTGTCGAGCGAAACGCGGATCGGCAAGCAGCGTGTCGTAGAAGCCGTGGCCGCCGGAGTACATGTCGTGGTTGCCGTTCAAACACCACGATCCGACGCGATCGCTTTCTTCCGGGCGCACCGGCCAGTACGGCAGGAATCGCTTCTGGTACTCGGACGCCCATCCGGAGTAGTACACGTCGCCGAGGTGGAGGACGTGCACTTCCCGTCCCTCGTCGAGGCCCTGCTGGACGCTGCGCCGCATTTCGGCGGCGACCTTCTGCGCGCGCGGCAGTCCCGACCCCCAGTCGCCGACCATCACGAGACGCGCACGCTCGGCCAGCCGGATCGGTGCCGGGGGCTGGTCATTGAACTTCTTCTTGTCGCGGAGCTTTCTGATGCCCATCGCGAAGACTGAGCTCACCCAGCCGGGATCGGTGATGGAGAACTTGTCGAAGAGGCGGCGTCCGGCGGCCCGGCGTGCCGACACACCGGGCAGCGACTGCGTCGTCACGGCAACCTCTTCGTCGCGGCCGCCGCGCCGGCCTGACGGCTTTCGCCGATCGTCGGGCTGCGGCTCCTCGACGGCGCGAGACTGCCAGTACTCGTCGAGCGCCGACTGCAGGTTGCTGATGATCGGATCGCGGCTGAAGAAAGAGAAGTCGTCGAGCGGCGCGGGTGGCGCGCTGCGGCGACCGGTCGGCTGCGGCGGAAAGCTCGGCTGTCCGCTGGATGCAGCCCGCTCCGCTTTCTCGGCCTGCTCGAGCCGCGCGAGCGCCTCCGCGTAGTCCTCCGGCGTAAGCTCGACAGCAGCGGGAGCCGACGGCTCCGCCCGTGTCGTAACCGTTTGCGTCAGTTGTTTCTTGACGGTCTCGAGGTGATCGAGAACCGTGTCCCGATGGAGTACTTGCGCAAGCATGCCGACTCTCCTGCGCAGCTCCGCAGCGAGCGCCATGCTACACCAACGGCGAAGAGGCAGGATGGCGATTTTGCCACGCGATTACTGATCGTTCAGCGCGATCAGCGGATCGATGCGAGCGGCGCGGCCGGCGGGCATGCTGCAGGCCGTCAAGGCGACCAGGCCGAGCACGATCGCGACCAGGGCGAGGACCAGCGGATCGGTCGCTGCGACACCGTACAGCTGCGCCTCGACGAAGCGGCGAACGCCGAACGCGCCGGCCAATCCGAGCCCAACGCCCACTGCGAGCAGCGCCGCTCCTTCCCTGAGCACGAGCGCGAAGATGCCGCGGGCGGTGCTGCCGAGCGCAAGGCGGATTCCGATCTCCTTGCGTCGCTGAGTGACCTGGTACGCCAGCACGCCGTAGATGCCGACGGCCGCAAGGAACATTGCGACGGCGCCGAAGGCGGCAGCGAGCAGCATCGGCGTCCTGCGCGAGACGAGCGATTCGTCGACGCGCTCCTGCATCGGGCGCACGCTGAAGAACGGCAGCTCCGGATCGATGGCTGCCAGCCGCTGCCGGATCGACGTTGTCAGCGCCGCGACATCGCCTGACGCCTGCGTCACCAGCGTCATCCCGCCGCGCTCGGCCTGAGCAAAGGGGAAGTAGTACATGCCGACCGGCTCCCGCTCGGTCAACCCGGTGACGCGCACGTTTCCGACCACACCCACGACCGTGTAGTACTTCGTGTTCGGGCCGGGGCCCTGCTGCAGCTCCTGGGCCGATTCCGGCTGCCACAATCGGCGTCCGATCGGATCCCGCTCTCCCCAGAACCTCTTCGCCAGCCGTGCGTCGACGATGATCACCTTCGGCGCACGTTGGTCGTCCGAGTCCGCAAACAGCCGGCCGCGGACGAGCGGGATCGACATGGCCTCGAAGTATCCCGGCGACACGGCGACGTTGAATGGTGAGATCAGCGACTCGCCCGGAGACATCACGTAGCCTTCGGCGAGGATGACGCTGTCGCTATAGTTGCCGCCGAACGGCAGGGTGCTCGTGACGCCCGCCGCCCGCACGCCGGGCAGCGAGCGAACGGCCGGCAGGAGCCGATTCCAGAACGCGATGCGCTGCGCGTTCTCCGGGTACCGCGATGGCGGCGGACTGACGATGCCCGTCAGGACGCGATCTGGCTCGAAGCCGGGGTTCACGCGGAGCACGCGTTGAAAGCTCGCCAGCAGGAGGCCCGCTCCGATGAGCAGCATGAACGCGAACGCGATCTGCGCTGCCACCAGCACGCGGCGCACGGCCCGCGCGCCGCGTCCTGCGGTACCGGTTCGTCCGTCTTCGCGGAACGCCTGACTCAGGTTCATGTGACGGATGCCGAGCACCGGCAGGACTCCTATCGTCATGCCGATGATCGCGGCGGCTGCCACTGTCGCCATCACGACGATGCCATCGATCCCCACCGCGGTGCCTTGCGGCGTTCGATCGAGCGACACGGTCGAAAGCAGCCGCACCGCGGCGTACGCGAGCGCGAGGCCAAGGACCGATCCGCCGGTCGCGATGAGGAGACTCTCGGTCAGGAGCTGTCGTGCGAGCCGGGCGAGGCCGGCGCCGAGCGCGTGCCGGGTCGCCAGCTCCTTCACCCGCGCCGTCGAGCGCACGAGCATCAGGTTGGTCACGTTCACCACGCCGATGAGGAGCACGAACGCGGCGCCGCCCCAGAGCAGATAGAGCGTGCTCCGCATGCTGCGGACCAGGTATTCATGAAGCGGAACGACGACTGTGTGAAAGCCGGCGTTGATCAGAATCTGCTTCAATGCGGGGAAGCGATCCAGATTGCGCGCGTTCAGGGCGTCGATCTGCTGGCGCGCTTGTTCTAAGGTCGCACCTGGCTTCAGGCGCGCGAGATAGGACCAGTTGTTGCTGTGCCGCGACTCGTCCGAACGGTCGCTGGCGGAGAACGCCACCGGCAGCCAGACGCGCACGTCCGGATCGAGAAACGTGAAATCCTGCGGCAGCACGCCAATCACCACGAAGGGCTCGCCGTTGATGCGAACGTCCTTGCCGATCGCATCGTCGCGGCCGCCGAACCACGCCTGCCACGACGCGTACGTCAGCACCGCCTTGCGCGTATTGCCTTCCTGGCCGTCGGCGTCGTCGAACACGCGCCCCTTCAACGGCTTGACCCGAAGCAGCCGAAGCAGAGAGGGTGTTCCGAGCATCGACACGACCCGCTGCGGATCGCCCATGCCGCCAATCGTGACTCCGCGTGTGTTGTAGAGCGCCTGTTCCTGGAACACGTCGGTTTCGCGCAGGCGGTCGAAATAGTCGGGGACGCCGGTCGATCCGCGATCGTCCGCCAACCCGGCGCCCGGGTAGGCGTTGTACATGTGCACAAGCTGTTCGGGCTCCGGCACTGGCAGCGGCCGCAGAAGCACGGAGTGCACGATGGCGAACATGGCGGCGTTCGCGCCGACGCAGATGGCAAGAGTCAGGATGGTGGTGACGGTGAATCCGCGATCTCGAGCGAGCACACGGATCGCGAATCTGAGATCTTCCCGGAGGCGTTCCATTCCCGTCTATACGCTGCAAGCCGCCGCCGGGATGCGTGATTCGCGTGGCGCCGCCCTTCCGCCTTCGCTGAAGCTCCGGCGGACCGCCGTAGCCTTGGCGGAGGCTGGTCAGGGCTGCCCGCGGCCGTCCTCGACGCTGCTCGGCACGGCCCTGGTCCTGTCCAAGGGCCGTGATGCAGGCCTGAAGGCCTGCGCTACGAGCCGGGCGCGGCGTCTGGCACGTGTCCGGCGGCGTTAGAAGATGAAGAAGACCTCGCCGCCGCCACCGCCGAACCGCGGATTGACGACGTTGTTGAAGATCGAGCCGAAGGAATAGCTGACGTTCAGGCTGACCGAATAGCGGTAGCCCGTTGCGAGCTGACGCTGGCGGACGAGGATCTCCTCGGGCGTCGCGCCGCCGCGCGGCAGATAGATCTGATCGCGCGTGCGCGAGATGCTCGCGAACATCCCGACCGAGAATCCCTTGAACAGCCGTACGTCGGCGCTGCCGAACGACGTGACGTTGTACTTGTCCGGCTTGCTCAGATACTGCGAGAACGTCACGTCGCCGAAGAGGCTGCCCCACGGCTGACGCATGCTGATCGACGTCGACAGCCGGTGATCCATCAACTGCTCGGACGTCTTCTCGAAGATCGTCTCCTCCTCGTAATCGAACGCGTTGTGTCCGATCGTGTACTGCACGGTGAACATGCGGCGCGTGGACTCCGAGTACGGGAAGAAGTCGTACTCGACGCCTCCGGCGAGCCGCGTGCGCATGTCGTAGTTGAAGAAGGTGGAGACGGTGTAGGTGCCGAGCGCCGCGGCCGACCAGTGCTCCGTCAGGCTCTTGACGAGACGTCCGCTCGCGTCGACGTTGCGTGAGATCGACTTGAACGTCTCCGTCTCACTGAGCTCGAAGGTGCTGTCGCGGTAGCTGGCGCTCGTCGAGAACCCGAATTTCCAGTCCGGCGTCGTCCGGTTGGCCGAGATGCTTGCGCGAAGCGACTTGCTGTTGTTGGACCGCTCGCCGCTGAAGCTGCTGCCGAAGCTGGTCCTGAAGACCCAGAGGTTCCAGGGATCCTTCTTCGGATCCGCGGCCTGCTCGCCGCCGGCGGGGGCCGTGAACGTGATCTTCAAGCGGGAACCGAGCGGCGTTTCGGCCACGTAGCGGACCAGACCGCGTTTGAGCACTTCGGCGACGGCGCGGCGCCGCTCGTCGTCGGTCGCCGTCTGCGGCACGATTTCGGTCAGCGTCTGCTCGACGCCCGCGAACCGCCCCTGGCCGATGAATTTGAGCGTGTATTCGGTTCCGCCGCCCCCCGTGCTCTGCGTCGTGACGAGCACGTGCAGGTCCGCATCCTTCCGGTCGCGCATGTAATCGACGAACGTAATCTCGGTTCGGAAGAACGTCTCGTCGCACCAGTCGCAGTCGATGAAGAGGCGAAGAGCGCCGGTGCGCCCGCCCGCGGCCGTCTCCTGAGCGATTGCAGGCGTGGAAAGCCCGAACAGGAGCGCAAGAGCGGCGGCCAACGCGCGCAGGGGCGGGAGCATACGCCCCTTAGACGTGGCCGGCCCCCGTTTTGATGGGAAAACCGCTAGCCGCCCTCGCGAAATCTCGGATTGACGACGTTGTTGAAGATGGACCCGAAGGTGTAGGTCACGCCCGCGGACAGGCGGTAGCGATACGACGTCGCGAGCTGCCGTCGCCGCAGCAGGATCTCCTCGTCCGTCGCGTCGCCGGCGCGCAGGTACAACTGGTCGCGGATTCTCGACACCGACCCATCCAGGTTCAGCGACAGCCCCTTGAAGAGCCGCACGTCGATGTCGCCGAACACCGCCACGCGGTGACGCCCCGGATCGTGGAAGTAGGTGGACGCCTCGACCGATAGTCCGCTGCTGCCCCACGGTTGCCGGACATCGAACGACGAGAGATAGATCACACTGCCGGCCGTCTCGCGATCCTTGCCGTAGATCGTCGTCTCCATGTAGTCGAAGTTCGTGACCGCAACCGTCAACTGGTTGACCAGTTGCCGCCGGCTCGACTCCGAGTAGGGGAAGAAGTTGTATTCGACACCTCCGGCGACGCGCACGGCACGATCCTGGTTGACGAAGGTCGACGAGCTCACGCGCGCACGGGCGGCGGCGGCCCAATGCGTGCCCACGCTGCGGACGATCATCGCCCCGGCGCTGTGATCGTGCGACGTGTCCGTCAGCGTCTCGCCGTCGCTCAGCGTGAAGACGTTCTCGCGGAAATTCAGGTTCACCGAGCCGCTGATCTTCCACGCCTCGGTCGTCCGGTTCGCCGACACGGACGTCGAGACGTTGCGCGCGCTGTTGCTGCGCTCGCCGTTGATCGAGCCGCTTCCGCGTATGCGGAAAATCCAGTAGTTCCACGGATCGGTGGTCGGCGTCGTGGCGCCGCCCGGGGACTGCGCGGGCGGTCGGTACACGAGCTGGAGATTGTCCGCCAGCGCGGTGGACGTGACGTAGCGGACGAGGCCGAGCTTCAGAATCCGCGTGTAGCCGCGCCGGCGGTCGTCGTCGGTGTCGTTCTGTGCCGACGTGTACCGCAGCTCGTCGTCGATGCCGGCGAAGCGCTGCAGGCCGATGAACTCGAAGACCCACTCGAGCCCGCCGCTGCCGGTCCCTTGCGTGGTGACGAGGATGTGCAGATCCGCATCCTTGCGGTCGCGGACGTAGTCCACGAACGAAATTTCGCGGCGGAGGTAATCGAAGTCACAGCGCGGGCAATCGAGAAAGACCCGAAGCGTGTCACGCGGCTGTGCCGCGGCGTCCGGCTGGGCCGCCGCGGCGAGTGGCATGGCAATCAGTGCCAGGAATACGAACGTACGAATCACTATTGAGTTGAGCGGCCTCGCCCCTGAGGCGTATCTGCGATTGAAACGATGCGCCCGTCGACGAACACGTGACGGACGCGGACCTTCTCGTCGAACAGCTCTCCCTGCGTTACGACGAGGTTCGCGAGTTTTCCTTTCTCGAGCGATCCAACGCGGTCGGCAACGCCGGCAATACGTGCCGCATCGATCGTCAGCGCGCGAATGGCCGCGTCGGCCGGCAGGCCTTCCTTCACCACGCGTGCGGCGTTTCGGAGAAAGTCGCGCGGCTCGCGAAGGCCGCTCGAGGCGAAGGCGAAGCGGACGCCTGCCTTTTCGAGCGCCACCGGCACCTTCGGCGCCTGCGCCCGCAGCCGCAGCTCGCGCAGAGGCTCGTCTGCGTCGGGCGCCAGCGTTCTCGACCGCGTCGGGAAGTTCAGGCTGTAGACGACCCTGGCGTTGCGAGCTTTCAGATCGGCCGCGACGGTGTCCGCTTCGCGCCCGCCGGTGATCACCGGGTCCAGCGTGAACTCCTTCGCCATGTCGAGCGCCCGCAGAATCTCGCGCGTCGCGTCCGCCTCGAACGCAACGGGGAGCCGCCCCGCCAGCGCCGGCTGCATCGCGTCGAGCGCCGGGTCGTAGATCGGCCGCGGCCCGGTCTTCGCCTTGTCGTAGTGCTGCTGCTGGAGCTGGTGATGCCGCGCGTCGAGGAACGTCTGCCGAACGAACGCGATGGTGCCCATCAGCGACGCGGGGTAGCCGCCGCCGCGGCCGCCGCCGCCGAAGTCGACGTGCAGCGCGACCGGCGCGCGCACGACCTGCACGCCGCGCCGCGGATCCGCCGGCGCGCCGATCTGCGGGGCGTCGGGCGGCGCGGCGACGTTCACGAGCGCACTGCGTCCCTTGAAGATGCCGCTTGCCGGCGTCGCCAGCACCGCCGTCACGCCCGCCGACGCCATGCGCGCGAGCTCCGGCGCGTCCGGCCGCACCTGCGCGGCGGCGTCGAGATCCGGCCGCAGAATCACGCTGCGCCTGAATCGCTCCGCTTCTTCCGTCGTCCTGAAGGTCGCCGGCGCCACCGGCGCAGCGGGGTCGATGCCGGCGCTGTTACCCATGTCGATCAGACCGGGATACACCGTCAGTCCCGCGCCGTCGATGACGACGGCTTCCGCCGGCGCCTGCACGTCGGCGCCGACCGCCTCGATGAGGCCGTCGCGCAGCACGATCGTTCCCGACGGAATCGGCGCTCCGGCCGCCGTGACGATGCGGGCTCCCTTGATCGCGTACACCACAGGCGCGTCGGCGCGTACGCCGATGGTGAACGTCGCAACCGTCACCGCCATCCATGCGCCGAGAATCGTCTTTGTGCTCATGTGTGGCTCCTACGGTCTTGCGATGTACTTCCGGTACAGCGCGTCATGCTTGTTATCGACGCCGACGTCCCTGCCGTTGATGACGACGTGCGTGACCTGCGTGCGAACTTCGAGGGGATCACCTTTCGCGATGAACAGGTTCGCGTCCTTGCCGGCCTCGAGGCTGCCGACGCGATCCGCGACCCCGAGGATCTCGGCCGCGTCGATCGTGAGCGCCTTCAACGCCTGATCGCGGTTGAGGCCCCAGGCGACGGACATCGCGGCGTGGTACGGCAGCAGGCGGACGTTGGTGTTATCGCCGGTTGCGAACGCGAACTTCACGCCGGCCTGCGCCAAACGGCCGGCGAGCTGATAGCTGTCGGCGTGGAACGCATCCTCGCGCGACGGCATCGTCAGGATGCCGCCGAGGATCACGGGAATATTCTTTTCCTGGAGCAGCGGCGCGACGTACGCGGCCTCGGCGCCGCCGCTGATGACGATTTTCACCTTCGCGCGATCGGCGAACGCGATCGCGTCTTTGATGTCCTGCTCGCGGCCGGCGTTCGTGATGAGCGGCAGCTTCCCGGTGACGACGGGGACGAGCGCCTCGAGCTCCCAGTCGATTGTCCTGCCCGCCGGCAGCTTCGAGTAGGCGCGCGCGCGATCGAGCAGCCGGATGATCTCGTCGAGTTGCCGGTCGCGCTCGCGCTTCAGATCCTCATAGGTACGATCCGGAGGCGCTCCGCCGAATCCACGCCCGCCGCCGAAGCCGCCGCGTCCACCACCGCCGCCGACCGCCGGGAAGTTGAACGCGACGCCCGCGTTCGGCCGGAGAGTCGCTTCCTCCCACGTCCAGCCGTCGAGATTCATCACCGGCACTTCGCCGCCGAAGAGACCGCCCGACGGCGCGACCGCGACCGTCGTGACGCCGTTCGCGCGCGCCACGGGAATCGCCTCGCTCTCGGAGTGGTAGGCGACGCGCGTGCGCAGGTACTGGTTGTGTTCCAGCATCTCACTGACGTCGTCGTAGCCGCGCACGCCCGGCTCGCCGATCCCGATCGTCGTCCGCGCGTTGATGAATCCCGGGTAGACGTGGCCGCCGGCGGCGTCGATCACCTTCGCGCCCGCGGGAACCTGGACGTTGGCGCCGACGGCCTGGATCTTCCCGCCGCTGATGACGATCGTGCCGCGCTGAATCGTCGCGGCCGTGATCGGATGGATCGTCGCGTTGGTGATGGCAAGCACACCGCCGCTCGCCGCCTGCTCTTTCCGTGGCGCCAACGGACCGGAACCCCCGGAACCCATGGAACCCCCGGAACCGTTGTCCTGTTCCTGGCTCGTGCCAGTCACCGGCGCCCGCCGTTCCGATTGCTCCGCCGCAGCGAGATCGCCCTTCAGCTTGCGCAGTTCCGTCAGCCTGCGATCCTCCGCGTTGCGGTCGTAGTAGAGCGTGCCGTCGATGTAGGTCCGCTCGACGATCGCGTAGGAGCTGAGCGGATGGTGCGTCCAGACGACGACGTCGGCGTCCTTGCCGGTTTCGAGCGAGCCGACACGGTTGTCGATGCGGAGCTGTTTCGCCGGATTGATCGTGACGAGCGCCAGCGCCTCGTCTTCGCTGAGGCCGCCCCACTTGATCGACTTGGCCGCCTCGGTGTTCAGCCGGCGCGCGTGCTCCGCGCTGTCGGAGTTGATCGACACCAGCACGCCCGTGCGCACCATGATCGCGGCGTTGTGCGGGATGGCATCGGCCGCCTCGATCTTGTAGCCCCACCAGTCGGAGAACGTGGAGGCGCCGGCGCCGTGCGCGGCGATCTCCTTCGCCACCTTGTAGCCCTCGAGTACGTGCTGGAAGGTCGCGATCTTGAAGCCCATCTCCTCGGCGAGGCGGATCAGCATCAGGATCTCGTCGGCGCGGTAGCAGTGCGCGTGCACGAGGCGCTTGCCGTCGAGGATCTCGACGAGCGGCTCGAGCTGGAGGTCACGACGCGGCGGCAGCACGCTCTGGCCGGCGGCTTTCTTCTTCTCGTAGTCCTGCCAGTCTTTCTTGTAGGCCTTCGCACGCGTGAACGCGTCGCGGATGACGTACTCGACGCCCGCGCGTGTAATCGGATACCGCTGCGGGGTCGTCCGCTGCCCGAGCGTGATGTCCTTGGGGTTTTCGCCGAGCGCGAACTTGATGCCGGGCATCGCGCCCTCGAAGAGCAGTTCTTCGGGCCGCGTCTTGCCCCAGCGCAGCTTGATGACCGCGTTCTTGCCACCGATCGGGTTGGCGCTGCCGTGCAGCACGTTCGCCGTCGTCAGGCCGCCGCCGAGATCGCGATAGATGCTGACGTCGGTCGGATCGAGCACGTCCTCGATCCCGGTCATCGAGCTGACGGTCGTGCCGCCTTCATTGATTGCGTCGGCGGCGATGTGCGAGTGGGCGTCGATGATGCCGGGCGAGACGAACTTGCCGGTGACGTCGATCACCTCGGCGTTCGCCGGGATGTTGACGTTCGCTCCGACCGCCGCGATCTTGCCGTCACGCAGCAGCACGGTGCCGCTGCGGATCGTCCCTTTTGTCACCGTCACGACGGTGCCGCCCTTGAGCGCGACAATTCCGGAACGAGTCGAGGCCGCAGAGGGAGCCTGGCCTGACAGCCTCGGCGCAAGCGGCAGCATGAAAACGACGGCGGCCAGCGCGACGATGAGCAGCGATAGACGTCGACCTCTCACGCGAGTCCTCCCATGATCAGTTGAAGGTGGGTACCGGCCCTTCGGGAAACGAGAAACTGTACCAAATCGCAGCCGCCCGACGCAAAACAACGCCGAGGCGGCAGAGGACGCCGAGATCGCCGAGGGATCAAGGTGATTTGAGCGTTATCAGGCCGCCGTGCGCCCGCCTGCGGCGGGCGTAGTGAGAGCGAGTGGAGTGGTGGACGTAAGCACGGACATCATCACCGCG
>JBMDXB010000143.1:0-36908 GCA_048594885.1 Vicinamibacterales bacterium
GGCGGGGGCGAGTTTGCGCCGAGGACAAAGGGGTTTTCGGATTATTATTTGTCGGGGGGACTTGGCCCCCGGCACCCCCTTGCGCCGTCGCTCGCGGGGGCCCCGTGCCCCACTCCGCTCCGGCGGGGCGCGCCTCTGGCGCGCCTTTCTCTTCCCGCTTGACGAACGTCAGCAGCGTCGGTACGAGGACGACAGACAGGACGAAGTCCACCATGATGCCGACGGCGGCGCCGATCCCGAACGACTTGACGGCCATCACGTTGCTGGTCGCGAGCGACAGCATGCCGAGGGCCGTCGTGACGCTTGCGCCGAACAGCGGAGCCATCAGATGGGCGACCGTTCGCTTGAACGCGAACTCGCTGTCCCCAATCCGCCGCTCCTCGTCCCAGTGCTGCATGATGTGCACGTCGTCGGCAATCGCCAGCACGGTGATGAGCGGCGCCAGCATGCTGGAGAGCACGTTGTAGGTGAACCCCATGAGCGAGTAGAGCCCCAGGGTCCAGAGGATGCTGGTGGCGATCGCCACCGAGGCCAGCAGCGTCTTGCGAATCGATCGGAAGAACAAATAGATCCCGCCGAACGTGAAGACCATGATCGGCGGGATGAACTTGCGCTGGTTGTCGAGCGTGACGCGGTTGTACCACTCGCTGATTTCGAGACTGCCGTTGTAGTAAGCACGCACGCCCGAAGGCAACCGCGGATCGACGACCTGGTGGACCTGCTCGATGACGCCGGCTCGCACCTCGTCGATGCGGTCCTCGTCGAAGTTGATGTAGATCGCCGTCACGCGCGCGTCGTCGGAGACGAGGTCGCCGCGCAGCAGATCGTCTCCGAGCGCGCGACGGCGTACCGCGTCCGGTGCCTGCGTCTCCGCGTTTTCGAGTAGCGGCCGCACGTCGAGCCCGTCGGGAATGGCCTCGACGATTGTCGCGGTCGCGAGACTCGACACGCGCTGGACGGTCTCGATCCGCTGGATGTCGCCCGTGACCTGCTCGATGAATTTCAGCGTGTCCCTGGAAAAGAGCCGATCCGCGCTGTCTGCCTCGAGCGCCACAATCAACGAGCGGGTCCCGCCGAACTCGCTGCGGAACCGCTCGTAGTCCTGGTAGACGGGGTCCTGCTTCGAGAACCAGGCGGTGATGTCGTTGTCGATGTGCGTGATATTGGCGCGCGGCGCGGCGAGGAGCGCACCAACGAGGATCAGCGCCGAGAGCGGTATCCGGAATCTGTAAATGACCTGCGCGGCTCGGGCACTCATTTAGCGATTCCACGCTCCAGCTCCCGGCGGCTGAAATCCGACTCCTTCAGGCCGGCGTTGTAGTCAATCTTCTCGACGGCGAGCTCGGTGCGCGTCTTCTCGAGCGCGTTCGTCATCTCGGATTCGAGCGCCGTCCATATACCCTCGACTTGGTCCAGCCGGCGGACGGTGTAGACCTTCTGCTTCTCGTTACGGCGGTTGTAGACGTCCGCCTGCACGACGACGAACGCGTCCTTGAGGATCAGCGAGACGACGCGGGGAAATTCTGCGGCGGCGTCCTTGCGGCGCGACTCGAGACGCCAGGCCGGGCGGCCTGCCCTGAGCTCCGTCGAAGGGCCGGACCACGACGCATTCTCGTCGGCGATCGAATACGTGTACTCGTCGAGCTCACGGCCGCCGATGTCTTCATACGTGAAGTCGGTGCCGACGAAGCTCTCCTGCGTCTCGGCGCCGGCGATGCGCCGCACGCGCGCGAGCGATGGCAGATAGAGAAACCGCTCGTCGTCCGAATCGGGATGCTCCCAGACGAGGAAGCTGGTGCCGCGGATGTCGTTCGGGTAGGTGAAGCGGATCAGCAGGCGGTCACCGTCAGGTGCGTTCGACGCCGCGCCCGGGTTCCCGCGGCCGCGGAGCGTCACCATCGTCAGCGCGCGCTCACGCACGCGGCCGTGACGGTCGTACAGCTTCATGCGCAGGCTGGCGCGCGAGTCGCGGCCGGTGTCGCGGTCCTGCACGCGCCGCGCGATGTCGAGCGCGCTCATGGGCCGGCCAAGGCCGGCTCCTACGGGGAGCTGGTGCGCTGCCACGCCCCGTTCGTAGGGTCCGGGCTTGCCCGGACCGTCGTAGGGCCCGGGCTTGCCCGGGCCGGCAGCGTGGACCGCAAACGCGAATCCGACCACGAGAAGCAGTGCGTCGCGCAGGAGGCCTCCTGTTAAGATCGCCGTCATGGTGATCATATTCGGGAAGGACGCGTGCCCCTACACGGCGGCCGCGCGGGAGGACTACGCGAAACGCAACGTGCCGTTCAAGTACGTCGACGTCAAGAAAGATCGCGCGGAGCTCGAGCGGATGCTCGGCTACTCAAAGGGCCGCCGCGAAGTGCCCGTCATCGTCGACGGCGACAAGGTCACGATCGGGTTCGGCGGCACCTGAGGCGTCTAGCCGGCCGCCGTGTGCGGCCGCCGCAGCGCCTCTTTCACATCCTCCGGCACCGGCACCGGTTTGCCGGCGGAATAGTCGAACATCACCATCACTGTCTTTGCGCTCGCCACGAGCGCACCCGCGGCGTCGACGATCTCGTAGTCGTACGTGAAGCTGGTGTTGCCGATTCCGGCGAGCCCGATCCGCACCTCGAGGACATCTCCATAGCGCGCCGGCTTGCGGAAGTCGATCTCCGCGCGCGCGAGGATGACGCCTGGCACGGTCGATTCCGATGTGCCGAACTTCCACACCGAGCGCCAATGCGCGATGCGCGCCTGCTCGAGATAGGTGAGATAGACCGCGTTGTTGACGTGATCGAGCGGATCGCAATCGCGAAAACGCACGTCGAGGCGGTGGATGAAGATCGGCACCATGCGAAAGAGCATACAATCAGCGCGTGTCCAGCGTCCTCTCCACTGCCGAACACTTCACTGAAGACGAGCGCGCGCGGCTCGCGCCGTACTTCACGAATCTCGACGGTCACATCTTCGCGCTCACGAACCTGCCGGAGACGGTGAAGGGCGCGCTGTTCGCCCGTTACTCGCGATCGTCGAAGTCGCTCCGTCGGCTCTTTCTCGACGAGTTCGCCGGGGAGTTGGGGGGCCGGGGGGCCGGGGAGTCGGGAGACCGGGGAATCGGCAGCGAGCGGGCGGAGAAGCTCTTCGCTCGCGTGTTCAACGAGTACGGCGATGACTCCGTCGCACAGCTTGGCGGGGCGCACATCGCGTGCGAGTACGTGTCGAACGTGCTGACGAAGGTGCTCGAGTGGGGCCGGCTGATGGCGTACCTCGAGCAGTCGACGCGCTACGTGGCCTACACGGACAAGCTGCACGGCCGCTGGCGTTATCACGTGCCGGCGGAGCTCGGCGAGGGCGGCCTGCGCGCCCGATACGTCGAGACGATGGATCGCGCGTTCGAGACCTATGCGAAGTGGATTCCGGCGATGCAGGCGCACTTCGAGGCGCGGTATCCGAGGAATCCGGCCGATTCGGATGCCGTTCACCGCGCGGCGATCCGCGCGAAAGCGCTCGACACGCTCCGCGGCATGCTGCCCGCCGCAACGCAGTCGAACGTCGGCATCTACGGCACGGGCCAGGCGTTCGAGGCGCTGCTGCTGCGGATGCGCGCGAACCCGCTCGCCGAGGCGCGCCAGTGCGCGGACGAGATGCTCACCGAGCTGCGCAAAGTGATTCCGGCGTTTCTCGTGCGCGTCGATCAGCCCGATCGCGGAGGCAAGTGGAGCGACTATCTCGCCGGCGCGCGCCAGGCGACATCGGCAGCGGCGGCTGCACTCGACGACGAGCCGGCGACCGACGGCGTCGAGGTGACGCTGACCGATTTCGATCCCGAGGGAGAAAGCAAGATCGTCGCCGCGGCGCTCTACGCGGTGTCGGATTTGGCCGACGACCAACTGTTGGCGATCGCACGCCGCATGTCGGCAGACGAGCGTGCGGCGGTACTGCGTGCGTACGTCGGCGACCGATCCAACCGCCGACACAAGCCCGGCCGCGCCTTCGAGCGCACGTCGTATCGGTTCGACGTGCTCACCGACTACGGCGCGTTCCGCGATCTCCAGCGCCACCGGCTGCTCACCATCGAGTGGCAGCCGCTGACGACGAGGCATGGGTACACGGAGCCGGAGGCGATCGTCGAGGCGGGCGCGCACGACGACTGGGATCGCGTGATGGACGCGTCAGCCGAGCTGCACGAACGGATTCGCGACGCGGGGCTGCTCGACGTCGCGCCGTACGCGGTCGCGATGGCCTATCGTGTCCGCTTCTACATGAACATGAACGCCCGGGAGGCGATGCATCTGATCGAGCTGCGTACCGCGCCGCAGGGCCATCCGGCATATCGCCGCGTCTGCCAGCAGATGCATCGGCTGATTGCCGAACGCGCCGGGCACCGCGCCGTCGCCGGCGCGATGACGTTCGTCGATCACTCGCAGGTCGAGCTGGAGCGGCTGAACGCCGAGCGCGCGCTGGAACGGCGAAGGACCGAGAAGTCCGAGTAGTCCGAGAGTCCCGAGTAGTCCGAGGGAGGCAACGGAGAAGCCGTCTGGGACTACTCGGACGACTCGGGCGACTCGGATTTACTCGGCGGGTACCTCCCGATTCGTCCAGTAACGGCTGAACTCGTCGAGAAACGTCAGCGACTCGAACGACTTCATCCGATCCAAGAACAACACGCCGTCCAGGTGATCGGTCTCGTGCTGCATCACACGCGCGGGAAAACCGCTGACGCGCAGCTCGATGCGCTTGCCGTGGCGATCGGAGGCGCGGATGTTGATATGCCGGGCGCGCGGCACGAGACCGCGGATGTCCGGGATGCTCAGGCATCCTTCCCAGTCTTCGACGACCTCCCGGCCGATCGGCGTGATCTCGGGATTGATCAGCGCCAGCAGCGGCACCTTGTCCTCCTCGGAGACGACGTCCTCCTCTTCGTCGTCCACCGGCGCGGCGTAGCCGCAGACGAACACGCGCAGGTTCTCGTGCACCTGCGGCGCCGCCAGCCCGACGCCCTGATATTCCTTCATCGTCTCGAACATGTCATCGAGGAGCGCCTGGAACTTCGGCGAGCGGATCTGCGTGGGATCGACCGCCTTCGCGCGCGCGCGCAGGACCGGGTGGCCCATGCGCGCGACCTTCAGGATAGCCATGGGTAAAGGGTAAAGGGTAAGGGGTAAAGGGTAAAGGGTAAGCGGGTCAAGGGTAAGGGGTAAAGTGGGCGCATGCACGAGCACACCTACCGCTTTTGCCCGGCGTGCGGCGCGCGGCTCGAGCCGCGCGTGTTGAAGGCGGGCGAACCCGTGCGGCTGGTGTGCACGTCGTGCGAGTTCGTGTTCTACCTCGATCCGAAGGTCGCCGTCGGCACGATCATCCGCGTCGATGAGAGCAACCTCGTGCTCGTTCGACGCGCGATCGAGCCCGGCTACGGATTGTGGGTATTTCCCGGCGGCTACGTCGATCGCGGCGAGGAACTCACGACGGCAGCGATCCGCGAAGCGCGCGAGGAATCAGGGCTGGACGTGCGGCTAGACGGGCTCGTCAATATCTACTCCTACCCGGGCCGCCCGCTCATCATCATTGTTTACGCGGCGAC
Source organism: Vicinamibacterales bacterium (assembly GCA_048594885.1). Classification (GTDB taxonomy): domain Bacteria; phylum Acidobacteriota; class Vicinamibacteria; order Vicinamibacterales; family 2-12-FULL-66-21; genus JBMDXB01. The sequence continues at coordinate 5,561 of JBMDXB010000143.1, forward strand.
GGCGATCGGCGGCGACCTGTGCGCCGACGACGAGTGCCTCGAGGCGAAGCTGTTTCCGAGCGCGGCCATTCCCTGGGATGAGCTCGCGTTCCGCAGCACGGCGGAGGCGCTGCGCGACTACCTCGCAGGGCGCCTTCACCCGCTGAGCTGATTGCATTTGTGTGGAGCCGCATTCGATTCTGCAATCGAATTGCGCGCTCAACCCTCAGCGAAGCCCGACAATCGGCTGGTATAATTCTCGCCTCACGCAGATCAGCTACTTTCAGGGCGTGGTGCGCCCGATATCCATAGAGTCGAGACACCCCATGATGAATCGCATCCTCCTCGTCGTCGTTTCCATGGCCGCCATTTCCGCGGCTGGTTGTATCGGGTTCGAGCGCAACAGCGCCAATCCCACCGGACCGTCGGCCAGTGGCGTGAACGCGCTGATGGGCCAGTGGACGTCGGTGAACATCATTCCGTCGCCTACGTCCTGCACCGACTTCAAATGGGCGGCAACGGAGCAGACGGCGACGTCCGCGAAGGGCTCCTTCAGCGCGACGTGCGCGGGCGAGCTGAAGTACAACGGAACGGCGGAAGGCACGCTGTCTGGCTCGGTGATCACGTGGAAGGCGAATGGCACCGCCAACGGCCCCGGGATCACCAACTGCACGATTACGCTGAACGGGACGGCCGAGCTCGGCGTCGACTCGATCCGCATCCCGTACACCGGCGACAGCTGCGTGGGCAAGCTCGCCGGCGTCGAGACGGTGCGGAGATAAAACAGGGGTAAAGGCAGCTATCTCAGTTCATCTGCCGCCTTTGCGCCGTAGAACTCGAACCAGGGGCGCGCGGGCTTCAGATGAGCGTTGACGTTGTTGATGTTCCTCACGCCCTCGTCCTCGAGCCAGGCACGAAAGGCCTGCGCGCCCTGCTTCGCATAGACGGGAATTCCATCCTTCCACGTCGCGCGGCCGCACAGCACGCCTGAGAAGCGCGTCCCCGCTTCGGCCGCCAGCTCCAGCGATTCGGTGAACTCGGCGTTGCTGACGCCTGCCGACAGATAGATGAACGGCTTCGTCGCGACATCGGCGGCACGGCGGAAGTGGTCCATCGCTTCCTGCTTCGAGTACACCTTCTGCCCGCCGAAGGCACGCATGCCCTCGACGTACTTCATGTTGATCGGCACTTCGACCTTCATGACGTCGACGCCGTAGCGGTCCTTGGTGAACTCCTGCATGCTCGCGAGCACGACCTGCGGCTTCTTCGCGGAGAACTCCGGACCCTTTTCGTCAGCGCCCTCCTCGTAGCCGACGAACTCGAGGAAGAAGGGGATGTCGTTCGCGCGGCACTCGTCGCCGATCCGCTCGACCCAGGCGTGCTTCTTGTCGTTGACGTCCTTCGGATCGAACGGCGTGTAGTAGAGCAGGATCTTCAGGCAGTCGGCGCCGGCTTCCTTGAGCCGCCGCACGGACCACTCGTCGAGCAGGTCGGGCAGCCGCCCCGGGCCGGTCTTGTCGTAGCCGGTTTTCTCGTACGCCAGCAGTAGACCGGCGTTCTTCGCCCGCCGCTTGCTCGCGGGCAGCCCCCACTCGGGGTCGAGCAAAATCGCGCTCGCGTGCGGCGTCAGGACTTCCGTGACGAGCGACTTGAACTCCTCCATCTCGCGGTCGCCGACGTTCGGGTTGTCTTTCGCGAGAGACTTCTTCAACGATCCACGCTGATCCATCGCCGCCGCGGCGATCACGCCGCGCGCGTCGGATACTGCCTTCATGCCTGCAAGCTTGCCCGGTGTGAACTTCACTGGAGCCTCTTCTCTTATGGCGCCTGGGCCGGGCAAGCCCGGCCCCTACGAATTTGCGCCGGTAGGGCCCGGCCTTGGCCGGGCCTCGGGGGCACATCCCCACGCACGTAACCCCAAAACGTTATCAAACGTTCGCGGGAAAGTGGAACTCTTCGACGACGGCAGCGGCTGCGGCCTCGTCGACGATTTCAGCGACGGGCAGCGTTTCTTCAGCGTGCTCGACGTCGGCTCTTCGCGCTTTCGTCGCCGGATGGCGCGGCGTGAACAGCGTGCAGCAATCCTGATCCGGGATGATCGAAACCGGATACGTGCCGAGGCGTTGCGATTCGGCGATGATCTCCTCCTTGTCCATCCCGATGAGCGGCCGCAGCACGGGCATCGAGACGACGCTGTTGATCGACGTCAGGTTCTCGAGCGTCTGCGACGCCACCTGGCCGACGACTTCGCCGGTGACGAGCGCCTGCGCCCGCTGACGGCGCGCGATCTCTTCGGCGATACGCATCATCAGCCGCCGATAAATGACGACGCGGAGCGGCGGCGCCACGGCAAGGACGACGCGCTGCTGGATTTCGCCGAAGGGGACGAGGAAAAGGCGCGAATCGTATTGGTATTCGGTCAGGATCCTCGCCAGCTCGCGCGCCTTCTCCTGCGACGCGCGCGAGAGGATCGGATAGCTGTGGAAGTGCACGAAGAAGACGCGGCAGCCGCGCCGCATCATGCGCCACGCAGCGACGGGTGAGTCGATCCCGCCCGACAGCAAGCAGACGACGCGACCGCTGGTGCCGACTGGCAGGCCACCCGCTCCGCGCTCTTTGCCGAAGAGATAGAACGCCTCGTTCGTCAGCGCCTCGACGTGGATCGTCAGCTCGGGCTCGTCGAGATTGACGCGCCAGCCTTTCGCCTCCTTGATGCGGCCGCCGACCTCGCGCTCGATCTGCGGCGACGTGAGCGGGAACCGCTTGTCCGCCCGCCGGGCCGAGACCCGAAATGTGCCGCTTTCGCCAAGGCTATGGCGCCCAAGCGCACTGCGGTCGCCGAGGTCCTGCAGGATCGCCGCGGCAATCGCGTCGATGTCGAGCGGCGCGCGGCCCGCCTGCGCGAAGTTGCCGATGCCGAAGACGCGCGCGATGCGGTGTCGGACCGTCTCCCAATCCGCCGCCTCACCCAACACCACCTCGATGCGCCCCATCAGCACGCGAACCTCCCGTATGTCGAGGTCCGACAACGCGCGCCGTAGATTCCGCACCAGCCGCGCGACGAACCACGGACGGTTGTTCCCCTTGAGCGCAATCTCTTGGTAGTGGACGACGATAGATTTCATTCCGCTTTCCGCGTTCCGCCTTCCGCTTTCCGCGTTCCGCATTCCGCGTTCCGCGTTCCGCGTTCCGCATTCCGCATTCCGCATTCCGCATTCCGCATTCATTCAGCATTTAGCATTCGGCATTCAGCATTGACTCCGCGGCCCAATGACCGCTCATCACGGCGCTCTCGATCGTACCTGGCAAGCCGGTGTCGATCCAATCGCCCGCGAGCCAGAGGCCTTCAATCGCCGTATGCGTCTGCGGCCGAGGCGGCTGACCAGGGGCGAGCGAGAACGTCGCGCGCTTCTCGCGGATCACCGTTCCGCGCAGCATCCGTGCCTTGCGAGCGCCCGGCAGCGCCTCCAGTACTTCCGCAGCCGCGCGGGCGATCAGTGCGTCGTTGGTCTCGCCGACAATCGCGTCCGCGCCGCTCGACACGAGCGACAGATGCGAGGCCTGCTCGCCGAACGCGAGCCGCTTGTCGAACACCCACTGCATCGCGCGGCCCGGAAGGCCGACGAACGTCTCGTCCATCACCTGCCGGTCGTACCAGAGGTTCACCGTCACGATCGGCTTCGATGCCATGGCGTCCGCCGCTGCAACGACCGATGCGAGCGGCGCCGGTACTGCGTCGGCGAACAGATTGCGCAACGCGAACCAGGGGACGGCAGCGATGACGTGACGCGCGGGAATCCGCTCGCCGCGGACCTCCACCGCCGTGACCCGTTCGCCGTCGGTGACGACGCGTGCGAGCGTACCGGTGCGGACGTCGCCACCGCGCGAGACGATGAAGTCGCGCGCCGGCTCGGCGTACATCTGGTGGAGCGGTACGTTCGGCAGGACGATCGCTGCAGCCGACGGATCCGGCCCGAACATCTCCGCCAGCACGCGGATGAACGGTGCGGCGGCCGCTTCGTCCGGCGACTGATTGAGCGCCGCGACGGCCAACGGCTCCCACAGCCACTCGCGCAGCTTCTTCCCCTGGCGGTGCTGCTGCAACCACTCGGAGACCGTCATGTGTTCTGCGGCCCGGGCAAGCCCGCCGGCCCGGGCAAGCCCGTCGGCCCGGGCAAGCCCGTCGGCCCGGGCAAGCCCGGGCCCTACGATCGTCGACGCCGTAGGGGCCGGGCTTGCCCGGCCCACGCGGCTTGCCCGGCCCGCGTGGCGCGCGGCGCGAAGCGGGCGCGCGAGTCGCAGGACCGACAGCCGATCGCGCCACGGCAGCGCATCCCAATCGAGCACCGCCGCCAGCAGATGCAGCGGCGACGGCAGCGGTGGACAGCGCAACACGGAGCGGCGGCCGATGCGATCGATGAATGGCACTGACAGCGACGGCTGCACGCGAACGCGGTCGCTGGCGCCGATGCGGCGCAGGAACTCGAGCGTCTCGCGGTAGCAGCCGAACAGGACGTGCTGCCCGTTGTCGACGAGCTCACCGGTGACGCGATCGACGAACGCCGTCGCCCGTCCTCCGAGCTGCGGCCGCGCGTCGAGGACGAGCACCCGCCGCCCGCACTCCGCCAGCTTCGCAGCCGCGGCGAGGCCGGCAAAGCCGGCGCCTACGACGACGCCGTCAGGGGTGCTCAGGCGTGCGAAAGGGTGCTCGAGGGTGCTCAAAGGTGCGGGTGCACCCCGAGCACCCCGAGCCGCAGCCACGTCGTTGCGGCGATGAGCGCCCTCCGCGGCCGAGGGATGCGGATGACCTGGGAAAAGACGTCGTAGCCGGATCGCTCGATGCGGTGCAGGATGGCCTTGTAGATCGCCGCCATGATCTCGGCGGCGACGACGCGGCGGGCCTCGCCGGCAGGAAGCGCAAGCGTGGCGCGGCGGTAGTACTCACGGGCGCGGACCGCCTGCTGCGCGAGCAGCCGCTTCACGGCCGGCGACTGGACGCCCGCCCCCGCCGCGTCCATCTCGCGGCGCAAGTCCGCCTCCGTCACGCCGTGCTGACGCAGTTCCGCCTGCGGGAGATAGACGCGACCGCGCCGCAGATCCTCCGGGACGTCGCGCAGAATGTTCGTCAACTGCAGCGCGACGCCGAGATCGATCGCGTACTGACGCGAGCGCTCGCCGCGGCTGCCGAAGATGTGCAGGCAGATCAGGCCGACGGCTGATGCCACGCGGATGCAGTATTCGTACAGCTCCTCGAACGTCTCGTAGCGCCGCGACCCGACGTCCATCTCGACCCCTTCGATCAGCGATTCGAAGGCATCGCGCGGCAGATCGAACGCGCGGATGAACGGCACGAGCGCAAGGCCGGCTGGCGTCGACGGCGCGCCGCCGTCGTAGCACACGGCCAGCTCACGCCGACATCGCGCGACCTCGTTGGCCGCGTTCTCCGGCGGTACCTCGTCCACCGCGTCATCGACCGCGCGGCAGAAGTCCCACACGGCAACGATCGCGCGCCGCTTCTCCGCGGGGAGGACGAGGAACGAGTAATAGAAGTTTGTGTCGCGAGACACGTCAGTCCCTGGTCACTGGTCCCTGGTCACTGGTCCCTGGTCCTTGGTCCCTGGTCCTTGGTCCTTGGTCCCTGGTCCTTCGTCCTTGGTCCTTGGTTCTTGGTCTTTGGTCTTTGGTCTTTGGTCCTTGGTCTTTGGTATATGTTGGCCTTTGGTCCTTGGTTGTTGGTCCTTGACCGAACGCCACAAGAGAGCCTGGCAGCCCAAGACGGGTAGATCACCGAGCGTGAGCTTGGGTCGATGCGTGAACACGTCAAAACCAGATCGTTCCAGCTTATCGAGAATCCGCCGTCCGCCGAGCCAGGTGAGGCGAAGCTCCCACCGCAGCCGGCCGCGCACGCCGTCGCATACGGGGCGGCCTCGATCGAATAAATCACGCGTCCGTGCCGCCATGACAGCGAGGACACTGCGCCATTGCGGCGTGACGCGCCTGGCATCGAGGTCCTCGTCGCGGGCGCCGGCAGCGTCCCGGTCGGCGAGCGGCACATACAGACGGCCGTTCTGCCAGTCGCGACCGAGATCCTGCCAGAAGTTCGTGAGCTGCAGGGCGGTGCAGACGGCGTCCGACGCGGCGTCCAGCCGCGCGTCGTCGTAGCCGGCGACACGCAGGACGAGACGGCCCACCGGATTGGCCGATCGACGGCAGTAGTCGAGCACGTCAGCCCACGTCTCGTACCGATGCGTCGTCACGTCCTGCCGGAAGGCGCTGAGGAGATCCTCGAATAGATCGAGTGGGAGCCGATGCACGGCAATCGTGTGGTGGAGCGCGGCAAAAATCGCGTCGGCGGCGTCGCCGTGGATGGCCGGCGCTGCCGCCCCCGCATCTGCACGCCGAAGCAATCTACCCCACCCGTCGAGCAGGCGCAGCCGTTCATCGTTTGCGAGACCGGGCTCGTCGGCGAAATCGTCAGCGACGCGCGCGAACGCGTAGATCGCCGCGATGTGCGGGCGCATCGAGGCCGGCAGCAGCTGCGAGGCGACCGGGAAGTTCTCGTAATGTTCGCGCCCGAAACGTTCACAGACGGCGTATGCCGCAGGCAGCTCTACCACTCGGTTTCCGCGACGCCGGCGCGATGATTCGCCGCCCGCGCCATCACGAAGAGCAGGTCGGACAGCCGGTTCACATACACGAGCAACTCCGGCTCGAAGGCATCCGGACCGAGCCCGACCATCGCGCGCTCGGCGCGACGGCACACCGTCCGCGCGACGTGCAGCGCGGCCCCAGCCGGCGAGCCGGCCGGGAGAATGAACCGTCGCAGCGCCGGCAGACTCTCCTCCAGCCGATCGATCCACCCCTCCAATCGCGTCACATCGTCTTCCGTCAACGCCGCCTTCGTGACGCGATCCGCGATCCGTCCGCGCGGATCGGCGAGACGCGCGCCGAGCGCGAACAGGTCACGCTGGATCCGCTCGACCATCGCCCGCAGCTCATCGTCCACACCCGTGGCGCGCGCCAGGCCGAGCCACGCGTTCAGTTCGTCGACGTCGCCATACGTCGACACGCGCGGATCGGCCTTCGAGACGCGCGTGCCGTCGAACAGGCCGGTATCGCCACCGTCGCCGGTCCTGGTGTAGATTTTCACGCCACGATTATCGGATGAAACGCGTCCTCACACCGCAAAAACGCCGCCCGCCGCTGCCGCCTCCCGCGGATCGGCGCTGGTTCCGGCGCAACCTCCTCGCCTGGTACCGCCGCAACGGCCGCGACCTGCCGTGGCGCCGCACGCGCGATCCGTATCGCATCCTCGTGTCCGAGGTGATGCTGCAGCAGACGCAGGTCGATCGCGTGCTGCCGAAGTATCACGAGTGGCTCGAGAAGTACCCGACGTTCGAAGCGCTCGCCGAAGCGCCGGAACACGACGTCGCGCAGACGTGGCGGCCGCTCGGCTACAACATCCGTCCACGCCGGCTGCACGCGATCGCGCGTGAGTCGGTGGCGTCGTACGGCGGCACGCTGCCGGCCGACGAGGACACGCTGCGATCGTTCAAGGGGATCGGTGAGTACACCGCGGGCGCCGTCCTCAGCTTCGCCTTCGGCCAGCGCGCCGCCATTCTCGACACGAACGTCGCCCGCGTGTTGTTTCGCGTATTCATCGGCCGCGGCGATCCGAAGTCGCACGCGATGAAGCGACATCTTTGGGAAGTGTCGCGAACGGTGCTGCCGGTCCGCCACGTGTTCGACTTCAACCAGGCGCTGATGGACTTCGGCGCGACGATGTGCACGGCGCGGAAGCCAAAATGCGAAGCCTGTCCGCTTCGGCGCTCGTGCGCGGCGATCGAGGAGCTGGGGGGTCGGGGAGCCAAGGGGCCGGGGAGCCTGGGGACCCAGGGTCCGTAGGGCCGAACTTCAGTTCGGCCGCGTCAGCGCCTCGATCAGCGCCGCATCCGCGGGCGGAAAGTTCAGCGCGTGCAGCTCCGCGCGCGGTACCCATCGCATTTCCTGCCCCAGCAGCGGCGACGGTTCTCCGGTGAGCTCGCATTCGAAGAAGTGCAGCTCGACTACGCGTTCGGGGTACGTGTGCTCGATCGAGAAGATTTCCGGTCCGACGCGCACGTTGGTACCCAGCTCCTCGAGGATCTCGCGCTCGAGGCACTCCACGTGCGATTCACCCGGGTCACACTTTCCGCCCGGAAACTCCCAGAATCCTCCGAGGTGAGTTCCTTCCAGCCGGCGCGTCACCAGCAATGCGCCGTCGCGCTGGATCACCGCAGCCGTGACGACGATCCGTTCCATGAACGATCCATCCCCCTAGCTTCTCCCGGCCCCCCCGGCCCCCCGGCCCCCCGGCCCCCCGGTTAAAACCGAAACAGATAGCTCGCTTTGACGAATATCTGACGGCCGCTCGAGCGGAGTCGTGGATCGCGGCGCGCGAACGGGCCGGTGAATGCCTCGAACGGATCGCTTTCATACCGGTCCGTGTAGCCGACATAGACCGCGGTGCCGGGATTCAGGAGGTACGTCACGAGCACATCAGCGGTGAGATCACGCGCGTGGCTCAAATCCACGAGCGCGGCGTTGGCCGACACCGTCGAGTAATCGACGATGGCGCGCAGCGAGAGCTCGCGGGTGAACTGGTAGTTCACGCGCGTTCGGAAGATGTGGTTCGCGAAGATCGAAGATCCCGGCCGCTCGACGGGGCGTTCCGCGATCGGATCGCGCACCGACAGCGAGCTGTGCAGATATCGCTGCTCGACCCGCAGCTGCGACAGCGGACGCAGCGTGACGCCGACGCTGGCCTCGTTCGCATTCGCGAGAAAGGGCGCGATGCCGCTGCCGGGAAAGAAATTGATCTCCGTTCCGAGCTCCAGTTCGGCGGATGCGCTCAACCAGCTCAGATACTCGGTCTGGACGTCGATGGACGTCGTGTGCTTGCGGAACTCGATGCCTTCGAACCGCTCCATCGACTGCCGGTGGTCGAACTCCACCTCGGTCCGCCCGGCGAACTCGATGCCGAAATCGGGGCTGACGAACCAGTCATGCAGCGTGCCGTCGTGATCCCAAATCGCCCAGGCCCTCAGGTCCGGACCGAACCTGCGCACGCGACCGCCGGGCCACCACGAGTACGAGATGCCCTGCTCGAGCTGCCGCATGTCGACGCGACGCACGAATCCGAGCGGCGCGCGGAAATCGGGACTGACGTCGAGGTACTCGGCGGAGTAGTTGAACGTCCGGCTGCTGCGGTTCACGCTCGCCTGCAGCGCCCCGCCGTGGGGGTCAGGTCTTGAATTATCAGTTTCGTCACGACCTGGCGCCGAAACTGATAATTCAAGACCTGACCCCGACGTGAACACCGCCTGGCCCTGCGCGAACCAGTTGTCATTCAACTTGATGCGGCCGTCGGCAGACGCCACGCGGCTGGCGAACGGACCGACGTCGCGATTCGTCACGAGAAAGCCGACGGCCGACTGCTCGCCGATGTCGCGCTGCGCGCGCAGGATCATCACTCCGGTTCGATCGCCGAAGCCCGGTGAACCCGGCGCCAGGCGCCGCCCCGGTGCGCGATCGTCGATCACCAGCGCACCAAGCGCCCAGCCGCGTCGTTTCCCGGTGAACCGCGCACCGAACTGCGGGTCGGCGATGCGCCGCGAGAACACGAGGTTGATCGGCATCTCGAAGTACGTCGCGTTTTCGATGAAGAACGGCCGCCGCTCCGGGAAGAACACCTCGAACCGTTGGTTGATCGTCACCTGCGGCTCGTCCGACTCGACCTGGCTGAAGTCCGGGTTCAGCGCGACGTCGAGCGTGAACGCGTCTTTCAGGACGAACTTCCCGTCGAGTCCGGCGCGGCCGTCCGCGTCGGTGTCGTAGCGGCCCGGCGAATTGCCGGGGAAACGCGCGCCGGCGAACGCGCCGTACGGAATCAACTGGATGTTCCGGCCCGGCGAGATCTTCTCGAGCCCCTCGAGGGTCGCCATCTGCTGCGCGAATCCGGCGACACGGCGCGTGATGTAGGGCCAGAACGACGTCTCGTTCTCGCGCGCGACGCCGCGCACGAGCGCGATCCCCCACGTCTGCGTCTCGGTCGAAGGAAACCGCAGGCTCCTGAACGGAATCGCGATGCGTACGACGAAGCCGAAGGGCGTCAGCCGACCTTCCGACTTCCACAGCGTGTCGAAGCTGAAATCGTCTTCCTGGCCCTCCGCCGTGATGCCGTCCAACTGAATGCCGTACGGGTTGACGAGAAACTCGTAGGCACGCCGGCGATCGTGAAACGTGTCGAGCACGATGGCCACGATGTCGTCGCCGAAGAAGTCCTCGCGCTTGGTCAGGCGCGCGCGAACCTTGGCGGGCTCGCTGTCATGACACACGAACACCGCGTAGAGGTTGTGATCGTCGTACGAAACGTACGCCTCGGTCCGTTGGCTCACCGGCTCACCGTCGTTCGGCTCGCGCTGGCGGAAGCCGGTGATCGGCACAGCGCCGGCCGGCGGGGTGCCGTCGAGAAACTCCTCGAGCTTCGGCGGCTCGCTCACGCGGGTGATGCGGAGAGTCGGTTGCGCGTAGGCCTGCGCCGATGCGACGAGGACGACTGCGAGGCTCGAGCAGCCCTGAAGGGCTGCACTACGGCTGCTGAACATTCGGCACGAACGGCAACGGTGAGACGACGGCACGATGTTCTGAGACCGTCACCTCGCTCCCCGGTTCCGTGAAATCCCTGTGCACGTAGCCGAGCGCGATGGGACGGCCGAGCGACGGCGAGCGCGCTGCGCTGGTGATGCGGCCGATCTCGCGATCGGCCGCGTGAATCGGGGCGCCACGTTGCGGCACGTCGGCGGACGGATCGAACACGAACCCGACGAGACGGCGCGCCACGCGGCCGTGGCCGCGATGCAGGACGCGGATGATGATCTCCTGGCCGACGTAGCACCCTTTGGTGAAGCTGATCGCGCGATCTTCGATGCCCGCCTCGAGCGGGATGGTCTCGTCGTCCATGTCGAGGCCGAATCTCGGCCGGCCGGCTTCGATGCGGCAGACCTCCGCAACGTCGGCGTCTATGTCGATCGCGCCCGACGCGCGAAGCTGCCGCAGCACTTCGTCACTGCGCTCCGCATCGACGACGAGATCGAAACCTGGCACGCCAACGTCGTCGCCGCGCAGCAGGTGCCCAACGTCGATGCCTGCATGCGAAGGAACAGGCATCTCGTTCAAGCGCGCGACGTCCCTGTTGGCGAACGCCGCCACGGCCGCCGCTGCCTGCGGTCCGTACACGCCAATCTGCGCTTTCGACGCCGTCCAGTCGTGCACCTCCACGTCCTCGCTGAAGATGAACTGCGACAGCCGATCGCGCACGCTCGCGGCGACCTGCCCTTCCAGGTCGATCAGAATGGCGTCTCCGGTCTCGAAGACGCGCATGTCGGAGATCATCCGGCCCTGCGGCGTGAGGTAGGCCGCGTAGCAGCCGGCGCCCGCGCCGAGCGCGGCGATGTCGTTCGTGAGCAGCCCCTGAAGATAGCCACGCCGGTCGGTGCCGGTGACGAGCAAGCGGCCACGGTGGGTTCGATCGACGATTACGCTGGCGTTTCGGAGTGCCTCGTACTGGGGTCGTGAAAACATGAGCCGGCTGCTGGTATTCTGAGGAGATGCTTTCGTTTCGCAATTGTATCGCCGCGTTCGCGGCGGCCGTAATCGCGGTGTCGGCGGGCCCGGCCGACCTGGGCGTCGTCTCGGCGCAGGCGGCATCCACGCAACCGGCTCCCGGAGAGACCGAATTCACCATCTTCCTCAACGGGACTCCGATTGGCCGCGAGCAGGTGCAGCTCGCCAAATCCGCCGAGGGCTGGATCATCACGGCCAGTGGATCGGCGGGCCCGCCGATCGATCTCACGCTCCATCGTCTCGAGCTGAAGTACACGAACGACTGGCAGCCGCTCGAGCTCCTCATCGATGCCAGTCAGCGGAAGGCGGGCCTCGGCCTGAAGACCTCGTTCGGCACGACGACCGCGGTCAACGAGATCACGCAGGATGCGGTGACGAACTCGAAGACGGACCAGACGTCCGCGCGCACGATCGTTCTGGTGAACAACTTCTACGCGCCGTACGAAGCGCTGGCCGCGCGTCTGGCCGGCACCCGCGCGGGCTCCGAGCTGCCGATCTACGTCGCGCCGCAGACGGAGACGAAGCTGATTGTCAAGGCCGTGCACGAGGAGCAGATCGCCACGCCCGCCGCGAGGCTCGCGACACGGCGTTACGACGTCACGATTCAGAACCCTGGCGGACCGCTCGGCGCCGTGATCACGATCGATCATCGCTCGCGTTTCGTGCGCCTGGAGATTCCCGCTTCCGCCCTGGTCGTCGCCCGTACCGACGTCGCCGGCGTGGGCACACGAACGCAGGCGGTGCGCAACCCAACGGACGTCGACGTCACGATCCCGGGCAACGGCTTCAACCTCGCCGGCACCTTCACGACGCCTCCGGCGACGGCCGGACGCATGCGTCACCCGGCCGTGATCCTCGTCTCCGGATCGACGATGGTCGATCGCGATGAGACGATCGCGGGCGTGCCGATCTTCTCTCAGCTCGCTGGAACGCTGGCACAGCGCGGGTTCGCCGTGCTGCGCTTCGACAAACGCGGCATCGGCCAGAGCGGCGGCCGCACCGAGAGCGTCACGCTGCAGGATTTCTCCGATGACGTGCTGTCCGCGGTGCGGTGGCTGTCGAAGCGGAAGGACGTCGACAAGAAGCGCATCGCGCTCGTGGGTCGCGGCGACGGCGGATCGGTGGCGATGATTGCCGCCCGTCGCGAGGGGGACATCGCGTCGCTGGTGCTGATCGCAACGCCGGGCACGATTGGCGGCGATCTGATCCTCGAGCAGCAGCGCCACGCCCTCGATCTACTCGGCACGCCCGCCGAGGAGCGGCAGGAGAAGGTCGACCTGCAGCTCCGCATCCACAAGGCGGTGACAACGGGCGATGGATGGCTCGAGATACCCGAAGATCTTCGGCGCCAGGCGGACACGCCGCTGTTCCGCAGTGTCCTGCTGTTCGATCCAACCGAGATCATGAAGAAGGTGAAGCAGCCGGTGCTCGTCGTGCAGCCCGAGCTCGATAAGCAGGTGCCGCCGCACCACGGCCAGAAGCTCGCCGATCTCGCCCGCGGGCGAAAGAAGGCGAAACCGGTCGAGTTGAAGACGATCCGGGGCATCAATCACCTCCTCGTTCCGGCGGCGACCGGTGAAGTGTCCGAGTACGGCACGCTCAAGGACCGGACGATCTCACCGGAAGTCGGCGAGACGATTGCAGAGTGGTTGCGAAAGTGACGGCATTTCGGCAGACACGGCGGGACTGAAGTCCCGCCCTACGGTAGACTCCAAACACATGAGAGTTGGGATCCCCAGAGAATCCTGGCAGGCGGAGACGCGCGTCGCGGTCATTCCCGCCACTGTTCCCGCCCTGAAAAAGGCCGGACTCGACGTCGCCGTCGAGCGCGGCGCCGGCACCGCCGCGGGCTTCACCGACGACGCCTACGTCGCGCAGGGCGCGGCGCTGGTCTCGCGCGACGACGTGTTCGCGTCCGAGATCATCGCGCAGGTGCGCGTCACGGCGGACGACGCGTCGAGACTGCGGAGGGGACAGGCGGTGATCGGCTTCGTCGATCCGCTCGGCTCACCGGCGGTCGTCCGGCAGCTCGCCGCAACGGGCGCGTCGGTGCTGTCGATGGAGCTGATGCCGCGCATCACGCGCGCGCAGAGCATGGACGCGCTGTCGTCGATGGCCACCATCGCCGGCTACAAGGCGGTGCTGCTCGCCGCAGACGCGCTGCCGCGCATGTTTCCGATGCTGATGACGGCAGCCGGGACGGTCTCCCCTGCGCACGTGTTCATCGTCGGCGCAGGCGTGGCGGGATTGCAGGCGATCGCGACTGCGCGGCGGCTGGGAGCGAAAGTGCAGGCCTACGACGTCAGGCCCGCAGTGAAGGAGCAGGTGCAGAGTCTTGGCGCCAAGTTCGTCGAACTGCCGCTGGAGGCCGCCGACTCGGAGGACAAGGGCGGCTACGCCAAGGCGCAGGACGAGTCGTTCTACCGGCGGCAGCGCGAGATGATGCTCAAGGTCGTTGCCGGAAGCGACGTCGTGATCACGACCGCGCTCGTTCCCGGGAAGCGCGCGCCGATCCTGCTGACGAAAGAGATGGTCGAAGCGATGGCGCCCGGCACCGTGGTCGTCGACCTCGCCGCGGAGCGGGGCGGCAACTGCGAGCTGACGCAGCCGGATCAGACGGTCGTCCACAACGGCGTGACGATCCTCGGCCCGTCGAATCTCCCGGCGCTCATTCCCTATCACGCCAGCCAGATGTACTCGCGGAACGTCTTGACGTTCCTGCTCCATCTCCTGGGCAAAGAGGGCGCGAAGCAGCCATCGCTTCCGCTCGATGTCAATGACGAGATCACGCGCGAGACCCTGCTGACGCTCGATGGCGAGGTCGTCCACCCGCGCGTCAAAGAGTTGCTGTAACGTGGCTGGTTGGCTGAACAAGAGTGCGCCGCAGGCGCAAGGGGTCCGGGGACGAAGTCCCTGGGTAAAAAAATGGATGCGTTCGTCGTCACGCTGACGGTCTTCGTCCTGGCGCTCTTCGTGGGCTGGGAAGTGATCGGTAAGGTGCCTCCGTTGTTGCACACGCCGCTCATGTCCGGCTCGAACGCCATCTCCGGGATCACGATCATCGGCGCGATCCTCTCGGTCGCGACGCCAAGTCCGCTCTCGACCGTCCTGGGGTTCGTCGCAATCGTGTTCGCAACGATCAACGTGGTGGGAGGCTTTCTCGTGACCCACCGGATGCTCGAGATGTTCAAGAAGAAGAAGTGACGCCGTGAACCTCACCTTCATCAATCTTGCCTATCTCGTCGCGGCCGTCCTGTTCATCTTCGGGCTGAAGGGTCTCTCGCATCCGCGCACGGCGGTTCGCGCGAACATGATCGGCGCGCTGGGCATGCTGATCGCCGTGGTCGTCACGCTGCTGGACCGCAACGTCCTCGGCAGTGGCACGCAGGCGTTCGCGCTTATTTTCGCGGCGATCCTCGTCGGGGCGACCGCCGGCGCGCTGCTCGCCCTGAAGATCCAGATGACCGCGATGCCGCAGATGGTGGCCCTCCTCAACGGTTTCGGCGGCGGGGCATCGGTCCTGGTGGCGGGCGCGGCGTTGGTGGACGTCGGCAGCGCCCCTTCGCTCCAGTTCCTGATCGCAACGGCAGCGTCCGGCCTCATCGGCGCAGTCACCTTCTGGGGCAGTCTGGTCGCGTTCGACAAGCTGCAGGAGTTTCTCCTGCCCGGCAGGCCGATTCACTTCCCGGGTCAGCAAGCCGTGAACGCCCTGTTCGGCGTCGCGATTCTTGGCCTGACGGTGTGGCTTGTCGTTGCGGCGCCCGGCCAACGGCTCCCTATCTACTGGGTCCTCGTCATCCTCAGCTCGATTGCCGGCGTACTGCTCACGATTCCGATCGGCGGCGCCGACATGCCAGTGGCGATCGCGCTGCTGAACTCCTATTCGGGCCTCGCGGGCGCGGCGACCGGGTTCGTGCTGAACAACTACGCCCTCATCATCACCGGATCGCTGGTCGGCGCCTCGGGCATCATCCTCTCGGAGATCATGTGCCGGGCCATGAACCGGTCGCTGGCCAACGTCCTCATGGGCAACATCGGCCCGACGGCGGGCGGGCCGACGGCCGACGACGTGTATGCAGGGAAGGTGAAGGCGGCGAGCGCCGAGGACGTCGCGATGCTGTTCGACGGCGCGCGGCGGGTCGTGATCGTGCCGGGGTACGGCCTGGCGGTGTCGCAGGCGCAGCACGCCGTCCGCGATCTCGTGAACCTGCTCGAATCGAAGGGGACGGAAGTCGAGTTCGCCATCCATCCCGTCGCCGGCCGCATGCCTGGGCACATGAACGTTCTGCTCGCCGAGGCTGACGTCCCCTACGACAAGCTGAAGGAGATGGACGAGATCAACCCGACGTTCCAGCAGACCGACGTCGCCGTCGTCATCGGCGCCAACGACGTCGTCAATCCGCTCGCGCGCACCGATCCGACGAGCCCCATCGCGGGCATGCCGATCCTCGACGTGGACAAGGCGCGGACCGTCGTCGTCATCAAGCGGAGCCTGAGCCCGGGCTTCGCCGGGATTCCGAATCCGCTGTTCGCCGCCGACAACACGCTCATGTACTTCGCCGACGGCAAGAAGGCGGTTGTGGACCTGATTGCCGCCGTCAAGGCAGCATAGGTGCATGTGGCTGCTGAAGTCCGAGGACGACGCTGACGGCTCGCTGACGTTTCGCCTGAGTCCCGGAAGCATCAAGACGGTCGGCCGCGCGCCGCGCGCCGACTTCATCGTCGACGCGGCGCTCGTGTCTCGGCTGCACTGCCGGCTGACGGCGGTCGAGTCGCAGATCGAGGTCGCGGATCTCGAGAGCACGAACGGGACGTTCATCAACGGTGAGCGCGTCTCGCACGGAACGCTGAAGGCGGGCGATCGGCTCGGCGTCGGCCGCGTGCAGCTCCTCGTGACGAAGCCGGACGCATCGTAGAGCCTGGGGGACGGGCAAGCCCGGCCCCTACGAATAGCAGCCGTAGGGCCCGGCCTTGGCCGGGCCTCGAACCCACGCGTAACCCACAGACGATTTGTCATGCACGGTCCCATCGGCGTCGGAATCATCGGATGCGGGCACTGGGGGCCGAACTACGCCCGCGTGTTCAACGAGCTGCCGGGCGCGCGGCTGGCGGCGCTGTGCGATAAAGACGCCGGGCGCCTCCAACTGCTGCACGCGCGGTACCCGGACGTGCCCGCGTGCGGGACGTTCGACGAGGTGCTGCGCCTCGACGGCATCGACGCCGTCGTCATTGCCACACCGGCGACGACGCATGCGGATCTCGTGCGGCAGGCGCTCGCCGCCGGACGGCACGTCCTCGTCGAGAAGCCGCTGGCGTTCGACGTCGCGACGTGCGACGCGCTGTGCGAGCAGGCGGAAGCGGCGGAGAGAATCCTCCTCGTCGGCTACACGTTCCTCTACAACTCCGGCATCCTGAAGATGAAAGAGTGCATGCGCGGCGAGCAGTTCGGCGACGTCTACTATCTGCACGCGACGCGCACGAACCTCGGGCCCTTCCGGCAGGACGTGAACGCCTTCTGGGATCTTGCGCCACACGACGTCGCGATCTTCAACTACCTGCTCGATAGCGAGCCTGAATGGGCGTCGGCCATCGGCTCTCGCGCGCTGCGTAGCAACCGGTATGACATCGGCTTCGCAACGCTCGGCTACCCGGACGGCGTCATCGGCAACATTCATGTGAGCTGGGCCGATCCCAACAAGGTTCGCGAGGTGGTCGCCGTCGGCAGCAAGCGGCGCGTTGTCTTCAACGATCTCAGCGACATCGAGCGCGTGCGGATCTTCGAGCGCGGCGTCGCCGTCGGCGATGCCATCGCCGATTCCTTCGGGGAATTCAAGCTGCTCGTGCGCGACGGCGATATCATCAGCCCCAAGGTGGCGCCCAGCGAACCGCTCAAGAACGAGTGCCTCGACTTCATCGAAGCGATCCGGCTGGAGCGGCGGCCCGCCGTCGATTGCCGCTTCGCCCGCGGAGTCGTCCGCGCGCTGGCGGCGATCGATGAGTCTTCACGCGCGGGCGGTGCGAGGCAGCATGTCTGAGGTGCGCGTCGAGCTCGGCGAAGGCTGCACGATCGACGAGTCCGCGATCGTCGGCTACCGCCCTGGCCGCGGCGACCGCGAGTCGCCGGCACGCATCGGACGCGGCGCACGCATCCGCTCGGGCACCGTCATCTACGGCGCCGTGACGATCGGCGAGGGCTTCGAGACGGGCCACAACGTCGTCGTCCGCGAAGAGAACACGATCGGGTCGCACTGCAGCATCTGGAACAGCTCGACGATCGACTACGGCTGTGTCATCGGCAACGGCGTCAAAATCCACTGCAACGTTTACATCGCCCAGTACACGACGATCGAGGACGAGGTATTTCTCGCGCCCGGCGTGACGATCGCGAACGATCCGCATCCGTTGTGCACCAAGTGCATGCAGGGACCGACGATCAAGCACGGCGCGCGCATCGGCGTTGGCGTCGTCCTCCTGCCGCATCTCGTGATCGGCGAGAACGCGCTCATCGGATCCGGCAGTGTTGTCACGGCGGACGTGCCGCCCGGCATGCTCGCAGTCGGCAGCCCGGCTCGCATCGTCGGGCCGGTCGATTCACTCGAGTGCCCGTTCGGCATTGTCATTCCCTACAAGAACGGCGCAGATGTGGGCAGCCGGCCGGAATGGGAGACGGTTCCGGCGCTGCCGCGGCCGGTCAAGCGCGCGCCAAAACCGGCGAAGCCACGTTGAGAAACGCTGATTTCGAGGGGCCTCGTGAACGTACCGTTCGTCGATCTGGCAGCGCAGCATCAATCGATCCGCAGTGAGCTCGATGCGGCCATCAGTGCGGTCATCGACCGCGGCGACTTCATTCTCGGCGAGGCGGTGGAGCGGTTCGAGTCGGAGTTCGCCGAGTACATTGGCGTGCGCCACGCCGTCGGCGTCGGCACCGGCCTGGACGCGCTGCAGCTCGCGCTACGCGTGCACGGCATCGGCCCCGGTGATGAAGTCATCACTCCCGCAAACACGTTCATCGCGACGGTGCTCGCGATTATCGCGGCCGGCGCGCGGCCGGTGCTCGTCGAGGCGGAGCCGGACACCCACAACATCTCGCCGGATGCGGTCCGCGCCGCGATTACGCGGCGCACGCGCGCGATCGTGCCGGTGCACCTCTACGGCCAGCCCTGCGACATCGAGGCGATTCTGGAGATCGCAGGCCGGCACAATCTGGTCGTCGTCGAAGATGCCGCCCAGGCGCATGGCGCACGGCGCAACGGGCGACGCGCGGGCAGTTTTGGCCACGCCGCCGGCTTCAGCTTCTATCCCTCCAAGAACCTCGGCGCGTTCGGCGACGGCGGGATCGTCGCGACCAACGACGACGCCGTCGCGCAGAAGATCAGGATGATTCGCAACTACGGCCAGCGGCAGAAGTATCAGCACGCCATTGCCGGGGGCAATACGCGGCTCGATACCATCCACGCCGCGGCGCTGCGCATCAAGCTGCCGTATCTCGACGAGTGGAACTCGCGTCGCCGCGCGCATGCGGCGGCGTACGACGAGCGGCTGCGCGGCCATGTGCGTACGCCAGCCGTGGCGAGCGGCGTCGAGCACGTCTATCATCTCTACGTAATCGAGGTGGAAGAACGCGACGGCGTTCAGCGCCGGCTGGCGGAGAACGGCGTGCAGACCGGCATCCACTATCCCATCCCGGTTCACCTGCAGGAGGCGTGCGCCGGCCTCGGCTATCGCGCGGGCGATTTCCCGGTCTCCGAGGCGGCCGCTGCCCGCATTCTGTCGCTGCCGATGTACGCGGAGCTGAGCGCCGCGCAGATCGAGCACGTCTGCAACGTCGTTGTCGCCTGAACCAGCTCCGCGGACACTCGTTGCGGCGTTCGCCTACAACGAGGGGGACAAGATCCGCCGTACGATCGCGCGGCATCCGCCGGGTCGCTCCTACGATCTGCTCGTCATGGACGACGGATCGACCGATGGCTCGGTGCAGGGCGATGCGATCGCCGGCGTGATCGTGCTGAGGAACGAGACGAACCGCGGGATCGGCGCCGCGATGAAGCGCGTCTTCCAGTACGCGCTCGACGAAGGCTACGACGTTCTCGCGATTCAGGCTGGCAACGACAAGGACGATCCGCGCGATCTGCCACGGCTGCTCGAGCCGATCGAAGCGGGGGCAGCGGATTTCGTGCAGGGATCGCGGTTCCTCAGCGGCGGGCGCTACGGCAACATGCCGAGGCATCGCGTCCTCGCCACGCAGGTGGTGCATCCTCTGCTGTTCTCGCTGGCGTGCGGCAAGCGCGTGAGCGAGAGCACCAACGGGTTCCGCGCGCTCCGCACGGCGCTCCTGCGCGACCCTCGGATCGATTGGCGTCAGGATTGGCTCGATCGCTACGAGCTCGAGCCGTACCTGCTGTTCAAGGCGATCGCACTCGGATATCGGCACTGCGAGGTGCCGGTCTCGAAGGTCTACCCGGATCACGCGCTCGGCTACACGAAGATGCGGCCGTTCACCGACTGGTGGAGCATCCTGAAGCCGATCGTCTATCTCGGGCTGCGCCTGCGCCAGTAGGGGCGGAGCTTGCTCCGCCCGGGCGGGCCGGCCAAGGCCGGCCCCTACGGAGCTACGGGGCCAAGGCCCGGCCCCTATGGGGCGAGGAAGGGGTTCGTGCGCCGCTCCCGTCCGACGGTTGTCGGTTCGCCGTGGCCCGAGTAGACGACCGTCTCGTCCGGAAAGCTGAAGAGGACGTTCCGGATCGACGCGAGGAGTGTGTCGAGATCGCCGCCCGGAAGATCCGTCCGGCCGATGGAGCCGGCGAACAGCGTGTCGCCGACGAACAGCGTCCGCGCCTTCTCGTCCTCGCGGCCGATCGCGAGGCACACGCCGCCCGGGCAGTGACCCGGCGTATGGTGAATCTCCACGGCATAGCGTCCGAACCGCAGCGGCGTCTCGACGTCGTCGTAGTAGAAATCAACGGCCGGTTGCGGCTCCACCCTCAGGCCGAACATCAGTCCCTGCTGCACGACGCCGTCGTAGAGAAACTGGTCCGACCTGTGCAAGCCGACCGGTGCGTTGACCGCGCGTTTCGCGCGGGCGACGCCGGTGACATGATCGAGGTGGGCGTGCGTCAGCAGGATGTATCGAATGGCCAAGCTGTGCTGCCGAACGGCGCCGGCCAGACGATCGACCTCGTCTCCAGGATCGATCACGATCCCTTCGTGGGTTTCTTCGCAGCCGACGACGAAGCCGTTCTTGAAGAACGGCGGAACGGCGTGGATTTCGAGAATCATCGCTTTACGATTACCATTCTGACCGATGAGCGGAAGCGTCCACCGATTCACTGTCACTTTTGATTTTCCGGTGTGCTTCACCCGGACGTTGTGGGACCCGGCGAATCCTGTCTTCGTCGACACGGTTCGCAGGCTCGAGCCCGAGCGCCGTCATCGCGTGATGGTCTTCATCGACGAGCACGTTGCAGCGGCCAACCTGCACCTCGTCGCTGACATCGCCGCCTACTTCGAGGCGCACGCCGCTTCGCTCGTGCTCTTGGGTCAGCCGTTGCTCATCACCGGCGGCGAGGCGGCAAAGAACGACCTCTTCCATCCGATCAACTTGTTGAAGCACATGAACGACGCCGGGATGGACCGGCAGTCGTTCGTGACGGTCATCGGTGGCGGCGCAGTGCTCGACCTCGTGTCGTTTGCGGCGGCGATCTGCCATCGCGGCATCCGCACGATCCGCGTGCCGACGACGGTGCTGTCGCAGGCCGATTCGGGGGTCGCGGTCAAGAACAGCGTGAACCTATTCGGCAAGAAGAATTTCGCCGGGACGTTCGTTCCGCCGTTCGCCGTGCTCAACGACTTCGACTTCTTCGAGTCGCTTGACCGCCGCGACCGCCGCGCCGGCATCTCCGAAGCCGTCAAGGTGTCGTTGCTGAAGGATCCCGAGCTCTTTGCCTACATCGAGAGCCACGCGAGCGAGCTCATCACGGACGCCGACATTCTCGGGCGAGTCGTGCGCCGGTCCGCGGAGCTGCATCTGGCGCACATCTGCGGCAACGGCGATCCGTTCGAGCTCGGAAGCGCGCGGCCGCTCGATTTCGGCCACTGGGCCGCGCACAAGCTGGAGTCGATGACGGCGCACAGCCTGCGTCATGGCGAAGCAGTCGCGATCGGCATGGCGCTCGACATTCTGTACTCGGTACGGATGGGATTCCTCGAGCGCCCCGACGCCATCCGCATCCTGAATCTACTCGAGTCGATCGGCTTTCACCTCTGGGACGAGGCGCTCCTGCACGCAGAGCCGGACGGCAGCCTGACGCTGCTCGCCGGGTTGCGCGAGTTCCGCGAGCATCTCGGAGGGGAGTTGCACATCACCATGCTGCGCGGGATCGGCCGGAGCTTCGAGGTCACCGTGATGGAGGAGCACGCCATCCTCGAATCCATCTCCGAGCTCGCGGCGCGCGAGCGTGCGCCGCGCCACAGCGCAGGCCGCGGCACCGCGATCGAGTAACGGCGGATGGAAGTCGCCGGGTTCCACCTCGCATATTGCTCGAATATCCACCCGGGCGAGTCCTGGGACGAGGTCAACGCGGCGCTCACCTCCGCGCTGCCAAGAGTTCGGGCGCAGCTCGGCGTCACGGGCCCGATGGGCGTCGGTCTACGTCTCTCGTCGCAGGCCGCGATCTCGCTCGAGCGCCCGGCGACGCTCGCCGCGTTCCGGCGCTTCCTCACCGACGGCGACCACTACGTCTTCACGATCAACGGCTTTCCGTACGGCGCGTTCCACGGCGAGCGGGTCAAGGAGAAGGTGTATTGGCCGGACTGGCGCGATCCCGCGCGTGTCGAGTACTCGAATCGCCTGGCGCGCGTCCTCAGTTCGCTCGCTGGCGGCCGGCGCGATCTGGAATTGAGCATTAGCACCGTCCCCGGCGCGTTCCGCGCCGCGGCGCGCGATCCCGGCGATGCCGACAGGATCGCGGCGGGAATCCTCGAGCACGCCGTGACATTGAACGCCATTCGCGACAGGACAGGACAGACGATCGTCCTCGCGATCGAGCCCGAGCCTGCGTGCTTCATCGAGACGGTTGACGAAGCCGTTGAGTTCTTTTTGCAGCGGCTTTTCGACGCTGCGAATGTGCGGCGAGCCGCAAGTGCAGCGGGCAGTCCGTTCACCGTGGACGACGTGCGACGTCATGTCGGTGTGTGTCTGGACACCTGTCACATGGCTGTCGAGTTCGAGGATCCGGCCGCAGCCTTCGATCGGCTGCGCGAGGCTGGCGTCCGCGTCGGCAAGGTCCAGGTCACCGCCGCGCTGCAGACCGGCTCGCCCGCGGGACGGGCGGCGCTCGTGCGCTTTTCGAACGACACCTATCTGCACCAGGTCGTCGAACGGCGGCGCGGCGGTCTCATGCGGCACACCGACCTGCCGGATGCGATGGCATCCTCTGCGGCAGTTCCGGCGGACGAGTGGCGCGTGCACTTTCACGTGCCGCTGTTCCGCCGGGGGCTCGGGGCGCTCGAGACGACGCAGCCGTACGTGTTGGAAGTGCTGTCGCTGCTGAAGCAGAACCGGGCGTGCAGATATCTCGAAGTGGAGACGTACACCTGGGACGTCCTGCCCCCCGAGTACCGCACCGAGGACACCTGTTCGGCAATTGCGCGGGAGCTCGAATGGGTGCGTCGTCAGCTCGAGGGGTGAGACGGCGGCGATCGCGGCCGCGCGCGTGGCTCGCGCTCGCGCGCGTGTCGAACCTGCCGACGATCTGGACGAACGCCCTTGCCGGCGCGGCGCTCGGCGCGGACGCGGTTCTTCCAGCAAGGATGGTTGTCCTCGCCGCCGCGATGTCTGCCCTCTACACCGGAGGCATGTTCCTGAATGACGGATTCGATCGCGAGGTTGACGCGGCTCACCGTCCCGATCGTCCCATCCCCGCTGGCGAGGTGAGCACGCGTGAAGTCTTCACGATCGGCTTCGCGCTTCTCGGCGCCGGCGTATTCGGCGCAGCCCTCGCCGGCGGTGCACGTGCCGCCGCCTGGTCGGCGGTGCTGGCCGCGTCCATCGTCTACTACGACTGGCATCACAAGCGGAATCCGATTGGGCCGATCGTGATGGGCGTCTGCCGCGGGCTCGTCTACGTCACGGCTGCCGTCGCTGTCGGCGTCCTGACGGACGTTGTTGTGTTCTGGGCGGTCGTCGTCTCCGCGTACGTCGCGGGCTTGACCCTGCTTGCGAAGTACGGTGACGAGCGGTGGGACTGGTCGATTGCGTGGCTGATCGCCGGCATCTCGATTGTCGACGCCCTCGCGCTCGCGACGCGCGGTTTCCCTGTCCTGACACTAGTCGCGCTCGCCGGCTTCCCGTTGACGCTGGTGTCCCAGCGCTGGGTCCGCGGCACCTGAAAAACCGTGACACTCACCGTTTTACGAATCTCGTAAAACCGTGACACTCACCGTTTCTCGAAACGGAACACCGAGGTGTGGCAATTTCTGCAAACGGTGAGTGTCACGGTTTTCCGAAGAGGTGATGGAGGATCAGGTCCCGCACGCCAGTCGCGTGCACGGCACCATCAATCAGTCGTTTCTCGCTCGAGATCACCATCGGGCCCGCTGACGCCTCGTCCGTGACGCGGCCGTGCGATCCGCGCACGAGTGACGCATCGAGCGGGATCACCTCCATCAGGTAACGGAATCCCAGCGTCTTCTTCAGCAGGGTCAGACCGACCTTCAGCTTCGGCAGGCTGATTGCCGGATCGACGAACAGCTCCGCGGGGTCGTAGCCGGGCTTGCGGTGGATGTCGACGGTGCGGGCGAAGTCGGGCGCGATGCGATCGTCGAGCCAGTAGTAGTACGTGAACCATCGGTCGGCGGCGGCAATCGCGACGAGATCGCCCGAGCGCTCGTGATCGAGCCCGATGTCACGCAGAGCGCCGCGATCGAGCACAGCCTCGACGCCGCCGCTTTGCTCCAGCAGCGCCTTCACCTCCGCGGCACGGCGCGGATCGCGCACGTACACGTGGGCGATCTGATGATCCGAGACGGCGAACGCGTCACTGGCGCCGGGATCGAGCATCTCGAGCCCAAGCTCCTGGCGAATCGCGATCAGTCCCGCTTCGCGCAGCACGCGGTTGATGTGCACCGGCCCGCTGACGCGCGTGATGCCGTACTCGGAAACGACGAGAACCCTCCGCCCGCGCGCGCGCAGATCCCGAATCAGCTCACCGCAGACCGCGTCGATCGCGCGGACGTCGCCGACGAGCGCAGGATCATCCGGCCCGAGACGCTGCAGGTTGTAGTCGAGATGCGGCAGGTAGACCAACAGCAGCGACGGCGAGTGCCATCGATCGACCGCCAGGGCCGCCTTCGCGATCCACTCGCTCGACTTGATGTTCGCGGCGGGACCCCAAAAGCTGAAGAACGGAAACTCGCCGAGCTCCGCCTTCAATCTCGCGCACAGCCCGCCGGGCGCCGAGTAGATGTCGGGGATCTTGCGCCCATCCGCGGGGTAGATGGGCCGCGGAGTGACCGACCACTCCGCGGAGCTGTACATGTTGAACCACCAGAACAGGTTCGCGCAGGTAACAGACGCGTCGCGCCGCCGCGCCGTCTCCCACACCTTCTCGCCGGCGACGAGCCTGTTTGATTGCCGCCAGAACATGACCTGCGCGAGGTCGCGAAAGTACCAGCCGTTCCCGACGATGCCGTGATCCCGTGGAAGGGTGCCGGTGAGAAACGACGCCTGGACTGTGCACGTGACCGCAGGCGTGATGGTGGCGAACGGCGCGGATGCGCCGTCACTCGCGAGCGCCGCGAGGTTTGGCGTGTCGGGGCCGATCATCGCCGGCGTCAGGCCGACGACATTGATGACGGCTGTCGGATGCACCTATGACTTGACGGGTTCGCCGCGCAGCACCGTATTGGTCTCGAACTTCTGCGTTCGATCGATCACCGGCCTCGTCTCGAGCTCCGCGGGATCGAAGCGGCCGGTCTGCGAGAAGAACGCGATCGGGTTGTGCCAGACGATCTGCTCGATCACGTCGTCGGCGATGCGCGCCGCGCGCATGACGTCGATCGTCTTCGGTACCTTCAGCGGATCGCTGATGCCCCAATCGGCCGCGCTATTGACCAGAATCCGATCCGGACCATACTTCTGAACGAGCGCAGCCATCCGCTGCTCGTCCATCTTCGTCTTCGGGTAGATCGTGTGCCCCGCCCAGCAACCGCTGGCGAGCACGAGCGGCAGCGTCTCCTCGGTGTTGTGATCGACGAGCGTGCGCTCGACCGGAAACTCGAGCCGGTCGACGAGCGCCAGCGTCCGCTCCGTGCCGCGCTTCTTGTCGCGATGCGGCGTATGGATCAGGATCGGCAGATCGAACTCGCGTGCGAGCTGGATCTGCTTCGCGAAGTACATCTCCTCGGTGTCCGTCTGATCGTCGTAGCCGATCTCGCCGATCGCCACGACCCCCTCCTTCTCGAGATAGCGCGGCAGGATGTCCATCACCGCGTCCGACAGCTTCGGGTTGTTCGCCTCTTTGGGATTCAGGCCGATCGTGCAGTAGTGACGGATGCCGAACTGCGACGCGCGGAACCGCTCCCAGCCCACCAGGCTGTTGAAGTAGTCGACGAAGCTCCCTGCGTTCGTGCGCGGCTGCCCGAGCCAGAACGCCGGCTCGACGATCGCGACGACTCCCGCGGCGGCCATCGCCTCGTAGTCGTCCGTCGTCCTCGACGTCATGTGCACGTGCGGATCGAAGATTCTCATGACACTGTCCTGCGGCGTTCGAGCACAATCCAGATATCTGCAGGCACGGTGCGCCCAGCCGCCTCCCGCTCGCTGACGTAGTCGGCGGCCATGCGCGACAGCTCCGAATTGAGCCGCGCGCTCAGATTGACGATGCGCTCGATCGCGATGCCGTTGAAGAACGCCTTCAGCACCATCTGGTTGAAGTTGCGCTCGGGAAAGTATCGCGCCGGAAATGGATTCTCACATGCGATTGACTCGAACAGCGGCACGATGTTCGTCCGGCACGCGTCGATCGCCGTCATCGTGAAGCGCTCCGGCTGCGGATAGAGCGCAATCGCGCGCAGCCAGCTCTGTTGCTCGCGTGAATCCCCCTGCTCGTAGCTTTCGAGCGCAAGCTCTCGAAACCGGTCAGGGTCCACTTCGCCGGTCGCCAGCAGGAGCGCCGCGCGCGCCGCGTCGGCTGCGGTCCACTGCGTGAAGCGGATGTCGAGATCGGCAAAGGGCACCAGATCCTGCCCGCTCACGGCGAGCGGCGCGTGTCCGACCTGGCGTGACGCAGCCGTATACGACCGCAGCAACGTCGCGACCGGACGCCCGGGGAGGCACGCGGCCAGCGCCTCGTTCAGCCACTGACTCGCGGACGGCGAGGTGTGCGCGCCGACGAGAGCGACTAGCGTGGGCAACATGCTGCAGGTGCGGGGGGCGTTAGAGATGGCAGCGGCCGCGCGACCACACGCGTATTGTATCGCTCGACGTAATCTCGCTGTGCGCCGCTCAGCCGCCTCGCCAGCGCGTCGTCCGGGTATGACCTCATCCCGTGATACGGAAGCGGGGCGGCGACGTCGGGGCTGGCCGAGTTCGGATCCATCTCCTTGCTGAAGCCGTCGGCGTGCAGCAGAAACGTTCGCGTCCATCCCGCGAGCGCCGGCGGCAGCGCCGGAAACGACAGCGCGATCTCGTCTCCGGGGCGCGAGACGACGAATCGATCGTCCGTCACGGTCAGCAGCTCGCGGACGTCTCCTTCGCGCGTGTAGCGACCCGGCAGCAGCTTCCACGGCGCCGTCAGCAACACGCGCGAGTAGTCGTAGTTGAATGGCTCGCGCCCGTCGGGCGACTGTTCCGCCGAGTAGCCGCGCCAACGTAGATCGGCGCGCCGAATGTCGAGGCGGTCGATGTGCGCCGGCTCGTCGGCGCGATGCGCGATCAACACTCGATCCCAGTAGATGCGCATGTTCGTGCGCACGCGCAGCCGTAGCGCCGTGTTCGGCACGCGGCCGGTCAAATCCACGACGACCGTCTGCGGCCGCCCGACGGGAATTCCCACTTCCTTCACGAGCGTCGCCCAACGACCGCTGCCATCCGCGATCTCGAGGGTTGGCGGCTGCAAGGCGAGGCCTGCCTGCGACGCCGCGACGTTGTCGCTCGAGAATGCGTAATCCGTCCAGGCGGTCAGCAGAAGAACGAGACCTCCACCGGCGCGCGCGGGAACCGTCAGCTCGAGGTGATGGTCTTTCGCATAGCCGCGGAATCGCTCGACGGCGAAATCCGACGGCGCACGCCGATCGATCGTCGACACGAGCTCGCGCACGTCGTGGCCGTGTTCGTCGAGCACGCGATCCGGTACCGTTGCGTTACGAGTGACAACGAGCCGGTGCTCGGGGAACGGCGGCGCGAACAGTCCCTCGTTCGGATAGACGTCGCTGCCCTCGCGGTGCGTCATGGCGACGAGCGACAGCCGATCCAGGAACAGCGTCTCCTCGAGCTCATTCGTCACGCGGATCTCGTAACGGCCGTCGCGCTCGACGAGCTGATCGCCTCGGATGCGAACGTACTCCTCCGGATCGGGCGTGTTCCGAACGCCGGGCGCGAGCCAATATCCAAGCTCGCCGCCGCCGAGAAAATCGGTCACGAACTCGAAACGGCTGCCGTTCCAAGTGAAGAGATACGGGCACGACGACGGCTTGCGATCGAGCTCCGCGATGTCGATGCGCTGCCGTCCGTCCTTCCCGCCCGACACGACTTCGGCCTGCACGATTCCAGAGGGCCAGGCGACGCGGACGACATCGGCGACGCGCGCGCCGAGGCCAAAGACGACGTCGGCCGGCGCGGCGGCAGGCGACGCGATCGACGTTTCCATGTGGCGGAGCAAACTGCCGGCCCGCATCTCGACGCGCGATCCGGCCGCCGGCCGATTGCTCACGCGCGCGCTCAACGCGATCGACAGGGCCCGCGCGGCGCGCCCGTCGTTGCGCCACACGCGAACGCGCGACGAATCGACGGCGACGAGGTCCTGATCGCCGTCACCATCCACGTCCCCAACGGCGAGCGCGCACGCGCCGGCACACGGCGTCGACGACGCCCGCGCCTCTTGGCTGACGTCCGTCCACGCGCTGCCGGTGTTGCGCAACACACGCAGCCCCGAATTGCCGAGCGTGACGAGGTCCAGCGCGCCGTCGGCGTCGTAATCGGTCCATTGGGCGGCCTGCGCGCCTGCGGTCGGGGCCGGCGCTGCGGCCGTCCGGAACGCCGTGGCCCCATCACTCGTGACGATGACGCCCGCGTCAGAGCTGCTCGCGAGGAAGAAGTCGGTGCGGCCGTCAGCGTTGGCGTCGCCTGCCGCAGCCGCCTGGTAGCCGGCCTGCGGCAGTTTCAGCCGGCCCGCCGCGTCTCTGAAGCGGCCGTCGCGCAGGTTTTCGAGCAGCACGGTTCCGCCGCTGCCGGCAATCAGCAGATCGACGTCGCGCCGCAGGTCGAAGTCCGTCGGGACGATGGCGGCCGCGCCGTCAGGCGCGATCGCGAGGCCGGAGGCTGCATCGAAGCGCGTGAATGTGCCGTTGCCGTTGTTGCGCCACGCCTCCAGCGAACGGGCGGTCGTCGACGGCGCGACGACGAAATCGACGTCACCGTCGTGATCGAGGTCGACAAAGGCGGCCGTGCGGCCTCCGGAGACGCCGCCGAGCGACGCGCGCGACGTCACGTCCTCGAATCGGTTCACCGCCGTCTGCCGCCACACCGTTATGCCGCGCAACCCGACGCCGGTCACGTCGACGAGGCCGTCGTTGTCGTAGTCGGCCGCGAGGATGCCGTGCAGCGGCGCCGATGCGGTCAACGACGATGACAGCCTCCATGACGCGCCGTCACGCTCGAACAGGCGCAGTCCGAACGCGCCCGCGGCGAGCAGATCGAGGTCGCGATCCCCGTCGACGTCAGCCAGCGCGATCGCCTGGGCACCTTCCTTCGGGCCATCACGGAGCGCGTCGGCCGTGATGTCGCTGAAATGGACGGGCGGCACCGACGGATCGACGAGATGCGTCTCGCTACCGGTCGACAGCACCGCTTCGCCGTACCTGCCCTGCTGCAGGTAGGTGTTGGCGTAGGTGATCGCGTACGGCGCGTCGCGCAGCGTCAGGAAGCGGTTCATCGCCTCTTGCCCTTCCGCCGCGCGGCCGGCGCGGATCAGCGCGCGCGCGAGCGAGTAGAGCGCCGTCGCATTGAACGGCTCCGCGGAAGCCGCCGCATTGAGCCGCTCGATCGCTTCCGCCCAGCGGCCGATCTCGACGTCCAGTTGACCGAGGTTCGTCAACGTCGCGGGATCGTTGGGATCGACCTTCAAGACGCGCTCGAATGCCTTCGTCGCCGCCGCTGCGTCTCCGGCAGCGCGGGCCGCGAGTCCGGCCACAAACCACGCGCGCGGCTCGTCTGGCATCTGCTGCGCGGCGGCGAGCGCCTGCTTGTGCGCGCCCGCCGAATCACCGGCGTAGTGCATCGCAATGGCGAGGTTCACGCCGGCGATGTGGACTGACGGATCGGCGGCGAGGGCCTTGCGGAACTCCGTGGCCGCAGACTGATAGTCGAATCGCTCGAGCGCGGCGACGCCGGCGTTGTTCGCGCGATACGCCTCCTCGCGGGCGCCGCTCGTGGCCGGCTGCTGGGACTGGAACGCGGAGAGCGCTGCGGCAAGCGCCAGGGACGCCGCGGTCACGAGGAGTCGCATTGCTGAATTCTACGCAAAAGCGTGCGTCGGGAGCGCTCTTGAGCTTCTCGACAGCGTCCCTGCGCCTTCCCGGACAGAGGGCCACCATGACCTATCGGGAAGCCAAGCGTGTACATACGAGCCTGCTCGCCGCCGCAGAAAAGCGCGTGCTCATCTGGCTCGCCGAGCGCCTGCCGGCGGCAGTCAATTCGGATCATCTGACCGTTCTCGCCGGCGCCGCGATGCTGGGCATCGGCATCAGCTACTGGCTCGCGCCATTTCGTCCCGCGCTGCTCCTCGTCGTCGTGGTTCTGCTCGCCGTCAACTGGTTCGGCGACAGCCTCGACGGGACCGTCGCGCGCGTGCGTCACCACGAGCGGCCGCGATATGGCTTCTACGTCGACCACGTGCTCGATGCGGTTGGAATTCTGTTCCTGTTTGGCGGGCTGATGCTGGGTGGCTACATGTCGCCGCTCGCCGGCGGCGGGTTCCTCATCGCTTACTACCTGCTGACGATCGAGATCGCGCTCGCGACGCATGCCGTCGGGACGTTCCGCATCTCCTACTGGAAGTTCGGGCCGACGGAGCTGCGGCTCTTGCTCGCCGCCGGCACGCTGCAGTTGCTGCGCTCACCCTTCGTCGACGTGTTTGGCTTCCGTGTGTTGCTCTTCGATCTGGGAGGAGCGATCGCCATCGTCGGGCTGATCACCACGTTCATCATCTCCGCGGCCCGCAACACTCGGACGCTCTATCGCGCAGAACCGCTTCCGCCGCGTGAGAAGCCGGCGTCACATACCGTCGCCGCATCGCTTCCGGTGTAACGCCGAGGCAGCCGAGGTCGCCGAGTGCGCCGAGGGATCGCGAAACTTGAATATCTGAGCCCGCTGGGCCGCGCTTCGCGCGGTGTGGGATCGAGAGGAATCGCAAAACTTATCACCACAGAAACCCACCCTGCCTAAGTTTTCGTATGCACTAGATCCCAAAACCCCCGCCGCAAGCCCGCG
>JBMDXB010000144.1:0-9962 GCA_048594885.1 Vicinamibacterales bacterium
GGCCCCGCCGCCTTCGCGCTTTGTGCTTCGGCGGCCAGGCTGGCCCCCCGGCTCCCGACGAGTGTCCACGTTGCGCCGCCGTCGGATGTGACGGCAGCGTTGTCGAGGGCCTCGCCTTCCGTCTTGTAGTCGCCGCCCGCGACCACTCCGTGGAGCGCATCGCGAAAAGCGATGGAGAAGGCGCCGGATGACGGGCCGGATGCGAGCGGCGTGTCACTCAGGGCCCATGTCCGTCCGCCGTCGCTCGAGCGCAGCACGCGCGACTTTTCGGCCGCGCCGGTCGCGATCCACACGTGGTCCCTGCCATGCACCGCGACGTTGGTGCCGCTCGCGGCGAACGCGCCTTCGTTCGGGAGCGCGGGCGGCAACGCGTCGTGCGGAACCCGCGCCCAGGTGCGGCCGCCGTCGCGCGTCGTGATGATGACGAAACGGCCGTCGACCGAGTCGCTGAACGCCACGCCCCGGTTCGCGTCCCAGAACGCCATCGCGTCGAAGAACGCCTTCGGGTCGGGATTCGCGAACTGCAGCTCCCACGTCTCGCCACCGTCGCGCGTCGTGTAGATGCGCGACGCGTCGCCGGTGCCGATGCTGAGCACGTAGGCGACGTGCTCGCTGATGGCGTCCACGTCGCGGAAGTCGAGCTTGGCGGCGTCCGGCGGGTTGCGGACGAGCCACGTCGCGCCGCCGTCGATCGTGCGAAGGACCGTTCCATTCGCCCCGCTCGCCCACGCGATCCTCTCGCTCACGGCGCTGACGCCGCGCAGGCGCACGTCCACCCCGGACGTCTGCGGCGTCCATTGTGCGGCAGCGAACACTGTCCCGATAAGGGCCGTCGCCAACGCACGCGTCATGCTCACCGGCAGTGTCCAACTCATGAGAATCCTCGCGCGTCCAATGTGAAAGGAGAATACCCCGGCCGTCGTATTTGCCAGCACCGCTCCCGGTGAACGGGTATGATCGCCGCGGAGGAGGCCGAACGGGCGTGTTCGAGTCACTGTTTCAATTCCTCTTCGAGTACCGGCCGATCGTCTTTCAGCAGGGGGAATTCCGCCTCCTGCCCTCGACCGGCGCCTACACGGCCGCGACCTTCGCGGTGGGCGTTGTCGTCATGGCCGTGCTCGGCTACCGCTCGTCCAGCCGGCGCGGCCGCAGGCGCGATCGCCTCGTGCTCGGCGCGCTGCGCGTTGCGACGCTTGCGCTCATCGCCTTCTGCCTCTTCCGGCCGGTCCTGGTCGTCAAGGCCGCCGTCCCGCAGCAGAACTTCCTCGCCGTCCTCCTGGACGATTCGCGGAGCATGCAGATCGCCGACTGGGGCAACGAGGCGCGCGCCGCGTACGTCCGCAACGAGTTCGGCGGCCCGAACGCGCCCCTCGCGAAGGCGCTCGCCGACAAGTTCGTGCTCCGTACATTCCGCTTCTCGACGGCTGCCGCACGCGTCGCCTCGGGTGGCGATCTGTCGTTTGCCGGCGCGCAGACGCGTCTTGGCGCCGCGCTCGACGGCGCGCGTCAGGAGCTCGCCGGCCTGCCGCTCGCCGGCATCGTCCTCGTCAGCGACGGCGCGGACACGACCGACGCCGCGCTGACCGACGCGCTGCTCGGGCTGAAAGCCGAGTCGGTGCCGGTATTCACCGTCGGCGTCGGCCGCGAGCGGCTGTCGCGCGACATCCAGGTCGATCGCGTATCGACCCCGCGCACCGCGCTGAAGGGCACGTCGCTCGTCATCGACGCGGTCATCACGCAGATGGGCTACGCCGGCGAGACCGTCGCGCTCAACGTCGAGGACGACGGCCGGATCGTCGGATCGCAGGAAGTGAAGCTGCCGGCGGATGGCGAGCCCGCGGCCGTTCGCGTGCGCTTCACGGCGCTCGACGCGGGGCCGCGGCTGTTCAAGTTCCGCATCGCGCCGCGTCCGGGCGAGCAGGTCGCGCAGAACAACGTCCGCGAGGCGCTCATCGACGTGGTCGATCGCGCCGAGCGCATCCTCTATTTCGAAGGCGAGCCGCGGTTCGAGATGAAGTTCATCCGCCGCGCTGTCGCGGACGACAAGAACCTCAACGTCGTCGCGCTGCAGCGCACGGCGGACAACAAGTACATGCGTCTCGGTGTCGACGATGCGGAGCATCTGCTTGGCGGCTTCCCGAAGACACGCGAAGAGCTCTTCTCGTACAGCGGATTGATTCTCGGCAGCATCGAGGCGGGCGCGTTCACCGGCGATCAGTTGCGGATGATCGCCGACTTCGTGGAGAAGCGCGGCGGCGGCCTGCTGATGCTCGGCGGCCCGCGTGCGTTCGCCGAAGGGGGATACGCGGGGACGCCGATTGCCGACGTGTTGCCGGTCGTGCTGGAGCGGCCTTCGCGCGCGGCGGATTCGGGGTCGGTCTCGCATCTGAAGGTCGCGTTGACGCGCGGCGGCGAGGCGCATGCCGTCACGCAGATCGCGCCGACCGATGCCGCGTCCGCGGCGCGCTGGAAGGACATGCCGTCGGTCACGAGCATCAACCCGCTGTTCGCGATCAAGCCGGGCGCGACGGTGCTGCTGAGCGGCACCGACGAGCGCCGCCGCGATCACGTCGTCCTCGCGTTCCAGCGGTTCGGCCGCGGCAAGGCGCTGGCGTTCCCGGTGCAGGATTCGTGGCAGTGGCAGATGCACGCCAGCATCTCCGTCGAGGATCAGACGCACGAGAACTTCTGGCGCCAGCTCCTGCGGTGGCTCGTCGACGGCACGCCCGGTACGGTGGAAGCCCACACGACGGCGGATCGCGTCGAGCCGGGCGATCTGGTGACGATCGTGGCGGACGTCGCCGACAAGGCGTTCGTCGAGTTGAACGACGCACAGGTCGTTGCGCACGTGACGACGCCGAAAGGCAGCGTCGCCGACGTGCCGATGCAGTGGACCGGCGAGCGCAACGGCGAGTATCGCGGCACGCTGGTAGCGCCCGACGAAGGGATGTACGCGGCGCGCGTGGAGGCGAACCGCGCCGGCGCGTCAGTCGGCATCGATAGCGTGCAGGTGCTCGCGGCGCCGGGCGACGCCGAGTACTTCGACGCGAAGATGCACGCCGCGCGGATGCGGCGCATCGCCGACGAGACCGGCGGCCGCTTCTACACACCGGACAACGCCGGGGCGCTGCCGGAAGACCTGCGCTACACCGGCCGGGGCGTGACGACGATCGAAGAGCGCGAGCTGTGGCACATGCCGATCGTGCTCATGCTGCTCGTGGGTCTCGTCTGCACTGAGTGGGGATATCGACGTGCGGTCGGTCTGGCGTAACGCGGTTGTCGCGTCCGTCGCAATCGCCGCGGTCGTAGGGCCCGGGCTGGCGACGGTCGGGGCGGGGGTTGCCCGGCCCGCAGCCGTGGCCCGGGCAAGCCCGGGCCCTACGGCAGCGGCGGAAGACGTCCACCTCGCCGTGATCGTCGGATTGTCGGGCGAGCCGGAGCACGGCGAGCTGTTTCGCAAGTGGGCGGGGAAGCTGGTCGAAACGGCAACGGGCCGGTTCGGGATCGCGCGCGACCGCATCATCTATCTCGGTGAGCAGACGGAGGGTGACGCCGGGCTCGTGAACGGCAAGTCCACGCGCGAGGAAATCGAGAAGGCGTTCGGCAAGCTCGCAGCTCAGGCCGGGCCGGATGACCTGGTCGCCGTCGTCCTGATCGGTCACGGCAGCTTCGACGGCAAGACCGCGAAATTCAATCTGCCGGGCCGCGACATGGCGGCGGCGGATTTCGCGCCGCTGCTGAAGCGGCTTCGGGCGAAGCAGATCGTGTTCGTCAACACCGCGAGCGCGAGCGGCCCGTTCCTTCCGGAGCTCGCCGGCTCGGGACGCACGATCGTCACGGCCACGCGTACCGGCGCGGAGCAGTACGCGACGCTGTTCGGCGGTTTCTTCATCGAGGCGCTTGCGACCGAAGCGGCCGACACGGACAAGAACCGACGTGTCTCGATTCTCGAGGCGTTCAATGCGGCACGTCGCGAGGTAGAGACGGCATACAAGCGCGAAGGAATCATGCTCACCGAGCATGCCCAGCTCGACGACGATGGCGACGGCAAGGGCGCGCTCGACCCGTCGGCGGACAAGGGCGACGGCCGTGTCGCGTCGATCGTCGCCCTCGGGTCGGCCACGGATGCCGAGCCGCTGCCCGAGGACCCGAAGCTGCGCGAGCTGTACGTGGAGCGCCGCAACCTCGAGAAGCGCATCGAATCGCTGCGGCTGCTGAAGTCGGGGATGGACGAGGCGAAGTACGCCGCCGAACTGGAGAGGCTCGCCACCGATCTCGCGACCAAGTCGCGGGAGATCCGCGCGCTCGAGGCGAAGAAGAAATGAAGCGGCTGGCCGTCGGCCTCATCGTCGCGGCGATCGCGGCGGCCGCCGCCGCATCGGCGCAGGAGCGCGAGCGCTTCTGGGGCGGCCGGCGCATGCAGCCGGCGTTCGCCGACAACCAGGACTATGACGGCCGCGTCGTATTCGTGCGTCTGCGCTACCTTGCAGGTTTCGGCGGCGGTTTCCGTCGCGGCGGCCGCGAGCTGCCGTGGGCGCACGACTACCCGACGGCCGACATCCACATGATGAAGATCCTCAACGAGCTGACGACGCTCTCGCCGCGGATCGACGGCTCGAACATCCTGTCGCTCGACGACCCCGAGCTGTTCAGCTACCCGATCGCCTACTTGTCGGAGCCCGGCGCCTGGTCGATGAACGACGACGAGGTGAAAGGGCTGCGCGACTATCTGCTCAAGGGCGGCTTCATCATCTTCGACGACTTCCGCGGCAGCGACTGGTACAACCTCGAGGAGCAAATGCGCCGCGTGCTGCCCGATGCGCGCTGGGTACAGCTCGAGCAGACGCATCCGATCTTCAACTCGTTCTTCGAGATCAAGAGCCTGACGCACCTGACGTCGTACGGCGATCGCATGCCGACGTATCACGGCATTTTCGAGGACAACGATCCGCGCCGCCGGCTGCTGGCCATCGCGAATCTCGACAACGACCTCGGCGAGTACTGGGAATTTTCCGACACCGGCATCGACCCTGTCGATCTGTCGAACGAGGCCTATAAATTCGGCGTGAACTACTTCATCTATGGGTTGACGCACTAGAAGAACAAAGACCAAGGGCCAGGGACCAAAGACCAAGCGATCTCAAGGTCCAAGGTCCAAAGTCCAAGGGCCAAGGGCCAAGGGCCAAAGTCCAAGGACCAAGAAGTGAAACCGGTCGGTTGGTCCTTGGGAGTTGGTCCTTGGGAGTTGGAAGTTTTCGATGGTTGGCCTTTGGTCCTTGGCTAATTGGGAGTTTCTGACGGTTGGCCTTTGGTCTTTGGGGAGTTGGGAGTTGTCATGAATCTCTCGGATGTAATCGATCTCGAGTCGGCAGACGATGTGGCGCTGGCGGAGCGGATGAAAACCGGCCGCGACCGGATCATCAAGGAGCTGCGGAAGGTCATCATCGGTCAGGAGGAGACCGTCAACCAGGTGCTCCTCACGCTCTTCGTCGGCGGCAACAGCCTCATCGTCGGCGTTCCCGGGCTGGCGAAGACGTTGCTCATTCACACGCTCGCGCGCGTGCTGGAGCTGAAGTTCGCGCGCATTCAGTTCACGCCCGATCTGATGCCGTCGGACATCACGGGCACGGACATCATTCAGGAGGACGCGACGACGGGCCGTCGCCAGATGGTGTTCGCGCCCGGGCCGATCTTCTGCAACATCCTGCTCGCCGACGAGATCAACCGCACGCCGCCGAAGACGCAGTCGGCGCTGCTCGAGGCGATGCAGGAGCATCGCGTCACCATCCAGGGCCGGACGTATCAGCTCGAGGAGCCCTTTTACGTCTTCGCGACGCAGAACCCGATCGAGCTCGAAGGCACGTATCCGCTGCCCGAAGCGCAGCTCGATCGCTTCATGTTCCACATCGTCATCGACCATCCGCCGGAGGACGAGGAGTTCGACGTCGTCAAGACGACGACCACCATTCAGGACCCGACGTTCGAGCGCCCGGTGAGCGGCCCCGATCTCGTGGCGTTCCAGCGGCTCGTGCGGCGCGTGCCGGTCGCCGATCCGGTGATGCGCTACGCGCTGAGCCTGGTGCGCGCGAGCCGCCCGAAGTCCGCGACGGCGCCGGAGCAGATCAAGAAATGGGCGGCGTTCGGCGCGAGCGTCCGCGCGGCGCAGTATCTCGTGCTGGGCGCCAAAGCGCTGGCGCTGACGAGCGGCCGCTACCACGTCAGCTTCGACGACATCCGCGCGCTGGCACATCCGGTGATGCGCCATCGTGTGCTGACGAATTTCCACGCGCAGTCGGAGGGCATCACGAGCGACGCGCTCGTCGATCGGCTGCTGGAGTCGGTCCCGGTACCTCGGTCGGGGATGTAAACAGATGGCGTCACGCTTGAACGGGCCGGCCTGCGGCCGGCACGAAGACACGAAGGCACGAAGTTCACGAAAAGAATCTTGTTTTTCGTGTCTTCGTCTCTTCGTGCCTTCGTGTGAAACGCCGTCAGCCCGTTCGGAGGCAAGTGGAGGGCTCCGCACGTGATTGGGACCTCCGCCATCCCCGGCGCTCGATTCGTCGACCCGCGCGTGCTGGCGCGGATCGGCAACCTCGAGCTCGTCGCGCGCAGCGTCGTCGACGGCTTCATCAACGGCATCCACCGTTCGCCGTACTTCGGCGCGTCGGTCGACTTCGCCGAGCACCGCGGCTACGTGCCGGGCGACGACATCCGCCGCGTCGACTGGCGGCTCTACGCGCGGACGGACCGCTACTACATCAAGGAGTACGAGGCGGACTCGAACTCGAACTTCGCGGTGCTGCTCGACGTGTCGAAGTCCATGGGCTACGGCAGCACGGGCATGACGAAGCTCGACTACGCGCGCATCCTGGCGGGCTGCCTCACCTATCTCGTGCACCGGCAGCGCGATCGAGTCGGCTTCGTCGCGTTCGACTCCGACGTCGTCGAGCACGTGCCGCCGTCCGCCAAGCACATGGACGTCGTACTCCACGTGCTCGACCGGCTGACGCCGCAGCGGCCCGGCAGCCTGCGCGCGCCGCTGCACAAGATCGCCGAGCACTTCGGCCGCCGCGGCATCCTGGTGCTGATCTCGGACCTCTACGAGGAGCCCGACACGGTCCTGGACGCGATCGGCCCGTTGCGCTTCCGTGGCCACGACATGATCGTGTTCCACGTGCTCGACCCGGCGGAGATCGACTTCACGTTCGACGATCCGTCGAGCTTCGAGGACCTCGAAAGCGGAGAGCAGATTCCGGTCGTTCCCGAGGCCTTGGGCGAGCAGTACCGTGAGATGCTCAAGGCGCACGTCGCCGCGCTGACGGAGCGCTTCTCCGCCAACCGCATCGACTACACGCTCGTCAACACGGCGTCGCCGCTCGATCACGCGCTCTTCAGCTATCTGACGACGCGCGAGCGGCTGGGAAGGGTGCGGTGATGTCGTTCCTGACGCCGCTGTTCCTGCTCGGGCTCGCCGGTCTCGCCGTGCCGGTGATCATCCACCTCATTCAGCGCGAGCGGAAACACGTCGTCGAGTTCCCGTCGCTGATGTTCCTGCGGCGCATCCCGTACCAGTCCGTGCGGCGGCGGCACGTGCGCCACTGGCCGCTGTTGCTGCTGCGTCTCGCGGCCCTGGCGCTGATCGTGCTGGCGTTCTCGCGGCCGTTCTTCAACCGCGCCGACATCGCGGCAGCCGCGTCCGGCGGCGCGCGCGAAGTCGTCATCCTCGTCGATCGCTCCTACAGCATGGCCTACGCGGATCGGTGGCAGCGCGCGCTGGACTCCGCGCGCAACGCGGTCGCCGGTCTGGGGCCGGCAGATCGCGCGTCGGTCGTGTTCTTCAGCACGGGCGCCGAGGTGGCGCTGCGATCCACCGCGGATCGCGATCGGCTCAGCGCGGCAGTCGGCTCCGCCAAGCCTGGTTCGGGAGCGACGCGCTATGGGCCGGCGCTGAAGCTCGCCGGCAGCATCCTCAGCGAGTCACCGCTGCCGCGCCGCGAGGCCATCCTGATCAGCGACTTCCAGCGTTCAGGCTGGCAGGGCGGCGACGGCGTGCGGCTGCCGGATGGCGCGGTCGTCTCGCCGGTGTCGATCGCGCACGGCGATGCCATCAACGCGTCAGTGACACCCGTGGCGCTCGCGCGCTCGGCGTTCTCAGGTCAGGAGCGGGTCACGGTCACGGCCGGTGTGCTCAATCGCACCAGCAAGCCGATCGCCGGCCTCGACGTCACGCTCGAAATCGGCGGACGGCCGCAGCAGACGCAGCGGGTCAGCATCGAACCGAACGCGTCGGCGGCGGTCACCTTCGCCGCGTTCACGCCGGAGGGGCGCGACACGCGCGCCAGCGTCCGCATCGCGCCGGACGCGCTCGCGCACGACAACGTTTTCCATTTCGTCGTCTCGCCCAAGCAGAGCTCGAAGGTCGTCATCGTCGATCGCGCCGGCAGCAGCGACACCAGCCTGTATCTCTCGCGCGCGCTCACGCTCGCCGACGCGCCGCCGCTCGATGTCGTCGTCAAGAGCGTCGATGCGGTGGGCACGGAGGATCTCGCCTCGGCGGGCGTCGTGATCGTCAACGACGTTCCCGTGTCGCCCCAGTTCGGCGAGCGACTCGCGCGGTTCCTCGAACGCGGCGGCGGACTGTTCGTGATCCTCGGTGGCCGTGCGTCGTGGCAGGGGAACTCGGCGAACGTGCTGCCCGCGCAGCCGGGGACGGCCGTCGATCGGACGAGAGGAAGCGCTGCCCGGCTCGGCGCGCTCGAGTACGGCCATCAAGTGTTCGAGCCGTTCCGCGCGCCGCGCAGCGGAGATTTCTCGAGCGCGCGGTTCTACGGCTATCGCGCGGTCACCCCGGCGCAGGACGCGCAAACGATCGCCCGCTTCGACGATGGGGCGCCGGCGCTCATCGAGCGGCGTGCCGGAGCCGGGCGCGTGCTGCTGTGGACGTCGACGGTCGATCTGCAGTGGAACGACCTCGCGCTCAAGCCGGTGTTCCTGCCGTTCGTGCACCGCGTCGCGCGGCATCTCTCCGGCTATCAGGAACGTCCGGCATGGGTCACGGTTGGCGAAGTGCTCGAGGCGTCCCGCGGCGCCGACGCGCGGAGCGGACGCGTGGCGCTGACGCCCTCTGGACAGCGGCTGTCGCTCGACGACGAGGGATCGGACGTGCTCTCGCTCGACGAGCAGGGCTTTTACGAGATTCGCGCGCAGGGACGCGAGTCCGACGCGCCGTTCACGGTCGCGAGCAACGTCGACCTGAGCGAATCCGACCTGACGCCGATGGATCCGCAGGAAGTGGTCGCTGCCGCGACGGGGCATGCCGGCGGCAGCTCGGCGGATCCGGCCGGCGCGCCGCCGACCCGGGAGTCGCAGGAGCGCGCGCAGAAGGTCTGGTGGCATCTGCTTTTCGCCGGGCTCCTGGTACTAGGGGTCGAAACGTTGCTCTCCAATCGTTTTACGTTGCGACTTCGGTAGCGCACAGTCGATTGTGGATTGCGGATCGTCGATTGCGGATTGACGGGCTTGGGGATTGATGATTGGGATTGTGGATTGATGAGTGGATTGGGGCTTGGGGATTGGTGAGTGGATAGGGGATTGGGGATTGGGGATTGGGGAGTGGATGGGGGATTGGGGATTGGTGAGTGGATGGGGGATTGGGGATTGGTGAGTGGATGGGGGATTGGGGATTGGTGACTGGATTGCGGATTGGGGATTCGGGATTGGGATTGGGATTGGCGCGTGATGATTGGGATCGCGGTCTGGGGAGTTTCGATTTGAATCGTCAATCCCAATCCGTAATCGTCAATCGGCCAACCCCGATCCGCAATCGTCAATCCGTCAATCCAGTCCGCAATCGTCAATCCGTCAATCCAGTCCGCAATCGTCAATCCGTCAATCCAGTCCGCAATCGTCAATCCGTCAATCCAGTCCGCAATCGTCAATCCGTCAATCCAGTCCGCAAT
>JBMDXB010000145.1:0-1829 GCA_048594885.1 Vicinamibacterales bacterium
CTGATAGAAGGCGTCGGGATTCGGTGGCTCTGGGAGCGATTGCTGCGCGTGAACAGCAGCGGCCGCAAGCGTTGCACCGGCAAGACAGGCAAGTCGTCTCATGAACGTCCTCCGCGAGGCCGTAGGTCCGCGCCCAGTCTAGACAGTATGACTTCGGGAACCGAACACGGCTGCCCTCCGGTGTGATCGCGGGTTAGCCTGTTCGGCCAGAGCCGCACCGCCGCATGGAGCGCGGCGCTGTGTTCCCGGAGGGCAGCCGTGACCAAGTCTACTCCGCTGTTCGTCGGTCTGGACGTCCACAAAGATTCGATCGCCGTCGCCCATGCCCATGGGCAGACCGCCGATCCGCCCGTGTTTGCTGGTGCGATCGGTACGCGTCAGGCGGACCTCGACAAATTGATCCGACGGCTGAAGGCGAAGACGCCCACGCTGGTCTTCGCCTACGAGGCCGGGCCGTGCGGCTACACGCTCCATCGCGACTTGACGAACCAGGGGTTCACCTGTCACGTGGTCGCGCCGTCGCTGATCCCGAAGAAGCCCGGCGACAAGGTGAAGACCGATCGCCGGGATGCGGTCGAACTCGCGCGGTTGCTGCGGTCTGGCGACCTCACGCGCGTCTACGTGCCGACGATCGAGGATGAAGCGATCCGGGATCTCTGTCGAGCTCGCGACGCCGCGCGCCTCACGCTCAAGAATGCGAAGCTCCGTCTGCAAGCGTTTCTACTCCGGCTCGGCCGGCACTATGTGGGTCGCGCCGATTGGACCGACGCGCATCGCCGGTACCTCGCGAAGGTGGTCTGTCCGACCGCCGCGCAGCAGATCGTGTTCCAAGAGTCGGTGCGCGCGGTGGACGAGCAGGTCGACCGGCTCCACCGACTCGAGGCCGAGATCCTCGAGCGCGGCCCGGCCTGGCGGCTGTATCCGGTCGTGCAGGCCCTGCAGGCCTTGCGCGGCGTGCAGTGGCTCGTCGCGATCACCGTCGTCGCCGAGCTCGGCGACTTGACGCGCTTCGACTCGCCGAGGCAGTTGGCGGCGTTCGTCGGCTTGATCCCCTCGGAGTACTCGAGCGGACCCGCGCGTCGCCAGGGCGGCATCACCAAGGCCGGCAACGGTCGGGCGCGGCGGGCGCTGATCGAAGGGGCGTGGGCCTATCGGTATCCTGCCAAAGTATCCGAGCACATTCAGCGCCGCATTGACGGACTGCCCAAACCGATTCAAGACATCGGCTGGAAGGCCCAGGTCCGGTTGTGCAAGCGTTTTCGTCGGCTGACCGCGCGCGGCAAGCATCCGAACGTGGCGGTCACGGCGATCGCGCGCGAACTCATCGCGTTCATGTGGGCCATCGCGAGGGAGGTACCGGTGACGGCGTAGCGATTCGCCCAGACTTCTCGGGTC
This sequence comes from Vicinamibacterales bacterium, assembly GCA_048594885.1. GTDB lineage: Bacteria > Acidobacteriota > Vicinamibacteria > Vicinamibacterales > 2-12-FULL-66-21 > JBMDXB01. The sequence continues at coordinate 1,396 of JBMDXB010000145.1, forward strand.
GGCGTCGAGGTGCGGCCCGGTGTGCGCGCAATCCTCGACGACGTTATGAGGCGGCTTCGGCCGACCCTCGTGCCTAGAGTGAGGCCGGCGCGTGACGGATCCCAGTCAGGTGGTACCCAATCCACGGATCTCAGCAGGATCCACCGTCGATGTGACTCGCCCCGCTTCGGCGCTGACCCGAGTGTCTTCAAAGAAAGAGAAAGAGCGCTGATATGTAGGAGCTTCCCGTCACGGCCTGCTTGACTTCCGAAGTCATATCAGCGTTCCTCGTCATCCGTGTCGATGTCGGGCTCGTCTTCGGGCTTGCGGCTCGTCGCCACGTTGTCGATGTCGAGATCGTCGTCCTGGGCACGCCAGTCCTCGTCGGCGTCGTACAGGCGGCCGACCGGCCGTTCCTTAATGGGGCCGCGCGGCCTGGAGTCCGCATCCTTGCG
>JBMDXB010000146.1:0-1609 GCA_048594885.1 Vicinamibacterales bacterium
CTTGCCAGCACCCGGCCGGCAAGGGCCTGCCGGAACATCTCGGGCAGCGCAGGATCACGCGGGGTTTCCGCAACCACGATCCTGGCCAGCGCCAGGTACTGCGGCTGGGTGAGATCGGAGACAAGTCCCGCCGCCAGCGACCGCAGGTGCGCGCGAAGCTCGGCCTGAGTGGTGAACTCTGCCGCCGGCTCAGGAATTACCGCGCTCTCGGGGGTCGCCACCAGCGACGTCAACGCTTCACGCAGAAGCCCGGCCTTGTTGCCGAAGTACGAATAGATCGTCTCTTTCGAAACGCCGGCCTCAGTAGCGATCTGTGCCGTCGACGACGCCGCGTACCCGCGCTCGGCGAACACGCTGATCGCCGCGCGGATGATTCGCTGACGTCGCTCCGCCGCTCTTGTACTCGTGGCCATGACCGAACCGTACCGTACGGTTCGGTTATTCGCAACTGGAACGCCATCAAGCGCGGCTAAGCGATTGGTTCAAGACTTCGGGCGAATCGCCTCCGATGCTTCTGCCAGAGCTCACCTGGGAGGGAGTGCGATGAATGAATCGACAGGAGGGCCACGATGACCACGGCGACGCCGAGCGACCGAACCGCGGGGGAGGATCGTCGGGCCATGACGGCGGAACTGTCCTGGCTGCTGTGGACGGCGATCGGGACTGGCGGGATCTGGGTCGCCGTCGCACTGATCAGTCTGTTTGCGCCCGATCTCGTGTCCGGCTCGGAGCAGGAGCATCTTCCGATCGCAGCCTTCATCACCTGGTTCTGGGGCACAGTGGGCACGCTGGCCCTGCTGGGGGCGATGAGTCGGCTCCGCCGAAGCCTGCTGGGTCGGCCGGTCTGGATCGGGCTGACGGCGATGACACTGGCGCTATGGGCGGCGGCCACCATCTTCGCCATCACACTGCCCGTGTTCGAGACCGGGACCGATCCGACCCGGATCCCCTTCGGCGCTATTTTCGCGCCGGGCGCCGCGGCCATGCTCACAGCACTCGCAGGTGTTGCCAGCGTCGTGTTCGATCGAGGCCCATGGAACGGACAGCGGGACCCGCGTGGATGACCCGTCACCGAGACGGTGACGTCTTGCGATCAGAGTCTGCTGATCTGAAGCAGGTGAAACTGAGGAGCTGCGAACGGCTGCTTCGCGTGACACGTAACGCGCCGAGACGCCGCATGGGATATGCGCATCCGTACTGCCCACGCGACGCCGGACGTGGTAGTGAAGACCGCAGTGACGCCCACCTCATCCGTCCGGTGTTCGGCCAAAACGAGATCATTCACTCCGGTCAGCTGGAGTTCGGTACGTAGCTGCCACTCCGCTGCCTGCACTGCGAACGGGTACCTCCCGCGTCCGCGCAGGTGGGCCAGATCGAGCCGGCCGCGCAGGTACTCGCTCGCGATCGTCGCCGCGTCCTCCGGACCCACTCGGCCGTAGGCGATGCCGTCCGGCAGGCAGAGCAGGTTGCCGGCGAACCGATCGCCTCCCATGTGCGAGCACTCCCAGGTCTGCTCCGGGTGGGCCGCGGACAACGCGCGAACCATGGGCCGTCCCCGTTCGGCACAGCATGGGTCGTGCCGGCCGTGGGTACAGACCAGAAACAGCGG
>JBMDXB010000147.1:0-4389 GCA_048594885.1 Vicinamibacterales bacterium
CACCCCTTCGCCACTGGAAGCGCCGTCGCCGCGTTCGTGACGGTCCCGCTGATCCGGCCGCCCGGCGCGAGCGCGAAGTTGATGTTCGGCGTCGTCGCCGGCGCCGTCACGGTCACGGGCGTGCCGCTCGTGACGCTACAAGAGGCGCACGGGAGGTTGTCGAACAGTTCGTTGATTAAGCCGGATGGCGACGGCGCCGATGTCCGCACGAAATACGATCCAGACGGCAAGCCGGTGGACGTATACACGCCTTGGGCGTCGGTATAGCCAGATCCCACCCAGCTCCCAGTGCTGGTGTAGACGTCCACAAAAATATTCGCCACCGGGAGCGCCGTCGCCGCGTTCGTGACGGTCCCGCTAATCGCGCCCGAGACGACGGGCTGCGCCAAAATGACACCGTCGATTGCGAACCCGGAATCGTGGACGGTGAATCGCGACTCCGATGAAGAGGCCGATTTCGCCCACAACCCGCCCCTACCGTCGGTCGCTGGCTTGACCGCCCTGTGAGACAGCCTCGCAAGCCGCCCGGCAACTGCTACAGCCGCCGTCGTGGAGAAGGCGTCCGTTGCCGTGACGTCTGTGAGGGGGATGGCCGCAGTCCCCGCTGGTGTGCCGCTGCTGACGCCCGTCGCGGTCGGTGAGAGATTTGCGGCTCCGACGATCGGCTTTGTCGCGTCATTGCCGCGCGTCACCGCCGAAGGAAGGGTGGCCATTCCGGCCAACAATCCGAGGGTGGCAAGGGCGAAACTCCCGAAATGAAAGCTGGTTGTTCGCACCGGTACCTTCGCCTGCATGGCTCCCTCGTTACGCAGATTGAGACTCAACGACCGGCTGCTACCTCACTTCGACCCAGCGGGGCGCCGCATCTCGGACAGAACCGACTGTCTTCCTCGATGACCGCGGCGCCGCACGCTCCACATCGCACGCTGAAGTCACGCGACAGTGGAACTCCTCGACTGCCGGAAATCCGGCTCCGGGGTCCTCGGCGCAGAGCGAAGCCCGTGGCTATTCCGCCCAGGGCTGCAAGCACTGTGGGAATCCACTCCATTTTTCGTCTTCGCGCAAACGTGCTATCAGTCGCCGCTTCGATCAAGCGACAATGTTCGACATGTCGTCACTTGTCGTTCGATGTCCTTCCATGACTCTGCGAAGCGTCCCCTCGGATCGGACTTGTCAATATGGTCGAAGGGGGCTAGAGGTTTTCTTCCCGAACGAAGCTGCGTATGCCAGATTCCCACTCGAACCGACTCGCTGGGTTGAAGGCTATCGCTGACCACCTTGGTCGTAATCCCAGGACTGCACAACGCTGGCATCGCCAGCGCGGGATGCCGGTGCACCACCTCCCGGGTAGCGGGGGGTACGGTTATCGGCTATCGTGGAGATTGACGCGTGACTGACGATCGACGCGGTGGTCGGTCTCGGCTCGGACGGAACCGAACGACTGGCGTTCGTCAACGCGGGCCATATCGAGGCTCTGCAGGCGTTTGAATTCCAGGGCCGAGAACTGATGCTCGCCGGCGGCTTCAACAACGAGTTCATGCTGCCGGCCCGGCTTTGGCCGCGTTCGACGGGGACGATCCCGCTGCGACGTCACCACAGACGTCAGGTTCTCCGTTCACGTGCGACAACTGTCCGACGGGCGTCCTGTGAAGTACCTGCTCTTCCCACGCTCGGACGTCAATATGGGGCTAGGCCGACCCTTGGTGTCGGTGACTGAGATCGAGAAGCGAGATCGCATCGGCACCATCGAACTGGCGGTGCGATTCTTACCGCAGGCTGCGCACGGTTTACCGCCTGTCTTCGGACCTGACACCGCAGTCGGTAGCGTTATGCGCGGTCATCCGGTGGCTATTTTCTGATTCGTTACCTCTACCTCGACATTCACGGATGGAAGCGATCGACGTCCTCGTGATTGGGGCCGGTGTGACCGGCCTTGCGGCCGCCGCAGAGCTCGCTCGTGCGGGGCACAGCGTCGCGGTTGCCGAGCGCCATCCGCGCCCCGGCATGGAGACCAGCACGCACAACAGCGGCGTGATTCATGCCGGCATCTACTATCCGAAGGACACGCTCAAGGCGCAGTCGTGCGTCGAAGGCGCGCGGCTGATGTACGAGTTCTGCGAGCGCCACGACGTGCTGCACGAGCGCTGCGGGAAATTGATCGTCGCGGCGACCGACGAGGAATGCGATCAACTGCCTGCGCTGCGAGAACGCGGCCTCGACAACGGTATGGCGCGACTCGACATCGTCGATGGCGGCTTCATCACGTCGCGCGAGCCGCACATCGCCGGGCGCGCGGCGCTGTGGTCGCCCGACAGCGGGCGTCTCGAGGCTGAATCGCTGATCCGCGCGCTGCTGCGAGAAGCGGAAGCGCACGGCGCGATGCTGCTACGCGGCGCACGGTTCCTCGGCGCCGAGCCGGTGCGCGACGGATTCGAGGTGCGGCTCGAACAAGAGACGATTGCGGCACGCACGATTGTGAACGCCGCCGGCCTCTACGCCGACGACGTGTCCACGGCGTGCGGCGGCGAGCGTTTCACGATTTACCCGTGCCGCGGCGAGTACGCGGAGTTGAAGCCGTCGCGCCGCGCCTGGATCAACGGCCTGGTGTATCCGCTGCCCCACGCATCGGGACACGGCCTCGGCGTCCACTTCACCCGGACGAGAAGCGGCAACGTGCTGCTCGGCCCGACGATCCGCTATCAGTCGGACAAGGACGACTACGAGCGCGATCGGCTGCCGCTCGAGCACTTCGCGGAGTCCGGGCGACGTCTGATGCCCGAACTCCGGCTCGAGGATCTCACCTACGGCGGCAGCGGCATCCGCGCGAAGCTCCACCCGCCGTCGGAGAGCTTCGCCGACTTCATGATCCGACGCGACGCGAACGTCCCGGCCCTGGTTCACGCCGCCGGCATCGACTCACCGGGCCTGACGGCGTGCCTCGCCGTGGCGAAGCGCGTCGCGGCGATCGTCTCGGACGCTTAGCGCTGGTTTCAAAACCCGCGTCGCGGGTCCTGTCTGCGAGCAGCCCCACCGCCTCCTCGCGCCGAAAAACACTGGGACGGGGGACGGCGCTGCGGCGGGCGGCGGGGCGCCCCGCTCGCAGCCACCCGCGAGAGGTTTTGAAATCAGTTCTCAGTCTCCGCCACCTCGCGCCAGCGGGTGGTCCGGCGGCACCCAGCCGCCGTTGACGCACACCCAGTCGGCGCCCGGCTTCGTCGTGGTGCAGGAAACCGGTCCAGGCGGCGGCGGTGGCGGCGGCGTGCCGGCGCTTGTCGCCAGCGGATGATCGGGCGGCACCCAGCCGCCGTTGACGCAGACCCATGTCGATCCCGGCTGCGGCGTGATGCACGCGACGGGTCCGGGCGCCAGCGGAGTCGGCGCGGGCGGCGGGGCCATCGCGGCGAGCGCAATCGGATGGTCCTGCGGCACCCACCCGCCGTTGACGAAGACGCCGCCGCCAAGCGCCAGGAACGGGTCGGGCGTCGCGCACATCGCTGCCGCGCCGTCGACGCCGTCGATCCGCAGCACACGTCCACCGCTCCAATCGAGCAGATGGATGCGGCATGACGCATCGATACCGAACGCGGAAATGTTGCCGAGCGCCCCGCCCAGTTCCGTCGTGTGCTCGGTCATGTCGCTCGCCGTGGCCTCACCCGTCGTCACATCAGTGCTGAGGCGCACGGACCATACGCGGCCGGCGCCGAAGTCGGCGAAGAAATACCGACCGAAGAACGGCACGCCGATACTTGTTCCGCGGTTGACGACGCCGCCGATCACGGTGGTGCCGACGGTCCGGTCGTACTCGATGATCGGATCGACGAGCGGCAGGAACGCCGGCGGAAGCGACGTCACGTTGTCGTGCGCGCCTTCGCGATTGCGCCAGCCGTAATTGCGCCCGCCGGCGCCGAACGGCTCGTAGTCGATCTCCTCCCACGCGCTCTGGCCCACGTCGCCGATGATGAGGGCACCGTTTCCGCCGCGCTCGATCGCGTCGACGGTGAAACGGAACGGGTTCCGGAAGCCGAACGACCAGATCTCCCAGTACGGCATTCGGCCGCCGAGCGCCCAGTTCTTCGAGAAGAAGGGATTGTCCGGAGGAACTTTGTAGCCTTTGTCATCCGAATCGGCCACGCTGACGTCGATCCGAAGCGTCTTGCCGAGCAGCGTCAAACCATTCTGCGCGTTGTGCAGCGGGTCGTTGCCGCTGCCACCATCACCGAGCGGGATATACAGGTATCCGTCGCTACCGAACTGAAGATCGCCTCCGTTGTGGTTGCTGTACGGCTGCGTGATGAAACGATTGCCGTCAGGCCATTTCAAATCGAAGCGCGTCGTCGGGTCGGCGAGCAGCGAGTTGGTGGCGGACCGCTGGTAGCGCGCGATGACCGT
>JBMDXB010000148.1:0-13684 GCA_048594885.1 Vicinamibacterales bacterium
GCGCGGCCGGCCGGCTCGGTGAGCCGGCCGCGCGCACTCACTGGACGTGTGTCTTGACGCGAGGGGCCCTCTCATAGAGGCGCCTCTGCGCCCTCCGCGTTTCTTCAGATGTGCGGTGACGGCCTGCAGCCCCGTTGCGGAGGAAAGAGAGCCGCAGCGAGAGCTCACTCACACGTCCGCGGGATGCGCGAGCCGCGCGACGGACTCGCGGATCCGCGCACAGAACGCCTCGAACCGCGTCTCCGTCCGCAGCACGTGCTGCCAGCCGGTCAGCGTGCCGCGGCTCCACAACAACACGATCGTCAACGCATTGCCGTCACGCCGGAGCATCCACCGGTACTCTCCGCCGCCCTCGGGCCAGATGCACTCCCCGTACCCGGACTCCTGCGCATCATCGATCGCCGCCATCAACTGTGTAACCCCGTACGATGCGTCAGCGGCGGTGACGACCGCTCGCTCGCCATCGTCTTCGATGTCGCACACCAGCCGGCCGAACGAGTCGATGCTCAACGATAGATTCATCTCACGCGTCCCTTGCGAATCAGATTGATGGCCTTCTTCAGCTCGTGCTGACACAGCATCTGCGCATGGTTGCACGGTTCGCCGACGTAGTTGCGCTCGAGCATCGGCAGCGCGCGCGCGTCGCGCAGTTGTCCAAGCGCCCAGACGGCGCGGTTCCGATCGGCCCACGAATGGCTGTCGGACTCCGCGTAAGCGATCAGCGCGGCGACGCGATCTCCCGGATACTCGCGCATCGCCACATCGCTTGCGTTTGTGACGCCCGATCGAATGCTCCACGTGATCGCGAGCAGCGCGACCGCGATCAACGCGAGCCCTGCGGCGGCCGTATAGACGAGCCATTTGCTTTTGCCCGACGGGAGACGAGCCATGGTGCTTCTCCTGCTGCGCACCAACACGTAGCGCCTGATTGTTCGGGGAGGGGGCGATTATAGCCCGCGAGTCGTGCAAAAACGTGCCGGTCCGGACGGTCTTGCGGCACCCCGGCCGCAGTAGTGACGCTACCGAGCCGTGGCGGTCAATCCTCTGAGAGTCAGCGACTTCCCGCGCGCGCACCGCGGATCGTGACATTGGCGCGTCCTGTGCCCTAACCGCCCGTGGAGGAAACGTCGTTACGCCAAAGCCAGGTTGGTCGATGCGCTCGTTCGCTCGTCGTGCACCCGCAGAATCCCAGCGGCGGCCTCGTGGGTGCGTCCCCAGCCGGCCGATTCGACGAACCGGCACGCCGCCCTTTCGCCGGCTGCGCGTTCGTCAGCCGCGCGCCATGCCTCGAAGGCGGCCCGCTCGCTCGGTCCAGTACTTCGGAATGCGCATCGCTCGTCAGTGATACACCTCGCGCACTTTGCCGCGCCAGACGCGGTAGATGTTCACGAGATAGATCGTGACGAGCGTCATGCCGAACAGGTAAATGCCAAAGGCAATTTTCAGACTGCCGTCGGGCGATGCGGCATTGTAGATGTCGAGCCCCGGATGCGGGCTGCCGGCGCGCGCTGGGAGCAGTTGCGGATACAGGCCGGCAGCAACGGAGGCGAGGATGCTCGCGATCAGCGCGGCGCCGCTGAGGAACGCCCGCAGGTCGTCGTCTCTCGATCGGAACCGGCGCATCGCCACGGCTGCCGCAACCGTCAGCAGAGGCGCGGCGAGCAGCCATGGATGCGCGATGAAGTTGCGGGTGAAGTCGGGCCGGACAACGAAGCTCGCGGCGACCATCGCGGCAAGGAGCGCGATGGCCGGCCACCAGAGCAGACGCGCCGCCCGGCGCGCCCGCGCCTGCACCGCGCCGTCCGTCTTCAATGCGAGCCAGGCGGCTCCGTGCATCGACAACACGACGACGCTGAGGATCCCGCCCAGCAGCGCGAAGGGGTTGAGCATCAGCGCGAACGTGCCCTGAAACTCCCCCTCGGCATCGAGCGGCACACCGCGCAGCACGTTGCCCAGCGCGACGCCGAACAGCAGCGCGAGTAGCAGACTCGCGAACGAAAACGCCACGTCCCACGCGTGGCGCCACAGGTCGTCGTCGATTTGATGACGGAACTCGATGCCGAGCCCTCGCAGCAGCAGCAGCCAGAGCACGATCATCAGCGCCAGATAGAACCCGCTGAAGCTCGCGGCGTAGAGATGCGGAAAGGCGACCACCATCGCGCCGCCGGCGCCGAGCAGCCAGACCTCGTTCCCGTTCCACACCGGTCCGATCGCGTCGATCATCGTCGCTCGCTCGCGCGTGTTGCGGCCGAGCCACAGGTGGATCGAGCCGACGCCGAGGTCGAAGCCGTCGAGCACGGCGTAGCCGGCGAGCATGAAGGCGAGCGCGACGAACCAGGCCGTGTTCATGACGCCGCCCCCTGCTCCGCGACGGCGGCGCCGGTGCCGACGCTGCCGAGCGGTTCGCGATCGCGTGACAGATCGGGCCCACGATGCACGATGCGGATGAAGAGCAGCAGATACAGGATCGCGACGAGCGCGTACAGCCCGGCGAACCCGAACAGCGTGAAGTAGGTCATGCCCGCCGTGACGTTGCGCGAGGTGCTGTCGGCGACGCGCTGGATGCCGTACACCGCCCACGGCTGCCGGCCGACTTCCGCGACAACCCACCCCGCGTGGTTGGCGATGTAGGGGAACGGCATCGCCAGCATCAGCACCCACAGCGCCGCACGCGTATCGAACAATCGGCCGCGCCACAGCAGGAATGCCGAAGCGGCGAGGATGGCGATGAAGATCGTCCCGAGCCCGACCATGATGTGGTACGCGTAGTAGACGACCTCCACCGGCGGATGCTGGTCCTCCGGGATGTCGTTCAGTCCGATCACCTTCGCGCGGAAGTCGCCGTAGACGAGGAAGCTCAGGAACCTCGGCACCACGATCGGGTCCATCAGGACCCGGCGCTCGGTATCCGGCATGCCGATGATCGCCAGGTCCGCCCCCTCCGTCGTTTCGAACAGGCCCTCCATCGCGGCCATCTTCGCCGGCTGAACGCGCGCGATGTTCTCTCCGTGAAACGAGCCGGTGGGAAAGAGCGTGATCAGCGAAAACAGCAGGCCCGCCGGCACGCCGACGCGGAGAAACGTGCGGCCGGCGGCGTCGTGGCGCCGCGACAGCACGTAGTAGGCGCCGATGCCGGACACGACCATCGACGCGACGATCATCGAGCCGGAGATGACGTGCGGGTACTGCCAGCGGGCGTACGGATTGCTGAGCAGCGCCCACAGGCTCGTCAGCTCGGCGCGGCCGTCGACGATCCGGTACCCCACGGGGTGCTGCATCCAGGCATTCGTCGCGACGATGAAGAAGCCGGACACCACGGCGCCGAGCGCCACCATGACCGACGACAGCCAGTGAATGCCGCGGCTGACACGCTGCTCGCCGAACAGGAACACGCCAAGAAAAGACGACTCGGCGAAGAAGGCGAACACGCCCTCCATGAACAGCGTCTGCCCGACGACGGGACCGGCGAAGTGGGAGAAGCGCCCCCAGTTCGTGCCGAACTGGAACTCCATCGGGATGCCGGTGACGACCCCGGTCGCGAAGGTGATGGCGAAGATGCGCGCCCAGAAGCGCGCGGCGTCGCCGAACGGCCGGTCGCCGCTCCTGAGCTCGAGCGTCTTGAACACGGCGATGAGCACGCCGAGTCCCATCGTCAGGACCGGGAAGAGGTAATGGAACATGATCGTGAATGCGAACTGCCACCGGGCAGCCACAACCACGTCCGACATGTTCCGCCGGCTCCTTTCTGTCCCGCATTCAGTTTACTGTGACTTATCATGGCGTTTCACCTGGAGGAGGACTGATGAGGCGTCTGTCACTGGCCCTGCTGATTGCGACCGCCGCGGTGATCGCGGTATCGGCCGAGAACTGGCCGCAGTGGCGCGGACCGAAGCTGAATGGCGTCAGCGCCGAATCCGGCCTGCCCGTGAAATGGTCGATTGAAAACGGCGAGAACATCGCGTGGAAGCTGCCGATGCCGAGCCGCAGCGGCGCGACGCCAATCGTCTGGGGCGACTACGTCTTCCTCAACATCGCCACCGAGCTGAAGAGCGGGGACCTCGAGCTCTGGTGCGTCGATCGCCGCAAGGGGGAGGTGGCCTGGAAGCGTCCGGTCAGCGGCGGCAACAACATGCAGCGCAAGCAGACGATGGCGTCGCCGTCGCCGGTGACCGACGGCCGCACGGTATGGGTGCTGAACGGCGTCGGCATCCTGAAGGCGTTCGACTTCGCCGGCAAGGAACTGTGGTCGCGTGACATCCAGGCGGACTACGGCCGCTTCGGCTTGAACTGGGGATTCGCCTCGTCGCCGCTGCTGCACCAGGGCGCACTGTTCATTCCGGTGCTGCACGGCATGAAGACGGACGATCCGTCCTACATCCTCAAGATCGACGCGACGAGCGGGAAGACGATCTGGAAGGTGGAGCGGCCGACCGACGCCATCCGCGAGTCGCCCGACGCCTACATCACCCCTGCGCTCCTGCTGTACGACAAGACCACCGAGGTCGTCACCAACGGCGGCGACGTCGTCACGGGCCACGATCCGCAGACAGGGAAGGAACTGTGGCGCGTCAAGGGCCTGAATCCCGACAACGATCCGAACTACCGCATCATCGCCTCGCCGCTCGTGGTCGATCGGATGGTCATCGCGCCGACACGCATCCGCCCGATGCTGGCGATCAAGGCAGGAGGCCGAGGCGACGTGACGGCGAGCCACGTCGCCTGGAGCTTCGACCAGGGGCCCGACGTGCCGACGCCGGTCAGCGACGGCAAGCGGCTCTACGTCGTGCGCGACAACGGCGTCGTTCACGCGCTCGACGTGCAGACGGGGAAAGTCGTGTGGGGTCCGGAGCGGCTCTTCAAGGACAACTACAGCGCGTCGCCGACGCTGGCCGAAGGGAAGATCTACGTCACCAGCGAGAACTCCGGCGTGACGTCGGTGTTCAAGGCGGGCGACAAGTTCGAGCTGCTGGCTGAGAACCCCACGAACGAATACACGCTCAGCACAATCTCGGTGTCAGAGGGGCAGTTGTTCCTGCGGACCGACAACCACCTGTACGCGATAGGGAAACGGCGCTAGGAAGGTCCTGCGAACACGTCTTCGCCTGGCTCGCGGCTATCAGCCAAAGGGTTTATTGACGCGCACACACTGACCGCGCACACTCCGGGAAACGCGGATGTGACCCATGAAGGACGTTGGACCGTGGGTGCAACAGGCCGTCCGGCAGTTTCAGCTCGCCGCGGACCATCCGACGAGCTGCTCGGATCTGTACGACCGTCTCGCCGACCTGGCCCACGGAACCCCTCCTCCTCGCAATCAGATGGATGCTGTCTGCGCGCGCTACCTGATGCAGAGCGCGTGCATCCGCATGGCGACGCGGATCTTGGGGGAGGCGAATCGACAGGACCGCTCGGCGGACTGGGCGTCGGTGTGGTGGGCATTGACACTGATCAGCAGGGAGCAGTGGCCGCGTGTCGCGGCGGAGCTCCGCGCCCTCGCCGCGCGCACGCGCCACGGTGAACGCCGTCGAGATCGCGTGGAGGCGCATCTCAGGCTTCATTTCACGCAGGCGTGCCGCCTGCGTGATGTCGCGCGCAGCACCGGGAAGTCGCTCAGGGTGATGACGGGCGCGTTCAAACGGTCGCACCGCTGCACGGTTCACCAGTACGTCAGCCTCCTGCGCTTGCGAGCCGCGATCCGCCTGTTGACCGAATCGGACATGAAGATCGCGGCGATCTGCGCATCGGTCGGCTGGAACAGCCAGGCCGATTTCTACCGCCATCTCCAGCGGCACACTCCACTCAGTCCGGGCGCGCTGCGATCCGACCGATCGTCTGCGGCGGGACTGCTGAAGACCCTCGACGAATGGCTGGCCGCTCATGGGCTGGCTGCGTAGATCGAACGCCCTCCATTTTCGAAACGATTTCCGCCGGAATTGAGAGCCGTGCTTCGTTGCGTCCGTGGAGTCCCGGCGTTCTAATACCCCTCCCACTTGCCCGGAGGACAGTCATGCCGCCCAGGGACTATCGGCTCAAGGTTCCCCTCGATGCCTCGCAGGTACCCGATTTCAAGCCCGATCGGCCAGTCAAGGTCGTCGCGTTCGACGCGCAGGGGCGGGCGCACGAAGACGTCGTCAAGCTCGATGCGAAAGGACGCGGCACGGCGACGTTGTCATTCGATGCGGCGCCCGACAATCTTCGCGTCGTCGTCGGTCCGGAAGACGCCACCGCCGAGCAGATGCGAGGCCTGCAGACGGTCGAGGTCGCGGTGACGCGGCGCCAGTGGGAAGGCAAAACGGAGCTCGCCCTGCCACCGGTCGTGATATCGGCGCATTACTGGTTGTGGTGGTTGCGATGGTGCCGGCGGTTCAAGATCACGGGTGTCGTCCGGTGCCCGGATGGCAATCCCGTGCCCGGAGCGACGGTCTGCGCCTACGACGTGGACTGGTGGTGGTGGTGGTCGAGCAGCCAGCAGATCGGCTGCACGACAACCGATGCGAACGGCACCTTCACGATCGATTTCACCTGGTGCTGCGGCTGGTGGCCATGGTGGTGGTGGCAGCATCGCGTTTGGTTCCTCGAGCCAGTGCTGGCCGAGCGCATTTCAAGGGCGGTGAGGCAGGAGCTCAGGGTCAGGATGCCGGTTCCGAGTCCCGAGCCGGATCCGAAGATCTTCCAGGCGCTCCTGGGTGAGGAGCCTGTGCCGGCTCGGCGGGTGCCGACCGGCGGTCTCACGGGCCGCAACGTCGCCGCGGCGCGACGGATGAGCAAATTCGATCCCGAGGCACTCGAGAGCCTGCGCAACAAGCTCGTTCCGAAGCTGCCGCGCATCCCCGACCTCGAGCAACTGCACCTCTGGCCGTGGTGGCCGTGGCAGCCGTGGTGGGACTGCACGCCGGACATCATCTTCAAGGTCACGCAGAATTGCCGCGGGGCCAACCACGTCATCGTCGACGAGACCGTTTGGAATACGCGCTGGGACATCCCAGACAACCTGAACGTGACGCTGGTGGCCAACGACGAAGCGTGCTGCGTCACGGGCAGCACATGTCTCGATGGCGGCAACTGCGCCTTCATCAGCAACATCTGCGAAGACAACATCGAAGATATCGGCGGCAACCCTGGCGTCAACGCCGGAGCAGCGCAGGTCGGATATCTCAATCCAGGCCTCGGAACGAACGACAGCGACCGGCCGTTCTCGGGCACGGTGCCGATCCGCGGTTGTGTTGGAGACACCGTCGACTATTACGAGGTCCTGGTTTCGACCAACGGCTTCGGCGGCCCGTGGACCGAGCTGCAGGCTCCGCCTGCACAGGGCTTCGACCGCAGTTATTGGGACAACGCCCTGCAGACGTTCGTCCCGGTCCCATTCCTGTTCACGCCGATCAGCGACGGCGCCGTGGCTCATGACGTGATCGAGAGCCTGCCGCATTACGAGGCGAATCACGGCGCCAAGCTGTGGGATGCTTTCACCGTCAACATCCTGATGCTGCTGGCGACGGGGAATGTGCTCGCAGATGGGACCTACTATCTGCGGCTGCGCGGCTGGACGCGCGCCGGGTACGTGGGAGATCTTTCGAACCCCGTCGATCTGCCCGTCTGCGGCTCCAACAACCTCAACGGCATCGTGGTGACCATCGACAACCACATGGTCACCCTCACACCGACGGATCTGAACGGCCATGAATGCAGCCCCAGCAAGGTCCACGTCTGCACGATAGAACCCGACACCGAGGTCACCGCGGTCAGCATCGTGCACGCCAATGCGACGAGCACCCCCGTCGATGCGTGCAGCACGGTGACGATCAACACCACCGATACGCTGCGCATCGATTTCGTCGCCTACGACCCTGATCCGAATCCGCACCTGCGCAACTACGGGTTGTGGCTTCACTATGACGTCAATGACCTCGTTGATCTGCTCACGCTGCCGGGCGTGACGCTGACGCCCATTCCCCATCCGTGGGCTCCAGCCGCCGCGCACGTCGGCCCGGACTACGCCGCTGCGCTCGGTCAGGGCGCCGCGTCCCCGTACTGGGCCGGCGGCGCGGTACGCCTGGAGGTCAACGCAGCGGACGCGTTCGAGAAGACCTGCTGCTATCTGCTCGAGCTGAGAGCACACAAGCGGGTGATCGGAGGCGGGGGCCTGAACTGCGATCACAGCATCTGGAACCAGTACAACAGAACGGAGTACACCTTCACGATCACCGTTTGAGCTGACATCGACGTAATCGGCGGCCCGCGACGATGCGGTTTTACTGGCTGGCAATTGGGATTCTCGCCGTCTGGCGCATCACGCACCTGTTGAATGCGGAGGAGGGTCCCTGGAACCTGGCGGCGCGCCTCAGGCGCGCCGCCGGCGCCAGCGGTTGGACCTCCGTGTTCGACTGCTTCTATTGCCTGAGCGTCTGGATCGCCGCGCCGCTGTCGTACGGGATGGCGGAGAGCTGGCGGGAGGCCATTCTGCTATGGCCGGCTCTGTCGGCAGGAGCGATTCTGGCCGAGCGCCTCACGGCGAAGACGACAGGATCGAGCCCGGCAATCTACTACGAAGAACCGGATGAAGACGATGAGTTGCTGCGGGAAGGCCAGAAGTCAGTTTCAGGCGGCACACGTCCCCAGTAGGGGGCAACCCGACCCGCTCGGCCGGCCGATTCGCGGCGTCGCCCCACGCGGCAAGGTCGTCTTCGAGTATCGTGGGCCTACTCGCCTGGTCGCCATCGGACCGGTCTCGCGGATGCGCTACTACTTCGATGGGCATGGCTCGCGCGTTGACGTCGACCCGCGCGACCGTCGTGGGCTGGCGGCGCTCGCGCAGCTCCGGCAGGTCACTTAGGGCCGCGCTTCAGCAGGACGCGTTTCACGTAGTCCGCGCTCACCGCGATGCTGGTCATGGGATCGCGCGTGAAGTTGCCGCCCTGTTCGACGAAGAAGTGCTCGAGTCCGGCGAGCTGCGCGTCCGGCCAGATCTTCGTGAAGTCAATCGTGCCGTTGCCCACCTCGGTGTAATCGCGGCTGACCGGGTGCACGTCCTTGACGTGCCACATCACGAAACGGCCGGGTGCGCGCTTGAACAGGTCGTGCGGCGTCTGCGACGCGCGTGCGAGCCAGTACAGATCCACCTGCAGCTTGACCAGCGCCGGGTCTGTGTCCTTCAGGATGATGTCGTAGCCACGCACGCCGTTGTGATCGACGAACTCGAAGTCGTGATTGTGATACGCAAGCTGCAGCTTCGCGCTCCTGGCCTGTGCCCCGGCGATGTTCAGCCGCTCCGCCACGATCTTGAAACCATCGGGCGTCCGTGAATCCGCGTCGACGAGCGGCCAGGTAATGTACGACTGTCCGAGCGCGCGCGCCCCTTCGATGCACCGATCCATGTAGCGCTTCAACTGGTCGACGCCGGTGTTCACGTACCGGTTCAGGTCGTAGTGCCCGCTCGGGGTTGCGAGGTTGAGGTCGCGGAGGCGCTGCGCGAACGCTTTCGCGTCCAACCCGTAGTAACGGATCGCTTCCGGATCGAAGCCGTATGTCTCGAGTTCTTCGTAGCCCATCGCGGCGACCCGCTGAAGCGTTCCGTCGACGTCCTGCCGCATCGGCGCGCGGATCGTGAACAACTGCAGCCCCAGCTTGTAGCGGCGCTCCTGACCGAACGCGAGCGCCGCCGACGCGAGCGCGCCGGCCTGCATGATGAAGCTCCGCCGGTCGAGCATGACCAGACCCCTTTCTACGACGCCGGTGGCTTGAAGTACAGGACCATGCCCGCGCCGATGGCGGTGACGAGGAACCCGACGTAGAGCAGCGGATTGGGCGCCGTCTTCGGCGGGTGCAGGTACATCGTGTAGAGCACGTTGACGAGCGGCGCGCCGCCGAAGACGAGCGGCATGACGTAGGTGGGCGTGCCGCCGGTGCGGAACGAGAAGATGATGCAGACGGCGCCGAGCGCGCCGAGCGCGCCGGCGAGCGTTGCGCCGGTCGTGCCCGAGGCGTTGAAGCCGCGCAGTCCCTGCCCCTGCGAGTAGAGCACGATCACCGGCACCAGCACGCCGATGAGGAAGTAGGCGACGCCGACGCACAGCAGCGCGCGCATCGGGTTTCCCAGCTTCACCTGCCCTTGATGCAGCATCGCCCCGTACACGCCCCAGGATGCCACCGCTCCGCCGACAAACGCCAGCCAGTTCATTCGCCGCTCCTCGTCAATGCTGAATGCCGAATGCTGAATGCTGAATGAATTCCGAATGCGAAATGCTGAATGAATGCCGAATGCGAAATGCTGAATGGAGCGCCGCACCTCATTCAGCATCTGGCATGCAGCATTCAGCATTGACCGAACCTAGAATCGTGCGCGGACGCCGATTTGGACTTGCCTCGCTGATGTGACCGTACTGGTGATGCGGCCGAACGTCGCGAGCGGCGCTTCGACCGGCTGCGTGCCGGCGAACGCGCGCAGCTCCGGCGGGCCGAAGTTCGCGCGGTTCAGCAGATTGAAGGCCTCGATGCGCAGCTCGAGGCGGCCGCCGGTGCCGAACATCGACCACGGCGCGTTCTTGACGAGTGCGAGATCGAGCGTGCGCAGGTTCGGGCCGGCGAGGTCGCCGCGGCCGGTGTTGCCGAACGTGCCGGCGGGCTGCAGCGCGAACGCCGCCGGATTGAACCACTGTTCCGGCTTGCCGAGCACGGCATTGTCTGGCCCGAAGCCCGGTGCGTAGTCTGGGCGATCCTGCCCGATGCCGGGGCCGCGCGACGGGTTCCACTGCGACCGTGACCGGTTCGTCTGCACGAACACCGTCAGCGGCTGCCCGCTCCTCATCGTCCAGATGCCGGAGAGCTGCCACCCGCCGAAGAGGTCGGCGGCGATGCCATTCAGCCCGCGCGCGAATGGCAGATCCCACGTGAGATTCAGGACCCAGTTGTGGCGGACGTCGAAATCCGACAGCCCCTTGTTGTAGCCGGGGATGAACTCCGGCAGCGCGGAGGTCGTGCCGTTCGTGGCGTCGGAGAAGAAGGTCGATGCCTGCGTCGTGTCCTCGCTCTTCGACAGCGTGTAGGACGACTGCGCCGAGAAACCGCGGCTCCAGCGCCGCCGCACCTCGAAGACGAGTGCGTTGTACCAGGACTCGCCGTCGCTGCTCTTCAGCTCGATCGTCGAGAAGGCCCGATTCATCCGCGGCGTGCCTGCGGCGATGAACGGACGTCCGTCGGCAGTCGTTCCGGTCGGCTGCGCCAGGTTGACGTCGCCGCTGCGCAACAGGTGCCGGCCGCGCGACCCCGCGTAGCCGAGCGTGACCGCCGTCTGCCAGCCGATGTCGCGCTGGACGTTGACGTTGAACATGTGAATGCGGGGCGTCTCGAGGTCCCACTGCACCGGCCGCATCGAGATCGCGGTCGCGAGGTTGAACGGCGGATTCGGGAAGCTCGGATTGATGATGACCGGCCTCGGCGTGGCCGGCGGGTTCGTCACCGTGACGATCAGGTTCTGGTGGCTGTTCGTGTTGAAGTAGAGCCCGTACCCGCCGCGCACCGATGTGCGGCCGTCGCCGAACAGATCCCACGCGAACCCTCCACGCGGCGAGACGCTGCCGGGCGGATTGTCGTAGAGCGGACCGACGACCGGAGCCGACGCCGTCAGGTCCGGCAGCGCCGAGTCCCGCCCGTAGATGTCCTCCGGCCTCGTCGCGTATTCGTAGCGGACGCCGCCATTGAGCGTGAGCCGCGGCGTGACCTGGAAATCGTCCTGGAGGTACAGCCCGAACAGCGTGAACCGCCAGTAGCGATCGAATTGCGCTTCCGGCGTGAGGCCGACGAAGCTCGCGGGCCTGCCGGCGAGGAAGGTGTTGAGGTTCGCGAAGGTGAAGATGCCCAGGCTGAAGGTCGGGTTGACCATGTTGTGCTGGTAGCGCTCCACCAGTCCGCCCGCCTTGACCACGTGCGCGCCGCGCGTGTGCACGAAGTCGTTCTGGAGGCTGAAAACGTTCTGCACCAGGCGCACGTCGACGGAGCTCTGCGGCCCGAAGCGCTTCATACCGCCGATGTCGATGTCGCCCATCGTCGAGCGGCCGGCGACGAACGGCGCCAGCGTCTGCGTCGTGTTCGCCTCGATCTCCTGCCCGATGCGGGTGCGGCTGAACCCGAGACGCGACGTGTTCAGCGTCCGCGACGAGAACACGTGGCGGTACTCCGACGTGAAGAACTGGTTGCGCGACACGAATCGCCGCGGGACCTGCGGGTAGTCCGTCGGCAGGTACTGGTTCGCGTGATCGATCGTGTAGCGCGCGAAGAGCTGGCTGTTGCTGCCGAACGTACGATCGACACGGCTCTGCAGGAAGTGCTCGTCGAGCCGCTGCTGGAACGGGAAGCTGAAGGCCGCGAGCCCCTGCCCCAGCGACGGCCCGTTCGCCCGCGGAAACTCCGCCAGGTACGGCGCCACCGCAGGATTGACTGCCACGGTTCCGGACGGCAGGATGCCAAGGCGCGCGTTGTCGTCGGGGACGACGGTGGAGATGGTCCTGCCGAGCCGCTCGACCAGCGATTCGTAGCCGAGGAAGAAGAACAGCAGATCCCGCGCGATCGGGCCGCCCAGCGTGGCGCCGAACTGATTGCGCGTGAAGTCGGGCTTGCCGCCGGTGTCGAAGTAGTTGCGCGCGTCGAGCGCGTCGTTGCGGTGGAACTCGAACAGGCTGCCGCTGAAGCTGTTCGTGCCGGACTTGGTGAGCGCGTTGATCTGGCCGCCGAAGTTGCGGCCGAACTCGGCGCTGTAGGCGTTCGCCTCGACGCGGAACTCGCGAACGGTCTCGACGCCGAGCGCGGTGCCCGCCGCGCTGCCCGCCGGCCCGTTGGTGAAATCGTTCTGCAACGTGCCGTCGAGCAGGTAGACGTTCGAGCGCGGGTCCTGCCCGTTGATGCTCATCCCGAGGCCGTGCGCGACGACCGACCCGCCGTCGCGGTGCGGGAACGCGAGCACGCCCGGCTGCAGCAGCGCGAGGTCGGTGTAGTTGCGCCCGTTCAGCGGCAGTTGCTCGATAGCCTCGCGTCCGACGAGATAACTGAGCTCGGAGCTGGCCGTGTTCACGAGCGGGGTGGCGCCGATGACTTCGTCCTTGAGCTCAACGCCAACCTGCAGCGTCACGTTGAAGTTGAGCGTCTGCGCGATCGTCAGATCGACACCGCGGCGGACGTGCGGGCTGAATCCGGCGAGCTCGACGCGCAACTCGTACGAGCCGGGCGGCAGAAAGGGGATGACGAAGCGCCCTTCGACGCCCGTCGTCGCGCTGCGCACCAGACCCGTACCTTCGTTTCTGGCCGAAGCGGTCACGCCCGGCAGCACCGCGCCGGACGCGTCAACGACCGTTCCGCTGATGGTGCCGGTGGTCTGGCCGGCGGCGGAGGCGACGAACAACACGAGCAGCAGCCCCGCTGCGGACAACGTACGGAACATGGAGGAGATCTCCTTCGGACTTTCGGGACGGATCCGTGACCTGCCGTGGGCGCCGATCATTCTATGATAACGACGTTCGGTCCCTGGTCCCTGGTCCCTGGTCCCTGGTCCCTCGTCCCTGGTCCCGAGTCCCCGGTCACGAGTCCCAGGTCTTGAGTCCCTCGTCATGGTCCCTGGTCCCGGGGACGCGAGACCAGGGACGCGCGACCAGGGACGCGAGACCAGGGACCCGAGACCAGGGACCCCGAGACCAGG
>JBMDXB010000149.1:0-44413 GCA_048594885.1 Vicinamibacterales bacterium
GCTTGCCTCCGGCGCTCGCTTGCACTGAGTTCGCTCGGCCCTGACGTGGCGTGTCGCCGCGCTGCGCGCTCGCGGCCCGCTGCGCGGGCTTCCCTCCGGCGCTCGCTTGCTGATCCAGGTCCGTCATCGGACTGCATAGAATTTCCCACTTGTACTTTTTTTCGCAACGCGGTACTTTGCGCTTGTACTTCGGATCCGGATTTGGTACTTTCCGGTCGCGCCGTGAAAAAGAGAGACACCACGCCAATCGCGGAACCGCAGATCAGCGCGAAGACCGCCGAGGTCGAGTTCGTCGATCTCGATCGGCCGAAGCTGCCGATCCGTCGCCGCGACAACCCATGGCTGCGGCGGGCGATGGTGTTCATCACGTGCGTGCTCGTCGTGGACGCGCTGTTCGGCGACCGCGGGCTGGCCGAGACGTTGCGGGCCCGTCGTGAGTATCGGGCCGCAGCCGAGGCGCTGGCGCAGATCAGGAACGAAAACGCCGCCCTGCGGGAGCAACGGCGGCGTCTCGTGGACGATCCGGGCGCGATCGAGGCGGTCGCGCGTCAGGATCTCGGCCTGATTCGCCCAGGCGAGATCCTCGTGGTCATCAGGGATGTGAGATGAGACCTGTGAGGCGCATCTGAAGATGCGCCCTACACGGTAGCGACTTCGGCCTCGCGCACCAGCCCCAGCTCCTTCCGGACGCGCTCCTCGATCGCCTTCGATACGACCGGGTTCTCCCTCAGGAACTGCTTGACGTTTTCACGCCCCTGGCCGAGCCGCTCGCCGCTGAACGCGAACCACGTCCCGCTCTTCTCGACAATCTTCCGATCGACGGCGAGATCCAGCAGGTCTCCTTCGCGCGAGATGCCCTCGCCGTACATCACGTCGAACTCCGCCTCGCGGAAGGGGGGCGCGACCTTGTTCTTCACCACCTTCACGCGCGTGCGGCCGCCGACGACCTGGTCGCCGTCCTTGATTGCGCCGATGCGCCGGATGTCGATCCGCACCGACGCGTAGAACTTCAGCGCGCGGCCGCCGGTCGTCGTTTCGGGATTGCCGAACATGACGCCGATCTTCTCGCGCAACTGGTTGATGAAGACGAGGCAGGTCTTCGACTTCGACACGACGCCCGTGAGCTTGCGCAGCGCCTGCGACATCAAGCGGGCCTGCAGACCCATCTGCGCCTCGCCCATCTCGCCTTCGATCTCGGCGCGCGGCACGAGCGCTGCCACCGAATCGACGACGACGACGTCCACGCCGCCGGAGCGGACGAGGACCTCGACGATCTCGAGCGCCTGCTCGCCGTTGTCCGGCTGCGAGACGAGCAGGTTGTCGAGATCCACTCCCAGCTTCTTCGCATACTGCGCGTCGAGCGCGTGCTCCGCATCGACGAACGCCGCCATCCCGCCGAGCTTCTGCGCTTCGGCGATCACCTGCAGCGACAGCGTGGTCTTGCCGGACGACTCCGGCCCGAAGATCTCGACGACGCGGCCGCGCGGCACGCCGCCGATGCCAAGCGCGTAATCGAGGCTGACCGAGCCGGTGGAAATTGCCGGCACGGCGGCAATCGCATCCTTCTGGCCCAGGCGCATGATCGAGCCCTTGCCGAACTGCTTTTCGATCTGGCCCACGGCCATCTCGATGGCCTTCAGGCGCTCACGGTCGTTGCGGTCGTCAACTGGCGGCATGTGCGATTCGCTCCTTGTTCCTGACTCGACTGTGTGTGTCGCGCTCAACTCCCGCAGTGTCCCAGGAACGCGTGACAGCGGAGGTCACGGCGTCCAAATGATAGAAACGTGCCGCGGCGAAAGTCAAGTGAAATTGTGTGCAGTCGATGGCGATATGTGACTGAATTACAGGTTGTTACGGCGACGACTCGACTTTCGCCTGTATCGGGCGGAGATCGCAGTTTACGCGCGGGGCGACGGCCCCCAGGCTGGCAGATCCTGCTACGGAGTGCCCCGCGACTCGAGGAACACGTTGTAGACGCGGACCCCGAGTTCGCGCGGGTCTCTGCCGCGGCCGGGGGCTCGCGCCGACTCC
The DNA here is from genome assembly GCA_048594885.1 of Vicinamibacterales bacterium. Lineage (GTDB taxonomy): Bacteria > Acidobacteriota > Vicinamibacteria > Vicinamibacterales > 2-12-FULL-66-21 > JBMDXB01. The sequence continues at coordinate 2,032 of JBMDXB010000149.1, forward strand.
GCGAACGTCTTGTTCACCTTGATGGTCAGCACGGCTTCCCGGCCTGGACCGAAGTCGGCGGCGGCCACAGGGACCTCGAGATCCGTGACCTCCGCCGTCCGCACCTCGATTGTCTCGAGCACTCGGTCGCCGATGAGGAGCGACAGGTGCTGCGGGCTGTCGAAGCGGTCCGGACTGCCATCGAAGCGCACGTGCAGGACCGCGTCACGACGCGGATTGAAGAACGACATCGTCGCCACGGCAGTGGTCCACCGCCAGCCCGGCTCGCTGCCGGCGGACTCCGGCCGGTGCCAGCCGTTGCGATACGCCAGCAGCGTGCGCTGCGCGTTCAACTTCAGCATGCCGACCTCGTACATGCGGTGTCCGCGTTCCTTGCCCGACAGCGCGAGCCGTTTGCCGGACCGCGAGTAGAGTCCCATCACGATCGGCACGTCGCCGACATACGGCACTTCCGGCGCGAAGATGCGGCGGGTGTACACGATCGCAGCGCCGCGGCGCCACTCGCGCGCCGCCACCGGCGGCTCGTGATCGTAACTCGCCATCACGCTGCCGTCGTCGTAGAGAAATCGCAGCAGCACGCGGCAGTCGCCGGGGAAGGGTGGCGCCTGAGGGGAGATACGGAACCCGAGGGTGATATCCAGCGGGCCTCCGATGGGCACCGATTCGCGATGCACGTAGGCCGTTGGCAACGCCACGCCGCGGTGCGTCCGATCGCAACTGACGGGTATCAGCGCCGCGACGATGAGCGTCATGCGGGTGATGCGGGCGACCCGGGACATCGCATGGCGATCTTAACGCCGCCGGCGTGGAAGCTATACTGACGACTGATGCTCACGCGACTGGGGACGCGTGACGGCGTGCCTGCGATGCTGATTGTCAGCGGCGCGCTGGGATTCTGGCTGGGGTCGACCGCATACGCGCAGTGGCAGGTCGCGGTCGAGACCGCGCAGGTGATCGCGCGGCTCGTGACGTATTCTCCCGACAACCCGTTTCACATCTACCACGCCAAACTCTGGACCGTGCTCCACGAGATTACAGCCGTCGCCCTGCGGTTCGGGATGTCGGAGATAACGGCGTCGAAGATGTTGAGCGGCGTGCTCGGCATGCTCAGCCTGCAGGCGCTGAGCGTGCTCGTCTACGCGTTCAGCGGCGATGCGTTCTACGCAGTCGGCGCGATGTTCGTCGTGTTTTTCAGCCGGACGGCGGAGTTTGGCGGACGCTACCCGATTGCCTTGATGGGCACCGAGCACACCTACGGCGCGTTCGGCCTGTCGGCGATCGTGCTCGCGGCAGCGCTACTGGGCGCGGGCCGCTATCGACTCGGCGGATTGATGCTCGGTCTTGCGCCTGCGATCCATCCGTCAATGGGGGTCTGGCTGTTCGTCGTCGTCGCAATCTGCCTGGCCACGGACTTCAAGCGCCTCACGGCCCTGTTGCGTCCGGCGCTGCCGTGGTTTCTCGCCGGCTGCGCACTGACGGCGGCGAGCCTGCTCGTGCACCTGGCTGCAGCGCCGGAGATCGGGCCGGTCGATCGCACGGCCGCGGACAGGTATTTGCCGACGCTGGTGAAGTACTGGGATGGTCATCGGCAACCCGCGCATCTGAAGAACTATGCCGTGTATGTCAATTTCGCGGCGATTCCTCTGGCGGTGACGTGGCTGCTGTTCCTGAGGGATCGGCTGACGCCGGCCTCGGCGTTTCTGCTGCGATTTGTCGTCGTCGCGGCGAGCCTTGCGATCGCCTTCGTGTTCATCTCCTGGGCGCCGCCCGAATGGATTCCGGACGCGATTCAGATCCTGATGCCGCTCCGGCTGTTGAACATCGTGTCGATGATGTTCGCAGCGCTCCTGCTTGGACTCGCTGGCTTGTACGGGCGTACGCTTGCCGGGCAGATAGTGATCACCGTGCTGCTCCTCGCCATCCTCCTTGCGCGCGAGAGCCTGTTCTGGACGCGGTTGCCCGAGGCGATGCGGCGGATCGCCGAGGGAGCGGACTTCGCGGGCATCAATGTGCTGATTGGCGGCGCTGCCGCGCTGACGATCTTCGCGCTCGTGCAGCAATGGTTCGAGCGCACTCGAAGAGACGAGGGAGCGCGCCGCGCGCGTGCGTCGAGCATCGTCGCCGTCGCGCGCGCGACACTCGTCGCCGTCGTCGCCGCATATGGATTGCTGGCGATGCGCGCGACGATGCCGCGTGCGTTGAAGTTTCGCGACCGGACGCACGATCCGGTGTTCGCCGCCGCGGCGGCGGGTGAGGGCGTGCTCCTGCCGGGGCAGGGGTTGCGCCTGATTCAACTGCGGACGCGACGCCCGGTGCTGCTCGACACGAGCGGCTTCGACGGACTGCCGTACTCGATGGAGGCGGCGCCCGGCGCGATCGCGATCCTGCGCGACGTGTACACGATCGAGCTCATGAGTCCGCCGTCACAGCCTCCCGATCTCACGAATCGGCTCGCCTGGGAACAGTACTCGCCCGAGCGATGGCAGGAGATTCGGCGCCGCTACAACGTGACGCAGGTCCTGACCGATCGGTCGTGGCTGCTCGATCTGCCGGTGGTCGCGGAGACGCAGGAGATGCGGCTCTATCAGATCCCGTAACCTGCACACCAATGCCTTCACCAGTCGGTCACCTGATTGCCGGCGCGACGGCGGGGCTACTCGTGAATGGGCCCACACGCCTGCCGATGCTGGTCGCGTTCGGCCTGACGGCGGTGCTGCCGGACCTCGATCTGCTCACGAGCGTGCACCGCGGCCCCACGCACGGCGTCGGCTCCGCCGCGATCGCCGGGATCGTCGGCTGGGCGGTGTGGCCGCTCGTGGACGTCGAGCGCCGCTCACCACGCGAGCGGCTGCGGTTCGCGGTCGCAATCGCGGCTGCCTACGCGACGCACATCCTGCTCGACTGGCTGTCGGCCGACACGTCGGCGCCCGTCGGACTGATGGCGCTGTGGCCGTTCAGCCGCCGCTACTACGAGCCGCCGCTTCACCTCTTCCTGTCGGTGAACCGCCGCTACTGGCTGTTGAATGCCTGGATGGCGAACATCCGTGCCGTGGCGCTGGAGCTGCTCATCCTCGTGCCGCTGTTCTGGGCCGCCGCGCGCGTGCGGCGCCGACCGCCCTGGGCCGGCGCCGCGGACATTCGTTAGCGAACGTTCCATCGCCCGCGGCCGTCTATGCCGTTGTGCTTCTTCACACAGTTGCGGCGGCAGCCCTGATCGCGCTGTCCGCCAGCGTGGCTTCGACGGATCCGCAGCCGGGCGGTCCGGCGCTCATCGTCCTCGTGGCGAACGGCGCGGAGCAGGATGGCCTGCCGGTCGTCGAACGGCACCCGAACCCGGGCCCGTATCTCGACGAGCTCGGCCGCGGATTCTCCGGCCGGCTCCTGCGACTGTATGCACTCGCGCAGCGGTTCGCACGTCCGGGCATGCCGCCGCAACCGGCGTACCTCGTGCTCACGAACAACCAGGGGGGCTTTCCGCGGATCGGTTTCCATTTCGAAGGCAAGCCGCAGCCGCGAACCGCCTACGTCGATCTGCACCGGTCCAAGTCGATCGCCGAGCGCTTCGCCGCGATCAACCAGATCTACCCGCACGAGCTCCTGCACGTCATCGTTCGCGATCTCGCCGGGGAGCCGCGCGGCACGGGGATGGTCCAGATGCACGCGATTGGCGTGCAGACGGACCGGGCGACGGCGTTCAGCGAGGGCTTCGCGGAGCACGTTCAGATCATGGCCGTCGAGGCGAGCGGGGTCGCAACGGAGACGGCGCGGCTGGCAACCGACGCGGCGACGCGTGCGCGCGCCGAGCGACAGCTCGAAGCCTACCGGCGCGCCGTCTCTGCCCGCTGGGCGATCGCGCCGAAAGCGGAGATGACGTTCCCGTTGTGGTTCAGCGGCACCGAGCAGGTGCTTCGTTACCACGCCGTCCGCGCAAACTCGTTCGCGCGCGAGCCGGCGATTCCCGACTCGTTGCGCCGGCGTGATCCGCATGCCGGGTACCTGCTCGACAACGTCATGCCCGGCACGGCAGATGGCGCGGTGAAATCAGCCGGCCGGCTGATGGCCACCGAAGGGGTCGTGAGCGCGCTCTTCTACCGCTTCGTCATGTCCGAGGCGCTCCAGCGACGGTATCGTGAGGACGGCTTCTATCGCGCGTTCGGGATCGCCGCGGCCGACGTCGATCCGCTCGACAACGTGTACCTGAAGCTGTTTGCCGCCGTTCGGGACGGCGGTTATGACACGGTGGCGGTGCTGGACGCCTACGTTCGCCGGTTTCCGGACGAAGCGGCCGCCGTGTCGGATGTCGTCCGCAGTGTGCTGGTGGGGCAATCGCTGCCGCGTACGCCGCCCGTGTGGCTGCTGAACGAGGAGTTCGAGGTGGGCACGTCCCTCTTCGATCAACGGCGCGCGTTGCCGCGGCCTCATGCCTTCGATCTGAACGCCGCGTCGTTCGCCGATCTCACGCGTGTTCGTGGCGTCACACCCGCGGCCGCGGCGGCGATCCTCGCGCATGCGCCGTATCGATCCGTCGAGGATCTGCGTCGCGTTCCGGCGCTTGACGAGGCGAGCGCGTCGCGTCTTCACCGCATGTCTGTCGCCTACGACGCGCGGCTCAACGCACCCCACAGTCGGCAGTCGCTCTCGTTCAAGGGCGTGTTGATGCCGTACGTGTGGCGTGCCGTCTCCGTCGCGCTGGCGTGCGCCGTCCTCGGCGCTCTTGCGTACCGCGCCGTCCGCCGCGCGCGGTGGTGGCGCGTCGCCATCAACGGCATCGGTGTCTCGTTCGTCGGGCTGCTGGCGGGCTGGACGATCGACAACGGCTCGGGCTGGCTCGCGCTCGCCGCGCCTGTCGTCCTGTTTGGTCTGCCTGGTGTCCTCATCGCGGCGTGGCGCACGCGCTCGGTGCGCGCCGCTGCGATTGTGCTTGGCGCGTGGCTCTGCGCGAGCCTCGTGCCGATGATCGCCGTGCGCCCGGTCGGCTAGCGCAGCTCACTCGTTGCGCAGCGCGACCGCAGGATCGATCCGGCTCGCGCGCCAGGCTGGAGCAAAGCTCGCGGCCATCGCGACCGTCACCAGGATCGCCGTGCCTGCGGCGATGCTCCAGGGATCTCCAGGGCTGATGTCGTGCAACTGGCTCCGGAGCAGCCGGCCCGTTGCGACGCCGCCGGCAATTCCCAGCGCGGCGCCCGCTGCCGCGAGGCCGGCGCCGCGGCCGAGCAGCACGCGCATCAGGTCGCGGCGGCCCGCGCCGAGCGCCGCCCGGATGGCCATCTCCCTCGTGCGGCGCGCCGTCACGAGCGACACGACGCCGTAGACGCCGACGCCGCCGAGCGTCAGCGCCAGCAGCGCGGCGGCCAGCCCGATCCAGGCGTTCCGGCGATCCTCGTAGAGCAACGCGCTCATGTGTTCCGCAAACGAGCTCACGGCGAGCACCGGCACGTTCGTGTCCACTTCCGCGATCTGCTGTTTCGCCGGGCCGATCACGGCCGCGACATCGGTCGCCGCCTCGACAAGCACCAGCCCGAAGCTCTGCGGATCCTGCGCGTACGGCACGTAGATGTACATCTCCGGCGGTTCATACAGGCCGCCGATTCGGATGTCCTCCGCCACGCCGACGATTTCGCGCTCGATCGGCTTGGCGCGGCCCGTGCGGATCCGACGCCCGATCGCGCTCTCGCCCGGCCACAGTCGCCGCGCCATCGTCTCGCTGACCACTGCGACCGGCGCGCTGTCGGGGCGATCCGCTTCGACGAACCCGCGTCCGCTCAGCACGCGCGTCCCCATGACTTCGAAGTACTCAGGCCCCACCATCGTGTAACGAATCCGGAAGGCGTCGCTCCCCGGTGGCGGTTCCTTGCCCGGAATCGTGACGATCGAAGACCACCCTGCTTCGTTGCCTTGAGCAGGCAGGCGAATACCGTAACTGACTCGCTTCACGCCGGCCACTGACGCGGCACCGGCGCGCGCGGCTTCGAGGAACCGGTACGTTCCCGCGCTGTCGTAGCCCTTCAGGCCTGGTACGACGTAGAAGGTCGCAACGTTCTTCTGCGTATCGAACCCTGGATTGACAGCCAGCCCTGCGATGAACGTTCGCAGCAGCAGGCCCGCGGCGACCATGACGACTCCGCTCAGCGCAATCTCGCTGACGACGAGGAGATCGCGCAGTTGCAGGCCCCTGCCCGCGGCCCCAGCCGGCACGCCGGTCTTGAGCGTCGCCGTCGCGTCGGTCCGGGAGCTGCGCCAGGCGGGGACAAGGCCGACCAGCGCGATCGTGACCACGCCGAGCAAGGCGGCGAACGCGAGCAAACGCGCGTCCATGCGAACGTCGAGCATGATCGACGAAGACGCCGGCGGAATCAGCGCAGGAATCAGCCGAATCAGCCACGCCGCGATCAGCACGCCGGTGAGCACACCCGTCACCGAGACGATGGCGCTCTCGAGGAGCATCTGCCGCAGCAGCCGCGCGCGCGTTGCGCCGAGCGAGGATTTGAGCGCCAGCTCACGCGTGCGTCCTTCGCCGCGCGCGAGCGTCAGGTTTGCGACGTTCGCGCAGGCAATGAGCAGCACCAGGCCGACGATGCCGAGGAAGATGGCGCCGCGCTGCGTCGCCTTCTGCCGCGCCTCGTCCTGCGGCCGCACCACGATCCGGGCGTCGGCATAGGAACGCGCGTCGAGCGTTCGCCATCGGGCCGTGACGACGTCGAGCGCGGCGCGCGTCTGTTCGACGGCGACGCCGTCGGCGAGCCGGCCGACGATCTGGAACCAGCGCTGCCGCCGGTTCGTGAGCTCGTCGCGCAGCCCAGGTACGACGAACGGCGCCTGCGAAATGGGGACCCACACGTCCGTCCGCACCGGGTTTCCGGGCTGCGTGACGCCGGCGAATCCGGGCGCCGTCACGCCGACGACAGTGAACATCGTGTTGTTCAACTGAATGGTGCTGCCGACGATGCCGGCAGGCGCGCCGAGCCGTTCCTTCCAGACGTGATGGTTGATGATGACCTGCGGAGTCGTAACGGCCGGCGTGTCGTCGGCGGGCGTGAAGCCGCGGCCCACATGCATGGGGATGCCGAGCGACGGAAAGTACCGTCCAGAGACGTAATGAATCAGGAGCAACTGCGACTCGCCGCGACTGTTGAAGGTCACGCCGCGGCGGCCGATCGCGATGAGGTCCTTGAAGCCCGGCGCGCCCTCCAGATCGCGGAAGTCCTCGTACGAAAAAGTGCCGAAGCGGTTCGTCGGCGACTCCAGCGTGAGATCGACGAGCCGTTTCGGCTCGGTGATCGGCAGCGGACGGAAATAGACCGCGTCGAGCAGCGCGAACATCGCCACCGTGACGCTGATTCCCGTTGCCAGCGTGAGTACGGCGAGCGCCGTGTAGCGCGGATGCCACCTGAGCGCGCGGAGGGCGTAAATGAAGTCAGTCATATGCCACACGTCTGACGCACGCGGCCGCCAGACGGTTCACTGCCCGCCTTCGCCAAGGCTACGGCGGGTCTCGCCGAAGCTGCAGCGGAGGCGGACGCGGCAACCTGCCGGAAAGCCGTCAGTAACGGTAGAAGCCATGGCCGCATTTGCGTCCGAGGTGCCCGGCGGCGACCATGCGGCGCAGCAGAGGGCACGGCCGGTATTTCGGATCGCCGAGTCCGTCGTGCAGCACCTCGAGGATCGCGAGGCACACGTCGAGGCCGATGAAGTCCGCCAGCGTCAGCGGGCCCATCGGATGGTTCATCCCGAGCTTCATGACCGTGTCGATTGCCTCCGGCGTGCCGACGCCTTCCATCAGCGCGTAGATCGCCTCGTTGATCATCGGCATCAGGATGCGGTTGGCGATGAAGCCGGGATAGTCGGCCGCTTCGACCGCGGTTTTCCCGAGCCTGGCGCACAGATCGGAGGCGACCGTCATCGACTCGGGCGACGTCGCCTGGCCGCGAATCAGCTCGACGAGCGTCATCAGCGGCACCGGATTCATGAAGTGCATGCCGAGCACCTTGTCCGGCCGCGTGGTCGCCGCGCCGAGCGCCGTAATGGAGATCGAGGAGGTGTTCGACGACAGGATCACTTCTGGCCGCGTGATGGTATCGAGCTGTCCGAACAGATCGCGCTTCGTCTGAACGTCCTCGACGATCGCCTCGACGATGTAGTCGGCGTCGGCGAGCGCGCCGACGTCGGTGCTGGTGGACAGCCGCCCGAGCGCGGCGTCGCGGTCCGCCGCGGTGAGCTTCCCCTTCTCGACGAACTTTCCGAGGCTCTTCTCGATGCTCGTCCTGGCGCGGTCGAGCGCCTGCCGGACGACGTCGACGAGGCGAACCTCGAACCCGGCCTGCGCGAAGACCTGCGCGATGCCGTTGCCCATCGTGCCCGCGCCGATGATGCCGATGTGACGGATATCCATTCCGTCAGTTTACGCTTTCCGAAAAACCGTGACACTCACCGTTTCTCGAAACGAGACACAGAGGGGTGGCAATTTCTGCAAACGGTGAGTGTCACGGTTTTCACTTTCTGCAACTGATCGCCAGCCCGTTGCCACGCGTGTCGAATGTCGTCTCCAGGTTCGGCTGCGACAGCAGGAAGTCGATGTAGTCCTTCCCGCCGGCGCTGTTGCGGCGGCCGTCGGGGAAGACGTTGTGTGACGTGTAGCAGCCGCCCGGCGCCAGCTTCGGCAGCAGCGCGAGCGCGTAGTTCTTGTACCACTCCTTGTCGGCGTCGCTGAACACGAAGTCGAAGGGACCTTCGAGCTTCGGGACGATCTCGTGCGCGTCGCCGAGCCGCGCGTCGATGAATGTGGCGACGCCGGCTGCCTCGAAGTTGGCGAGCGCCTCCTTGTGCCGCCGCTCGTCGATGTCGATCGTGATCAGGCGGCCGCCGGTCTTGCTGAGCGCCCACGCGATCCAGATGCCGGAGTGGCCGGTGGACGTGCCAATCTCCAGCCCGCGTTTGAATTGGTGCTTCACGATCAGGTCGTGGAGCGTCCGGCCGTCGACCGGCGGCACGTTGAGGTCGCGCCACTGGCCGGCCTTGGAATCGAGGAACGACTTCACGCGCGCGTCCAAGTCCTGCTGCGCTCCAATGGATGTCGCGCATACTACGCCGATCACCACGACCACGCCACAGAGTCCGAGCATCGGGACACGCATACGCTCCTCCGAACAGGTGAGACTTCCCTGGACCGCCGGACACCGTGATATTCCCCGCGGCCGGCACATGGCAGATCGTGCCGTAGCGCCGGCCTTCAATGATCGCTCATTCTGCCAGCATTTCCTCCAAACGGTCATCCTGTCGCGTGGGGCCGAACGGCTCGGCTCTTGCTTTGCTGCCAGCCGACCGCCACCCATTGCTCGCCTGCGAATGGATAGCGTGCGAGGTAAGAATAGTGTATCGTATAAATATGAGGAAAGCGATGTCTGTCACATTGTCCGAAGACAACCTCCTGTGGCTCAAGGGGCAGGCGGCGCGGACGGCAAAGGGCAGCGTGAGTGACGTGCTCGATCGGATCGTGGCGGAGGCGCGGGTGCAGGGACGGACGGATCCCGACGCCATCCGGTCGGTCGCCGGAACGATCGATCTGCCAGCGGAGGATCCCGACCTGTCCGAGGCGGACGCGTACATCCGGTCGCTGTTCGCGGCGTCGGCGCGGCAGCCGATGATCGTTCGCGAACGCGGCGCGGCATATCGTGTGAAGAAGAAGGGCCGCCGTGGCTGAGACGGCCGCGGCGGTGACCGACACCCATGCGCTGCTGTTCCATGCGGCTGGCAGCGGTCGCCTGGGCCACAAGGCGGCGGCACACTACGAGGCGTGCGAGCGCCGGGAGGCACTCATCTACGTGCCCGCGGCCGTGATCTGGGAATGCGCGCTGCTGGCGCGCGCCGGGCGTGTGAATCTCCGGCGCAGCGTGCGTGGTTTCTTCGAGGATCTGTTCAGCAATCCGGCGTACCAGCCGTACGATTTGACGGCCGCACAAGTGTTCGATGCCGAAGAGATGCGTGTCAACCGCGATCCCTTCGACGCGCTCATCTGCGCCGCCGCGCGTGCGCTCGACCTGCCGCTCGTCACGCGCGACGGGGACATCCGGTCCTCGGGCCTGCTGCGCGTGCTGTGGTGAGCTGCCGGGCCGGCCGTCACACGCCGGACCGCTTGTAGCTGAGCGCGAGCCCTCCGCCGCGCTGATCGAGCGTTGTCGTCAAATCCGGCTGCGCGAGCAGGAACTGGTAGTAGTCGTCGCCTCCGGGGCCGCCGCGTCGCCCCCGGCCCCGCCCCACGCGGTCGGAAACGTTGTGCGTGGCGTAGCAGCCGCCGGGCGAGAGTTTGGGCAGAAGCGCCGTCAGATAGTTCTTGTACCACTCCTTGTCCGCGTCGCTGAACACGAAGTCGAACGGTCCCTCGAGTGCCGGGACGATTTCGTGCGCGTCGCCGAGGCGCGCGTCGATGTATTGCGCGACGCCGGCTGCCTTGAAGTTCTCGACCGCCTGATGATGCCGCTGCGGGTCGATGTCGATGGTGATCAGCTTTCCGCCGGTCTTGCTGAGCGCCCAGCCAATCCAGATGCCGGAGTGGCCTGTCGATGTCCCGATCTCGAGGGCGCGTGTGTACTTGTGCGTGACGATGACGTCATGGAGCGTCCGGCCGTCGACCGCCGGCACGTTCATGTCCCACCACTGCGCGCGCGTGTCGTCGAGGAACTTCTGCACGCGCGTGTCGAGCGGCGTCTGCGCGGCGACGGTCGTCAGGATCGTTGTGAATGCCGCGAGCAGCGACAACGGCAGCAGCGAGCGGCGCGATTCCGGCATGACGGACATCCTGTTCCGGGCCTCGGACGGTTAGACCGGGTCACGGACGAAGATATTCCCGCCGCACCCGGCCCTGCGCTCAGCGTTCCACGGCCAGCGCCACGCCGTTGCCGCCGCCGAGACACAGCGCCGCGATGCCTCTGCGGGCGTTACGGCGCTTCATCGCGTAGAGCAGCGTGGTCAGGATGCGCGCGCCGCTCGCGCCGATTGGATGGCCGAGCGCGACGGCGCCGCCGTTCACATTGACGCGCGCGGGATCGATGCCGAGCTCGCGCATCACCGCGACGGCCTGCACCGAGAACGCCTCGTTGATCTCGAACAGGTCGACGTCCTTCAGCTCCCAGCCGATCTTCTTCGCGACCTTCCGCACGGCTTCGACGGGCGTCATCATTACGAGCTTCGGCGCGAGGCCGCTCGTGGCCTGGCCGACGATGCGCGCGATCGGCGTCTTGCCGAGCTCCAGCGCCTTGTCGGCGGCGATGACGACGAGCGCGGCGGCGCCGTCGTTGACGCCAGGCGCGTTGCCGGCCGTGACGGTGCCGTCCTTCTTGAACGCCGGCTTCAGCTTGCCGAGCGCCTCGGCCGTCGAATCTTCGCGGATCGGCTCGTCCCGATCGACAACGACCGGGTCGCCCTTCTTCTGCGCGATCGAGATGGAGAGGATCTCGTCCTTGAACCAGCCATCGCGCGTCGCCTGGACCGCTTTGCGGTGGCTGTCGGCGGCGTACTGATCCTGCTCGGGCCGCCCGACCTGATACATGTCGGCGACGACTTCGCCCGACATCCCCATGTGGCAGTTCTCGAACGCGCACCACAGGCCATCGTGGATCATCGTGTCCACGATTTGCGCGTTGCCCATGCGCAGCCCTTCGCGGACGCGGGGGAGCAGATAGGGCGCGTTGCTCATCGACTCCATGCCGCCGGCGACCGCGATGTCGATGTCGCCAGTGGCGATGCCCTGCGCGGCGAGCATCACGGCCTTGAGACCTGAGCCGCACACCTTGTTGATGGTCAACGCGGCGACGTGTTCGGCAAGACCGCCGTTGAGCGCCGCCTGACGCGCGGGATTCTGACCGTTGCCGGCCTGAATCACGTTGCCCATGATGCATTCGTCGACGCTCGCCGGATCGATGCCGGCGCGCGCGACCGCTTCGCGCACGACGAGTGCGCCGAGTTGTGGCGCGGTGAAGTCTTTCAGCGCGCCGAGGAACTTGCCCGTGGGAGTACGAACGGCAGAGACGATGACGGATTCACGCATATGAATTGATGGAACGGACCTCGCTCTCGCCGAGCAACTGCTGCATCTTGCGGAGGATCGCGTCGCTGGCGCGCTTGATCTCCTTCTGCCAGTGCTCGTCTTTTGCGCGGACGATCAGCACGCCGTGCTGTAGCTCGACGGTAGTCGCACGCGCGACAGCGGGACCGACGGCGAGCTGCCAAGCGAAGCGCGTCTTCTCTTTGGACGCGGGCTGGCGTCGGATGATTTCCATCAGCACACCCGGCGAGAAGCTCTGGATAGGGGTCAGGTCTTGAATTATCACTTTTTCAGGCGACGACGCGCCACGCCAGGCTCGAAAAAGCGATAATTCAAGACCTGACCCCGGATGCGTCGTCCATGCGCTTGATTCTCGCGTCCGCCTCCCCGCGGCGCGCTGAGCTGCTGACAGCCGCCGGCTTCGAGTTCGAAGTGGCGCCGGCAGATGTCGACGAAACCCCTCGGCCAGATGAGCCGCCGCAGGCATATGCCCTCAGGGTCGCGCGTGACAAGGCGCGCACCGCGGCGGCGCGGTGCCGGGAATCCGGCACCGCCGTCCTCGCGGCCGATACGGTCGTGGTCGCGGACGGCGAGATCCTCGGCAAACCGGCGGACGAACACGACGCGGAGAACATACTCAAACGGCTCTCAGGCCGCGTCCACGACGTTCACACTGCGGTCGTCATCTGCGCTAACGGTCGCGAGGTCTCCGACGTCGTCACAACGCGGGTACGCCTTTTGCCCCTGACCGATGCCGAGATTGCCTGGTACATTGCATCGCGTGAGCCTGAAGGGAAGGCGGGCGCGTACGCGATTCAGGGCCGCGCAGCCCGATTCGTCGACTGGATCGAAGGTTCCTGGTCGAGCGTCGTAGGACTGCCGGTCGCGACGATCTACCGGCTGCTCACGGGGCTGGAAGGTACGGTATCCTGAGCGGGGCGTCTCCCCGTAAGTCCTTATGAAATCAAAACCTATCAAGATCACCGTGACTGCCACCGTACTGCTGGCCGCGCTGTTCGGCCTGATGTACACGACCCTCAGCGAAGGCACCGAGTACTACAAGCACGTCGATGAGGTGATGACGGAGCCGGCTGCCTGGCACGGGAAGCGTCTGCAGCTTCACGGACGGGTCGTCGAGAAGTCCATCGAGAAGAAGCGCGGCTCGCTCGACTACCGATTCAAGGTCGAGAACAACGGCCACGTCGTCCAGGCCACCTACACGGGTGTCGTCCCCGATACATTCAAGGACGGCTCGGAGGTCGTGCTGAAAGGGACGCTGGGGCCGGACGGCTTCACGGTGGATGCGCGCGACGGCATCATGGCGAAGTGCCCGTCCAAGTACGAGGCGGCAGGTCCCGGAGCCCCAAAGTAAATGGCAAGTCTAGGAACGTTCGTCCTGCTCGCGGCGTTCGTCGCGAGCGCGTACGCGCTCTCTGCGTCCGTGGCGGGCGCCCGCCGGCGATCCTGGCGGCTCGTCGAAAGCGGCGTCGGCGCGTTCTACTTCGTGGCCGCGCTGATGACGGTCGCCTCCGGCATCATCGTGCACGCGTTCGTCACGAACAACTACTCGATCAAGTACGTCCAGCGCTACTCGGATTCGGCGCTGCCGCTTGCCTACAAGATCGCGTCGTACTGGGGCGGCCTCGACGGCTCGCTGCTGTTCTGGGTGTTCCTGCTCGCGATCTTCGGCGCGCTTGCCGTGTATCTGAATCGCGAACGCCATCGCGAGCTGATTCCCTACGTGGTCGCGACGATCGCCGTGACGGAGATGTTCTTCATCTTCCTGATGATCGTCCACGTCAACCCGTTCTCGGTCAGCCTCACCGGCGCGGCGCCCGACGGCCGCGGCCTCAGCCCGCTGCTGCAGAACTTCTACATGGCGATTCACCCGCCGTCGCTGTACGTCGGGTTCGTGGCGATGACGGTCCCATTCGCGTTCGGCATGGCGGCGCTCATCACCGGCCATCTGGATGACGCCTGGCTGCGCGCCGTGCGCATCTGGACGATGACCGGCTGGCTGTTCCTGACGTTCGGCCTCACGCTCGGCATGCTGTGGGCGTACGAGGAGCTCGGGTGGGGCGGCTACTGGGGCTGGGATCCCGTCGAGAACGCCGGTCTGCTGCCGTGGTTCACGGCGACCGCGTTCCTGCATTCGGTGATCGTCCAGGAGCGCCGTGGCATGCTGCGCATCTGGAACGTGACGCTCGTCATCCTGACGTTCTTCCTGACGATCTTCGGCACCTTCATGACCCGGTCGGGCATCGTCGCCTCCGTGCACGCGTTCGGCGAGGACCCGGCGCTGACGAAGATGTTCACCGCCTTCATGGTGCTCATCCTCACGGTCAGCTTCGGCTTCGTCATCTACCGGCTGCCGATTCTGAAGTCGCGCAACGAGCTCGATTCGTGGATGTCCCGCGAGGCGGCGTTCCTGGTCAACAACTGGATTCTGCTCTTCTCGGCGGTGTTCATCCTGTTCGCAACGATGTTCCCGACGCTGAGCGAGGCGTTCACCGGCCAACGCTTGACCGTCGGTCCGCCGTTCTTCAACAAGTGGATGCTGCCGATCGGCCTGATCCTCCTGCTGCTGACCGGCATCGGGCCGCTGCTGGCCTGGCGGAAGGCGACGGTCACGAATCTCATTCACCAGTTCCTCTGGCCGGTTGTCGCGGCAGTCGTCACGGCAGTCGCGATCGTCGCGCTCGGCGTTCGCGTCTGGAGCTCCGGGATCTGCTTCACGCTGTGCGCGTTCGTCTTCGCGACGATCGGGCAGGAGTTCATCCGCGGCGCCCAGGTTCGCCGTGGCGCGACCGGCTCCGACATCATCACGGCCATGATTGGCCTCGTCGCGCGCTCGAAGCGCCGCTACGGCGGCTACATCGTGCACGTGGGCATCGTGCTGATGTTCCTGGGCTTCGCCGGTGAAGGGTTCAAGCTCGAAGAGCAGGTGAACATGACGCCGGGCCAGGAGGTGAAGGTCGGGCATTTCACCATCCGGCACGACGCGCTCCGCGTGACGAGCGATGCGCAGAAGCAGATGATCACCGGCCACGTGTCGGTCTTCGACGACGGCAAGCCCGCGGGCACGATGCAGGCGGCGAAGTGGCACTGGGCGAAGCGCGAGGAAGAGCCGCCGACGACCGAGGTTGCGATCCGCCGCCGTCCGGCGGAGGACCTCTATATCGTCCTGGCCGGCTACGACGCCGCGGCACAGCAGGCCACTTACACGATCACGGTGAACCCGCTCGTCAACTGGATCTGGTTCGGATTCGGCGTGATGGCCGTGGGGACCATGATCGCGATGCTGCCGGAGAGCGCGTTCGCGTTTGCGGTGGCGAAGCTGCCGGCCGGATCGGCGACCGGCACCACGATGCTGATTCTGTTCCTGCTGCTGCCGGCGGCGCGCGTCAGCGCGCAGGAGCCGAACCGGAGCGTCGTCCCGCTGCAGAAGAGCGAGCTGCGCCGCCAGCTCGAGTCCGAGATCATGTGCATGTGCGGCTGCCGCGCGTCGATGAACGATTGCCCGATGGGGCCGACCTGCCACGGGCTGCAGGAACAGAACCCGATGCTCGATCGCATGGTCAGCCAGGGCATGACCCGCGAGCAGATCCATGCCGCGTTCGTGAATCAGTACGGCGGCGCGCACGTCCTGATGGCGCCGCCCGACAAGGGCTTCAACAAGCTGGCGTGGCTGTTCCCATACCTGCTCGGCGCGACGGGCGCCGTTGGCGCCGGCGCGGTCGCGTATCGCTGGTCGCGACGCAGAACCGACGAGGCGGCGCCGCTGCCCGCCAATGGCGACGATCCCAACCTCCGGGCGAGACTGGACGATGAGCTCCGCGACCTCGACTAACGCTGCCGCCAATACGGTTCCGGCATCCGCACCGGCGGACGCGTTCCGTCCTTGGCACTTCTTCGTGCTCGCGTCGCTCGTGCTGGCGACGGCGGCCGTCATGCTGTCACGTCAGGCGACGCCGGAGCATCTCGTCCTCGTCAGCCTGACGATCATTGCCGCGGGTCTTGCGGCCGCTGGTTTCTACCGCATGCTCGCGCCGCTCGCGGTCGCGGACCAGACGGTGTTCAGCGAGCCGCTGACCGAGCGCGGCCGCGCCGCGCTCGAGCGCGAGAAGATGCTCGTGCTGCGCTCGATCAAGGAAATCGAGTTCGACAAGGCGATGGGAAAGATCTCGCCGAAGGACTTCGACGAGATGGCGGGCCGGCTGCGGGCGCGGGCAATCGTGCTCATCAAACAGCTCGACGAGGGCAGCTCCGGCTACCGCGAGGTGATCGAGCGCGAGCTGAGCGCGCGGCTGTCGAAGAGCGTGCGGCCCGCTGCGCCGGCGGCGCCCGTTGTAGGCGTCTGCAAAGCGTGCGGTGTCGTCAACGACGAGGACGCGCGGTTCTGCAAGGGGTGCGGAGGCGCGCTGAAATGATCCGTCTGGTCTTCGTCCTTCTCGTTGCCGCTGCCGTGTCGGTGCCGGCGCCGGCTGCCGCGCAGCCGGACGTGCGGCAGATGTCCGGCATGCCGCTTCCCGTCGCGGACGTCGCGGCCGGCACCGTTAGCGTACGTGTGGTGAAAGGCTCGCTCGCCAACGTCATCGCGAATCAGACGGTGACGCTCGTCGGCGCCGGCGATCCGAAGACTGTGCAGACGAACGAGTCGGGCCGCGCCGAGTTCATCGGGCTGGCGCCCGGCACGCGCGTGCGCGCCGTCGCTGACGTCGCCGGCGAGCGGCTCGAATCGCAGGAGTTCCAGGTGCCGTCGGCGGGGGGCATCCGGCTGCTGCTCGTCGCCACCGATCCGGAGATGGCGAAGCAGGCGGCCGAGGATCAGAAGCTCGCGCAGGCGCCGGCGCAGCGTGGCACCGTCGTTCTAGGCGAGGAATCGCGCCTGGTGATCGAAATGGGTGAGGACGGCCTCAACGTCTTCAACATCCTGCAGATCGTCAACGCGGCGAAGACGCCGGTGCAGACCGACGCGCCGATCGTCTTCGAGGCGCCGGACGCCGCCCAGCATGCGTCGGTGCTGCAGGGATCGTCGCCGCAGGCGTCGGCGGCAGGGAAGCGCATCACCGTCACGGGACCGTTTGCGCCCGGGCCGACCACCGTGCAGTTTGCCTATTCGATCGAGCTGCGCAGCGGCGACTTGACGATCCAGCAGACGCTGCCGATCGCGATGAAACAGCTCACCGTCCTGGCGCAGAAAGTCGGCGCGATGCATCTGACCTCGCCGCAGTTCTCGCAGCACCGCGACATGCCGTCAGAGGGCCAGACGTACGTGCTCGGACATGGACCTGCACTCGAGGCGGGCGATACGATCACGCTGAATTTCACCGGACTGCCGCACGAGCCCACCTGGCCGCGCATGCTCGCGGTCGCACTCGCGGCCTTGATCGTCGTCGCGGGCGGATGGGCGAGCCTCCGCGTGCGGCGCGGGACGTCCGAGTCCTCGGCGCGGATCGGAAAGCTGCAGTCGCGCCGCGACAAGCTCTTCGCGCAGTTGACGGAGCTGGAAGAGCGTCATCGCGCGCGTCAGATCGCGGCCGGCGACTATCAGTCGCGCCGCCGCGAGCTCGTCTCCGCACTCGAGCAGATCTACGCGGAGATCGATCACGAAGCGGCAGCGTAGTGACGACCGATTTCACCGCGCTGACCCTGACCGACGTCACACGGAACTTCGGCCGGCGGCGCGCCCTCAACAAAGTCAGCCTCGAATGCCGGGCGGGCGAGATCGTCGCGCTGCTCGGCCCCAACGGCGCCGGCAAATCCACCCTGTTGTCCATCGTCGCCACGCTGCTTGCGCCGACGTCCGGGTCGGTTCGCTACGGCGATCGCTCGGCGAGTGACGGTGGCGCCGCGCTGCGCGGCCGCATCGGCCTGCTCGGCCACGACCTCTACATCTATCCGGAGCTCTCGGCAGCGGAGAACCTGCGGTTCTTTGCGCGCGTGTACGGTCTGAGCGATGTCGATCGCAGAGTGGACGCCGCTCTCGATCGCGCGGCGCTGAGCCATCGTCGCGACGACGCCGTGTCCGGCTTCTCGCGCGGCATGCGGCAGCGCCTGGCGCTCGAGCGGGCGCTCATCCACGAGCCGCGCCTCGTGCTGCTCGACGAGCCGTTCACCGGGCTCGACGACGCCGCATCCGGCGCGCTCGCGCACCGGCTCGAAGGGCTGCGATCGTCGGGGGCTATCGTGCTGGTGACGACGCACGACCTCGAGTCGATTGAGGGCATCATCGACCGCGCGGTGATGCTGCAAAACGGCCGATTGTCGGCGCTCCCGCCGGGGGCCGGTTCGCTCAGGGAGCGGTACCGCCGTCTCACCGCCGGGTCCGTCCAATGACATCGTTCTTCCAGACCGTGTGGCTCGTGGTCCAGAAGGACGTCATGATCGAGCTGCGCAGCAAGGAGATCCTCTTCACGACGCTCTTCTTCGCCGTCGCCTGCGTGCTGGTGTTCGCGTTCGGGTTCGTACGCGAAGGGCAGGCGCTTGGCGATGCGGCGGCGGGCATCCTGTGGATCGCCGTGGCATTTTCCGGCACGCTGGCGCTCGGCCGCGCGTTCGAACGCGAGCGGCAAAGCGAGACGCTGCGCGCGCTGCTGATGGCGCCGATCGATCGCCCCGCCCTTTACGTCGGCAAGCTGGCCGGCGTCCTGATTCTGCTGTTCGTCGTCGAGCTGATCGTGGTGCCGCTCGTCGCGCTGATGTTCCAGGCGCCGCTCTTCCGCCAGCCGTTGCTCACGATCGGGCTGCTGCTGACCGGCACGATCGGGTTCGCCGCGGTGGGCACGCTGTTCGCCGCGATGCTCGTGCGGGCGAGGAGCCGCGACGTCCTGCTGCCCGTGCTGCTGTATCCGATTACGATACCGGTGATCATTGCCGGCGTCCGTGGGACGGCGGCACTGCTGCAAACGGACGTCGACGTGCCGATGGCCCGCGCGTGGCTGTCGATGTTGACATTCTTCGACGTCGTGTTCATCACGCTCGCGCTGTGGACGTTCGAAGCGGTGATGACCGAGTAGGGGGGCTGGGGGGCCTGGGGGCGCCGGGGGGCCAGGGGGCCAGGGGGCCGGAGAAGACACAAATGAACAAAGCATTTCCACTCCTCGCGGTTGTCGTCGCGGCGATGCTGGCGTATGCGCCGGTGATGATCGCGCGCACGCCGTACGAATCGACGATGGGGCTGGTGCAGAAGATCTTCTACTTCCATGCGCCATCCGGCATCGTCATGTTCCTGTCGGCGTTCGTGTGCGGCATCGCGAGCGCGGTCTTTCTCTTCAAGCGCCGCGCGTCGGCGGATCGCCTGGCGCTTGCCGCGGCCGAGCTCACCGCGCTGTTCGGCGTCATCGTCCTGATCTCCGGACCACTCTGGGCGCGCAAGGCGTGGGGCGTGTGGTGGGACTGGGACGCGCGCCTGACGATGAGCCTCGTGCTCTGGCTCATCTTCATGGCGTATCTACTGCTGCGCCGCTACGGCGGTCCGGGATCGGATCGATTGGCCGCCGGCGTCGCGATCTTCGGCGCGGCCAACGTGCCGTTCGTCTACTGGTCGGTGAACGTCTGGCGGACGCTGCATCCGAAGACGAGCGTCGTGCCGAGGCTGCCGCCGGAGATGCGTGGGACGTTCCTGTTCTGCACGCTGACGCTCCTGGGGCTGTACGTGTTGATCCTGGCGGCGCGCACGCGTCTCGAACAGCGGCGCGCCGAGCTCGAGTCATTGCATCTGGCGCTGGAAGACTGAGGAGCGGGATATGAAGCGCATCAAGACATTCATCGTTGCGTTGATTGCCGCGGTCGCGTTGCTGACGCCCGTTGCCGCCGTCGCTCATGACCAGCAGCAGCCTCCGAAGACCGCCGACACGGAATACGAGCCGGTCACGGGCGAGGAGCAGGAGCAGCTGCCTGCCGCCCCGCTCGTCATCGGGGCCTACGCCGTCGTCTGGCTAGCGGTCATCGTCTATCTCTGGTCGATCTGGCGCCGCCTGTCGCAAGTGGAGCGCGAGATCGCGCAGGTCGCGCGGCGCATCGAGGCGGGAGGCCGGCGCTGATGGGCGAGATGTCGTCGTCGCACTTCATCTTCATTCCAGCCGTCTTGCTCGTTGGCATCGTGATCGGCTGGGTCCTGGGGTCGCGCGCCGCGCAAGACGCCTTTGCCGCGGAGCTGCGGCGGCGCGAGGAAAGGGAAAAGCGACGAACGGGAAACACGACCACCTAGCGCGATCAGCGATCAGCGATCAGCGAACAGCGAACAGCGATCAGCGAACAGCGAACAGCGATCAGCGCCCGATCGCCAGACGATTGGCGAGACTGGGCGGGAGACCGGCCGTGCGGATGCGCCGCTGTGCGAGCTCGAGCGGGTATTCCACGCGGTGCAGCGTGAGGATGGAGCGATACGAATCGTAGATGGCAAACGCGGCCCGCGGATCGCCATCGCGAGGCTGGCCGACTGACCCGGGATTGATGAGATACCGCGCGGTTACCGAGAGCGATACCTTCGTCTCCGCGCTTCCTTCCGGCACGAACCCGTCGAACAGCTCGCCTTCGCGACGAAACACCACCGGGATATGCGTGTGACCGAACAGACACACCGGCCTGGCGCCCGCCTCGAGCGCGCGCAGCGCGTCGTCGCCGTCGAAGATGTAATGGTCTTCGTCGAAGGGCGCGCCGTGGCAGAGTTCCACGCGGTCGTCGAGCGTCACAGGCCCGGACGGGAGATCGCGCAGGTATTTCCGGTTTTCTTCGGAAAGCGTCTCGTACGTCCAGGTCGCCGCCGCGCGCGCGATCTGATTAAAGTTACTCGCGTCCTCGAGCCCGCACGCCGCCTTGTCGTGATTCCCCCGGATGACCACCACCGGATCGAGCGCTCTGACGCGTTCGATGACCATGTTCGGCTCGGCTCCGTAACCAACGAGGTCACCGAGCACGACGATGCGGTCCCACGACTCGGACGCAGCGGCGGCGAGGACGGCTTCGAGCGCGTCGAGATTCGCGTGGATATCCGAGAGGATCAAGTAGCGCAAAGTGAACCTGGAAGGGTAAAGCCTAAAGAGTAAAGGGTAAAGGACAAAGGGCAAAGAGTCCCTTACCCGTGACTGCGCTCCACTTCGTCGACAATGCGCTCAGCGAGTGCTTCCGCGCTCGTCCGGCTGGCGCTGACGCGCACGTGCGCGGCGGCATAGGCCGTCTGCCGCATGGAGTAGAGGCGTTCGAGCTGTATGCGATCCGCGGCGAGCGGCCGCCTTCCGTCCGCCGGCAGGCGTCCGATCAACTCCTCCAGCGGCACGTCCAGCCACACCGAAACGCCGTCGAGATTGATCGCGGCGCGATTCTCGGGGTCCATGAACGTTCCGCCGCCCGTGGCCACGACGACGTGGCGCAGGGGCAGGACGAGGCGGAGGATCTCGCGTTCGACGCTGCGGAAGTACGGCTCGCCCTGCCGCGCGAAGATGTCCGCGACCGTACGGCGCTCGCGCGCTTCAATCAGCTCGTCGATGTCCTCGACGCGCCAGCCCAGTCGCGCCGCGAGCGCGCGCGCGACGGTCGTCTTGCCGGCCGCCATGAAGCCGACGAGATAGATCTTATCGGTCGTCACCGGCGCGCGTGAGCCGCTCGAGCTCGGCGAAGAAACCGGGGTATGAGACATCGACTGCGGCGGCGCCGGTGATCGTCGTCGGCGCGGAGGCTCCCGTGGCGGCCAAGGCAAAGGCCATCGCCAGACGATGATCCCCCGCGGAATCGACGGTGCCGCCGGTCAGCGGACGCGCCTCGAGGCGGAAGCCGTCCTCGTATTCCACGACCTCGGCTCCCAGCGCACGGAAGCCGCGAGCCAGCGACGAAATGCGATCGCTTTCCTTGACGCGAAGCTCCGCGGCGCCGCGGACCGTGAGCGTCGTGCCCTCCGGCATGAGCGCCGCCATCGCGGCGAGCGCGGGAATCTCGTCGATCACGCCGGGCACCTCGTGCGGCTCGATCGTGAAGCTGCGGCTGTCGGCGTGCGCGATGCGCAGCGATCCGGCCGGCTCGCCCGCCGTCTCATCGTCGACGCGGAGGTCGACGGACGCACCCGCACGGCGCAGGATCTCGATGACGCCGATACGAGACGGGTTGAGGCCGACGCCTTCGACGGTGAGGTCGGATCCGGGATGGCCGGCAGCCAGCGCGGCCCAGAACACCGCGCTCGAGACATCGCCCGGCACGCGCAGTTGACGCGCCGTCAGCCGCTGGCCGCCGTCGACGGCGACGGTGGTGCCGTCGCGGATGACGGTCACGCCGAACGCCGTCAGCGCGCGTTCCGTATGATCCCTCGTCTCCGCCGGCTCAATCACGCTCGTGCGGCCCGCCGCCTGCAGCCCGGCGAGCAGCACCGCGCTCTTGACCTGCGCGCTCGGCACCTCCGGCGTGTGCGCGATTGCTTGCAGGTCGCCGCCGTCGATGACGAGCGGGGGGCGCCCGCCGTCCGACGCGATCCGCGCGCCCATGCGCGTCAGCGGCTCGATGACGCGCCGCATCGGCCGGCGCGTGAGCGAGACGTCGCCGGTGAGCGTGGATTGAAACGGGTGCGCGGCCAGGATGCCGGCCATCAGCCGCAGCGTCGTCCCGGAATTGGCGGCGTCGAGCGGGTCGGTGGCGGCGGAAAGCCCGCGCAGGCCGCGGCCTTCGATGGCGAACGCGGCGTCGCCCATCGCGCGGACGCGCACGCCAAGGCGGCGCAGGCACGCCAGCGTGGCGCCACAATCGGCGCCGGGCGAGTAGCCGCGAATCGCCGACTCGCCATCGGCGAGCGCCGCCAGCATCGCGTATCGATGCGAGATCGACTTGTCGCCCGGGACCCGCACCCGTCCGGCGGCGCGCCGCGCCGGCGCGATGACGGTGACATCGGCTGGCGCGCGGTACATTTCACGCACTATAGCAGCTTGAACGAATCCAGTTTAGTATGTTATCCACTCGCGTGCATTTCGAACACGTATCGAGACGTCTCCCGGCGGCCGCATGCTGACACGGGGCGGCACCGTCCGGCTGCAGATCCACAGCCACTTCGACATGGTGGATTTCGTGCAGGTCGTGAGCGACCGCGTCGGTCAGCTCGCCGGCCTGGACGAAGACTCCGTCCACTGGATCGGCGTGGCCATTCGGGAGTCAGTCATCAACGCCATCAAGCACGGCAACCGCGAGGAATACGGGAAGCTCGTCACGATCGAGTTCACGTTCCGTCCGATCGACGGCCCGTCGGAGCTCGTCGTCCGCGTGCTGGACGAGGGGCAGGGCTTCGATCCTCAGGCGATCGCGGATCCGCTCGCGCCCGAGAACATCCTCAAATCGAGCGGCCGGGGCATCTTTTTCATGCGCAGCTTCATGGACGACGTGACACTCCAGCGCCGGTCCGAGGGTGGCATGGAAGTGTGCATGTTGAAGAAGCTTGCGACCGGTGCCTGAACCGCCCGCATCCGTTCCGCCAATCTATCTCGCGACCGCCGTCGAGGCGGTGATCCGCGCCGGCGACGTGCAGATGGCGCACTTCGGCAGCGACATGCAGGTCGAAAAGAAAGGCGCGATCGATCTCGTCACGAACATCGACGTCCAGGTCGAACGGGAATTCCGTGCCATGATCGCGGAGCGCTTTCCCGATCACGCCGTGCTCGGCGAGGAATTCGAGCAGCGCGGACAGCGCGAGCAGGTTCCGCCGTACTGCTGGGTGTTCGATCCGGTCGACGGCACGACGAACTATGCGCACGGCCTGCCGATCTTCTGCTCGTCGCTGGCGCTGGAGATCGACGGCGAGCCGGTGGCCGGGGCGATCTACGATCCGAATCGCAAGGAACTGTTCACCGCCGAGCGCGGGCAGGGGGCGTGGCTGAACGGCAGGCCGCTTCGCGTGTCGTCGGCCGACACGCTCATCGACTCGCTCCTCGTGACCGGCTTCCCGTACTCGGTGCGCGAAGAATCCGACGAGCTCGTGGGGTTGTTCGCCGAATTCCTCCGGACGTCGCGCGCCGTTCGGCGTCTGGGCTCCGCCGCGCTCGATCTCGCCTACGTCGCCGCGGGCCGGTTCGATGCGTTCTGGGAGCAGAAGCTCAATCCCTGGGACGTCTCCGCCGGCGCCCTCATCGTCCGGGAAGCAGGCGGCATGGTCACGGATTCCGAGGGTCGCCGCCACACGTCCCGCAGTAGGAGCGTCATCGCCTCGAACGGCCGCATTCATGCCGCCATGGTCGGGACGATTCAGGGGTTCCTCGAGCGCTTCCGTTCTCGAAACTGGACGAAGTGACCGCTGTGGGGGTCAGGTCTTGAATCATCACTTCTCTCGATTTGGCCGCGGATTCTTGAGAAAAGTGATGATTCAAGACCTGACCCCCTGAACGGTTGCGCTGGCATCGTTCGTGCTCCGGAGTGGATGACTCGAACTGGAGCTGGTCATGATGACAAGACTGTTGATGGTCGCCCTCCTTCTGGTGCCCGCCGTCGCCGACGCGCAGATTACGCGGGTATCCGGCGACACGAAGCACGCCGTCGGCGTCACGTTCGGTTATGCAGGCCTGCGCGGGGAGGATTCCCGGCACGAAGACGACGTGCTGCTGGCGAACCTCGAGTATCTCGCGTTCGACATCAAGGACTTCAACACGGGAACGATTGGCGGCGAGTGGCTGGTGGGCGTCGGCAACTATCTCGAAGCGGGCGTCGGCATCGGCTATCAGCGGCGCACGGTGCCAACCGTGTACCTCGATTTCACGCACGACGACGGATTCGAGATTGCCCAGGAATTGAAGCTGCGGGTGATTCCGATCACCGGCACGATCCGCTTCCTGCCGACCGGACGCAACGCCTCAGTGCAGCCGTACTTCGGCGGCGGCATCGGCGCCTTCAACTGGCGCTACAGCGAGGTGGGTGAGTTCGTCGACTTCCGCGACGATTCGATCTTCCGCGCGCGCTACAGCGCTGATGGCACCGCCGTCGGACCGGTGCTGCTAGCGGGGCTCCGCGCGCCGGTCGGTGATACGTGGCTGGTCGGCGGCGAGCTGCGGTGGCAACGCGCCGAAGGCGACACCAACGCCGCCGACACCGGTCTCCTCGGCGACAAGATCGACTTGGGCGGCTGGTCGCTCAACTTCGGATTCCATTTCCGGTTCTAGATGGTCCACAGCGGTTGAACACGGAGAGCACGGAGCGCACGGAGCAAGTTGTTCTTCTTTGAAAGAAGAATATGCTCCGTGTTCTCCGTGCCCTCCGTGTTACGACGCTGTGGACCTCTTGACCTAGCGATGCCCAGCGCGATACAGCGCGACTCCCCCGCCTTCCGCAACTCGTTCGAATCCTTCCAGGAACTTCGCATCGCGCCGCGCCAGATGAAACAGCGCGTCGCCGCCTTCGGCAACTTCCTCGATCAGAATCCACCCCGCGATGCCGCGCGGGCGGAGCATCGCGTACCACCAGATCTCGCCGTTCCCCTCGTGCACGAAATCGCGGATGCCCAGGTTCAGCGCCGACAGGTCGTGCATGTAGTGTCCAAGCGATCCCATACTCATGAGGATCAGCGTGTCGTCGTAATGCTCGCGCAGGTACTCAGTCACTGGCCGGCGCGCGTCGATCGTCTTGACATCGCGCCGCGCTTCGACGATGACCGGCGCGGAGGCGTCGAACGGACGCGCCTGCAGCAGCGCGAGCATGACGAACGCGATGGCGGCGAATCCGCGAACGAGCGTTGGGATGGTGGCGATGGCCGCAGCCGCGAGGGCGGCGGAGGCGAGGATCAGCGGTACGTCGTAGCGGATGATGAACGGGTGGCCCGTCACATAGGCGTACAGCGGAACGGCAGCAGCCGCGCAGAGCGCGAGCAGCAGGACGAGCGACGCCCGCGCCGTGGATCGCACCAACGCGAGGACCACCAGCAGGACACCGAGGTAGGCCGTCCAGACGAGCGCCGGGCCGGATAGCCGATAGAGTCCAAGGCGCAACTGGCGCCAGGCTTCCCCCGGCCGTCCGAGCGCCTCGGTGTTCGACGGCACGAAGAAGCCGCCGGTGATCAGCCAGTGATCCGTCATCAGCTTGCTGTTGATCATGAACAAAAGGATGGCGGCTGCCGGATACGCCCCCAGCAGGAGAGCTGCGCGTCCTATCGCGCGCGGCTGCGCGCCGCGCCGCACCAGCACGCCGCACGCGAGCACAATGAGTGCGGCCACGATCGGCCAGGCGTCGTATCGCGTCATGACGGCGGCCGCGATCGCGAGGCCGGCACGCGTCGGACGTTCCATGGCGCCGCTGTCGATCCACTCTGCCGTCCACGCGACGGCGAGCATCGCCGTCGCGAACAGCAGCGGCTCGGTCATCGGCGTGCTCTGCAGGTAGAGGACGTTCGGGTTCGCGAGCATCACGCTTGCGCCAGCGATCGCCGCCAGGCGCGAACCGGTGATGCGAACGATCATCGACGCGAGCGCCCACGACGCCACGGCCATCGAGGCGACTGAAATCGCGACCGCCGAGGCGCCGCTCCCATACCAGGCGTCGAGCTGCACGGGCACCAAGTTGAGCAGGTGCGGCAGCGGCAGCCACACCGCGCCGATCTGCTGCCACGTCGGGACGAGGTTGTCGAGCACGCGCCGCGCCACGACGAGGTGGGCGCGCGCATCCCAGTGGATCAGCGTCAGTCCTGCGCGTGCGTAGTGCAGCGCCGCGACGGTCCCAAGCGCGACGGCGGCGACGGCAATGAGGAGCGGGACACGGGATCGGCGGGGCGTCGTAGTCAGAGGCGTTCGCTCGCTGCTGCCCCGGTAGTCTACACTCAGAGGGATGGCCCGACTGGTGGCGTGGCTGCAGGGCGTCGCTGAGGCGCTCGGCGGCCCAGGTCTCTTCCTCATCGCATTCCTCGACTCGTCCTTCCTGTCGTTCCCCAACGTCGTCGATCTGCTGATCATCACGGACGTCACCCGGCACGAGGCGCGGTGGCTGTACTACGCGACGCTGGCGACCGCCGGTTCGATCGCCGGTTGCTACGTCCTCTACGAGTTCGCGAAGCGGGGAGGGGACGCGTTTATCCGCCGCCGCGTGAACGCGCGGCACATCGACCGCGCGTTCGGGATGTTCCAGAAGTACGGGCTGCTCGGCGTGTTGATCCCGTCGCTGCTGCCGCCGCCGGTGCCGTTCAAGGTGTTCGTGCTGGCGGCCGGCGTCGCGCGCGTGCGACCGATTGAATTCATCACCGCCGTGGCGATCGGCCGCGGCATCCGCTACTTCGGCGAGGCGGTGCTCGCGCTGATGTACGGGGACGAGGCGGCGTCCTTCCTGTCGGCACACTCGCGCGAGGCGTCCTTCGTCTTCGTCGCCATCGTCGTGGTGATCGCGCTGCTGTGGATCGCGCGCCGCCGCCGCGCCGCGGTGTCGGATTAGCCGGCCCTCGCCACGCTCGCGCAAGGGACAACGCCGAGCACGCCGAGGCGCCGAGAACGCCGAGAGATCTCGACGACTTGGAGTCGGCCGGCGCAGTGAGAGCGAGAGAGGTCGCGAACGTAAGCAACGGCCTCGTTCAGGGTTGCTTACGTTCACGACCTCTCACGCTCTCACACCGCGCGAAGCGCGGCACGACGGGCTGCTGATCCTCGAGCCAGCGTGATCCCTCCGCGGCCTCGGCGCCTCGGCGGCCTCGGCGTTTCCCCCGCCGCGAGCCGTGTGGATGCTGCGACGATTGACTCTGCGTCCTCAAGGCCAATATAATCAGCCGTTTACAGGCATCAAGCTTCATGCGCCCTGAGATATCGGTCGTCGTGCCGATGCGGAACGAGTCGCCCAGCGTGGCGGAGCTCTACCGCGAGCTCACCTCGACGCTGTCGGCGTTCGGCCGCCCCTACGAGATCATCGTCATCGACGACGGGAGCACCGACGACACGTTCGCGCTGTTGTCGACGCTCCAGGAGCAGGACGATCGGCTGCGGGTGATCCGCTTCCGCCGCAACTTCGGGCAGACCGCCGGCTTTGCCGCCGGCTTCGCCCGCGCGCTCGGCCGCTACGTCGTCACGCTCGACGGCGATCTGCAGAACGATCCACGCGACATTCCGGAGATGATCCGTGTCCTCGAGACGGGCCCCGACATCGTCGCGGGCTGGCGCAAGGATCGAAAGGACCCGTTCGTCACCCGCCGGCTGCCGTCGATGATCGCCAACGCGATCATCTCGTTCGCCACGGGCGTACGGCTGCACGACTACGGCTGCTCGTTGAAGGTGTTTCGCGCCGAGGTCGTCTAGCCGATGAAGCTGTACGGCGAGATGCACCGGTTCCTCCCGGCGATTGCCAGCGAGCAGGGCGTCGTCATCGAGGAGAAGGTCGTCAACCATCGGCCGCGCAAGCACGGCAGATCGAACTACGGCATCTCGCGCACCATCCGCGTTGTGCTCGACCTGCTCACGGTCAAGTTCCTCATCAGCTACTCGACGCGCCCGGTGCAGATTTTCGGGCTGATTGGCATCGGACTCGGAACGCTCGGCGTCGCGGTGCTCGGCTGGCTCGCCTACGTGAAGTACTTCCAGCACGAAGGCATCGCCGATCGGCCGCTGTTGCTGTTCGGCATCCTCCTGTGCTTCAGCGGCGTGCAACTGCTCACGCTCGGGCTGCTGGGGGAAATGCTGGCTCGCACTTATCACGAATCGCAGAGCAAACCCATTTACGTCATTCGCGACATTCGCGAGACGCTGCCTTCGTCCGCCGTCACGCAAGGCGCGAAGGCCGAGGAGCCAACAGAGGTGGGCCGGCTCTGATGGTCCAGCGGAAGGCGTTCGCGTTCGCGGCGGCTCTGTTCGCGGCGCTGATGGCTGCGTGCGGCGGCACTCCGCCCACCGGCCCCGGGCCTGTCGTCGAGCCACCCGTCGTCCAGTCGATCACGCCGAACCTCGGTCCTGCCGCGGGAGGCACGGCGGTCACGATCCGCGGTCTTCGCTTCGCCGCCGGCGCGACCGTGACGATTGGCGGACAGGCGGCGACCGAAATCGTCGTGCAGGACGCCGCAACGATCACCGCGAAGACTCCCGCGGCTCCCGGCGCGAGCACTGCGGACGTCGTCGTGTCGGTCGCCGGCAAGAGCGGCACGCTCCCCGCGGGGTTCAGCTACCAGGTGCCGCCGAACAACAATCCGCCCGTGATTACGTCGATCGCTGCGCAAGGGATGCAGCAGAACGAGCCGCCGAATTTTGCGGACCTCGGCGAGCCGATTCGGGTCACCGCGAGCGTGCGCGACGACGAAACGGCGGTCGATCAGCTCGAGTTCCAGTGGAGCGCGACGGCGGGAACGTTCAGCGGCACTGGCGCGAGCGTCACGTGGCAGGCGCCCTCGACGGCGTCCACGCCCGCGCAGGTGACGCTGACGCTGAAGGTCATCGAGCGCTACGGTACGGGCGGAATATTCAGCCAGGAAGTGACCGGCACGCGCGCCATCGCGCTGCACGATTCAGCGAAGGAAGTCGGCGGCATGGCGGAGCGGTTCCTCAAAGAATTCTCAGACCCGCAGCCCACGGACGATTGGCATGACATCATGCGCGACTTCAGTGAAGCCGCATGTCCGGATCCCGGCGAAGTCCAGATCGAGCGGAGTCAGGTGATCGAGCACTACACGAACTTCACGATGCACTCCTTTAAAGTCGATTCGGCCAGTGTGTCGTTCAACTTCGGCAGCCGCTGCCCGTATCTCGGACGGGCTGGCGACGCCTGCATATCCGTGCCGGTACGGTGGGAGTCGACGGACAACCGCACGAGCACTCGCCGGTCAACGAGCGGTACCGATTACCTCACCGGAGTGTACTCGCGCACGGATCGACGGTGGTGGCTCTGCTCGAGTTACTACGAGGAGACCGGCAACTCCTTGCACCCGTTCTACTCGCGCTGATGCTCCCGCGGAGGCGTATACTCGAGTCGTGAGTCCACTGCACCATCGTGAGACTCGCGTCTGGATCCTGCTGCTCGCGGCCATCGCCGCCTGTTCGGAGCCGCCTTCCGCTCCTTCGCCGACTGGAAATAGTCAACCCACAGTCACCGTTGGTGGCGTCGTTTCGGATCTGCTGGCGTCGGGCACCGGCGCACCGGTGCCGAATGCGCGCATCGAGCTCATCTACAAGGACCGCGCACCGGTGTCGACGCTCACGGGCGAGGACGGTGTGTTCCGCCTTGCCGGCGTCATCGGCGGTGAGTACGTCCAGTTGCGTGCGAGCAAGGCTGGCTACGAAGCATCGGAGCAGACGATGTTTCCGAACGCGGACGTTCGAGTCGACGTCGCGCTCACGCCCATTCGCAGCACGTTGGCTGGTCTTGTGGTGGAGAAGACGTCAGGCGGGGCACTGCCTGTCGCAGGCGCGCGCGTCGAGATCCTCACAGGCTCGAACAAGGGGATGACCACGACGACGGCGGCGGACGGCAGCTACGCGCTGCGGTTGGTCTGGGGAGAGTTCGACGTGGCCGTGTCCTCGCCGAATCACGAGACCGTCATGGCCCATGCGTCAGTCGGGACGAATCCGCGCCTGGACGTGCAGCTCGCTCCGCGACTCGCCCGCGCGCGGACGACGTTCACGGGCGAGCTCTGCACGGTCGAGCGCCTGCCGTCATGGCTGCACTGCACGGCGCCCCTCGACCGCTCGCACATCTTCAGACTCGATCGACCAGGACCGACGACGGTCAGCGTCGACTACGAGTACGTCGGCGACTATTACATGAATTATCTGACGGTGGAGATGCGCTGCGGCAGCGCGGTCGTGTTCGAGAAACGGTTCGCGAAGCTTTGGGAGAGCCCGCCGCTGATGCTCCCTGACAACGTGCGTGGAGCCGTGCAGGTAACCTTGAGTCAGCCTTGCGCCTATGAGTTCCGCCTGTTCAATTACATCGCCGATACGAAGGGCGGTGTCCAGACGAAGTACCGCATCGACGTCGATCATCCACAATGAAACGCGTTACCGCGGCTCTCGCGCGGTCTTCTCCTGCGCCTGGCTCATCTGTTCGATCGAGGAGTACTTCGTAACGCCGTATGGGTGCACGCGCCGTGACATTCGTGCGCCGAGATCCCAGACCGCGTTCATGGTCCGATACAGCGCAGGATCACCTGGGCGGCGCCACGTAGGCGCTTCCATGTCTTCGACGCGCCGGAACTTGCGGACCGGCATCACTCTTCGGCGAGATTGAAGCGCTGCTTCAGCAGCTCGGCATCCGCGCGATCTTTGAGACGGACAGTGTCCTTCTTCATCCGGTACAACGTTGGCACGGAGACGACGCTGACGGTGAGTCCGTCGAAAGGCACCCGGTCGATCTGAAGGTCTGCAAATGCGAACGCAGTGCCGAGGCGCGCCAGGATATCCACTCTGAACGCGCCATCTGGAGCGACGTACTGCACGGCTGGGTACGATCCTAGCAGGTCCGCTGCTGTGATTTGATCGATCTCAGCGTCGTCGACGACGGAGCATAGCGCGGATTTCAGGCGCTCGACGTTCGATGCGTCAGGAGCGATGAAGATGTCGAGATCCTCGGTGAATCGCACCAGTCCGTGGAGGCTCAACTCCACCGCGCCGAATACCGCGTACGTGACGCCATGCCGCTCGAGCGCGGCCAACAAGCTTTTCAGCGTCGCATAGTCCATGTCGATGTTGCT
Source organism: Vicinamibacterales bacterium (assembly GCA_048594885.1). Lineage (GTDB taxonomy): Bacteria > Acidobacteriota > Vicinamibacteria > Vicinamibacterales > 2-12-FULL-66-21 > JBMDXB01. The sequence continues at coordinate 33,672 of JBMDXB010000149.1, forward strand.
TCATAGTACTTCAGTCGCCGTCGCCCTTGCGCTCGCGTGCGCCGGGTCGCAGGGTCGCGAGCGAGTATCCACGGTGGCTCGCGGCGCCGCCCACTTGCGCATCGACGGAACTCGATTCGTCGACGCAGCTGGCGCCACATTCCAGTGGCGCGGCATTACCGGGTTCAGGCTGCTGGACTACGTTGCGGACGGCCAGCAGGCTGCGGCACGCGAGTATCTCGTCTGGGCGAAATCACAACATCTCACCGTCGTCCGCGTGTTCGCGATGCTCGACGGCTTCTTCGACCTGCCTGCGGATGCCGGCCGCCGCGCGCTGCCGGAGCTGCTGCGCCTCGCGGCGGACCACGACGTGCACGTCGAGGTGGTCGGGCTGACGAACACCGCGAAGGGGAACGTCGATTCACGGGAGCAGATCAGAGCACTGGGCGAGCTCGTCGCGCGACATCCGAACGCGCTGCTCGAGCTCGCGAACGAGCCGATCCATCCGACGCAATCGCCGGACGTCCACCGGCCGCAGTTTCTGCGCGGCCTCGCGGCGGCGGTCCCGGATGCCGTGCCCGTATCGCTAGGCTCGATCGAAAACGACGAAGGATTCGCCGCCGGCGACTACGTGACCTGGCACTCGCCGCGGGAGAGTGGCGAGGGTGGGTGGGCTCACGTCACGGCAGTTGCCAACGGGGCGGAGCTGCCACGCCGGCTGCATAAACCGGTTATCAGCGATGAGCCGATCGGCGCGGGTCCGGCGTTCGATCCGGGCAGGCGCGACAACAATCCCGATCGGTTCCGTGCCGCCGCGCTGTTGACGCGGCTCGCCGGCCTGGGCGCGACGTTCCACTACGAAGGCGGTTTGCACGCGCGCATTCCGGCCGGCCGCGAGCTCGAATGCTTCACCGCCTGGAACGAGGCATGGCAACTGCTGCCTGGCGATGTCGAGCATCGCGGCGTGTTTCGCAAAGCGGGTGACGCCGGTGCGGTCGTCAGCCGCTTCGATCCCAAGACGGCACTTGACGTCCTCGAGCGCCAGGACGCGGCGCGTGCGTGGATACTCGTGATCCGACCGGGCGCGAAGGTGTCGTTGCAGCTTGCCGGCGGCTGGTCCGTCGAGTCGCGACGACGAGCCGGCGGCGTGGAGATCATCCACGCGCGACGTTCAGCGGACCACGCCAAATAGCTGGTCGGCGGGAATCACCTGCACGAGGCGGTCCCAGAACGCGGTCGCGAGCGCACGATAGCCGGGTGGCCGCATGTGGAGGCCATCGACATCGACGTAGGTCGCGCGGTTGGCGAAGAACACGTCGTACGGATCGACCAGCGCCGCTCCGCTGGCGGATACCATCGTCCTGATGCCCTCATTCGTCGTCGAGATGATCGCGTTCGTCGTGTCGAGCCCGCGGCAGCGCGGCGGCGGCGCGCCGCAGTTCTCCGGCGCCACGGGGAGCAGCGTGCTGACCAGGATGTACTGCACGCCCCGCTCCTTCGCCTTGGCGATGTGATCGCTGAGCGCTTCGACGACGGTCCGCGGACTGCGGCCGGCATTCAAGTCATTGATGCCCTCGAGGAGCAGCAGGACCTGGGCGCCGGTGCGCGAGATCTCCGATTTGAGCCGGTCTTCGCTCTCGGTGACTCGTTCGCCGCTGCGGCCGCCATTCACCACGATGACCTGCTGCGCCGGGACGCGTTCCGCGAAGAACTGTTGAAGGACCGTCGGATAGGCACTGGGGGTATCGATGAAGGGGATGATCCCGTTGATCGGCAGGCCGTTCTCGCCTTCCGTGAGGCTGTCGCCGAACGCGAGGTAGCGGGTCAGCGCGAACTGGCGGTGCCGAAGCCTGACGAGAAACGAGCAGCTTGCCTGCCGCGCGAGCGCATCGGTCGCCGTGCAGGTCACTGGAGTGTCGCCGAGTGGGAACTGTGTGCCTGACGCCGGCATGCACGAAACGGTCACGGGTAACGATCCATCGGTCGTGTCCGGATCGGCGTAGGTCACGTCCTCCGCGGTGACGGTCAGGCCTTCGCGAACGATTGAGTCCGGACACGTGATCTGCGGCGCGTCCGGCACCGGCGTCGGCCCTTGTCCCGGCGGCGAGCCACCGCATGCCGCGACGAGCGTCGTGGTCAGTGCCAGCGTGGCGAGGAGCAATCGCGAGCTCATGCGGAGCCCGAAAGGATATCACTGCTTCTCGTAGCGGCTCTTGATCGCGTCGAGCCACATCTCGGCGATGCGCTGATAGCCGGCGTCGGTGGGGTGCAGGCCGTCCTGGCCGATGAACGACAGCGGCAGTTGCGCGACGTCCACCATCGGGATCCCCTTCTTCATGGCCATTCTCGCCACTTCGTCGTTGAATTCTGGCAGCAGCTCGACGCCCCACGCTTTCGGACCACCGGGCCGTTGGGGTGGGAGCGTGGCGACGAGGACGGGGATCCCGCGCCGCTCAGCCTCGCGAAACATGTTTTCCAGCGAATTCACGACGGCGTTCACTCGTGAATCCACTGTTTCGGTCGGGCCGAGTTCGGCATTGAGATCGTTCGCCCCTTCCATCAGCAGGATGAGATCCGGTTTCCCCTCGGACATGGCCTGTGAGAACCGTCCTTCATCCTCACGCGCCTGGCGGCCTGCGAAGCCGCCGTTGTAGACCGAGACGGACTGGCCCGTGTATCGCGCGTCGATGAGTGTCTTCAGCTTGAAGGGATACGATGGCGCGCGACCGGCGTCGAGTGGCAACCGCCAATCCAGCGCGAAGGTGTAAGCCAGCGGCGCCGAGTCCACGCCCTCCGTCATGCTGTCGCCGAACGCCAGGATCTTCGTGACGCCGAGCGACGGCGCCGCAGGCGCGGGTGGTGGCGGCGGCGGAGCAGGCGGCTCGACGACTGGGGGCTCGACGACCGGCGGCGGGACCACCGGCGGCGGCTGCGTCGGAGAGCCGCCGCACGCGGCGAGCCAGAGAACCGACGCGATCAGGCTTGCAGAGAACGGTCGCGTCATCACGGTTTCGTCGGCTCTTCGAGCGGCTCGGCGATCTCCTCTTCCCGAACCGGCACGTTGCCGTCGTCCTCGGTTGCCCAGAACTCGCGGTCGGCGCTGTCGATCTCGGCGAGCACTTCGCCGCGAACGATCTTGTCGGCCATCGTCAGCCCCTGGCCGATCGAATGGTCCATATTGTTGTACCAGAAGCGGCCGCAGCGGCCCGCGAGGAGCAGGTTCGAGTATCGTCCCAGCTCCCGCAAGTTCCGCGTCAGCTCCTGCATGTAATTCAGCTTGTAGATCGGATAGGTGAAAGGCACGCGTTCGACGTGTACCCGCTCGACGTCCGTCGCGGCACCGACCATGCGCGTGCGCACCAGGTCGTCGACGACCGGCCGAATCAGCGTGTCGGGATCCTGCCAGCGCTCATCGCCGTGTCGGCAGGTAACCTCCACGCACAGACCGCTCTTGCCCGGCGGTACCGTCGACGGAAGGAACGCTTCCGGCGCAGTGACGCGCGAGAAGATCTCGTCGCCGCCGAAATACGTCCACTGGTAATCGAGCCGCGGCGGCTTGCCGATCTCGAAGTTGTAGAAGATCGTCGCGAGATACTCGAGGTCGATGTCCTGGAGTCCGAGCAGTGCGTTGAGCGTGGTCAGCGGGCCCGTCCACACGAGATTGTCGGTCGCGATGCGTTCGTCACCCGCTGTCACGGCAGACACGCGGCGTCCGGAGGTCTCGACGGAGGACACGGCGCGGCCGAGGATGATGCGGCCGCCCGCTTCGCGAATCTGCGCTGCGAGCTTGTCGGAGAACCGCCCGACGCCCGTCGGCGGATACAGAAACATCGTCTCGACCGGCTTCGGCATCAGCGTCGTCTTCAGCAGATTCCAGAGCGAATCTGCCTGCGCACGCTTGTCGATGACGGCGCGGTTCACGCCGGCGCGCGCCCAGTCGCGATGGAGATCGGCGGGGGAGTAGAACAGGAACTTCTTCGTGTATGGCTCGAAGAAGATCTCGTAGAGCGTCCGGCCGTACTTGTTGACGACGTCCGCTTCGAACGACTCTCCCGGCAGGTGCTCCTTGAAGACGAGGTCCTTGGCGCCGCTCACCATCAACTTGACGGGCATGGCCGCGAGGATGCTGGGCCGCAGCGGCCAGTCGTGGTACTTGCCGAACATGCGGGCGCCGCTCTTCCGCGGGATCTCGATGGCCTCCTCGAGGAGGATCTCGCGGATGAACGACGCGACGCGCGGGTTCTCGGTGTGAAACCGATGCGGCCCGACGTCGAAGTGAAAGTCCCCGTAGTGAAAGGTCCGTCCGAGTCCGCCAACGACGTCATTGCGCTCGACGACCGTGACGGCGTAGCCGCGGCGCGAGAGTTGATAGCCGATGGTGAGACCGGCGACCCCTGCACCTACGATGGTGACTGAAGGCATGAACCGGATATTTTACCGCACGGAATACACGGCGGCCGGGCCCGAGGAGAAGACGCGCGAGAAGTACGGCGAGCCCTCGAACTTGGCGATCGCCGGCTCGCCGAACGCACTCCGCTCCACGTCGTCAACGAAGATGAAATCGATGCGCAGACGCCGGGCGAGTTGCGCCGCTTCAGCGGGATCGGTCGTGCGGTACATCGCGTCGACCTGGTCAGACAGGTCGTCGTATTCGCGGCTGTGCATCAGCGAGATTGGCCGTCCTGCCGCCATCCGGCGCTCGGCAAAGGTCGGGATGAGCGTCCATGTCTCACGACGCCGCGGCCCGATCGACATCTGGACCACGGCGTCTTCAGGTGTCGCGCCGCGGATCCATCTTGCTGCCGCCAGCGTGTCGGGACCGACGACGACCGTCCATCGGAATCCGGCAGCCTCGCGCGTATTGCCGATGTCCTGCGCGTTGAACGCATCGATCGCCGTCGTCGGCAGTCCCACGGCCAGCACGATGACGGCGATCGCGATGACCACGCCACGTCGTCCCGCATCCTGCAGGTGCGCGAACGACGCGGCGACCAGTGCAGGAATCGTGACGAGGATGATTTGCCCTGCGCGCCAGCCGATCCAGATAGGTTCCAGCGTGAGCGTGACGAAGTAGAGCAGCGCAAGACCGCAGACGACGGCGATCAATGCCGTCGCGATCGGCCACTCGCGCCAGGGGCGCAGAATCACTGCGAGCAGCGCAACGGCCAGCACGGGACCTAGAGCGAGCCCGACCAGCGCAAAGGGCGCGTTGACCGCAACGCGCGAGAGACCGAAAGCGACTGCGCCTCCCGCCCCCTCGAATGTACCAGCCATCACGCACCAGGCCAGCGCAGCGCCGACCGGAACGGCCGCGACCGCGGCGCGAAGCAGTGCCGCGATACTGCGCGTGTTCACCGCCCGCCACAGGGAGGCGATCCCGTAGATGAGCGAAAACACCCCACCGAGAAACGGACTGAAGATCACGGCCAGTCCGAGTGAGATTCCCGCGACCAGCGCGGCCTCAACGCGGACCTCGGAGCCGGAGCGCACTGGCAGCAGCAACGCCACGAGCGATAGCGCGCACGACATGGCATGCTGCGGCGTGTACCACAGCGATCGCGGCAGGCTGTCGATCGTCAGTGTCTGGAACCACCAGGAGGTGATGGCGTCGATGTTGAGATCGCGGACGGCGGCGAGCGGCCGGCCGCGCGACCACAGGTCCCACAGCGCATACGCCCCTTCCGCGCTCGCCGCGAGGACCACGCAGGCGACGGCCATCGCCACCGGGCCAGCGCGCGGTACCGCGCACCACGCGAAGAGATAGATGGCCGAAACGAACAGCAGGCCCGCCAGGAACGCGTTTGCGAGGAGGTATGTCTTGATGTCGGCGGCAACAGGGAAGTGCCGCGCGATGACTGCCGGCGGCACGAAGTACGCCCAGTAGTAGTGCAGAGGGCGTCGCGAGAGGTATGGATTGCGCGGCGGAGAGGCGCCCTTCGTCAATTCGGCCGTCAGCGCGACGTGCCACAGGAAGTCAGCGGTGAAGTACGCGCGGTAGCGTTGTGCCCCGGTTTCGTCGATGGCGCCGATGCGCGAAAAGGGCCGCCACTGCAGCAGCGGCACCAGCAAGAGGACCAGCAGCAGCGCCGCCGTGTCGCGGCGGCTCCATTCCGGCAGCGCGATCCATGGGTCCGTGCGCTGAAAGCCTCGCCACGTCACGAGCGAAGCCAGTGCGAGCACGGCGAGGTGGACCGCTTTCTGGTCCCAGCCCGCCTGGATGACGGTCCAGAAGAGCAGTGCCACGACGGCGTAGCCGAGAAGGGCCCCTGCAATCCAACCGGCCGCGTGCCTGCACCCGAACAGCGCGAATCCCAGCGGCAGGCCGATCGAGCAGGACGCGGCCGCCATCACCAGATACAGCAGTCCGCCGATCATGACGCGGCGGCCTTGTCGGGCCGTCCCACCCCGGTCATGTAGAGCAGCGCACCCGGCAGGTTACCCACGACGCCCAGCGCGACGAACAGAATCGACAGCGCCACCGCGCTCGCCGAGGCCACGCCGACCTGGCGGAAGAACAGGTCGAACATCAACTGGCTCGTGCCGAGGCCGCTCGGCGTGATCGGCAGCTGCATGACGATGACGATGAGCGGGATGAACACGAAGTAGGCCCAGACCGGCGCGGTGATCCCGATGGCGAGCCCGAGGCAATACGCCTGGACGACGCGGAGGATCTGGACGCCGATCGATGAGACGAGAACGTTCGTCAACTCGGCGTGATGTCGCGTGTAGCGGCGTACGGCGTCGACGAGCCCGCTCGCCGTCGATCGGGCTTTGCGACCCGGTAGCCGCGCGGCAATCGCCAACGCCACGGCCGCGATGCGCTCGCTGTACAGGCCCGCTGCCGCAACGGCGCACCCAACGCTCGCGATGATCACTGTCGTAAGCACGCCGGGCATGGCGACCAGGTCACGTGCGAAGGCCAGCGCGACGACCGCCACGAGAACCATTGACAGGACGCCGAGCGCGCGGTCCATGATCACCGACGCCGCCGCCTCGACGCCGCTGACGTGCAGTCGCGACAGGCTGTAGGCGCGATAGACGTCGCCCGCCATGCTCGGCAGGAACGAACCGACGAACGTGCTGACGAAGAAGATGCGCAGGACGGCGCGAAACGGAGGCCGGGTGCCCGGTGCGAGCGCGCACAGCAGGACCATCCATCGATACGCCATCAACGAGCGATCGACGAGTACCAGGCCTACGGCGACGGCGACCCAACGCCAGTCGGCAGACGCCGCGGCCCGGAACACTTGCGAGGGATTTGCGGCCCACAGGACGTAGGCCGTCAGGAGGACGGCAATCAGCAGGCGGACGACCCCGCCGTGCTTCATCGAACCTGTTCAGCAGCCGGCAGCGTCTCGAGGTGCCGCTCCGGCGCGCGCTTCACCTGGTACGCGCGCTTCAGGAACTTCGCGTATGGGATGAACTGCTTCATGGCGCCGACGTTCACCTGGCAAGGACTCAGGCAGGTGGGGCACACCGTGTTCTTCAAATGCTCGCGGTGCTCCAGGCTCTCCGCTTTGTAGTAGAGCGATTCGGCGGATTCGTCGAGAACGTTCCCGAGCTTCTGGGAGTTCTCACAGTAGTGCAGGTCGCCGTTCGGATTGAGCAAGAGGCCCTGGCTCTGGAACGGACACGGCATCGTCCGATGGTAGCCGTTGGCGATCATGTCCGCGTAGTGCAGATACATGAATGCCTGGCCGCTCAGGACCGATTCCTCCTTGACGCGGTCGAGGAAGAACTTCCGCATGAACGCCTCTTCCTTCTCGCGGAAGCCGATCGTCTGCTCGAGCTCCTTGTTGTGGAGCATCGCGTCGGTGAACCGCAGCATGTTGAAGACGACGTCGAGGTCCTTCGTGCGCGCCCAGGCGAGGATGTTTTCCGCGTCCGGCATGTTGGTCGCGAAGATTGTCGCAGCAAGGCCGAACTGGAAGTTGTCGTGCTTCTTCGACAGCGCCTGCATCGCTTCGATCGTCTTGCAGGCCTTGTCGAACCCGTTCTTCACATGCCGGACCTGGTTGTGGATGTCGCCGATGCCGTCGAGCGACACGCGGATGCTAATCAGGATCCCGTTGGCCGCGCAGAACTCGACGATCTTCGTCAGCATCGGGATGGCGCGCGCGGGCGTCAGCCCCGTCGTGTTGATGCCGATCTTGCGGAGCCGCGGCAGATGCTTGTGAAACAGCTCCACCATTTGCGGCAGATCGAGGCGCGTCGTCGGCTCGCCGCCCGAGATGTTCAGGTTTTCGACCGCACCCCAGAACGGTGAAGCGAGCACCGGCTCGAGCTGCGCGAGCGTCATGTCGGACTTGCGGTCGCCGAATTTCCAGTTGCTGCACATCTCGCACTTGGCGTCGCACACCCAGGTGCAGTTGTAGATGAGGACCGTTGGCCGGATGGGATGGACGTTGGCGCTGACGAACGTATTGACGAGGTCGCGCGGCACTCCGGCCGCAGCCTTCGAGAGGTACTTCAGCCGGAAGGTCTTGACCGCCATGAAGTTACTGATTATAGCAGCCCAAGAGGATCTCCCGAGGATCGAGCGCGGACTGCAGGGCGGAAAACGACGGGTGGAACGTCGAGCGTTCCACCCGTCGCGTTGCTTACTGGACGGTCGGGAAGTTCGGGCGCGGCGCGCCCGAAAGCCACATGTGCTTCGCCGTCATGCCCGCGTGTGTCTGGTCCTGAATGCCGCCGCGTGCCGGGCCGGAGCCCAGATAGATGCAGTGCGGATCCGGGCGGTACGGACGTCCGTCCGTGCCGGTGTCTTTTGCGTCGATGACCCGGCCGGTCGGGCCATTCTCGCGGATCTCATAGCCGCCGCGGCCGGTCCGCCACCACATCTTGAAGAAGTAGGTGGCGGCACGCGTCCACGACATCGCGGTTCGCGACGTGTCGCGATGGTTGTCCGTGATGCCGGTGATGATGCGGAAGGAGATCATGCCGGGCGACACGTACTGGTTGCCGCGGACTTCCAGCGTCATGCGGTAGTCGTTGTCCGTGACGTCCACGTGGCAGCCTTCGGCCATGGCCATTACCTTCGACTTGTCGCCCGTGTTGCCCTCGTCGACGTTGGTGGCCAGGAACGAGAACTCGCCCTCCTGCAGCGCCCGCGGGAGCTGGTAGGCAATGTACGATGTGTTGTCGTTCAGTCGAACGCCCACACCCGGGATGAAGTCCACACTCCCGACCTTGACGCCAACGGTCTTACCGTCGGTGAGTACGTCACGGATCTCCTGGTCGCGGATGTAGCTGCCGGCCGCCGTGCGGAACGACGCGCTCGAGGACCAGGGCCCGTGCGAGCCTTGATAGGTCGCGCGCACGCGCCAGGTGTACGGCGTGTCGAACTCGAGCGAGCAGCTGGGCGTCCACGAGACCGTCGATCCAGAACCAGCCACGGTTGTGTTGCAGATGGCGTTGGAGCCGTCGGCGCTCCTGATCTCGAACGCGTACGACAGCGACGGCGTCTGCGTGAACTCTGCCGTCGCCGCAGTGGCGACGAGCACAACCGTATCGACGACTCCGCCGCCGACCGGCGACTGAGGCGTCGGCGCCGAGACTTTCAGCGTCGATCCGTCAGGAGCAGCGTCGGTGGCGTCCGGTTGCGCCGCGGTCGGCGTCACCGGCGAGGCGGGCTTCTTCGAACAGGCGAGGGCGGTGGCCATCAACGCGGCCGCTCCGCACGCCAGAAACTTCTTGCAATACATCAAACTACCTCGCTGAGCGTGTGTGTTGGATTGCTGGGAAGGGCGTTCGCAGCGGAAATAGTATTACACGACCCGCAGCGTGTCACGCCCATTTGGCGCGTGCTACTATTCGATTCTTTGCGGTACGATCCGCCGGAGCGTCCCGGGCTACAACCTGACAGGAGAACCGTTTTGAATTGGACGATGATGAAGATACCCGCTTTGTGCCTCATGTGTTGCGCCGCCGCAGCTCCTGCGTCTGCGCAGATGCAGACGACGTGGACCGACAAGGGTTTCGCGAGCGTGAACGTGGGCTTCCTGAACGGTTCCAGCAAAGACCTCGGCACCGCCTTCAGTTTCCCGCTGTACAGGGAAGAGGCGCGCGTGACGACGACCCAGACGGTCGACGCTGACGGAGTCTTCGACGTGAGCGGCGGTGTGAGAGTCTGGAAGAACCTCGCGATCGGCCTGGGTATTTCCCGCCTCTCCGGCGACGGAGACGTCACGTTCAAAGGCACCATTCCCGATCCCCTAGTCTTCGACCGGCAGCGCGACGTCACCGCCACGGTGGCCGGCGCAGAGCACAGTCAGACAGCCATTCACCTCGACGGGACGTGGATGATGCCGGTGACCGACAAGATCGACGTGGCGTTCTCCTTCGGTCCGACCTTCTTCAACGTGAGCCAGGATCTGCCGACGGGCGCGACGGTTGCCGAGCCGGGACCGACGTTCGCCTCCACGACGATCTCGAAGCAGGACGAGACGGCGGTGGGCGTCAATTTCGGCGTCGACGTGACGTACCTGCTCACCAAGCGCCTCGGCGTCGGCGGGGCGATGCGCTTCTCGCGCGCAACCGCCGAGCTCGAAGGGGCGTCCGACAAGCTGACGCTCGGCGGCTTCTTCATCGGCGCCGGCGCACGGATTCGTTTCTAGGTCCCTGGTCCCCAGTCCCTGGTCATGGGTCCCTGGTCACGGGTCCCTGGTCACGGGTCCCTGGTCACGGGTCCCTGGTCACGGGTCCCTGGTCACGGGTCCCTGGTCACGGGTCCCTGGTCACATGTCCCTGGTCACGGTCCTCAG
>JBMDXB010000015.1:0-103397 GCA_048594885.1 Vicinamibacterales bacterium
TTCCGCCATCCGGTCGCGTGAGAAGTTCAGCAGGTAGTGGACCGGCACCTCGGCCTGAAGGAGACGAAGCTGGATCGGCCGTCCGAACTCGCCGGGCTGTCCCATCTGAATCTGGCGGTTGTTCTCTTCGATGCGACGCCAGATGGAGAAGAAGTTCGTGTCCGCGGTCGTCTCGATGATGTGGAAGTACTGGGCGACGAAGCCGTCGCGCCACTCGTCACGGGTGCTCACCGTCCAGATCGCCCAGATCTCGTCGGCGCCGCGGCGAATCGCTTCTTCGACGTTCGCGTCGGAGATGTAAACGGCGTCGATGTAGGTGTCGCCGCCGATCGTCACGGGCGGGAACCACATCGGCAGCGACACCGACGCGATCAGGTGATCCTCGGTCATCTGGTCGTTGGTGACGACCTCGAGGCGCTTCTTCGAGAAGTTGAACAGCGTGAACGTGCCGAGCCGGCCGTTGCGGACCTTGTTCCAGTCGATCTGCCAGAACGGGAGCACGCGCTGGCGGAACCTGTCCATCTTGAAGAGCGAACGGGCGTTGAAGAAACGCCAGATGTGCTCCAGATTGATCTCGACGGGAAGAAACGGATCGAGGTTGCGCCAGTTGTCGGCCATCTGCCGGCCGGTCATTCCCTGGCAGTACATCGTCAAGTTGAAGCAGCCGCCGCTCGCGCCGTCGGCGTGATCGAACGTGAGCCCGGCTTCATCGAGCCATACCTGCAGAACGCCGGCCTGGAAGCCGACCTTCAGGCCGCCGCCGGCGAGGATCAGTGACCGTTTCGGCACGACAAACCTCCTTGACAACTGACCGGGGGTACTCAGACAACGAGGGTATATCCAGGGTCGAGATGCTGGTGATACAGCAGGATCTCGTGAATGTCGTACGGGTGCGTCGGCTGCCGCGTCAGCGTGTTCCGGATGACCTGGCCGACGTGCGCGAACCCGGCGGCATCGTCGATGTCGATGTCGGCGCACCACTCGACTTCGCCCTTCGCGAAGAACGTCAACTGGAGGTTGCCGAACGGATCGGTCGTCTTGAAGCTGCCGGCGGGACTGAAGCCTTCCGGCGGGTGGTGGAGGGAGCCGTTCACCTCGACGAACAGACCGGCGCTGATGGCGTTCTTGGTCTCCTCACGCAGCGCCTTCGGCACGACGGCGAAGAAGCGGTCGCCGCGCAACTCGGTCAGCTTCGTGAGGAACGACAGCACGCTTTTCGCGATCGGGAAGATCGTGACGCGGGTCTTCGCGATGATGTTCAGCAGGCCGGCACAACGGATGTCGTCGAGCGCGGTGTAGAGGCCTTCGCCGCTGAGACCGCCGAAGCCCAGGACGCCGTCGCTCGCCTCGAGCAACGTCCTCGCGTCCTGTGGCAGATCCGGGTACTCCGGTGGCTTCATGTCCTTGACTCTGCCTGGCTCGATCGGGAACGTCAGGTCGAGCGGCGTGACGCCGGTGGGCTTGATCGTCACGAACTGCTTGAGCGTCTTGTAGGCGCGCGGGGCGACCGACACGCTGTACACGCCCTCGGGCGGCACGAGCAAGTCCGTGATGGTCGTCGATTTGCCGCCTTTGACGACGGTGCGCGACAACGTGCCGCGCATCATGTTGCGCAGTTCGACGTCGGCCTCGTCACGGATCGGGGCGCCCGCCACGTCGCGCAGGTTGAGTTTGAGCTTGCCGGGATTTGCCATGGTAACACCGCGCGCAGAGAGGCAGTGAGGAACCGCCGGGGGCTGCGCGGCATTCTGTGCGGCGCGACGCGCCGCGTCAACAGGAAAGTAGGGGTCAGCCTTCGCGCTCGACGACGGCTCCCAGATTCGTCAGCCGCTCAACGAGCGACGCGTAACCGCGCTCGACGGTCTCGAGCGGCGCGACGCGGCTCTCCCCTTCCGCGGCGAGTGCCGCGGCGATCAGCGCCATTCCCGATCGCAGATCGCGGCTGTCGAGCGACTTGCCTCGCAGTTTCGTCGGGCCACTGACGATGATGCGGTGCGGATCGCACAGGAACAGATCCGCGCGCATCGCGCTGAGCTGCTCGAGCGCGAAAAGGCGCAGCTCGTACAGCCAGTCGTGCACGAGCGTGCGTCCCTCGGCTTGCGTGGCGAGGACGGTTACGAGGCTGATCATGTCGCTCGGGAATCCCGGCCAGAGCCCGGTCGTGATGCGCCGCGTGGCCGTGAGCGGAGCGGATTCCACCCGGAAGCGCTCGCCGTCGCACGCGCACCGCAGGCCCATCTTGTGCAGCGGCGCACACACGACTTCCATGTCGCGCGGATCCGCGCCCGTGACCTCGATCTCGCCGCCGGTGACCGCCGCGACGACACCCCAGCTCCCCGCCTCGACGTAGTCGCCGCGGAGACGGTGCTCCGCGCCCATGAACCGATGCGGCGGATGGATCCGAAGCGTCGTCGTGCCCTCCCCCTCGATTCCCACGCCCATCGCGCGCAGGAACTCGCAGAGCTCGACGACGTGCGGTTCCATCGCCGCGTGGCGGATTTCGGTGGGACCTTTGGCGGCGGCCGCCGCGAGCAGCGCGGTTTCGGTGCCGGTGACGGAGGCCTCCTCGAGGTACATCGATGCGCCCTGGAGCCCATCGGGCGCGTCGAGGGCGTGACCGGGCTCGTCGACCGGCACGGCGCCGAGCTCGGTCAGAGCCTGCAGGTGCGTGGTAATCATGCGGCGCGCCGGAAAATCTCCTCCCGGGGGGGCGAGACGCGCCGATCCGCGGCGCGCGAGGAGCGGTCCGAGCAGCAGCACGGAACCGCGCAGCTTGCCGACGAGCGTCGCATCGGGGCGATCGCTCATCACGCGGCTGCACCGGACGCGCAGCGTCGGCGTGCCAACGCCGTCCACCGTCGCGCCAAGGCCGACCATGATCTCCGCGAGCACGGCGACGTCGCGGATCTGCGGCACGTTCGACAGGACGCATTCGTGGTCGGTCAACATGCAGGCCGCCATCAGCGGCAGCGCGGAGTTCTTGTTCCCTTCGACCGATACGCGGCCCGAGAGCCGGTGACCGCCTTCAATGCGCAGACATGCCATCAGGCCCCCTCAGAAATGCCACTTCCGGCGAACCGTCGTCGAACCCGATGAATCTGGGTTCCGGCGTGAGCTGGACACCGAACGCGTCGTAGACCCGGCGCTTGATCGAGGCCGCCAGGGCGATCACGTCGGCGGCAGTTGCCGTTCCGCGATTCGTAATGGCGAGCGGCTGCTTGGACGACACCGCTGCTCCACCCAACTGCTCGCCCCGCCGTATCCCCGCGGCTTCGAGCAGCCACGCAGCCGGTATCTTCACCATTCCGTCGGCAGCGGGGAACGCCGCCACGGTGGCGGCCGTGCCCGCAACAGCACGCTGGATTTCGGCTGCGTGCCCCGTCGACACCACAGGGTTGAGAAAGAACGAACCGACACTCCGCGTGTCTGGATCGGAAGCGTCGAGAACCATTCCCTTCCGCCGCCGGATGGCCACGACCGCGTCACGCACGTCCTGCAAGCTTGGGCTCGACCATCCGGCGTCGGTGGCAAACGCCACGACGTCTTTGTAGGTCATGGTCGGAGCGCCGTGAGGCCGAAGCTGAAAGTCCACCTGATAGACGATCAATCGATCGCGACCTGCGCTCTTCATCCAGCTCGTGCGATACCCGAACTCACAATCTGCAGCCGTCATCGTCCGCACATCGGCGGTGGCACGATCGACGGCAGTCAACGAGACGAGCGTGTCGGCAATCTCCTGCCCGTACGCGCCGACGTTCTGGATCGGCGCGGCACCGATCGTGCCGGGAATGCCCGAGAGGCACTCGAAGCCCGCGCAGTGATTCTGCACCGTCAGCCGGACCACGTCGTCCCACTCTTCTCCGGCTTTTGCCGACAGGGAGCCGGATTGCGGATCGAACGCAATCCCTTTCACGCCCACCTTGACGACGAGGCCGGAGAAGCCGGCATCGCTGCAGATGATGTTGCTGCCGGCACCGACGACAGCCAGCGGCAGGCCTCTCTCATGCGCATGGGCGACAGACGACAGGAGATCGTCGAGGGAACTCGCGACCGCAAAATACCTGGCAGGGCCGCCGACTCCCATCGTGCAGAAACTCGAGAGGGGAACGTTTTCCCGAATCGTGAATGCCTCGCCCGCGAATGCGTTCATGGGCGTGAGCCGGTCAGGCGCCGCTCCTGCTGACGGAGGGCGTCGATGGTATCGCGGCGGCTGACAGCGGCGAACTCGATCCAATCACCGGGCGTCAGTTGCCCCGCCAGCGGCAGGTCCGCCGTGATCACCGTCGCAATCTTCGGATACCCACCCGTCGTCTGGCGGTCGGCCATCAGCAGGATCGGCTGGCCCGACGCCGGCACCTGCAGAGAGCCGATGGGCGTCGCGTCGGAGAGGATGTCCGCGCTGCCGGCATGCGTCAGCGGCGTCCCTTCGAGGCGGTAACCCATTCGATTCGAGTGCGGCGTCACGACGTACCGGCTGTTCAGAAACGTCTGGAGGGCCTCGCCCGTGAACATCGCGTCGTGCGGGCCGAGGATGACGCGAACGCGCGTGCCCCCGGCCGGGAGTCTCAGCGGCGTGCCCCCTGCACCGGCCTGTAACGGCGCGAACCCGATTGGAAGAACGTCACCTGCCACCAGCGGCCTGCCTCCGAACGCGCCCATACGGCTGATGATGCTCGTCGCGCGGCTGCCGAAAACGGCAGGCACGTCGACGCCTCCACGCAACGCCAGCGTTGCCCGGGCTCCTGCAAGCCGATTGCCGAACTTGAGCCGGCCGCCGGATGGGACGGTGAACGGCATGTGCATCCCGACCGCAGTCCCGTTCACCTGCAGTTCGAACTGCGCGCCCGCAACCGCACAGACGACATCGCCGGCCGCCTGCAACTCGGGGCCGAGCAGCGTCACTTCCAGCGCTGCCGCATCTTCCCGGTTGCCCACTAGCCGATTGGCCAGCCGGTGCGAATACGGATCCATCGGCCCGGCGACCGGCACACCCTGATGCTGCTGACCCCATCGGCCGAGGTCCTGCACGGTCGTGAGCATGCCGGGTCGTATGACGGTCAGCGCGGCCACTGGTCGAATGCGTCGCGATCGATGGGATAGAACCGGACGCGGTCACCCGCGCGCAGCAGGAACGGCTCCTCGCGCGCGGGATCGTAGGGCTTCACGGGAGTTCTGCCGATGAGATGCCAGCCGCCGGGGGTCTCCGCCGGATAGATTCCCGTCTGCCCGGCGGCTATCGCGACAGAACCTGCCGGCACTTTCGGCCGCGGCGACGGCCGCCGTGGGAGCGCCAATCGCGGATCCACCCGTGCCATGTAGGGAAACCCGGGAATGAAACCGACGACGTACACGCGGTAGATCGTGCTGCTGTGCAGCGCAACGACCTCCAGCTCGGAACACTGGGCCTGTTCCGCAACCATCGCCAGGTCGGGACCCAGATCGCCGCCGTAGCACACCGGCACGTCGAGGAGCGCGCCGTCGCTCTCGGGCGTCTCGCCAATCTCCTCCGCGGTGCTCCGGATGATCGACTCGAGCCAGGCGGCGTCAACCTCGAGCGGATCGAAATAGACGGTCAGCGTGCAATAACCAACGACCGCGTCGCGGATGATCGCGCCGTGGCGCGACTGCAGCTCGTGCGCGAGCGCGACGACGCGGGCGCTCGTCGCCGGATCGATCGCCGGCGGAAGCTCCACGAGCAACGCGCTGTCGCCGGCGAATACGATCCGCATAGCTGCCTCAACGCGCGGCGAGCGCGTCGAGGAGACGTTGATGAATGTTGTCGAAGCCACCGTTCGACATGACGATTACCAGGTCTCCGTCGCGTCCTTCCTTGGCCACGGTCCGGACGATGTCTTCGGTGGCGGGAATGTAGCGCGCGTTCACGCCGGATTCACGCAGGTCCTCGATCACCCGCTCGGCGGATAGGCGCAGCTCCTCCGGAAGCGTCGAGCGGAACACCGCCGGCAGGATCACGCGATCGGCGCCCCTCAGCGCACGCACGAAATCGGCTTGAAACACGCGCCGGCACGACGTCGCCGATCTCGGCTCGAAGATCGCCCAGATGCGGCGATCGGGGTACGCCGAGCGCACACCGGCAAGCGTCTCCGCGATCGCCGTCGGGTGATGCGCGAAGTCGTCGTAGACCGACACGCCGCCAGCGGTGCCACGCAGTTGCATGCGCCGGCGGACGCCCTTGAACGCGCGGAGCCCGGCCGCCATGGTATCGGTGTTGAGGCCGACAGCGGCGCCGACGGCGATCGCCGCGAGCGCGTTGCGGACGTTGTAGGCGCCGAGCAGCGGCACTTCGAACGTCCCAATCGGCTGGCGCGCGCGCCGCACGCTGAACGTGGTCGTCGTCGCGGCCGTCTGCAGGTCGTGCGCCTGCCAATCGGCGCCATCGGACAGGCCGAACGTCTCCACCCGGCAATGCGCGAGCGTCCGCAGCGCCGCCGCTTCGTCGTCGTCTGCTCCGAGCAGCAGCAACCCACGCCGCGGGACCAGATTCACGAAGCGTCTGAACGCCACGCGGATGGCGTCCAGGTTCTCGTAGATGTCGGCGTGATCGAACTCGACGTTGTTGACGATGGCGATGTCCGGCAGGTACTTCAGGAACTTGGCCGTCTTGTCGAAGAAGGCGCTGTCGTACTCGTCGCCCTCGATGACGAACTCGCGGCCGCCGCCAAGGCGATAGCTGCCTTCGAAGTTCTCGACGATACCGCCGACCAGGACGCTCGGATCCGCGCCGCCGTGCGTCAGCAACCATCCGATGAGCGACGTCGTCGTCGTCTTGCCGTGCGTGCCGGCGACGACGATGGAACGAGCGCCCCAGAGAAAATGATCGCGAATCGCCTCCGGCAGCGAGCAGTAGCGAATCTTCCGGTCGAGCACTTCCTCGAGCTCGGGGTTGCCGCGTGAAATCGCGTTGCCGATGACGACGAGATCGAGATCGGCGGTGATGTGCTCGGGCCGGTATCCTTCCAGCAGTGTGATGCCCTGCTCGACGAGGAAGTCGCTCATCGGCGGATACACGTTCTGATCGGATCCGCGCACGTCGTGGCCTCGCGCCTTGAGCATCGCGGCCAACGTGCCCATCGCGGTCCCGCATATCCCGATCAAGTGGATTCGTGTCATCTTTTGAATGGCGGGGACTCCTGCACCCCGCGTAGGGGCGGAGCTTGCTCCGCCCTGGGCCGACCAAGGTCGGCCCCTACACGACTGCTGCCTCCTCGATCGCCAGCTTCGGCTGCGGTCCTGCCACTACGCGTGCGCGCACGCCGAACGGGAGCGTGTAGGTCGGCCCCGTCGTATGACCCGACGGGAAGCCATACAGCACGGGCCGCGAGAAATCGCTGAGGACGTCGGCGATGGTCGCGCGCGCCGTGAAGCCGCGGTCCGGCTCATCGCAATCGCGCATCTCGCCGAATACGACCGCGGCCGTGTGCTTGAAGATGCCGGCCTGAATGAGCTGGGTCAGCAACCGGTCCACACGGTACGGGCGCTCGCTGACGTCCTCCAGGAACAGGACGCTGCCGTCCGGCGGATCGAATGCGTAAGGAGTGCCAAGCGACGCGGCGAGCTGAGTGATCGTTCCGCCGAGGAGGACGCCGCTCGCTTCCCCTTCGCGCAGCACGTCGAGCTGCGGCGGGGCGAACTCTCCAGCCGGCGCGCGGCGGCAGAGGCAGCGCATGAAACTGTCGCGATCGTAGCCCGCCTCGCCTTTCGCAAACCGTCCTTCGACCATCGGCCCGTGAAACGTGACGATGCCGCGTCCAATCGTGAGCCACGACAGCAGCGCCGTGTTGTCGCTGTAGCCGACGAACGCCTTGGCGGTTCCGGGGAGCGGCTCGCGATTGAGCAGCGGCAACAACTGCGCGCTGCCGTATCCGCCACGCGCCGCGACCACGGCAGCAATCGTCGGATCACCCCACGCGCGCTGCAGCGCAGCCGCTCGCGTTGCCGGCGTGCCCGCGAGATATCCCCTCCGCTCGAAGACCGACTCGTCGAAGACCGGCTCGAACCCAAGCCTGCGCAGTTCCTCGACGCCGGCGTCGAATTCGTCGCGTGAGAACGGGCTGGCTGGCGCGATGATGCCGATGCGGTCGCCGGAAGCGAGTGCGCGCGGCTTCCTCACGAGGCGAACCTCGCCATTTCCTCCGCCACGGCTTGATGTTCGTCGCGGCCGAGCAGAGCGCGCAGCGCGGCGCCGCGAAGCGGTTCCGCGCGGCGGCCGCCGAGGAACCGCGCCTTCACCCGGCGCTGACGCTTCAGGGCGTCCTCGACGCGCGCGACCGGCAGCGTGCCGTCCTCCACCGCGTGAATGACGGCCTCGAGCGCCGCCACCTGCGGCTCCTGCAAGGTGCCGCACATCAGCACCGCGTCGCAGCCTGCGGCAATCGCCTTCACCGTCGCCTCCGGCACGCCGTATCGCGCGCTGATCGCCTTCATCTCCACATCGTCGGTGAACACGACGCCCTCGAACCCGAGCCGCTCCTTCAGCAGTCCACCGACGATGCTCGGCGACAAGGTTCCGGGAACGTCCTCGTCGAGCGCCGGGATCAGCAGATGCCCCGTCATGATCGACGCGACGCCCGCGGCAATCGCTTCACGGAACGGGACCAGCTCCACCGCCTCGAGCCGATCCGGCGGATGCTCGACGACGGGCAGATCGTGATGTGAATCGACGGCCGTGTCGCCGTGGCCTGGGAAGTGTTTCCCGCACGCGGCGATGCCTGCTGCCTGGAGCGTCTCGATGATCGCCCGGCCAAGTCTCGCGACGTCGTCAGCACGCTCTGCCAGCGCGCGATCGCCAATCACCGGGTTCTTCGGATTCGTGAGGATATCGAGAACGGGGGTGAAGTCGAGATTGATGCCGACCGCCGCGAGCTCCTCGGCGAGCGCCCGCGCGAATCGCCTCGTCAGCGCTTCGTCGCCGCTGCGCCCGAGCGTGATCATCGGTGGCCAGACGGTGAACGGCGACTTCAACCGCGCGACGCGCCCGCCTTCCTGATCGACGCTCACCCAGAGCGGGATTTCGCCGGCGAGCGCCTGCGCCTCGCGCGCGAGATCGGCAACCTGCTCGGGACTGTCGACGTTGCGGCCGAACAGCACGATCCCTCCGAGGTCGAACTCGCGCGCGAGCAGCCGGAGATCCTGCGGAATGGTGTGCCCGGCAAAGCCGGCCATCGCGAGCTGACCGGCATGGCGGCGGACGTCACGAAGCGACATGAACGACTGATTATAATTGCCTGCTGTGCACATCGACGCTTCCGCGCCTACGCGCATCGACCTCGCCGGCGGCACGCTCGACATCTGGCCGCTTTACCTCTTTCACGACGGCGCGCAGACGCTGAACGCCGCCATCAGCCTGCGGGCGCACTGCTCCATCCGTCCGCGGGACGACACACGGGTCGTCGTGTTCTCCGAGGATACAGGCGCCCGCGTGGACGTGGATCACTGGAGCGAGCTGCGCGACAATCCCGAGCTCACGCTGCTCGCCCGGCTGCTCCATCACTTCCAGGCCGAAGGCCTCGAGCTCAGGACGCACTCCGAATCGCCGGTCGGCGCCGGCATCGCCGGGTCCTCGGCCATGAACATCGCCGTGTGCGGCGCGCTGCGGGCATGGACGGGTGCGCCGTACTCGGACGACGAGCTGATGGATCTCGCGATGAACGTCGAGGCGCAGGCGATCAGCGTCCCCACCGGCGCGCAGGACTTCCGCCCGGCGCTGCACGGTGGCGTCAACGCCGTGGAGCTCGGGGTCGTTCACGTGCGCCGCGTGCCGCTGCCTGTCACCGCCCGCGAGCTCGGCGAGCGAGTCGTGGTCGCGTACACGGGCGCTTCGCGGAATTCCGGGATCAACAACTGGGAAGTGACGAAGCGTCACATCGACGGCGACGCGCAGGTGCGGGCCAGCTTCGCGCGCATCAGCGAAATCGCGAAGGACATGCGCGGCGCGCTCGAGCGGAAGGACTGGCCCGAGGTCGGCCGGCAGGTTGCCGCCGAATGGGACAACCGCAAGAAACTGGCGCCAGGCGTGACGACGCCGGACATCGACCGCATGCTCGGGGCGGCGCGTGGGGCGGGCGCCTACGGCGGCAAGGTCTGCGGCGCGGGCGGCGGCGGCTGCCTGTTCTGCCTCGCGGAGCCGGATCGCGTCGCCGCCATCCGCCAGGCGCTCTCGGCAGCCGGCGCCCGCGTGCTCGACTGCACCGTCGAAGACGACGGCCTGCGTGTCGCCCAACGTGGATAACCTCGCGATCGCGCGACTCTTCAACGAAATAGCCGATCTCCTCGAGATCAAGGGGGAGAACCCTTTCAAGATCCGCGCCTACCGCAACGCCGCCGACACCATCGCGCACCTCGGCACGCGGATCGCGGACCTGACGCCCGCCGAGCGTCTCGGCATCCCTGGCATCGGCAAGGATCTCGCGGGTAAGATCGCCGAGCTGCTCGAGTCCGGAACGGTCAAGTACCACCAGGAACTGCTTCAGGAATTTCCCCCCACGATCCTCGACCTGCTCAACCTGCAGGGCGTCGGACCGAAAACGGCGGCGGCGCTCTATCACATGCTGGAGGTCCGCACGCTGGACGATCTCGAGCGGGCAGCGCGCGAGGGCCGGATCCGCGCCATCAAAGGGATGGGCGCAAAAAAGGAAGCGCAGATCCTGAAGTCGCTCGAGGAACGGCGCCGGTTCACCGGACGCCGTCTGACCGCGGAGGCGTACGACACGGCCGCGGCGCTCGTGTCGGCGATGCACGATCACGCGCCGGACGCGCATGTCAGCATGGTCGGCAGCCTGCGGCGCGGCTGCGAAACGTGCGGCGACCTCGACATCCTGGCCGCCGGCGCACCGCCGACGATGATGGACGCGTTCACGGGCTACCGGCTCGTCGAGCGTGTGCTCGCGCACGGGGGGACGAAATCGAGCGTGCTCCTGTGGGGCGGCTTCCAGGCGGACCTGCGCCTCGTGCCGCGTGAGAGCCTCGGCGCCGCGCTGCAGTACTTCACCGGCTCGAAGGCGCACAACATCGCGCTCCGCGACCGCGCGATCCAGCGCGGCATGAAGCTGAACGAGTACGGCCTGTTCCGCAACGACGACAACGCGATCGTCGCCGGCGATTCCGAGGAAGCGATCTACGCCGCGCTCGGGCTGGCATGGGTGCCGCCGGAGCTCCGCGAGAATCGCGGCGAGATCGCAGCCGCAGAAGCCGGCACGCTGCCGCGCCTGGTGCAGGTCCACGATCTGCGCGGCGATCTCCACATGCACACGACAGCCACCGATGGCCGTGCCGACGCCGAGACGATGGCGCGCGCGGCGCGCGCGGCCGGACTGCAATATGTCGCCATCACCGATCACAGCCGCTCTCTGGCGATGGCCAACGGCCTCGACGAGACCGCGGTCCTCGAGCAGGCGCGACGAATCCGCGAGCTGAATCAGCGCCTCGAGGGCATGACGATCCTGGCCGGCATCGAGTGCGACATCCGGCCGGACGGGTCGATGGACCTCGCCGAGGACTGCCTTGCCGAGCTCGACTTCGTCGTCGCCTCGATGCACTCCGCGCTGCACCAGGAGGAGGCCGAGATGACCGACCGTCTGCTGCGCGCGATCGCCTGCCCGTGGGTGGACGTCATGGCCCATCCGACGGGGCGGCTGCTGCTGAAACGCGAGGCGTCCCGCGCCAACATGGATCGCGTGATCGCCGCCGCCGCGGACGCCGGTGTCGCGCTCGAGATCAACAGCCAGGTGGACCGCCTCGATCTGGACGATGCCCATGCGCGCGCGGCGAAGGAGCGGGGCGTGCGGCTGCTGATAGACTCCGACGCGCACTCGCCGGCGGCGCTGGGCAACATCCGGTGGGGCGTCACCGTCGCCAGGCGGGCGTGGCTCGAGCCGAAAGACGTCCTCAACACGCTGCCGCTCGACGACTTCCGCGCCGCGCTGCGCCGGCACAGGAGATGAGGGGATGTCCGCGCCGGACCCGCTCGAGGAAATCAAACGCCTGTACTACCGCACGACCGCGGCGACGATACAACGCGACTTCGCGCGCGCGATCGATCTGCTCAAGTCGATGTCCAGCGAGACGGAGCGCGAACGCGCCACCGTGTACATGGAGGGACTCGCCGAGATGCGCAAGGAGTGGCTGCGGAAACGGTGGTAGCTACTTGTTCACCAGGTACTTCTTCACCGCGATGCGCACGGCTTCGGGCACGTTGCGGTCGATGCTGAGCATCTTCATGTCGCGCTCGTTCAGCCGCGGCAGCAGCTTCATCGAGATCGCCGGCGGCGTCTTCGGGTTCTTCGTCAGCCCGGCGACCACACCGTAGTTCTTGATCCAGTTGCGGTTTGCCGCGATGACGCGCAGCACGTCCTCGCTGACGTTCGCCATCTTCGAGAACGACTCGACTTCCGACTCCGTCAGCTTCGGGCTGCTGAGGACCGCAGCGGCCACCAGCTTGTTCGAATCGCGAATGAGCTGCGCCCGCTGCTCGCGCGTCCCCTTCATCGCCAGCTTCATGCGGCGCAGGATGGGCAGTGTCGAAAGGACCTTCGGATCCGCCTCCTCCGGCTGCGGCTCCGGATCGTCGGCTTCCACGAGCGGCGTATCGCCGTCCGGCGCCCCGCCGGCACCCGGGACCGGCTCGACGCCGCGCGTGGCGAAGAAGCGCCGCATTTCGTCGGGCACGTCCGTGCGCGCGAGGAATCGGGCGAGCGCCTCCGCCGGCAGCGCATCGATCGTGGCTCGCGCGGACCGCCCGATCGTCGCGTCGGAATCGTCCGAGAGCAGGATGAGCAGCGCGAGCTGCTCGTGCGCGCGCGGAGCAAGTACGCCCTGCGCGGCCAGCAGCCGCACGTCCGGCGCCACTTCGCCGCGGCGGAAGAAATCGACAAGAGGCGACCGGTACCCAGGGTCCATCTCACCCCGGGGGACGTTGTCCCCCGGACCCCCTGTCGCCGTCGCTCGCGGGGGCCCCTAGCCCCGCTCCGCTCCGGCGGGGCGCGCCCTTGGCGCGCCTGCGGTCAACGAACATAGTCAGCTGCCGTTTCTCTCGTGATCCGGACCGTCGTGACCTGGCCGGCCGCGCCGAGCGGCTTCCCCGGCCGGCCGTCGATCGAATAGGCGAACGCGCCGGCGTCCCCGATTTCAATCAGCGCCTCGGTGCGCACGTCGCGCACCTCACGCTCGCCGGCCTGCATCAGGCGGCCGAAGAGGCGCTCGCCGTCGACGGTGAGCACGACCCAGCACGCCGCGGTGGGATGGATCTCGAGGCGGACGGTTTCGGATCGCGCCGCTGCGGCGGGAGCCGATGGAGCAACCTCGGATGCCGCGGCCACCGGAGTGGACGCGGGCGCCTCGACGCGGGGGCGCGTGCGCAGCGTGTAGTACAACAGCGCGCCGGCGAGGGGGATGCTGACCAGGATTAGCTTGAGCAGCACGCTTGCCATGCGCTGCTGGCTCTCGAAGCTGCTCTCCTCTTCCGAAATCGTGCGCCGGGGCGCGACCGGCACCGTCGGTTCCGACTCGAACCGCTCGATGAACGCGCGCACGGTCTCGTCAGGATCGAGGCCCACCTCGATCGCGTAGGACCTCACGAACGCGCGCCCGAAAATCCCGCCCGGCAGCTTCGAGATGTCGTTGCGCTCGAGCGCCTCCAGGACACCGACAGAAATCTTGGTGTTGTTCGCGATCTGGCGGAGCGCGATGCCGCGGCGCTCGCGCGCCTCCCGCAGCCGTGCGCCGAAATCAGTCATCGCCACGCCTGTCGCACCTGACGAACGATGTCGTCGATCCGTTCACGGTGGAACAACCCGATGGCCGCGACGCCGGCCGCACCCGCGCCGGCGACCTCGCGGGCGCGTTCAGCCGTGATCCCGCCAATGGCGAGCACCGGCAGCCGCACCGCGCGGCAGACCGCCTCCAGCGCCGCGACGCCCGCGGGCTGATGCGACACCGGCTTACTCGCGGTGGCGAACACCGTGCCGAACACGAGGTAGTCCAGCGCGCCAGCGCGCTCGGCCGCAACGGCTTCTTGCGTCGAATGTACGGAACGTCCGATGAGAGCCCGCTCGCCCGCAAGAGCGCGTGCCTCGGCCGCGCCGTACGAGTCGCCTCGCAGGTGCACGCCCGCCGCGCCCGCCGCGATCGCGATATCGACCCGGTCGTTCACGAGCACGCGCGTGCGCGTTCCGGCGAGTTCCGATATGACGTGCCGCACGAAGGCCACCAGCGCGCCATCCGGCATCCGCCGCTCCCGCACCTGAATCAGGTCCACGCCGGCGCGTGCCGCCCGGCCGATGCGGCTCACTGCCGAATCGATCGTGTCAGCCGGATCGTGCGGCATCAGCATGCCGTCGGTCACCAGGCAGAGAATCGGCGGCGTCAGCCTTCCCGCGTCCACGTCCCGCCGTCTCGCGGCGTGCGTTCCTCGCGGCTGCGGCGCGTGCCGATCAGGCCGCCCAGCTCGGCGAGGCCCGCCAGTGCCGTCACCGCGCCGATGCCGGATACCGCCCCGCGCACGAACGCGTTCTCGAGCAGCGGCTGCAGCGCCGGCGCGCTGGCGGCGAAGAAGTTGCGTTCCCAGAACGCCGACCACGGCGCGACGACGAGGATGAACCCCGCCTCGAGGAAGTAGGCGGCGAACAGGACACGCGTGAAGAAGGAGATGGTCACCCTCCGGTCTGCACGCGCGACAGCCGCTCGACCCTGGCGTCCACGTCGCGGTACGAACCGGCGTCGGCCTGGAGCTCCATGAACACCGCGAGGGCCCGCGCCGTCTCGCCGGCATTCTCGAGGGTGACGGCCAGATCGTACAGGAGT
Organism: Vicinamibacterales bacterium; assembly: GCA_048594885.1. Classification (GTDB taxonomy): domain Bacteria; phylum Acidobacteriota; class Vicinamibacteria; order Vicinamibacterales; family 2-12-FULL-66-21; genus JBMDXB01. The sequence goes on from JBMDXB010000015.1 coordinate 14,818, forward strand.
GCGCGTCCTTCCTCGAGGCCGGGCGCCGGCGCTTCGGCCGCCCGCTCCATCCACTCGATGGCCTGCATCGTCTCGCCACGCGCGTTGAAGAGACGCGCGAGCGTCGCGCCCGCCTCGAAACGGTGGCGTGGCGATCGGGCGGCGGTCTTCAGCGCCTGGATCGCGTCGTCTTCCATCCCCATTTCGAGGTACGTGTGCGCCAGCGCCAGGTGCTGCGCCGCATCCACGGTGCCGCTCTGACGGCTGACCTCGCTGCGGAACTCCTGGAACACCTGGTCGAGATCTTCCCTGGGTGGTGCCGGCGCAGGCGGCGGCGCTGCGGCGATTTCGCCCAGCACGCTCGAGATGTCGATCTCCATCGGCCCCGGCGCCATCGGCGAGGGCGGCGGTGGCGCGGATGTGGTTTCGGCGGATGCGGGCGGCGCCGCGGGCCGATCGTCCGGCTGCGCCGTGTCTCCCCGCTCGGGCGTCGAGGGCTCCCGCTCGCCGGCCGGTTCCTGCGTGGATTCGGGCATCAATGCCTCCGAGAACGGGTCGGTCGCCATGAACGGCGCCTGACCGCTCAGACGCTCGGCGATGACGGAGTCCGGGTCGGCTACGTTCAGCAGCACGAGCGATGTCCTGAACCGCTCGATGTGCGCCTGCTCCCACGGCTCGCGGGCCACGAGATCTTCGGCGATCACGCGCGCTTCGGCGGCCTGCCCGCCTTCGAGATACGCGTCCGCGAGCAGCGCCTGTGCTTCGTACATCGTCGCCTCGAGGCCGCCGTCGACGCAGACCTCGACGAGCCGCAGCAGCGCCGGCACCTGGTGCGGCACCCGCGCGACGTACTCCTGCAGCACCGCGGCCGCGCTGGAAAAGTCGGACGCCGCGATCTCCGCTTCGACAATCGCGTCGATGCACATGAACGCGGCGTCCGGTTTCGTCGACGTCAGCGTCCACGCCAGCTCCATGACGCTCTCGCGCATCGTTCGATCGATGGCGAGCAGCTTCGGCAGGATCTCGCGCGCCTCGTCGAGGTGTCCCGTGTGCAGCTCCAGGTTCGCCAGAGCAACCAGCAGAACCGGGTCGTCGCCCGCGGTCTGCCGATCGAGATAGCGGCGCGCTGTGTCGAACTCACCGGCGTTGAGCGCGACCTTCGCAAGCACCGCACGCCCGGATGCGTCCGACGGGTTGAGGCGGACCGCCTCTCTCAAGGCATCGAGCGCCTCGGCCTCACGGCCGCGTTCCATCAAGTCGTCGTGAATCTGCCGGAAGCGTACGGCTGCAGCCTGTGGGTCGCCAGAGGTCGCAATCACGCGCGCGGCGGCGAGCCGTGCCTCGGCGTCTGAAGGATCGATCTCGGCAAGCCTCAGCACGATCTCGTCGGCGCCGGCGTAGTCGCCGCGATTCCGGCGTCGCACCGCGACGGCGCCGAAGTGCGTTTTCGCGTCGGCGAGCAGGCCCTGGCGCACGGAGATCTCCGCAAGCTGCAGTTGGGTCGTCTCGTCTTCCGGGCTGATCTTGAGGATCTTCTTGTAGAGCGCGGACGCTTTCGGATAGAAGCCCTCCCGCATGAAGTGATCGGCGATGCGGGAGAACTGCGCGGCGGCGCTGTCGATCTGCCCGGCGCGCACGTAGAGATCGCCGAGCAGGTTGGCGGTGTTCCAATCGCGCGGCTGATCCTCGACGACACGGAGGTATTCCGCGATGGCGGCATCGAGCCGTCCCTGGCGGAGGAGCTTCTCCGCTTTCTTCAGCGTGTCTTCACGATCGAGAGGCAAGAGGGGCCTTGGTCCTTGGCCTTTGGTCTTTGGTTCTTGCAGGCCGGTTGTCTCACGGCCTGCTAGTCGATCCTATCAAACAGCGTCGGGGGCCGGAACGAACGGCGATGCACCTCCGAATAGCCGAAGCGTGACACGGCGTCGAGGTGTTCGCGCGTGGCGTAGCCTTTGTGCCGGTCGAAGCCGTAGCGCGGATCCTGCTGATGCAGCTCCAGCATCATCCGGTCGCGTGTGACCTTGGCCACGATCGACGCGGCGGCGATGGCAGTGCAGCGCGCGTCGCCGTGGATGACGGCGCGCTGTGCCATGGGCAGATCCGGGACGCGAAACGCGTCGACGAGGACGATGTCCGGAAGCGGACAGAGGCCGAGCACGGCGCGCTGCATGGCGCGCAGGGAGGCCTGGTGGATGTTGATGGTGTCGATCTCGGCGGGCGCCGCGGCTGCCACGCCCCAGGCGACGGCGGCGCACGTAATGCGTCTGTACAAATGGTCGCGCTCGAGCGCCGTCACCGTCTTGGAGTCGCAGATGCGCGGAATGTAACGGTCGGGGTCCAGGACGACGGCGGCGGCGACGACCGGCCCGGCGAGGCAGCCCCGGCCGACCTCGTCGCAGCCGGCGACGTGGTTGAATCCCATGCGCCGGAGCGTGTTCTCCAGCGTCCTGAAGGCCCGGACCTTTACCACATTACGCGGTCTGCTTCTTGGTCTGTTCGCGCATGCGCGCGGCCTTGCCCTTCAGCTCGCGCAGGAAGTACAGCTTCGCCCGACGGACGCGCGCGGTGCGCACGACGTCGATCTTGTCGATCGTCGGCGAGTGCAGCGGGAAGATGCGCTCGACACCCTGGCCGAACGACACCTTGCGGACGGTGAACGTCGCGCGCGCGCCGCCACGGTGCATGCCGATGACCATGCCCTCGAATACCTGAATCCGCTCCTTGTCGCCCTCGCGCACTTTCACGTGGACGCGGACGGTGTCACCAGGCTTGATCGCCGGGCGCTCGGTCAGGTTGCGGCGCTCGACGGTCTCTACGGCATTCATGACGCTATCTCCTTGATTACATGGCGCGACTGAAGTCGCGCCCTACGACTGTCTTTTCAGTCACGCCCTACGACTGTCTTTTCAGTCGCGCCCTACGACTGTCTCTTCAGCTCTTCCAGCACCGCGCGGTCGTCGTCGCCGAGCGCGGCACTGTTCAACAAGTCCGGCCGCCGGTGGAGCGTGCGCTTCAGCGCCTCGCGCCGGCGCCACCGCTCGATCTCGGCGTGATGGCCCGAGAGCAGCACCGGCGGCACCGCCAGCCCGCGAAATTCCGCCGGCCGCGTGAACTGCGGGAAGTCGAGCAGCCCGCGCGAGAACGAGTCACGCGCCACCGACGCTTCGTCGCCGACCACCCCCGGCACCATCCGCGCGACCGCGTCGGCAATCACGAGCGCCGGGAGCTCGCCGCCCGACAGCACGTAGTCGCCGATCGAAATTTCTTCGGTCGCCAGCGCCTGCCGCACCCGATCGTCAACGCCCTCGTAGCGGCCGCACAGGATAACGAGGTGCGACAGCCGGCCGAGACGCTCCGCGTCTTCCTGCGAGAACCGCCGTCCGTCCGGCGACGTCAGGATGACGGCCGACGGCTCGCCACGCTCCTCGCGAACCTTCTCGACGGCGCGGAACAGCGGCTCCGGCTTCAGCACCATCCCGGGCCCGCCGCCGAACGGCACGTCGTCCACGACGCGATGTTTGTCCGTCGTGCTGTCGCGCAGGTCGTGGACGCGAACGTCCAGCAGCCCCCGCGCGATGGCGCGCCCGACGATGCCTTCCGCGAGCGGCGCCTCGACCATCTTTGGAAAGATGGTCACAATGTCAATCTTCATAATGGCGGGGTCCCCTGCACCCCGCCAAGCTCACTTCGCTCCGCGAGCGCTTCGCCGCTCGCTCCGCTCCGTTCGCGTCCCGTGAGTCTCATTCAAGTCCACGAGCCCTTCGGGAAGATCGACCACGATCCGCTTGCCCGCCACGTCTACCGTCACCATGCCGGCGACCATCGGAATCATCACTTCCCCGCCGCGGCTCTTCACGATCAGATGACTGCGCTCGAGCGGGCCCTCGACGGCGGCCACGCGGCCGACGAGCCGATCCTCCTTGTCCCTCACCTCACAGCCGACGAGCTCGTGACGGTAGAACGTGTTCCCGGGCAGCGGTTCGATGTCTTCACTCGAGATCCACAGTTCCGCGCCCGCCAGTTCCTCCGCGTCGTTCATCGTCTCGATGCCTTCAAGTCCGACGATCGGGCGGCCCTGATGAAATCTCACCTCGACGATCCGGCGCGGCACGGCCGCGGCTTCGGGACCGACGAGCAGCGTCTGCCCCACGCGGAATCGGCGGTCCGGAAAATCCGTCTCCGGATTGACGATCACCTGCCCCTTATTGCCATGCGTCCGAGCCACGCGTCCGACCAGCAGGAGATCGTCGTTGCTCATTCGACCGCTGCCACTGCTCTACAACACGGAGGCCACGGAGAACACGGAGGCATTCTTGTTGTGGGGATCCGCTCGCCCTAGCGTTCCTCGTCACGGAATTCCAGCGTTGCCTTCGTCCCCTCGAGATCGGCCGTCGCGGCGACCAGGGTGCGCATCGCCGTCGCAGTGCGGCCCTGGCGTCCGATGACGCGGCCGAGGTCTCCGGGCGCCATGAACAGCTCGATCATCGTCTGCCCGCGATGCGCGCGCTCGGTGACGCGGACGGCATTGGGGTGGTCCGCCAGCGCACGCGCGACGACCTCGACGACGTCCCTCGCGCGGCTCACGACGCAGGCGTTTCCGCCTTCGCCGACGCTCCGGCGGACGAGTCCGCGACGGCCTCCGCCGGCTCCGGCATGCGCGCGACCAGCGTACGGACCGTGTCGGACGGCTGCGCGCCGGCCTTCAACCAGTACTCGAGGCGCTCGCGGTTGATGTCCAGCGTCTCCGGCTTGGTGCGAGGGTTGTAATGCCCCAGCACCTCGACGAAGCTGCTCTCGCGCGCGGCCTGTGAATCGGTCACGACCACGCGGAAGAACGGCCGCTTCTTGGATCCCGTACGTCTCAAACGGATTGCTAACATTCTGTCCTCGTTTATCAGTGCGCGTGGGGGCCCCACCCCCACGCGCTTGACGCTCGCTTCGCTCGCGACGGCTCTTGGCCTTGCCCGCCCTCGCTTCGCTCGGGCAGCCTGGCGAGTCTCTGCGAACACCGCGTCTCCCAGGCTCCCCGGGCCCCCGGCTCCCCGGCCCCCGGCTATCTGTTCATCAGCGACCGCATCGCGCCGAGGCCGCCCTTCTTCTTGCCCAGGCCGGCCATGCCGCCGATCTGCTTCAGCATCTTCTTCATCTGCACGAACTGCTTCAGCAGCCGGTTGATTTCTTCCACCGACGTGCCGCTGCCCTTCGCGATGCGCTTGCGGCGGCTGCCGTTGATGAGCTGATGGTTGCGGCGCTCCTTCGGCGTCATCGAGTTGATGATCGCCTCGACGCGCGCCAGTTGCTTGTCATCAACCTGGCCGCGCGCCGCCGCCATCTCCTTGAGGTTTCCCATCCCCGGCAGCATGCCGAGAATCTGCTCAACCGGGCCCATCTTCTTGATCGTCCGCAGCTGATCGCGGAAGTCCTCGAGCGTGAAATCGTCCTGCCGGATCTTGCGTTCGAGCTTCTCCGCGTCCTCGATCGAAACGGCCTCTTCTGCCTTCTCGATGAGCGAGAGCACGTCGCCCATGCCCAGCACACGCGAGACGACGCGATCGGGATGGAACGGCTCCAGATCCTGGAGGCGCTCGCCGCTGCCGACAAACGCGATCGGCACGCCGACGACGCCGACGACCGACAGCGCCGCGCCGCCGCGCGCGTCGCCATCCATCTTGGTCAGCACGACGCCCGTCACGCCGACGCGGCGGTTGAACTCGCCGGCGCTCTTGATCGCGTCCTGCCCGGTCATCGCGTCGGCCACGTAGAGCAGATCGACCGGGTCCACGGCTGCCGTGATCGCCGCGAGCTCCACCATCAGCTCGTCGACGATGTGCAGACGCCCGGCGGTGTCGACGATGACGACGTCGAAACCGGCGTTCTTCGCTTCGTTCAGCGCGCCGGTCGCGCGGCGTACCGGATCGAGATCGCCGGCCGGGTCGTGCACGCGCACGCCCGCCTGCTTCGCGACGAGCGACAACTGCTCGATCGCCGCCGGGCGGCGAACGTCGGTCGACACCAGGATGGGATGCCGTCCCTGCTTCGCCAGCCACCGTCCCAGCTTGCCGGCCGTCGTCGTCTTGCCGGAACCCTGCAGGCCGAGCAACAGAATGACGCGCGGGCGCGCGCTCGACGCCGGCAACCCGCCTTGCGTCTCGCCGAACAGCGCCAGCATTTCGTCGCGGACGATGCGGACGACCTGCTGGTGCGGCGTCAGGCTCCGCAGCACCTCCTGATCGACGGCGCGGTCGCGGACGCGATCGATGAACGCCTTGACGACCTTGAAGTTGACGTCCGCCTCGAGCAGCGCCATCCGGATCTCACGGAGGGCCGCCTCGACGGTCTCTTCCGTCAGCCGCCCTTCACCGCGGAGGGAGCGGAAAACATCCTGAAGGCGTGTACTGAGCGATTCGAACATGACGGTCCGGCCAAGGCCGGACCCTACGATACACGTAGCGCTAACCGGCCCAAATGCAAACAGTTATCGTAATCGAGATGGACCGGCCGCGTCAAATCTAAACTGACGTCAGCTTATGGCCGAGCTTGTCCTTCTTCGCCTTCAAATACCGGCGCGTGTGCTCGGAGGGCGGAATCTCGAGCGGCAGCCACTCGGCGACCGATAACTGATAGCCCTCGATACCCACCAGTTTGCGCGGATTGTTGGACAGCAGCCGCATCGAGCGGACGCCGAGGTCGCGCAGAATCTGCACGCCGATGCCGTAATCGCGCTGATCCGCCTTGAAGCCGAGCCGCTCGTTCGCCTCCACGGTGTCGAAGCCCTGGTCCTGCAGCTCGTACGCGCGGATCTTGTTCGCCAGGCCGATGCCGCGACCCTCCTGGTTCAAGTACAGCAGCACGCCGCGGCCTTCGTCCGCGATCCGGTCCATGGCGGCTTCGAGCTGCGCGCCGCAGTCGCACCGTGCCGAGTGGAAGACGTCGCCCGTGAGGCAGCGCGAGTGGACGCGAACCAGCACATTCTCGCCGTTGCCGATGTCACCGCGGACGAGCGCGATGTGCGTCTCGCGATCGATCGAGCTCTCGTAGGCCATCACGCGGAACTCGCCGTGCTCGGTCGGCAGCGCCGCCGCGGCGACGCGGCGGACGAACGCCTCCGTCCGCATGCGGTACTGAATGAGATCCGCGATGGTGATCATCAGCAGCTTGTGCCGCTTCGCGAACCCCGTCAGCTCCGGCACGCGCGCCATCGTGCCGTCCTCGTTCATGATTTCGCAGATGACGCCGGCGGGATACAGGCCGGCGATGCGCGCGAGATCGACGGCGGCTTCCGTCTGGCCGGCGCGCACCAGGACCCCGCCATTGCGTGCCTTGAGCGGAAACATGTGGCCGGGACGCGCGAGATCGGACGGCCGCGTTGCCGGATCGATGGCCGCCAGCACGGTCGCGGCGCGATCCGCCGCGGAGATGCCCGTGCTGGTGACGCCCTTGGCCTCGATCGAGACGCAGAACGCGGTGTCGAACCGCGCGGTGTTCTGCGTGACCATCTGCGGAATGTCCAGCTCGGCGAGCCGCTCCTCCGTCATCGGCATGCAGATCAGCCCGCGGCCGTACTTCGCCATGAAGTTGATCGCCTCCGGCGTGACTCGCTCCGCGGCAATCGTCAGGTCTCCTTCGTTCTCTCGATCCTCATCGTCGACGACGATGATCATGTCGCCGTTGCGGTACGCCTCGATGGCGTCTTCGATCGACGCGAACGAAGACTTGCGGCGCGAGCCGCCGCGTGGCTTGGAACCCATGGTCAGTTGACCTTCTTCGGCGTGCCGCTGCCGAGCTCGGCGACGCGCACCACGTACTTGCCGATGATGTCGCACTCGATGTTCACCAGATCGTCCGTCTTGAGATTCTGCAGCGTCGTGTTTTCCCACGTATACGGAATGATCTGCACGTCGAACCGACGGTCGTCGACGCCGGCCACGGTCAGGCTGATGCCGTTCACGGCGATCGACCCTTTGCGGACGATATAGGGCGCGACGAGCGGTGGAAACTTGAACGTCATCCACCACGAGTCGCCATCCTGCCGGATGTCCTCGACGGTCGCGGTGGCATCCACGTGGCCCTGGACGAAATGGCCGCCGAGCCTCGCGTCAGCGCGCATCGGCCGTTCGAGATTCACGAGCGCGCCGCGTTTGAGCGATCCCAGCGTGCTGACGCGCGCCGTCTCCGGCGAGATGTCCGCATGCAGGCCCTCGGCGTCGGCGGCGATGACGGTCAGGCACACGCCGTTGACGGCCAGGCTTTCGCCCGGCGCCACTTCCTTCGCGAGCGGTGTCGCAAGTCGCAGCCGGAACCCCGCTGGCGTCGGCTTGAGCTCCGCCACTTCACCCATCGCCTCAATCAAGCCAGTGAACATAGCCCTCGATTCGGACGTCCTCGCCAACGGGGACGGCGCTCACCTCGGTCACGCGTCCGCTCGCAAGCACGGGAAACGGCACCCAGGGGACCGCAGCGGACCCAAGGGTGCGCAGTGCGACGTACAGTTGGACGCGATCGACGACCCGGGCGCTCCAGAACGCGGCGTGCAGCCGCGGTCCGCCCTCGACGACGAGCGACGTCACACCCTCGGCCGCCAGCATGCCGAGTGCGGTTCGGATGCCGTCCTCCGGTGGCGCAAGCTCCACGCGGGCGCCCGCATTCGTCAGGGCGCGCACCCGCTCAGGAGCTGTATCGGCGGCTTGAGGCGTACTAATGATTATGACCGGCCCGGCCTCCAACGTCGAGAGGAGCCGGGCCGACGGCCCAATTCGAAGCCGCCGGTCGAACACGACGCGCAGCAACGGCCGGGCGCGATAGGCGCCGCGCGGCGTCAGCAGCGGATCGTCGACGAGTACCGTCTCCGAGCCGACGGCGAGAGCGTCTATTTCGGCGCGGTCGCGATGGATCGCGCGATGTGCCGCGGCGCCGGTGAGCTGGGTCCGGACGCCAGGCGCCGCCGCGACGCGATCGTCGAGACTCACCGCCGCCTTCATCGTGACGAACGGCCGCTGGCAGCGAATGCGCGTGAAGAACGGCCGGTTCAGCCGCTCGGCCTCGTCGCGGCGCACGCCAAGCGTGACGTCGATGCCGTGACGCCGCAGGTGCGCGATGCCGCCTCCGCCGACGAGTGGATTGGGATCCTCGATGGCGATGACGGCGCGAGCGATCCCGGCGGCGACGACTTCGGGGGCACACGGACCTGTGCGTCCGGTATGGCAGCACGGCTCGAGCGTACAGTAGAGCGTCGCGCCTCTGGCCAGCTCGCCGGCGTCGTTGAGCGCGTGAATCTCCGCATGCGGGCCGCCCGCCGCTTCGTGGAAGCCGCGCCCGACGACCACGCCGTCCTTGTCGACGACAACCGCCCCGACCATCGGGTTCGGGCTGGTCCGCCCGCGGCCCCGTTCGGCCAGCGCGAGCGCGCGGCCCATGAACAGGGCGTCGTCCCCTACCATTTCTCTTCGAACAGCGCGTCCACGTATTCGTCGGGGGAGAACGGAATCAGGTCGTCGATCGCTTCGCCGACGCCGACATACCGGATCGGCAGCTTCAGGTCGTGCGCGATGGCGACGGCGATGCCGCCCTTCGCCGTGCCATCGAGCTTGGTCAGCACGATGCCGTTCACGCCGGCAACGGCCATGAACTCGCGGGCCTGCGCGAGGCCGTTCTGCCCCACCGTCGCGTCGAGCACGAGCAGCACTTCGTGCGGCGCGCCTTCGACTTCGCGCGCCGCGACGCGCCGGATCTTCTCCAGCTCGCCCATCAGGTTCACCCGCGTGTGCAGGCGGCCCGCCGTGTCGACGAGCACGACGTCGCGGCTGCGCGCCTTGCCGGCGGCAATCGCATCGAACACGACGGCGGCGGGATCGGCGCCCGCCCGCGCGCGAATCATGTCGACGCCGGCGCGTCCGGCCCAGATTTCGAGCTGCTCGACGGCAGCCGCGCGGAACGTGTCGGCCGCGCAGATGATCGGCGATTTCCCGGTGTCTTTGATGAAACGCGCCAGCTTGCCGACGGTCGTGGTCTTGCCGGTGCCGTTGACGCCGACGATCATCACGACGTGTGGCTTGTGTCCGTTGCCGGCGGGCGCATTCGCGTCCTGGAGAATCGCGCGAATCTCTTCTTTGACGAGCTCCCGGAGCGACTCGCCATGGCGGCGCTTCGCGCGCACGGCCTCGACGATCTGTTCGGTCGCCGCGACGCCGACGTCCGCCGAGATCAGCGCCTCCTCGAGCGCTTCGATCGTCTCGACGTCGACCGGCCGGGAGCGCTTCTCCGGCGCGTCCGCCTGCCTGACCGCTTCCTCGAACCGCTCGACGAACTGCTGCTTCGTCTTCGCCAGCGACTGCTTGATCTTGTCAAGAAAACCCATGACGTTTCTGCATTCCGTCAATGCTGAATGGAATGCTGAATGCGGTGCTATGAACCCATTCAGCATTCAGCATTCCATTCAGCATTCAGCATTGAGCATTCAGCATTGACACCATTTCACGAATCAGCTTCCGCGCGTTGTTTGCGTCCCATCAGCGACTCGACGGCGACCATCGGCGAGACCCGGGCGTCGAGCACGGCGGCCATCTGCACCGTGATCGGCAGTTCGACGCCGTGCTGCTCGCCGAGCGCGACCGCCGCCACCGTCGTACGCACGCCTTCGGCCACCATGCGCATGCCGCTCAGGATGGCGTCGAGTGTGCGTCCGCGGCCCAGCTCCACGCCCACATGACGGTTGCGGCTGAGATCACCGGTGCAGGTGAGCACGAGATCGCCGAGGCCGCTCAGCCCCGCGAGAGTCTCGCGCTTCGCGCCTTCCGCCGTCGCCAGCCGTGAGATCTCGGTCAAGCCTCGCGTGATCAACGCCGCCATCGCGTTGTGGCCGAGGCCGAGGCCCTCCACACAGCCCGCCGCGATCGCAATCACGTTCTTCAGCGCCCCACCGATCTCCACCCCCGCGACGTCGTCGCTCGCGTAGATGCGAAACCCGCGGCTGCGGAACTGTTCCTGCACCGCGGCAGCCGCACGCTCGTCCGAGGACGCGGCGATGACGGCCGTCGGCAAGCCTCGCGCAACTTCCACCGCGAAGCTCGGACCGGACAGCGCCACGATCGGACGCGTGCCAGCGGTTTCCTCCCGCACCACCTCGGACATGCGTTGCAGCGTCTCGAGCTCGAGCCCCTTCGTCGCGCTCACGAGCACAGCGCCGGACGCGATGAACGGCGCGGCATTCGCCACGACGACGCGCAATCCATGCGATGGAACGGCGAACACCACGAACTCCGCGCCGTCCACCGCTTCGTCGAGCGCCGCCGTCGTCACGACCGCGTCGGGGACTTCCTGATCCGACAGATAGCGAGTGTTCCGGCCGTTGGCCCTGATCTCGTCGGCGAGCTCCGCGTCGCGGGCCCACAGACGAACGTCGCGGCCGGCGCGCACGAGATGAATGGCGAGTGCGGTGCCCCAACTGCCCGCCCCGAGCACCGCAACGCCGCTCATACCTGCGCTCCCATGCGACGCTCGGTTCCCGACCTGAGCCGGTACAGGTTCGATCGATGGCGGAACAGGATGAGCGATGCCGTGCACGCCGCCGCAACGACCACCGTCGTTGGCGCGCCGACCCACCACGCGGCGGGCGGCAGCGCGAGCGTCGCGGCGATCGAGCCGAGCGACACATACCGGGTCGCCCAGACGATGATGAGGAACAACGCGCCGGCGATGGCGGTGGCAAGCGGCGCGAGCACGGCGAACACGCCGGCGGCAACCGCCACGCCCTTGCCGCCGTGGAAGCGCAGCCAGACGGGATAGATGTGACCGACGACCGCGGCGGCGCCGCTCGCGGCGGCAAGCCCGGCTCCGCCGTCCGTCACGTTGGCCAGCAGAACCGCCGCGACCCCTTTGGCGACGTCCAGAGACATCGTTGCGACGCCGCGCCATTTACCCGTCGTCCGGAACACGTTCGCGGCGCCCACGTTGCCGCTGCCGGCCGTGCGGACGTCGATGCCGGCACGCCTGGCGAGCAGGAACGCAAACGGGACGGATCCCGCCAAGTAGCCGAGAATGAGCGCCAGCATCAGGACAATGGTACTCGCAGCAGGGGCTCGTACGACGCGCCCTTCGGCGACAACCGGCTGCGGAACAGCGTGACCGCCGCCACGCGGCAGGAGCCGCAATCCGCCGGAACGTCGGCCAGCGTCTCGCGCACGCGGCGCGCAGCGCCCCTGTCGATGTCCTTGATGCGGGCGATGGTGAGGTGCGGCGAGTACAAACGCTTTTCCGGCTCGAATCCGAGCGGCGCAAGGCGATCTTTCACCTCGTCGTAGACGCACCGCACCGAGTCGGCGCCGCTTGCCAGGCCGAGCCAGAAGACCCGCGGCGGGCCCGAAGGTGGAAACGCGCCGCAGCCTTTGACGTGGAGATCGAATGACGGCGTCGCGAACGCCGGCTCGAGCGCACGTGCGATTTCCGCGCCGCGCTCGTCGTTCACCTCGCCGATGAACCACAGCGTCACGTGCAGGTTCTCCGGCGCGATCCACCGCGCATTCACCCGTATGCGCGACCGTTGCAGTCGTCGTCGCAATCGCTCGGCAAGATCCGCTGCCGCTGCCCTCACGCGGTCGTCGAGCTCGACGCCAACAAACAACCGCACACCCTTACCCTTTACCCCTTACCCTTTACCCTTTACCCCTTACCCTTTTCCCTTCGACCACTCGCCGCACCATGTCGAGCGCCGCCTGCGTTGACTGGAATTTCACATTCGCGCGATTGCCGGGAAACAGGAACGTGCGGACGTGCGCCTGGCCCTCGGGCGCCACGACGGCGATCGCGACCGTGCCGACCGGCTTCTGCGGCGTGCCGCCGTCGGGACCAGCGATGCCCGTGATGCCGACGGCCACATCCGCGCGCACCCGTGCGCGCACGCCTTCTGCCATCGCGACCGCCACCGGCTCGCTGACCGCGCCATGCGCGGCGATGAGATTGGCCGGCACGTCAGCGAACGCGCTTTTCAGATCGTTGCTGTAGGCGACGACGCCGCCGGCGACGTACGCAGAGCTGCCGGGCACGTCGGTCAACCGCGACATGAAGAGCCCTCCCGTGCAAGACTCCGCGGCCGCGATCGTCAGCCCGTTCGACTTCAGCAGATCGCCGACAACTTCCTCCATCAGCCGCCCGTCCGTGCTGAACACGGCGTCGCCGAGCGCGGCGATCAGCGCGGCACGCGCGTCCTCGACGCGCCGCTGACCGTCTTCCGGACTCCGCGACCGCAGCGAGAGATGCAGCTCGATCTGGCCCGGCGCGGCCAGGATCGTCGTCTGGATGGGCGGATCGGCGTCGTACCACTGTGAGTACATCGGCTGAATCCGCTCCTCGATATGGGATTCGCTCATGCCCGTGACGAATGCGGTCGCCGTGTAGATCCGCTCGGCCGACGCGCGCGCGCACAGAACACTCTCAACCAGGCGATCGAACATCGGCTGCAGTTCACGTGGCGGACCCGGGAGCAGGACGACAGCGCGATCGCCGTGCGCGATGAAGAGCCCGGGCGCCGTGCCGTTCGGATTGTCGAGGACGAGCGCGCCTCGCGGGACGTGCGCTTGCCGCCGGTTGTTGTCCGGCATGCGCATGCCGCGCCGCGCGAACCGGCGCTCGATCGCCGCCACGATCGCCGCATCCTCCTGCATCTCGAGACCCAGCACCCCCGCCACCGCATCACGCGTCACGTCATCGTCGGTCGGCCCCAACCCGCCGGTGAGGACGACGAGATCCACGCGCGACAACGCGGCTGCGAAGAGCTGCGACAGCAGGCGGCGGTCGTCGCCGACGACGGACTTGGAACTGAGCTCGATGCCAAGCGACGCGAGGCGCTGCGACAGGAAGAGCGAATTGGTATCGAGCCGGGTCGATCCGAGCAGTTCGGAGCCGACGGCGATGATCTCGGCGGTGCGAAGCGGTGCTGCCTGCGTCACGCGATCCATCCTCCAGCCGCCCAGATGACGCCACGCAGCGAGAGGTTCGCGTAGATCGCCGCCATCGCATCGTCGGCCATCACGCCAAGACCGCCGTGCAGCCGCTCGAGCGCGCGCGCCGGATACGGCTTGATGATGTCGAAGATGCGGAACAGCAGGAAGCCTGCGAGTGCGCCGGACCATCCAACGGGGATGAACGCGAGCGTGATGAGCATGCCGACGACTTCGTCGAGAACGATCGGCCCCGGATCGATGCCGCCAAAGTAGCGTTCCGCCGTCGTGCCGGCCCACACGCCCGCGAAGAACAGCACCGCGATCAGGCCGACTTCGAGAAGCGGCGAACGGGTCCACCAGACGAGCAGATAGCACAGGAGTCCCACCGCAGAGCCGACCGTGCCCGGCGCGATGGGAAAGTAGCCGCTATAGGCCGCCGTCGCCACGAAGACAGCGAGACGCGTCATCGTTTGAATGGCGGGGACCCCTGCACCCCGCCAAGCGGCCTCCACTCCGCCGGCGCTCGGTCGCCGGCTCCGTTCCGGCCGCCCCTCACGCTCGAACTACGCGAGTGCCCGCAAGACGGTCGTGGGCCGCACGGCGGTCGGGGCCCAGCAGGGCCGGCAGCAGGCCGATGCCGGCCGGCAGCACCGAGGGAAACCACGCGACAGCGCGCAACACCGCGGTGCCAAGGCGAACGCGATCCGGCCAGTCGCCGTCCGCCGCCGCTGGCACCACCTTGATACCGAACGCCATCTTGCCGATCGTCTGCCCGCCGGCGGCAACGAAGGCCGCGAAGTATCCGGCGTTCTGCATGAACAGGAACCCGAGAAACGGCACGGCCGGAATCAGCGGAATCTCCGCGAGCCCGAGCCCGCAGAGCCGCATCGTGAAGTACAACACGGCGAGATCGACGGCACCGAGGATGACGACATCGATCAGCGCCGCACCGAACCGCCGCCCGAGCGATGCGGTAACGGCGTCGTCGGTCTCCGGTTCTGCGGCAGCATCCGTGGGCGTCCGCTCGGCGAGGGCCGACGGCTCCGGCACTTCGAGATCGAGCTCGGGTTCCGGATCGGGCACGCGCGGTCGCTGCGCCGGACGCGAGATCGCGGGCGTCCCCTTGCGCACCGACAGCGGCGCGCGCGGCGCGGCCGGAGGCGTCACGAGCGGTGCGTCATCTGCCAGCGGCCCCTTGAACAACGGCAGATCGAAGCCAGTGGAACGAGCGCGCGGCTGTGACTCGGCAGGTTCAGCCCTGCGCACGGGGTCCGCGGCGCCGGAATCGCCCAATTGGAAGTCGCTGAGCGGACCCTCCGGCTCCTTCCCCGACTGAATCGGCAGGTCGAGCTCGGACAGATCGACGGACAGCGAGAACTCGTATCCGCAGTTGCGGCAACGCTCGCCGGCGTCAAAGCTGATGTAGTGGCACTTGGGACATTTCATCGCGCGGGCTCTCCGCACGCAGCGCGGAGCGCGTCGGCGGCGGGCGTCGCGTCTGCTCCGCGCGCGGCCGCGAGCAACTGCCGCTGGATGGCCGCGCGGGATGCATCGGCCGGCGGGCGCAGCGGGTCGCCGGGCCTGATGGATTCGAACGCGGCGAGCGCCTCGTGGAGGCGTCCCTTCGCGTAGAGCGCGCAGCCGCGCGCCATCGCGACGTCGGACGCGGATGGCACCGGCAGCGGTTCGACGATCGCGCTCCTCGGGGTCGACACCGGCGGCGGCGTCCAGGTGAGCCACGCGTCGCCGCGAATCCACAGCACGACGGCCAAGACCGCCGCGACGAGCAACCCGCCGAGGAGCCCGGCGGCAACCCACATCGCGGGATTGCGGCCGTGCTGCGGCAGATCAGCCGTCACACCGTGCGCCCGCGCCGCTTGCCGGTGCTCGCCGCCGGCGGGCTCGACGCCGATGGAGACCGCGTCGAGCCGTTCGAGCCGCGTCAACAGCGCGAGCGCCTCCTCGCTGGCCGCGCCGCGCTCGACGGCCGACGACAACAAGCGACGCGCGCTGGCGATGTCACCGCGATCGAGCGCCGCGGCGCCCGTGTGGACCAGCTCGTCGGCCTCTCGTTGCCGCTCGGCGATCGCGCCGCGCGCACGCTCGATGTACGCCCGCGCTCGCGCGTGGCCGCGATCGATGAACAGCACGCGCGTCCAGACGTTGACGGCGAGATCGTAGCGCCCGTTGAAGTAGTGATCGAGGCCGGTGAGGAGCAGATCCTCGACCCGGCCGTCACGATCGCGATCGGGCAGGTCGCCGGCGTCGCGGAATCGATCGGGTCGCGGAGTTTCGCTCATCGCACGGGGAAGCAGGGTTCACGGGATTATACGTCCTTCTTTTAGCGCTCGGGGCCGCCGCTTCGCGGCGGTGCCCTCCGGCCCCTCGCTTGGCGCGCTCCACTACGCTCGCGCTGCGACGCTCGCTCCGTTCCGCACGCGGCCGGCTCGGGGCCGCCGCTTCGCGGCGGTGCCCTCCCAGCCCCTCGCTTGGCGGGCTTCACGACGCTCGCGCTGCCACGCTCGCCCCGTTTTCAGCGCGCGTCCGACGACTGACCACTGACCACTGGCCACTGTGTTACAACACCCCGTATGGCCATCATCGAATGCGTCCCCAACGTCAGCGAAGGCCGAAGACCGGAAGTGATCGAGCAGATCGCGAGCGCGATTCGCGCCACGCAAGGCGTACGGCTGCTCGACTATTCGTCCGACGCGTCCCACAACCGTTCGGTCTTCACGCTCGCCGGAGAGGCCGCGCCGTTGCGGGCGGCAGTGCTCGCGCTGTTCGAGCAGGCGGTCGCGGCCATCGATCTCCGCACACATCGCGGCGAGCACCCGCGCGTCGGCGCGGTCGATGTCGTCCCGTTCGTGCCGATCGAAGGGGTGACGATGGAGGAATGCGTCAATCTCGCGAAGTCCGTCGGCGCTGAGGTCGCATCGACATTCGGCGTGCCCGTCTATCTCTACGAAGATGCCTCCGCGAATCCGCTGAGGAAGAATCTCGAGGACATCCGACGCGGAGAGTTCGAAGGGCTCGCATCCAAGATGGCG
This sequence comes from Vicinamibacterales bacterium, assembly GCA_048594885.1. Taxonomy (GTDB): domain Bacteria; phylum Acidobacteriota; class Vicinamibacteria; order Vicinamibacterales; family 2-12-FULL-66-21; genus JBMDXB01. Next base: position 31,781 of record JBMDXB010000015.1, read on the forward strand.
TCAGAAGCATGGAAGCCGGATTTCGGCCCGGCCCAGCCGCATTCGACCGCCGGCGCGTCCGTCATCGGCGCACGGATGCCGCTCATCGCCTACAACATCAACCTGAACACGGACCGCCTCGACGTGGCGAAGAAGATCGCCGCTGCGATCCGGCACAGCAGCGGCGGTCTCCGCTTCGTCAAGGCCATGGGTGTGAAGGTCGAGGACCGGAACCTCGCGCAGGTCTCGATCAACCTGACGAACTACCAGAAGACGCCGATGTTCCGCGTGTTCGAGCTGGTGAAGCGGGAGGCGGAGCGCTACGGCGTGGCGATTCTCGAGAGCGAGATCGTGGGGCTCGTCCCGTCGGCGGCGCTCATCTCCTCTGCGGAGTTCTACCTGCAGCTCGAGCGGTTCACGGATGCGCAGATTCTAGAACGGAAGCTGAAAGCCTGATTCACCATTCACCATTCACCATTCAGACGGCTTCTTCTTCCCTGCGGACCGGTCCGATCCCGAACGCACGCATCTTTCGATACAGGTTGCTCCGCTCGACGCCGAGCACGTCCGCCGTGCGCGAGATGTTGCCGTTCTGCGCGGCGAGCGCGCGCAGGATGTACTCCTTCTCGAACCGATCGCGCGCCTCGTGCAGCGGCGCGATCGGCGCGCCGGCGGCATCTTCGGTCGCCAGCACCGGTCCCTCGAGGAACGACAGATCGGCAACCGTGATGGTGTCGCCCGGAACCATGATCACCAGGCGCTCGATGACGTTGCGCAGCTCGCGCACGTTGCCCGGCCAGCGGTAGCTGCGCAGCGCGGCGGCGGCACCCGGGTCGAGCCGCTTCGGCCGGCGCCCGTATTCGCGCGCGAGCTCCGACATGAAGTGCTCCGCGAGCAGCGGGATGTCGTCCTCACGGTCGCGCAGCGGCGGCACGTAGATCGGGATGACGTTCAGGCGGAAGTAGAGGTCCTCGCGGAAGCGGCCGGCGCGAATTTCGGTCGTCAGGTCCTTGTTCGTCGCCGCGAGCACGCGCACGTCCACTCGCACGCTGTTCGTGCCGCCGACCGGCTCCACGACCTGCTCCTGCAGCGCGCGCAGCACCTTGGCCTGCGTCTTGAGGCTCATGTCGCCGATCTCGTCGAGGAACAGCGTGCCGCCCGCCGCCATCTCGAACTTGCCGCGCCGATCGGCCAAGGCGCCGGTGAACGCCCCCTTGACGTGGCCGAACAGCTCGCTCTCGATCAGCTCCTCGGGAATCGCCGCGCAGTTCACCTCGACGAACGGACCGTTGCGGCGGCGGCTCAGCGAGTGGATGCTCCGCGCCACGAGCTCCTTGCCGGTGCCGTTCTCGCCGAAGATCAGCACCCGGCCGTTGGTCGGGGCCGCCATCGCCACCTGCTCGCGCAGCTGCGTCATGGCGTAGCTCTCCCCCACCATCGCCAGGCGCCGATCGACCGTCGCGCGCAACGCGCGGTTCTCCGCCTCGAGCTGCCGCTGCCGCACGGCGTTGCCGACGACCAGCACCGTCTTCTCGAGCGACAGCGGCTTCTCGACGAAGTCGAACGCGCCCATCTTGATCGCGCGCACGGCCGACTCGATGTTGCCGTGCCCGGAGATCATCACGACCGGGGAATCGACCCGCCGCTCGCGCAGCCGTCCGAGCGTCGCCAGACCGTCCATCCCGGGCAGCCAGATGTCGAGGACGATGACGTCGTACGGCGCACGCGAGACGCGATCGAGACACGCCTCGCCGCTGTCGACGGCCTCGACGGCGTAGCCTTCGTCGCGCAGCACGCCGCTCAGCGCGCTCCGCACGCCCGCTTCGTCGTCGACGATTAAGACAGACGGTTTCATGAGACGCGTGCCACCCGTGGCCTCCGGCAAACACGACGGCACGACGGCACGACGGCACGACGCTCTTCTTCTTTCTTGATGTCGTGTCGTCGCGTCGTCGTGTCGTCGTGCTCGGCTGTCAGGCGAGTCGGCAAGCCGTTCAGCGGGATCATAGCGGTAGCTCAATTGTAAACACGGTGCCGCTCGGCGTGTTGTCCGTGACGTCGATGCTGCCGCCATGCTCGGCGATGATGCGCCGGACGATGGCCAGGCCGAGGCCGCTGCCGCGCTTCTTGGTCGAATAGTACGGCATGAACAGCTTGTCGCGATCGGCTGCCGGGATGCCCGGACCGTTGTCCGCAATCACGATCCGCACGACGCCGTTCACCGAATCCATCATCGTCTCGATGACGATGGTCGGCGGCTGGCCGTCCGGGCGCGGCGGCGCGGTGCTGCCGCCGAGCGCTTCGACGGCGTTGTCCACCAGATTGATGATGACCCGCCGGATCTGCTCGACGTCGGCGCGCACGCGCGGAAGGTGGGCGGCAAGCCGTTGCTCGATCCGGATCTCGCGAAAGAGACCGTTGTAGAGCGCCAGCGTCTCGACCAGGACGCTGTTCAGGTCCGAGGGGACCGTGCGCGGCGCCGGCATGCGCGCGAACTGCGCGAACTCGTCGACCAGTCCCTTCAGCGACTCCACCTCGCCGACGATCGTCGAGGTGCACTCCTCGACGAGCGCGCGCGACGGCGGCGGCGCGGCGCTGAAATGCCGCCGCATCCGCTCGGCGCACAACTGGATCGGCGTCAGCGGGTTCTTGATCTCGTGCGCCAGCCGCCGCGCGACGTCGCGCCACGCCGCGACGCGCTGCGTCCGGATCAGCGGCGTCACGTCGTCGAACACGATGACGCCCCCCTGCGTGCTGCCATCCTCCCCCTGGAGCAGCGTCACGGCGGTGGCGAGGTGCAGCTCGCGCCCCTCGCGGACGATGGCAAGCTCCTGCGCGCCGCCGTCGCGAACGGCCGCCCGCAGCCGCCGCAGCAGCGCGTCGAGCGGCCGCAGATCCTCGCGCGCGAAGACGTCGTCGGCGAGCGAGCCGATGACGGAGGCGTCGACTTCGAGCAGGCGCAGCGCGGCGCTGTTGATGGTCTCGATGCGCCCGTTCGCGTCGAGCGAGATGACGCCGGTGGCGATCCGCTCGAGAACCGCTTCGATGTAGCGGCGCCGCTCGTCGAGCTCCAGGTTCTTGCGCTCGAGATCGACACGCGATCGATCGAGCTTCTTGCGGCTGGCGGCAAGCTCCGCGGCCATCGCGTTGAAGGCTTCGACGAGCGACCCGAACTCGTCGCGCGTTTCCGGCTCGATGCGATGATCCAGCCTGCCCGCGCCGATCTCGCGAGCCCCGGCGGCCAGCAACTGCACCGGCCGCGTGATGCGCTTGGCCAGATACCAGCCGGTCCACGTGGCGCTGAGCAGGATCATCAGCGTCATCATCAGAAAGAACGAGAGGTAGACGCCCTCGAGCGGCTGCTTCAGGACGTGCAGCTGCTTGTAGGACTCGTAGGCTTCCGTAATGCGGCGGGACTGCGTCGCCAGCTCGCCCGGCAGGAGATCGCTCGCGATCACGACGCCGACCGCCGCGCCGCCGCTGTCGCGAACGACCTCTCCGGACCTCACCAGCTCGCCGCCTCCGTCGAGCGGGTCGTACGCCGAGCTGGCGCTGCCGCCGGCCGCGATCCGCGCGGCGAGGCGATCGGCAGATCCGCGCGCCATCCCGCGAGGCATCGACGGCGATTCGACCGTGAGCAGCGGAACCGGCTGGCCGCGCTCGAGGCGGTACACCTCCACCCGCTTGACGCGTCCTTCCGTCACGGCCGGCTTCACTGCCGCGCGGACGCCGTCGAGATCTGCAGATGCGAGCGCGGCGAGCGGCAGCGCCTGGGCGATGCCGGAGGCGTGCGCCTTCATCTCCTCGGTGCGCTCGCGATAGACGGTGAGCGCGATGTTCTGCGCCGAGGTGACGACCTCGTTGACCGGTGCGCTGAACCAGCGCTGGGTGCTGTCGCGAATCAGCCGTCCGCCGACGAGCAGCACGAGGACGGACGGGATGATCGTCATGCTCAGGAACGCGAGCACGAGCTTGAATCGGAACTGCGAGAAGGGCAGCCCACGCCGGCGCTCGACCGCCAGCTTGACGAAATACCTCGCCAGCACGAACAGCAGGACGACCAGGATCGTCAGGTCTGCGGCCGACAGCGCGTAGAGGACGACTTCGCTGAGGAACTCCGGGCTGAGCTGCGCGGACTCGTCGGCGAAGGTAATCATCGCGACGAGCGCCGCGATGAGCAGCACGATGCCGACGAGGATCAGCCGTGGATTGTCGCGGAACGGACGCCGCTCGAGCGCGGACGGCGCAGGAACCGGCCGGGTCGGCAACACCGGTCGCGACGCGTCACGGATGGTCGACATTGAATCGTAGGGCGCGGCCTTGGCCGCGCCGGGATCAGTGCGGCAGGAAGGTGAACTTCACCTGGCCCATGACGTCGTGCTGCTTCCATGGCCACACGAACGAATCGTTGCGCGGCATCGTGTGCGCCCGCACGCGGACGTAATACTCGGCGTTGCGCTCGAGCGTGCTGCTCTTGAAGAGCGGCAGCTTCTCGAATTCCGTGAGGCGCTTGCGCACGTCCTCATAGGAGTCGAGGATCCGCGAATCGACCGTGCCGCCGTCGTGCATCTCGCGAACCGAATACTGACGGGTCAACGTGTCGTAGCGCACGCTGACCGAGACCACGGCTTCGTCCATCGTCCGGTCGACCCACAGCGCCGTGCTGCGCCGGAGCTCCACCTCGTACATGAACGTGATGTTCATGCCGCTCTCGATGGCGGCGCGGACCTGATCGTTGAGGGCGTCGGCGAGGCGGAACGACACGAGCACGTGCCCCTCGCGAGCGAGAGGCGTGATCTTGATGGTCTGCGCAGCCGCGGATCCACTTCCAACCACTGCCACGAAGACCCCCACGAGTAGACGCAAACGGAAACGATCCATCAGCCCTTAGGTTTCTGCAGCTCGTCGACCTCGTGCCGGAACTGGCCGACGTCGCAAAACTGACGATACACCGACGCGAACCGGACGTACGCGATCTGGTCGAGCTGCTTGAGCTCCTGCATCACGCGCGCCCCAATCTCCCTCGTGCTCATTTCCCGTTCCGGCCGCTCCTGAAGCTCCGCCTCGATGCGATTGGCGATAGCCTCCAGCTGCTGGATGCTGACAGGACGTTTTTCGCACGCCGTGAGCAATCCTGCAATCAATTTCTGACGCTGGAACGCTTCCCGGTTGCCGTCCTTCTTGATGACCCGGTATTCGATGTCCTCCAGCCGCTCCCGGCTGGTGAACCGCCGCGAGCAGTTCAGGCACTGCCTGCGGCGCCGGATGACATCCCCCTCCTTGCTCTCCCGCGAGTCGACCACCTTGTCACGGAGGTGCCCGCAGTAAGGGCACTTCATCGTGCACCCTGCTCCGCCAGCGCCCTCGCGCCGGAAAACGTCAGCCCCTCCCGCGCCATCAGGATCAGGCCGATTACCAGCACCGGCACGAACGACATCGCGTGCAGGACGATCGCCGCGCCGACGGCGCGGTCCGCAGGCACGGCAAAGAAGGTCGTCACGGCAATCTGATACGCGGCGTGGAATCCGCCGATCTGCCCCGGCGTCGGCACGGCGACGCCCACGACCAGGAACAGAACGACCAGGAACGTTCCGGAAAACGGAAACGTAATATGAAACGCCTGCGACACGAGCCAGATCTGCAGGGCTATCAACAGCCACAGCGGAAACGACAGCACGATCGCCTCGAGCAGGCGCGTCGGCACTCGCATGACCGCGAGCCCTTGCGCGAAGGTCTCGACGAGCCGGGCCACGACCGCCGCGAGCCGCGCCGGCAGCACGCGCTCGACGCGGAGCGCGATGCGGCCGAGCCGCTCCGGGTGGCCGGCGAGGACGAAGAGCAGCGCGAAACCGGCAAGCGCCCCGGCCGCTGCCAGGCCGCCCCAGAATTTCACGTGGGCGAGCTGCGCGGGGGCGGCATCGACGGAGGCGGCGGGCGTCATGATGACGAACACGCCGAAGAGCACGAGCACGGTCGCGAGGTCGATCAGCCGCTCGATGATGATCGTGGCGAACGCCGCCGTGGCGTTGAGGCCCTCGCGCCGCGCAAGGAGATACGGCCGCAGCACTTCTCCGGCGCGCGCCGGGAGCACCGCGCTCGCGGCAAAGCCGATGATCGTCGTCCGCAGGGCGACGCCGAACCTCGTCGGCCCGAGCGGAGCCAGCATCGACTGCCACCGCCACGCGCGAGCGAGATACGTCGCCACGGTGACGACCAAGGCCAGCAACAGCAGACGCGCGTCGGCGCGGCGCGTCTCGGTCCACACTCCCGCCATGTCGGCGCCGCGCAGAAAGAACGCGAGCAGCCCCAGCGTCAGGAGCAGGATGAAAACGGTACGAACTCGTCGCCGCATGCGCGCCAGAGTCGGGATTAGAATCCGGGGTGTGCTGTCGGGGTGTCCGGGCCGGAGCGTACGAGCCGGAAACCCCACGAACTCTACTACATACTTTCCTCCAAGTCTATGGGAAAACGCGAGTTACTGCTCGTAGGCGCGTTCGTCGTGCTGGGCGTCCTGCTCTATCAGGTGACGGCCGCCCCGACGGCGCCGAACCCCAACGCCATCAGCGCCCGCGGCGTGCTCGACCACCTGCGCCGCGCGGTTCGCGGCAATCGCGCGTCGGCAGAAGTCGAGCGGACCCTGAGTCATCCGGTCAGCCCCGACATGACGGACATTCGCCTCCGCCTCGGGACCTCCGCCGTCGTCAACGTCACCGGCGAGGACCGCACCGACGTCGAAATCCACATGAAGGCCTGGTCCAACGGCTATGACGATGCGGAGGCGCAGAAGCTGGCGAAGGAAGCGGCGGACGGATTGAAGGTCGATCCTGCCGGCGCGATGCTGACGGCGACGGTCGTCTACCCCGGGCCCGGAACCCAGCGCGCCACGTTCACGCTCAAGGTCCCGTCGCGGCTGCGCGTGCGCGTCGATCAGCGCGGCAGCGCGACGATCTCGAACGTCGCGGGCGTCGAGCTGGCCGATTCGCGTGGGCCGTCGTCGATCTCGAATGTCACGGGCGCCGTCACGGGCGTGCATCGCGGCAACGATCTGAAGATCGACGGGGCGGCTTCCGCGAAGCTGACGATCCACAACACGGAGACGACCATCTCCCGCGTCAAGGACCTCACCGTGACGGTGCGCGGCGGCGAGCTCACGGCCGAAGAGGTCGCGGGCGTTCTGGAAATCGAGTCACTGCAGAGCGACATCAAGATCGACAAGTTGAAACCGACCGTCAGCAGCGTCCGCGTCAACGCGAACGGCGGGACGGTCGTGCTCAAGTCGTTGCGCACCGATACGCGGATCGACAGCCGCGATGCCAGCGTGGACGTCGTGATGGACGAGCCGGCGCCGCTCGCGATCTACAGCGAGGGGGGCGAAGACATCGAATTCACGCCGCCGCCGACCGGCTTCAAGTTGGACGCCGTTGCGCGCGACGGACGCATCACGCCACCCGATGTCGTGTCGAAGCTGGGATTGACCGTCCAGGAAAGCGCGGAAAACAAAGAGGCGCGCGTCGCGGGCACGGTCGGCGCCGGCGGCCCGACGATCACGCTGCGCTCGAACGGAGGTGACATCCGCCTGCGGGCACGATAGAATCGCCTCCTTCCTTCTTCAGAGGACACCCTGTGCTCTCCACCGCGCCACTACTCGAAACTGCGCTCGACGGACTCACGCTGCATCGCCGCGGCAAGGTGCGCGACGTCTACGAGATCGACCACGCGCTCCTCATCGTCGCGACGGATCGGATCTCGGCGTTCGACTACGTGCTCGGCTCCGGCATCCCGGACAAGGGCAAGGTCCTGACGCAGCTCTCGGGATTCTGGTTCGAGAAGATGGACGATCTCGTGCAGCACCATCTCATCTCGATGAACGTCGACGAATTCCCCGAGGGCGCGCGGCGTCACGCCAACGTCCTGCGCGGACGCACCATGTTCGTCAGGAAGACGGAACCGGTGCCGGTCGAGTGCGTCGCGCGCGGATACCTGTCGGGATCGGGTTGGAAGGAATACCAGCAGACCGGCAGCGTGTGCGGCGTGAAGCTGCCCGCCGGCCTGCGCGAATCCGATCGCCTGCCGGAGCCGATTTTCACGCCGGCGACCAAGGCGGAGAGCGGTCACGACATCAACATCAGCGAAGAGGAAGCGGGTCGCCTGGTCGGGCGCGATCTCATCGCGCAGTTGAAGAGGCTCACGCTCGAAATCTACCGGCGCGGCTGCGAGCACGCGGAGTCGAAAGGGATCATCATCGCCGACACGAAGTTCGAGTTCGGGCTGGCGGACGGCAAGGTGATGCTGATCGACGAAGTGCTGACGCCGGACTCGTCGCGCTTCTGGCCGCGCGGGCAGTACGACCCGGGACACGGCCAGCCGAGCTTCGACAAACAGTACGTCCGCGATTACCTCGAGTCGATCCGCTGGAACAAGCAGCCGCCCGTGCCGGCGCTGCCCGACGATATCGTGGCGCGGACGCGCGAGAAGTACGTCGAGGCGTTCCGGCTGCTCAGCGGCCGGGAGCTGCAGTAACGCTCGTGCGCGACCTGCTGGAGAAGCTCGTCCAGGAACTGCTCGACAAGGGGATTTCCTACGACGAGGCGCGGCTGGAGTTCGAGAAGCTGTTCATCACTCGCGCGCTGCAGCGTTCGAAAGGATGCGTGGGAGAGGCGTCGGAACTCCTTGGCCTGCATCGAAATACCGTCACCCGCAAGATGAGCGAGTACCGTATTCGCAGATCCAGCTAGCTCGAAAATCCAGTCAGCATTTTTCAGTGCCGCTTGGGGCCCCACCCCCAAGCGCTTCGCGCGCGACGGCCTTTGGCCTTGCCGCCTCGCTTCGCTCGGCAGCCTGGACCTCGCAGCCGAACGCCAGGCCGAAGTAATGCCGACCAAGCCTCTCGAACTACTTAGCAGTCGCAAGCGCGGACTGCTTGACACGCATCTCCCGCTTCAGTAAATTTAGCAGTCGGCCAGGCTGATTGCTAAGCCGCAGAGGCCACGAGTTCCAGTAACCAACAGGCCGGTATCACCGGCCGCACATCCCACAAGCGGAGTGAAAAGGCGTATGGCAGCAACTCAGACCGCAGTACGGATCCGGCCCCTCCACGATCGCGTGATCGTTCAGCGACTGGAAGAGGGCGAGCAGAAGGTGGGCGGGATCATCATCCCGGACACCGCGAAGGAAAAGCCGCAGCAGGGCAAGGTGATTGCCGTCGGCAAGGGCAAGGTCGAGAAAGACGGCAAGGTCACGCCGCTCGACGTCAAGGCCGGCGACACGGTGCTGTTCGGCAAGTACTCGGGCCAGGAGATCAAGCTCGATGGTGAGGAGTACCTCATCATGCGCGAGGAAGAGATCCTGGGCGTGATCAACAGCTAGACCGCCGGCCGCGATCCGCGGGCCGCGGTCGGGACAGCGGACAGCGGAACAGCGCCCGGCGGGCAGGACAGCGACATCAGCGATTAACGGAGAAGACACACATATGGCAAAGCAGATCATTTACGGCGAGGAGTCGCGCCAGGCCATCCTGCGCGGCGTCAACAGCCTCGCCAACGCCGTCAAGGTCACGCTCGGCCCGAAAGGGCGCAACGTCGTCCTCGACAAGAAGTTCGGCTCCCCCACGATCACGAAGGACGGCGTGACGGTCGCGAAGGAAATCGACCTGAAGGACCCGCTCGAGAACATGGGCGCGCAGATGGTCCGTGAGGTCGCCAGCAAGACGTCGGACATCGCGGGCGACGGCACGACGACCGCCACGGTGCTGGCGCAGGCGATCTTCCGCGAGGGCGCGAAGAACGTCGTCGCCGGCGCGAACCCGATGGAGCTGAAGCGCGGCATCGAGAAGGCCGTCGAGGTCATCGTCGAAGAGCTGAAGAAGCAGTCGAAGCCCGTCTCCGGCCAGGCGATCGCGCAGGTCGGCACGATCTCGGCGAACAGCGACGAGACGATCGGCCGGATCATCGCCGAGGCGATGGAGAAGGTCGGCAAGGACGGCGTCATCACGGTCGAAGAGGCCAAGTCGATGGAGACCTCGCTCGAGGTCGTCGAGGGCATGCAGTTCGATCGCGGCTACCTCTCGCCGTACTTCGTGACCGATCCGGAGCGGATGGAAGTCGTGCTGGAGAACCCGGTCATCCTGATCCACGAGAAGAAGATCAGCTCGATGAAGGACCTGCTGCCGCTGCTCGAGCAGGTGGCGCGCGCGGGCAAGCCGCTCGTGATCATCGCCGAGGACGTCGACGGCGAGGCGCTGGCGACGCTGGTCGTCAACAAGCTGCGCGGCACGCTGCAGGCGGCGGCCGTGAAGGCGCCGGGCTTCGGTGACCGCCGCAAGGCCATGCTCGAGGACATCGCGATCCTGACGGGCGGCCGCGCGATCACGGAGGACCTCGGCATCAAGCTCGAGAACATCAAGCTCGAGGATCTGGGCCGTGCGAAGAAGGTCACGATCGACAAGGACAACACGACGATCGTCGAGGGCGCCGGCAGCCAGAACGCCATCGAGGGCCGCGTGAAGCAGATCCGCACGCAGGTCGAGGAGACCACGTCGGACTACGACCGCGAGAAGCTACAGGAGCGGCTGGCGAAGCTGGTCGGCGGCGTCGCCGTCATCAAGGTCGGGGCGGCGACAGAGACCGAGATGAAGGAGAAGAAGGCGCGCGTCGAGGACGCGATGCACGCGACCAAGGCGGCGGTCGAAGAGGGCATCGTCCCGGGCGGCGGCGTGGCGCTGCTGCGCGCCAACAAGGCGCTCGATTCGCTGAAGCTCGATGGCGATCAGGCGGTCGGCGCGAGCATCATCAAGAAGGCCATCGAAGAGCCGCTCCGCTGGATCGCGACCAACGCGGGCCAGGAAGGGTCGATCGTCGTCCAGAAGGTGAAGGACGCCAAGGGCGACGAGGGCTACAACGCGGGCACCGACAAGTACGAGAACCTGGTGGCGGCGGGCGTCATCGACCCGGTGAAGGTCGTGCGCACGGCGCTGCAGAACGCCTCGTCCATCGCCAGCCTGCTGCTGACGACGGAAGCGCTCGTCTCGGAGATTCCGGAAGAGAAGAAGGAGGCGCCGATGCCCGGTGGCGGCGGCGGCATGGGCGGCATGTACTGATTGCCGATTGCCGGTCGTCGATTGCGGATTGCGATTGACGACTGGCGATTGCGGATTGCGATTGGCGATTGCCGATTGCCGATTGCGGTTGGCGATTGCCGATTGCGGTTGGCGATTGCCGATTGCGATTGGCGATTGGCGATTGGCGATTGGCGATTGAGGACGGCCGGTTGGGGTCACTCCCAGCCGGCCTTTTTTTATGCCGTTACGCCGGCGAGCGCATACCGAAGCGGTGCGCGGCGTCGATGACGGCGGGGTCGTGGACCGTGAGCGCGCGAACCTGCCGCACACGCAACTGCCCGACCGCGCGATCGAACAGCGTGACGTGCATCCAGAGCGACTCGTAGGCGGACCACCACCGCAATCCGACCGCGCGCGCGTGTTTCGCGTGCAGCCTCCGCGCCTGCGTCTGCGTCCGCTGGCGCTCGCGCGTGGCGACGAGCGACGGCCGTAGGCGCTCGCGGCGCAGCACGGCCGGATCGTCCAGATCGATCAGGTCGGCTGTGTCGGCGAGCTCCAGTTCGGCCAGCGCGAGCGGGAATCCACGCCGCCGCAGCAGCGGCGGCGTAAGGCGCTGGCCGCGAAAGCGCGCCAATTGCTCGACGATGCAGGACACGGCACGGTCGGCGAGATACAGGCAGCCGTAGAGATCAGGGTTGTCGTGGCGGCCTTCGCCTTGAAATTCCCGTGGCACCCACAGCGCGCCGTCGCGCTCGACGGGTGATGCCGCCTCTTGCCACGCAAAGCAGCGAAACAGGATCACAGAAAGGCGTCAGAACGCTCGGCGCGGATTGCGCGCATCAGCTCTTCGGCGCGGCCCATGCGGATCAGATCGATGGGGCGGCGGTCGCCAAGCAGCGGATTGATGCCGAACAGCCACGACAGCGCCGCCTCGCGATCGTAGAGGCGGAGCAGATTGCCCCAGACGAGCTCGAGCAAGTCCACCTTCTCCGCGTTCAGCGGATCGATCCCCGCGCCACGTAGCCAGCGCGTAACTTGCGAGCGGCTCACCCCCAGCATGTCCGCGAGCCTGGCCGCCGAGCGGAAATCCACCCGCAGCGCCTCGACTTTCTGTGCGACACCAATCGGCATACATGCACGGTAGCGCAACAGATTGTGTTGCGCAACAGAATCTGTTGCGCACTTAGACCAGGGACCAAGGACCCGGGACCAAGGACCAGGGACTATTTGTGCGTCACGTGCAGGTAGACGGAATGGCGCCCGTACGTCTCGTAGAACGGCTTGAACACGGCGTCGCCGGCAGTGAACCGCAGCGTTGAGGAATCACCTGTGAACGACTTCCCGATGTCGGCAGCGTTGAGTGTGACGTTGCGCCAGTCGGTGCGCGGGCCTGATTCCTCCGCCGCCAGCAGCACCGGGCCGTAGAAGATGCTCGCCACGTTCGGCTGGTCCACCACCGGATCGAGATAGAAGTGGAACGGCATCCGCAGCTCGATGGTGTCGTTCGCTCGCCAGTTCCTCGCCAGCGTCAGGTAGCTGCCCGGCACCGCCTTGACCTGCTGCGGCCGGCCGTTGATCTTCACGAAGACGCCTCTCGTCGCCCAGCGCGGCATGCGGAGCTTGATGTCGAAGCGGCCACTCCCCTTCACGACGAGCCGTGTCGTGTCGGCGTACGGAAAATCGGTCGCCTGCTGCACGATGACGTTCCGATCCCGCCAGTTCAGCGTCGAGGGAATGAACAGGTTGACGTAGAGCGCCTTGTTGTCGGCGCTGCGGAAGTAGATGGTGTCCTGCAGCTTCGTGTTGCTCTCGAGCGCGGTGCCGTTGCAGCAGGTGAAGCCGTTCATATTGGCGTTGCCGAAACGCTTCTGCGCGCCCGGATTGAGCGGAACGTGGTAGGTGTTTCCCGGGTTGTCGTCGGCTACCGACGCCAGAATGTGGTTGTAGACGGCGCGCTCGTAGTGGTCCATGTACTTCGCGGTCTGGTCGTACATGAACAGTTGCCGATCCAGCTTGAGCAGGTTGTAGGTGGCACACGTCTCGTTCTGCCCGCCGTTGGCGAAACCGTTCTCCCACAGCGTGTCGGGCTGCACCGTGAAGCACTCGGCGTTGTTCGGATTGCGCGCGCCGGCGACGCCGCCGATGCTGTACATGTAGCTGCGGTTCACCATCTCCCAGAAGTTGGCGGCGATCTGGTAGTACGGCAGCTCCTGCGTGTTGCGGAACGTCTCGAGCGCGCCGGTGATCTGCGGAATGTGCTGATTGGCGTGCTTACCGCGAATCGTATCGACGTTTTTCGCCAGACCGTGCTCGTGGGCGGCGTTGCCGAAGAAGAAGTTCGTGTTGTCGAACAGCTTCGCGCAGTCGAGGAACTGGCGATCGCCGGTCAGCCGATAGAGACGGGCCATCGCCTCGTTCATGCCGCCGTACTCGCCGGCGATGTACCGGCTCCACATCTTGATGCGCGTCTCGGCGGGTAGCGCCTTCAGCCGGGCGTGCACCCACGCGCCCATCCCTTTGGCGATTTCGAGCGCCTTCTTGTTGCCGGCGACCTCGTAGGTGTCGAGCAGGCCTGCGAGGATTTTGTGCAGCGTGTAATACGGAGCCCAGATTTGCGTGTCCTGCGACCCGTAGGTCGCGCCCTTTTCGAGCATGATGAACTGATCGGGCGGATAGGCGCTGATGAAGCCGACGCCCCAGTTCCAGTAGTCCGTGCGAATCGCGCCCACACGGAGATTCGAGTCGTAGCCCTGGCGGCCGGGGCCCGGCGGAACTGCCGTCGGATCGGCGACGAACGGACCGCCTTCCTTCGCCGGCCTCCCCGACTTCTGCGAGAGGTCGGAGAGCGTGTCGATGAGGTAAGTCATCTTCTGGAGGAAGTTCGCCCGCAGCGCCTCGTCGTACGTGGTACTGGCATAGGCCTGCGCGATCGCCGTCAGGTAATGGCCGCTCGCGTGGCCGCGCAGCCGGGTCGTCTGGTTGTCCCAGCCCTCGAGCGGTTTCACGCCTGGCGGCTGCGCCTGCCCGAACGCGTCACGGAAGTTGTAAAGGAAGCTGTCGGGATTCGTCGTCGCGAGGCCGCGGATGAACTTGTCTCGGTTCCTGATGAACGGCGTGTCACGTCCCTTCGTGTCGCGCTCGAGCACGACGTCGCTCAACGAGAACGCCTCGACGAGCCGGCTCGGGGGCGTCGTCGTTCCGACGGGCGCCTTGACGATTACCGTTGCCTTCGGCGCGAAACTGGTCCCCGGAATCCTGCCGGTGATCGTGTAGCTGCCCGGCTTCTGGACGTCGGCGTTGTCCGCCGGTGCCGGCCAGATGACGCGCACGGCAGGGCCCCTCGTCCTTCCGCGATAGACGGCAGGAATCGTCGCCGGCAGACGCGGCAGCATGCCGATGGTAGTCTGTACCGTGATGTCGGGGACGTGTGACAGCCGCGCGGCCAGCGGGGAGGCCTTTGGAATTGCGTCGGTGGAGATCACCGGCGGCGGCGCGCCGCGGCCGCGCGTGATCTGACGGCTCAGCGCGTTGTTGCGGACTGTCGCGACCTGCTGATCGGTCAGCGCGATTCGGTAGATGCGGAAGTCGCGCACGCGCGCGTGCAGCGTCGGCGCGCCGTCATCCTGCGAGCGGCCGATGAACAGGCGATTCGACGCGGCCGCGGTCTGATGGACGATCTGCGTCACCGGCACGCCGACATCCGTCGCCTGTCCGGCGCGTGCGCCATCTACATACGCCGTCAACGTGCGGCTCGCCGGGTCGAGCACGACGGCGACGTGCACCCACTGGTTTTCCAGCAGCGGTTTCGCGGCGGTCTCGCCTTTGACCGCGTCGCCGGCGACAACCGAGGCGCGGAAGCCGTCGCGGCCGGCCAGGGCAAACAGCCGGGTCGCCGCGTTCCGTCCGAAGTCGAAGAGATGTCCCGAGCCGCCCGTTGGCACGAACAGCCACGCGCTGACGCTGATCGTGTCCTCCCCCGCCACCGCGTCGCCGGGGAGCTGAAGATGGCTCCCTTCACCCGTCAACAGCAGGACGTTGCGAAACTGCGGATCCTGGACGAACGTCCCACCGCTGCCGCGCAGTGTCGCGTGAAAGTGGTTGCGCGACGAATCTTCCGCGTTGCCGCTGAGCAGATAGCGCGCGACGAGCCCCGTCTCGCCGATGCCGTCGAGGAACTGGTCGCCGCCTTGCGCCGCTCCCTGGGTCGCGCCGGCGAGCGCGGCAAGCACCGTCGAGACCGTCAGCAGCGAGACGAAGAAGACGCGGCGCATCATGTGTTGAAACTCCGTCAGCCGTGGAAACGATGACAGTCAAGGATAGATGCGTGAAAAGGTCAACGCAACACGGACGGGCAAGCCGCGGCGCTGATTGAACTCGTTCACTGGGACGATCGTGGTGTCGTCAGTTCTGACAGATCCTCGAAATAGCGCCGGTGAGTCTTTCTCAGGGCCTGCTCGTCAACAGCTTCAAGGAGGACAACCTCCCTCTCGACGCCGTCGCGGTGAAGCTGCACTTCCAGTCCGATCCGAGCCGCTTCAGCGGCCGCGCGTTGACGAGATGGGAATGGTCGCATTTCAACGATCCGGCCAACGCTGCGGTCGTAACTAATCAGGAATATCATCGCGGTCCTTCCGGAAACGGGCGGCTGCTTCCATGAGGTCACGCAACATCCTGGCGGGCCTCCGTTTTCATCAGTTCCGATCTCAGTTTCTCTCGCCGCAGCTTCTCGACAATCGAAGTGCTTCGCTGACGTCGCCATCCTTCAGACGTTCACCGAGCTTGTCAATCTGCGTCTTAGACGCCACCGGCGCGGAGTATGCCACATGCTCCGTGTTGCCCTTCGGCTTCCATCGCGGCCTCTGGCGTTGCGGCCCCAAACCATGCAAGATCGGCAGGCCATTCGCCGCTTGGAGGAACGGACGATGAAGACTGCCGCCCCGCCGTTGATTCTGCTCGCGTTGTCGACCAGCCTGATTGCACAGCAGCCACAGGGCGGTGGTCCGCGGAGCGCCGGCGGCGGCAACTGCAGTGCGAATCCCTACAACTGCATCGACACGCCGAACCCGTTGAAGACGCCGGACACCGTCTGGCTCGAAGAGATGACGTGGATGGACATCCGCGACGCGATGAAGGCCGGCAAGAAGACGATCATCATTTCGACCGGCGGCATCGAGCCGAACGGGCCGTGGCTCGCGCTCGGCAAGCACAACTACATCCTGCGCGCGAACTGCGACGCCATCGCGCGCAAACTGGGGAACGCGCTGTGCGCGCCGATCATCCCGCTCGTCCCCGAAGGCGACATCGATCCGCCCGGCGGACACATGACGACGGCCGGGACGATCAGCATGCGGGAGGAGACCTTCCAGGCGATGCTCACCGACGTCGCCCACAGCCTCAAGGTGCACGGCTTCGAGAACATCGTCCTCATCGGCGACAGCGGCGGGAACACAAAAGGGATGGTCGCCGTCGCGCAGAAGCTCAACGCGGAGTGGAAGGGCACGCCGCTCGTCGCGCACATCCCCGAGTACTACGACTACCCCGCGGTCCAGCGCTATCTCATCGAGATTGGCGTCAAGCCAGGCAAGAGCGACGGTCTGCACGACGACCCGGCCATCACGTTGAACATGATGCTCGCCGATCCGAACAGCGTGCGGTGGGAACAGCGCGCAAAAGCGAACAAGGCGACGATTGATGGGGTGTCGATCGCCGACAAGGAGAAGACGCTGGCGCTCGCGCGGAAGCTCGTCGAGATGCGCGCGAACGTTACGGCCGAGGCGATCAGGAAGGCGATCGCGGCCAAGGGTAAAGGGTAAAGGGTAAAGGGCAAGCGTCAGCGGCGCGGGAACTGATCCGGGTTGTCCGTGAACAGCGCGTCGACGCCGTACTCGTAGAGGAACTTCTCCATCTCCGCGCGCACGGACGGGAACGTCGTGTCGCGCGAGCGGAACGTCCACGGCGTGACGGTCAGTCCCGCCGCGTGGGCCCAGCCGACGATGTCGGGACGATCGGCGATGAGGCGCTTGTTCGGCCCGAGGCCCGTCGCCCACTGGGCAACGGCGCGCACCTTGGCTTCCGAGTCGACGCGTTCTCCCCACGTCGCTTCGACCAGCCAGACACGCGGGATCCCGGGCAGCACGGCCGCGAGGGACTTCACGGTCGCCTCGTCGAATGACTGGATGATGATCGGCGTCTTCGGGTCCTTCGTCAGGGCGTTCCGGTTCAGCGCGTCGGCGAGCAGTTGCTCCGGACGAACACCACGCTTGCGGTAGAACGCGGGGTCCTTCAGCTCCGGGTACATCCCGGCCTTCCCCTTCACCAGGTCGATCGCTTCCTGGAATGTCGGGATGCGCGCGCCGGCGAACTTCGAGTTGAACCATGAGCCGGCATCGAGGCGCTTCAGTTCCGCCACCGTGAAGTCCGCCACCAGCCAGCGCCGCACGAGCTTTCCGTTCAGCAGCGTGTCCTCGACGAAGCGATCGGGGAAGACGGTCTCGACGTCGGTCGTGCGCTCGAGGCTCAGGTCGTGAATACAGACGAGCACGCCGTCCTTCGTGACGGCGAGGTCCTGCTCGACGAAGTCGGCGCCCTGCTCGATCGCGAGCCGGTACGCTTCGAGCGTGTGCTCCGGCGCGTACGCAGAGGCGCCACGATGCGCGACCAGTTGCTTGCGCGTGCCCCCGGCAGCCCTGAAGGGCTGCACCACGGCGCCCAAAAACGAGATCGCGATCGTCGTCAGCAGTACAAGCAGGCTCGTAAGGAACAGGGATCGCACGGTGTGCGGATTATAATCCCGCATTCATGATCGTCACAGCCGAGCGCGTCGACGCCGAGTACCGGCGGCATCGCCGCAATGTGTTCATCGGGATCTTCGTCGGCTACGCCGGCTACTATCTCGTTCGCAACAACCTCGCGCTCGCGATCCCGGACATCCTCGAGGCGTATCCGCAATACTCGAAGGCGCAGCTCGGCACGGCGCTCACCGGGCTGTCCATCGCCTACGGCATCTCGAAGTTCCTCATGGGATCCGTGTCGGATCGCAGCAATCCCAAGTACTTCCTGCCGCTCGGGCTGCTGCTCTCGAGCGGCATCATGTTCACCACCGGCGTCGTCAAGGCGATCTACACGTCGCTGGTCGTCCTCGTCGTGCTTCAGACGCTCAACGGCTGGGTGCAGGGCATGGGCTGGCCGCCGTGCGGCAAGGCGATGGTGCACTGGTTCAGTACCCGCGAGCGCGGCCGCACCGTGTCCGTCTGGAATATCGCCCACAACATCGGCGGCGGGCTCGTCGCGAGCATCGCGCTCTTCGGCGTCACGCTGTTCGGCGACTGGGGAGCGAAGCTCTACTTCAATGCGCTCGTGGCCGCGGTCATTGCCGTCGGCATCTTCTTCCTGCTGCAGGACACGCCTCAATCCTGCGGCCTGCCACCCATCGAGCAGTACAAGAACGATTACCGGCCCGACTATTCGGACGCGCACGAACGCACGTTCACGTACCGCGAGATCTTCTTCGAGCACGTGCTCTCGAACCGCTACCTCTGGGCGATCGCGGTGGCGAACGCGTTCGTGTACTTCGTCCGCTACGGCGTGGTGAACTGGATCCCGACCTACCTCGAGACGCACAAAGGGTTTTCGTTTCGCGAGGCCAGCTTCGCGTGGACGCTCTACGAGTTCGCCGCCAGTCCCGGTACGATCGCGTGCGGCTGGATGTCGGATCGTGTCTTCAACAGCCGCCGCGCGCCGGCGACGATCCTCTTCATGGCGCTGACGCTCGTCGCCGTCGTCGTTTACTGGTTCAACATCAACGGGCCGTTGTGGATCGACTATGCGGCGCTCATCGCGATCGGGTTTCTCATCTACGGACCGATCATGATCATCGGCCTGCACGCGCTCGATCTCGTGCCGAAGAAGGCAGCGGGAACGGCGGCCGGCTTCACCGGCTTCTTCGGCTACGTGTTCGGCTCGGCGATCGCGGGAACGGGCGTCGGCTGGATTGCCGACCATTGGGGATGGAACGGCGTGTTCGTGACGATGGTCGCGTGCTGCGTGCTGACGATTGCCTTCAGCGCGCTGACGCTGGGGCACAGGGCGCACAGCGAACGCCGGCGCGACTGAAACGGCCGGCGGCGCAACTGAAGTTGCGCCCTACGAGAGATCACGCGGTCGCTTATTCTGTAGGGCGCAACTTCTGTTGCGCCGCTCCGACGGTAGCTTCAGATTCTGCACCTTCTTCTCACCCTCGCCCAGAGTGATCTTGAGCGAGGCGGACGACAGCATTTCGAGAAACGACGGGTCGTTCAACTGCGCCGGATCGAGGTCGGTGATCACCGTCAGGAAATACTCACCAGGCGGCAGGCCTCGAGCGACGAACGAGCCGTCGGCGCCGACTTTGACGATGCCGCTCATGCGCCGCGGCGCGGTCGTCCAGTGCGCCGGGTCGGTCGAGAACACGACGATGGCGTATTCCGGCGCCGGCCGGTTCAGATGATCGAACAGCGCTCCGGAAATCTCGGTCGGCCGGTCTGTCAACAAGACGCGCAGTCCTGATAGGTCGCGTCCGTGCAAAACCTCGAACGGTACGTCGGCCGCGTCGCGTCCATCGACGACGGCGGACCGCAGCGTCCAGCCCGAGGTCGGGCCGAACAGCGTCACGCGGTACTTGCCCGGCGGCACGCCGGCGAACGTGAACGAGCCGTCGGCCTGCGGGGACACGGGCGCCGGCGGCACGATCGTGCCGGGCACCGCGGGAGCCGCAGCGAGCGCGACGCGCAGCTTCGTGACGTCCAGCGCCTTGCCCGCGGTATCCGCCGCAACGCGTCCGGACACGGTGACGCCGGGCAGGAAGTGCAGCGCGACGTCGACGACCTCCTGCTCGGATACCAGTACCTCGGTCGCAGTCCACAGCGGTAGGTTCGCGTCCGGCGTTGCCTTGACGTCTTCAACGCTCCCCCGGCCGAAGAACAGATAGCGGCCGGGCAACATCGAGCGCATCGAAAACCGACCGGTGCCATCCGGAGCCGGCCGGACGATGCCAGGGCTACCCCACATCCCGCCGGTAGACAGATTCGCGATGCCGACGAGCGCGCTCTGGACCGGCTGGCCGCTCTGCGTGATCATCACGCCCTCGATGCGCGACGACCGCACGAGCGAGACCGTGATGTCGACGCCGATCCGCTCCTCGCCCGCGGCCAGGGTGAAGACTTCGGCCTGCGAAGCGTCCGCGGCAGCCGGAAAGTACGCGGCACGCCCGGCGACGCTCGGCGGCGTTTCGCCGGAAGCACCGCGCAACGCAGCGTCGAGCGCCGCAACCGTCGTGAGTCGCGTACCGGACAGCAGCCCGTTCGAGGCGCTCGAGCGCACCGTGTAATCGCCGGGTGGCAAGCCGTAGTGCCGATACCAGCCGCGATCGTCGGTCGTAGCCCATGGGCGCGCGGTGTCCGCATTCACCAGTCTGCGCTCGCCGTTGACGATCGCTGGCCGCAGCACGGTCACCTGCGCGCTCGCCTGCGGGACCCCGTTCTGATCCACGACGACGCCTTCGATCGCCGCGCCGCGCAGAAGCGCGATGCGGATGTCCGTGACGCGCTGGCCGTCAGCGATCGCGATCGGCGTCGCGGGTCCGCGGCCCGGACGCCGGCTGCCGTAGTACGCCCGCACATACGCTGGCTTCCCCGCGCTCAGCGTGTAGCGGCCCGCCGGCAACTCCGCAAACACGAATCGGCCGGTGTCATCCGTGACGGTCTGGATGTTGGCCGCGAGCGCGCCGCCCGAAAGGGTCACGACTGCGCGGCGTAGCGGCCGCGGCGACTCCTCCAGCGTCGTGACCACCCCGGCGAGCACCCCGGTGCCCGGCGGCCGGATCGCCGCCGCGTCGCGAGGGACCTGCGCGATGGATGCAGCGAGCACGGCGGCCACGAGCAGCACGGTCATTGGACGCTCACCACCGCGAGACTGACGACCTGCTTCTCGCCATGCGTCAAACGGACCGTCAGCGCGCGCGACGCCAGCTTCGCGAGAAGCGTTCGATCCGGCCACTCGCCGGCGATTTCGTCGGAGGCCGCCACGAGGAGGTACTCGCCGGCGACCAGATCGGGAACGACAAATGTCCCGTCGCGCCGGACGCGCACTGTGCGGAACGCGCGCGAACCGAGCCGCGCCGCCGTCCAGCGATCGCGGTTTGCCGGAAAGAGAAAGACCGAGGCGATGTCCGCGGCATCCGTCCCTGCCGCTTTGACCGTGCCGGAGATCTCCGCAGGCCGATCGGTCATCGTCACGACGACGTCCTTCACGTCGGACTCGAGCGGCACGATCGTCTCTGTGACGTCACGGCCAGCGACCGCAATCGATTGGACTTGCCACGATCCCGAGCCGCGCGCGGTGAAGAGGTAGTTGCCGGGAAACGCGCCGGTTGCCGCGAACTCACCGGTGGGCATCAGCGGTCCGGGCACCGAGGGCGAATGCGTGCGGCCGAGCGGCTCGAGTCGCGTGAGGACGAAGGCAAATTGCCGCATCTGCTCGGGCGTCGGCCGTTCTGCGGTGCCGTGAAACTCGAAGCGGCCCGTGACGCGCAGGCCGGGACGCAGTGTCAGGACGATGTTCGCCGCGCCCCGCTCGCCGACAGCGACATCCTGTGAAGCCCACGCGCCGGGCGTGTCGGCCACTGCCTGCGCCGCCGGCGGCGGGGGCGCCCCCCGCTGTCCGGGCTGCCCGGCCGATCCGGTGCGCAGCGCAAGCACGCGGTAGGACCCTTCGGGCACGAGCGGAAACACGAACGAGCCGCTCGCGTCCGATGCGGTCGTCGCGACCTCGAGCATCGACGTGCCATCGCCGGCGTCCTGCGGCAGGAGACTCACGCCGAAATTGGCCACCGGCCCGCTCGCATCGACGAGCGTCCCCGAGACGGGCGCGGCAGCAACCGGCGTGAGCTGCACGTTGATCCCCTGTCGCTCCTCGCCCGAGCCGACGGCGATCTGCGTCGCCCGGCTGGCACTCGTCGCTGACGGATGGAATGTCGACTGATAAACGAACTGGCGACCGTCAGCGCCGGCCGGCGGAAGCATGTTCGTCGCTCGAAGCTCCGGGTAGCCGGTGATGAACGATGCGCCGACCTTGATGCCCGCATCCGGCGGCGCGCCGGGCACCTGCGGTCTTGGCGGTATCGCGGCTCCACTGGCCGACAGACGCGACGAGGGCCCTTCGCCTGATGGCGCGGTGAGCACGGCCTCAATCGTCGTCGCGGGCAGCAGCAGCTGCATTTGCGGGACGAGCACGACGTACCGTCCGGGCACCAACGTTCCAAGGCGGTATCTCCCCTGGTCGTCGGTCCGCGTCGTCGGTCCGTTGAGCAGACGGCCCTCGGGATCGCGACGCACGGCCACGACAACAACGTCGACGAGCGGCTCCCCTGCCTCGTCGAACACCTGACCGGAGATCGCGCCGCCTCTCCACATCCGGATCACGGCGTCCGTCACGCGCTCTCCGCTGCCAAGGTCGATCACCTGCAGTGGGCCGTTCGGCCGGCGTTGTCCGAACCCGCCGTCGAGATATGGCGCGATCCGCAGCCCCATGCCGCTGACTCTGAATCCGCCGACGCTGAAGCCGGTGCCGCCCAGGGAGGCCGCAAGCGTGTAGGACGCCTTCGGCAGGTTGCTGAACCCGAACCTGCCCTGCGCATCGGTGAGCACCGCGGCCGGCGGCAGTCCCGAGGTCGTTGCGCTCACGACGACGCTCGGCAGCGGGGCGCCGGTGCTCGCGTCCACGACGCGCCCGAGTATCACGCCGGTTGCCTGCTCCTGCGCCGCGCCGTGTGTCATCAGGGACAGCGCGAGGCAGGCGGCCATCGCTCGCATGGTCACCTCAGCCGCAGCACGATACCCGCGCATTCTAATCGTTGTGCCAGACGTTCTCAGCGGGTTATAACTCCGTCGGCCGGACAGACATTTTCAAGCTTCATAGGGAGCATAGGTATGAGAAGGACGTGGCTGCTGATTGCGGCGTTGGCGGTAAGCATGCCCCTGGGCGGGTCGGCGCAGGATCCGCCGGCACAGGATCCACCCCAGGGTAGCGGGCGCGGTGGCGGGCGCGCGCAGGAACCTCAGATTCGTCCGTACGAGCGCGTCATCACGAAGGAAGCGAAATCGGACGACGGGATCTTCACGGTTCACCGCATCGGCGATCGCGTGTTCTACGAGATCCCGAAAGACAAGCTTGGCCGGGAGTTCCTCTGGGTCAGCCAGATCGCCAGGACGACGCTCGGGGCCGGCTACGGAGGACAGGCCGCGGGCAACCGCGTCGTGCGATGGGACCGCCGCGGCGATCGCATCCTGCTCCGCGCGGTCTCCTACGATGTCGTTGCCGATCCATCGACGCCCATCGCGAAAGCCGTGGCCGCAGCGAACAACGAGCCGATCGTGATGGCGTTCAACATCGAGGCGCTCGGCAAGGAGGACGCCGCCGTCATCGACGTCACGCGGCTCTTCACCAGCGACGTGACGGAGTTCAGCGGCCGCACGCGCGTCGGCGCGCGGTCGTTCGACGCCTCGCGCTCCTTCGTCGATCGCGCCGTCTCGTTCCCGGAGAACATCGAGGTCGAGGCGACGCACACCTACAACAATCCGCCGCAGGAGGCGGGCGCCAGAGGGGGTGGCCCGCCCGAGCCCGGTCCCGGACGCGGACGCGGCGGCCCGTCACTACGTCCGGGCAGCCACAGCGTCGTGATGCACTACAGCATGGTCCTCCTGCCGGAGAAGCCGATGCAGCCGCGCCTGTTCGACGAGCGCGTCGGTTACTTCTCGACGTCGAAGATTGACTACGGCAAGGACGAGCATCGCGCGCCGCAGCGCCGCTACATCACGCGGTGGCGGCTCGAGAAGAAGGACCCGAATGCGGCGATTTCCGAACCCGTGAAGCCGATCGTCTACTGGATCGATCCGGCGACGCCGGTGAAGTGGCGGCCGTTCCTGAAGCGAGGCGTCGAGAGCTGGCAGCCGGCGTTCGAAGCGGCGGGGTTCAAGAACGCCATCGTCGCGAAGGATGCGCCGACACCGGAACAGGATCCCGACTGGAGTCCCGAGGACGCGCGCTACTCGGTGATCCGCTGGCTGCCCTCGACGATCGAGAACGCTATGGGCCCGCACGTCCACGATCCGCGGTCGGGCGAGATTCTCGAGACGGACATCCAGTTCTACCACAACGTCATGAACCTGGCCCGTAACTGGTACTTCGTCCAGGCCGGTCCGCTCGATCCGCGCGCGAAGACGCTGCCACTGCCCGACGATCTCATGGGCAAGCTCGTCGAGTACGTGGCGGCGCACGAAGTCGGCCACACGCTCGGCTTCCAGCACAACATGAAGGCGAGCTCGATGTATCCGGTCGCCAGGGTCCGCGATCCGAGGTGGGTCAAGGAGAACGGCCACACGCCGACGCTGATGGACTACTCCCGGTTCAACTACGTCGCGCAGCCGGAAGATCGGATCGCCGTCGAAGACCTGATTCCGAAGATCGGGCCGTACGACAAGTGGGCGACGATGTGGGGGTACAAGCCGATTCCGGCAGCGAAGACGCCGGACGACGAGAAGAAGACGCTCGACGAATGGGCGCGCCAGCAGGATTCGACTCCGTGGCTGCGCTTCTCCACCGAGGGATCGGCCGGATCCGATCCGGGCGAGCTGACGGAAGCGGTCGGCGACGAGGACGCCATCACCGCGACGACGCTCGGCCTGAAAAACCTCGAGCGCGTCGCCGCGATGCTGATCCCGGCAACGACGACCCGTTCCGGCGAACCGTTCACCGATCTCGAGGAAGTCTACGGACGCGTGCTCGGCCAGTGGTCGCTCGAGATGAACCACGTCGCGGCGATCGTCGGCGGCTACAACTCGCAGCAGAAGCACATCGGTCAGACCGGCGTCCGGTTCGAGCTGATTCCGCGCGCAAAGCAGGAAGCCGCCGTGAAGTTCCTGCTCGACAACGCGTTCAAAGCGCCCAAGTGGGCGCTCGACCCGCAGATCCTGCGTCGCATCGAGCCGGTCGGCGTACTCGATCGGATCGAGTCCGCGCAGTCCCGCGTCCTGAACTCGCTGTTGAGCAGCTCACGGGTGTTGCGCCTCGTCGAGCAGGACGCGGTGGACGGCCAGGCGGCGTACGCTCCGCTCGCATTTCTCCGTGACATCCGCACCGGCATCTGGAGCGAGATTTACGCAAACCCCGGTGGAGCGGCCTCACCCGTTGACGCGTACCGGCGGAACCTGCAGCGCGCATATGTCGAGACGCTCGGCAACCGTATCAACGGCGCGCAGGCGCAATCCGACGACGTGCGCGCGTTCTTCCGCGGCGAGTTGAAGAGCCTGGACGCCGATCTCGAACGCGCGGCAACGCGCACGCAGGATCTCGCGACCGGCCTGCACTTCAACGACGTTCGCGCGATGATCGCCCGCGCGCTCGATCCGACGGCGCAGCCGCCCGCGTCACCCGCGCGGTCGACGACCTCGTCGTTCGACGACGTGAACCTTGATAACTGCTGGCCGGATTACGTGATCAGGGGTAAAGGGTAAAGGGTAAGATCCCTATCTCAGCGTGAAGGTCATTTCGATCTCGACCAGGACCGGTACCGGCTGTCCCTGCCGGGTGCCGGGAGCGAACCGCCATTTCTTTACCGTGCGGATCGCTTCCTGGTCGAGGCCGAAGGTCTGATCGAGAGAACGCGTAATCTGCACGTCTCCCACCGAGCCATCCGGCATGACCACCGCTTCCATCGTCACGATGCCCTGGATCTTGGCGCGCATCGCGTCGCTGGTGTAGTTCGGCTTCACTTCGTAAAGCAGCCGAGGCGAGACGACGCCATTACCCGGGCGGTAAACGCCGCCGCCGGTGCCACCGCCGCTGCCCGGGCCGATGCCGGAACCGCGGCCGCCACCGACGCCGGTTCCCGATCCACCACCGCCGCCGGTGCCCGACGCGCCAGGCAGTCCGGTGATGGCGCCAGGCAATGCACTGACCGACGAGGTCACGGGGACGGACACGTCGGGCAGCGGCGCGACCTCTTTCGGGATCGTCAGCTCAGGCGCCTTGGTCACTTCAGGGACGGGCTTCGGCCGCGGGATTTCCGCCTTCTTGATCGGCGCAGGATCGGGGCTGCCCCCGCCACCGCCGCCGGGGCCTGGCTGATCGAGAAAAATGACGCGCAATGGCTCGGGCGTCACCTGAGCGACGGTTTCGGACACTTGCGCGGCGGCGACGAGAAGGATGGCAAAAACGCCAGTGTGAACGGCGATCGAGACGAAGAGCGACCCGCCCAGCGGTGCGTTGCGGTGATGTGGGCCTTCGATATCGCCCGCAAGAAAGTGCGCGTTGGGGCTGGTGCCCTGAATCTCCGCCATGGCGTTCAGCAGTTACGAGGAGGCACAACCATTGTGGCCGACTCGTCTCGAATCCGCAAGTTGCAATAAGGATGCCTCAGCGATAACCCCACAGATGGCTCATACGCGACCGGTCCAAGCGCCGATGGCGGCATTACCGCCGCCGTACGAGTGCATCGTCGCGAGCGCATCAGCCGCGCGCGGTTCGCCGCGAACGGCGACGAGCACGCCGCCGCGTCCGGTGAGCGTCTCGAAGATGTGGCCATCGTGCGGCTGGAACCCGGCGCGCGTCATTGTGCCGCCGAGGCCCTCGGTCGCGAGCGCGTTATTGCCGCCCTGCAGGACGGAGACGAGCGGGCCGCGCGCCAGCACCGGTCCAAGCGCGCGCAGCTCGAGCCGCTGCCCCTCCTCGCCGAGCTTCTCCTCGATCAAGGATTCGACGTCGGGAGAATCCTTGGCGAGCAGGGTCAACGCGGCCGGCTCGAATCGGTCGGCGAGCAACGCCTCGATGCCGCGGCGGGCCCACGCGACGTCCTGAAACACTGCAACGGTAAACGTATCGACACCGGTCAATGTGGTCGGCTCCAGTTGGCGGTTTCCACGGTTGACGCGCCACTCGATGAAAGCGCGTCGCGAATGGCGGCCACATCCTGCTGCGCGGCGTGCACGCCGAGCAGGATCGCGCCCGCCTCGATTTCTTTTTCGAGCGCTGCCGCGCGCGACGGCGCCACGCCGGCGGACGCCAGCGCGGACGCGACGCCTCCGGCAACATGCCCGGCGGCCTCGCCGAGACCGGCCGCGAGCGGCCCGGCCGTGACGATCGGTCCGATCCCGGGAAGGACGATGGCGATGGCTGCCAGCACCTGCCCGGAGAGCTCGCCAAGGCGCGCCGCCGGCCGCGAGTCCTCGATGTCTGCGCCGGGCGACGCATCCATCTGCTCGGCGAGCGCGCCCTCCTCGTCGTGATTGCGCGCCACCACCGAGATCCGATCGCGTCCAACACCGAGCGCGTGGACGGCGCGCGCGGCGCCCGCAGCAGCCGATGCGGACGGAAACAGCGCGAGCACGAGTGGATGAGCCATTCGATGTATCTTACGCTGATGAATGGTGAATCGTGAATGGTCAATGGTCAATGGTGAATCGTGAATGGTGAATGGTGAATGGTGAATGGTGAGTTCGACGCCGCGATCGTCGGCGCGGGGCCTGCAGGAAGCTGGGCGGCGTATCGCCTGGCTCGGAGCGGCGCGCGCGTTGCGCTCGTCGACGGCAGCCATCCGCGCGAGAAACCCTGCGGCGGCGGCGTCACGGGCCGCGCACTCGAGCTCGTCGGCGACGTCATTTCCCCGCGGCTGATCTCGTCCGTCCAGGTCGACTCGGCTACTTTCGTCGATGGCCCGCACGTCGCACGCATGCGCCTCGGCGAGCCGTGCAACGGGATGCCCCATCTCTCGATCGTCTCGCGGCGCGAGTTCGACGGCGCGCTGCGCGCGGCGGCCGAACGCGCCGGCGCCGTCTGCATCGGCGCCCGTGCGACGGACGTCGTGCGCGTCAACGGCGGGTGGGATGTTTCCACGACATCGGGGAAGGTCGCCGCGCGCTGGCTCATCGGAGCCGACGGGCCGAATAGTCTCGTGCGCCGTCGGGTGGCGCAGCCGTTCGCCCGCGCCGACCTGTCGATTGCGGCCGGCTATTTCGTCCACGGCGCGTCGTCACGCGAGATCATCGTCGAGTTCGAGCACCAGCCGCCCGGATACCTCTGGTCGTTCCCGCGCGCCGATCATCTCGCGATAGGCGTCGGCTCGCAGGCGGACATCTCGACGTCTTCGGGGCTGCTCGCCATCGCGGCGGACTGGATCAAGCGGAACATCCATCACCAGGGCGTCCGCCTCGAACGATACAGTTGGCCGATCCCGTCGCTCGACGAGGCGGGACTGGCGCGCGAGCGTCCGTCCGGTGACGGATGGATGCTGGCGGGTGACGCCGGCGGGTTCGTCGATCCGATCACGCGCGAGGGCATCTTCTTCGCGCTCGCATCCGGCGCCGCCGCCGCGGCAGCTATCGGTGCGACGGATCCTGCTCGCGACTACGAGCAGCGGATCCGGGACGAGATTTATCCGGAACTCATGCTCGCAGCACGGCTGAAAGCGCGCTTCTTCGGCGGACGCTTCACGCCGCTGTTCGTGCGCGCTGTGAAGCGCAGCCGCCGCATTCAGGAGGTCGTCACCGATCTCGTCGCCGGGCGGCAGCCGTATCGGACGCTGAAGGCACGGCTGGTGTCGACGTTCGAGCTGAGATTGATGCTCGAACTGTTTGGATGGCCGCTGCGCGGCCAATCGTGAATAGCCAATGGTGAATGGCGGGCTCCTCACCATTCACTATTCACTATTCACCGCGCCACGTACCCGTCGCGCGCGCGAACTCGCGCGCCGGGGCGCTTCACGCTGACGGCAATCCCGCGCCACTCGCCTGAGCCCGGAACGATCGGCCGCGACGGGGTGTAGCCGAGCAGGTACTGATGCCGCAGGTCGCGCGCGATGGTGCGCAGCGGCTCTGCGAGCCCCTTCGCGTCGCGCGCGTGGAAGGACCGTCCGCCGGTCAGCGTCGCGAGCTCCGCGAAAAGCGGCGGACGGCGGCGTCCGAGCGCGACGGGATAGATCATCACGTCGGATCGCCTGGCGCGTTCGAGCGCCGCGGTCGCGGAGGCTTCGCTGTAGCGGTCGTCGCCGTCCGAGAGCAGGACCAGCGCGCGGCGCCCCTTCGCCGGCTGAATGGCGTCGATGGAGCCAATCACCGCGTCGTGCAGCGCCGTCGTCCCGAAGGCGTCAAGCGACGCGAGCGACGCGAGCTGGGGATGCCGGTCGCGCGAGAGCGGCGCGAGCACCTCGACCTGCGATCCGATCGCGACCACCATCGATTCGTCCGACGGCCTCAGTTCGCCGAGGAACACGCGCGCCGCGTCCTTGGCGAGCTCGAGACGGCGGCCCGACATGCTGAAACTGCGGTCGATGGCGACGGCCGTGGACAGCGGGAAGTCGGCGGCCGCGAACGTCGATACGCGCTGCAGCTCGCCGTTCTCGCGGATGTCGAAATCGTTCTGCGCCAGCCCGGTAATGGGCTGGCCGCGCTCATCCGTAACGCTGGCGTAGACCTCGACGAGGTTGACGCCGGACGTGAATTGCGCCGAAAGCGACGCGGCGAGGGCGACCAGGGCAACGAGCCCAGCGGCGCACGCTCGAACGGTGGTAAGATCTGTTCGATCCGCGCAGGTCACGGAAGGAGTCGTTATGATCCCCCGAGTCGGTATCCCCGAGCTCATCATCATCCTGGCCATCATCATCCTGATTTTCGGTGCATCCCGCCTGCCGGAGATCGGCCGCGGCATCGGCAAGGGCATCCGGAACTTCAAGGACGCGACGAAGCAGGGCGCCAAGGACGAGAGCTAGCGCCTGAGCAGCTCAGAGCACGACCCGCGCATCCCCCACCCGCCGCGTGATTCGCTCCCTGTCCAGGTATTCCAGTAACGGGATCGCATACTTTCGCGTGATGCCATAGCGTTCCTTGAACGCCGCGACATCGACGCGCGCCGGTGCCTGTCCGCTTTTCAGCGCACGTACGTCCGCTTTGAGCGCCGCCAGCGCGTCGGCATGGAAGACGAGCTCGTCCACCTTCACCAGCGACTTCTGACGCAGCAACAGCTTGAGGACGCGATCCGCCACCGCGAGGTCGACCCCGGCGGCCGACGCTGCGGCAGCCAGGTCCGGCGGCGCCAGCCCTGCATCCCGGTAAATTCCCGCGAGCGCTTCCTGCGCGCGCGCTTCCTCCGGCGACAGCGACACGCGGTGACCCGCCAGCGCGAGCCGGTCTCGCGCGACGATCTTCCCCGCCGCCGCCAGTGATGCGACGACGAAGTCGAACACCTCGGGCGCGGCGCGGCCGAAGATCCGCTCGCGCGCCTCTTCGCGCGGCATGCCTTCGGCGAGCGGTTGCGCGGCGTGGTGCGCCTTGACCGCCTCGAGCAGCTTCGCGGCGCGCTCGTCGATGACGGCCGACGCAACCAGCAGGTCGGCGACCTTCTTCACGCGGCCGCTGCCTTCGAGCCGATCGACGACGGCCTGTGCCGCACCTGGAGGGAGTCCGGCACGCGCGCCGAGCGACGCTGCCGGCACGCCGAGCGCGCCGCGCTCTTCGACGAACGCTGCGACCACGTCGTCTTCATCGCGGCGGGATGGATCGAGGCGGCGGAAGCGATCGCGTCCCGCGGCCGTCCGAATCGCGCTGCGCGGCGGATGCGGATCGACGACAACGCCGCCGCCGATGGTGACCGGCGGTGAATACGCGCGAAGGATGAACCGGTCGCCGCGCGTCAGGACTGCCGGCGCCTCGAGCCGGACGCGGGCGTAGGCCCATGCCCCGGCCGGCAGCTCGGCGGCCGCGTCGGACCCGCGCGCCGCCGAGAGCGCCACGCGCCCGAGCAACTCGCTCGTCCCGTAATGGAAGCGCACGCGCGCGCCGTGCCGCAGCGGACGCGCGTCCGACAGCAGATCGATGACGGCATCGAAGCGGCGGGTCGGCTCGAACGCACCAGGCGTGGCCAGCACGTCTCCGCGCGTCAGATCGGCGAGCTCGATCCCTCCGAGGTTGATTGCCACGCGCCGCCCGGCCGCCGCGCTCCGCTCCGAACGTCCATGCACCTGCAGCCCGCGCACCTTCGCCGTCGAGCCGCGCGGCAGCACTGCTATCTCGTCGTCGACATGCAGCGTCCCGGACACGAGCGTTCCGGTCGCCACCGTGCCGAACCCCTTGACCGAAAACACGCGGTCTATGGGGAGGCGTACCGGGCCTTCGGAATCGCGGGTCGTGGCACGCGTCGCGGCCGCCAGCAGTTCGCGCCGCAGCTCGTCGAGGCCTTCGCCGGTCTTCGACGACACCGCCACGATCGGCGCATCCGCAAGAAAGGAACCGGCGACGAGCTCACGCGCTTCGAGCCGCGCAATCTCGAGCATGTCGGGATCCGCGAGATCCTTCTTCGTGAGCACGATCACGCCGGCGCCGACGTGCAGGAGATGGCAGATGTGGAAGTGCTCGCGGGTCTGCGGCATCACGGACTCGTCGGCGGCAATCACCACCATGACGAGGTCGATACCGCCGGCTCCGGCGAGCATGTTCTTGACGAAGCGCTCGTGGCCGGGAACGTCGACGAACGCGAGATTGACGCCCTCGGTCTCGAGGTGCGCGAAGCCGAGATCGATGGTGATCCCGCGCGCCTTCTCTTCCTTCAGCCGATCGGGATCGGTGCCCGTCAGCGCGCGCACCAGCGCGCTCTTTCCGTGGTCGATGTGCCCGGCGGTACCGATGACGACGGACTTCACGTCAGCCGCGCGACCGGCCCCGCTTCGCCTCGCGCTCGCGCCGGCCGGGGCGGTTCTTTCGGCCGTCTTCTCTGCTTTTCTTGGCGCTCGCGGGGCTCCACCCCCGCGCGCGCGCGCTCGCCGGCGCCGCTTCGCGGCGCTTCCCGCCGGCAGGCCACCCCAAGGCGGCTGCCGCCTTGGGGGCCCCGGCGGCTCGCGCGGGCCGCGGGCGCTCGCGGATCCGGCCGAGGATCTCCACGAGCCCCAGGTCGATCTGCCGCCGCTCCATATCGACCTTCACCACCTGCACGTTGACGCGGTCGCCGAGGCGGTACACCCTGCCCGTGTTCTCCCCGCGCAGGATGTGCGCACGCTCGACGAACCGGTAGTAGTCATCCGCCATGGTCGAGACGTGCACCAGCCCTTCGACGAAGTGCTCGATCAGCTCGATGAACAGGCCGAAGGCGGTGACGCCCGTGATGTAGCCGTCGAACTCGTCGCCCACCTTGTCCGCCATGAAGCGGACCTTCTTCCACTGCACGAGCTCCCGCTCGGCCTCGTCGGCGCGCCGCTCGCGTTCGGAGGTGTGCCGTGCCATCTCGGGCAGGTCCTCCGTCAATTGCGCGCGGCGGTCGTCGTCCATCGTGCCCTGACGTGATTCGCGCAACGACCGGTGGACGATGAGATCCGGATAGCGGCGGATCGGCGAGGTGAAATGCGTGTAGCTGGCGGCCGCCAGGCCGAAGTGCCCCAGGTTCGTCTCGTCGTAACGCGCCTTCTGCATCGTCCGCAGCATCAGGAACGCGATCGCCTTCTCCTCCGGCGTGCCGTGCATCCGTTCGACGAGCCGCTGGAAGTGGCGCGGACGGACGGCATCGGCCGGCGCGCCCAGGCTGTAGCCGAGCGTCGAGATGAACTCCTCGAACTCCTCTACCTTCAACGGGTCCGGATCTTCGTGGACGCGGTAGACCGTCGGCACCTGCTGCTCGTCGAGATGCTGCGCCACCGTCTCGTTCGCCAGCAGCATGAACTCCTCGATGATCTTGTGCGCGACGTTCCGTTCCGCCGCGATGATCTCCTCGACCAGCCCTTCGTCGTCGAGGACGATTTCCGGCTCCTTCAAGTCGAAATCGATCGAGCCGCGGCGGTGACGCCGCCTGTTCAGGATCTCGAACAGCTCGCGCATCGTCTCGAAGAGCGGGACGAGATCGCGATACTTCTCGATCAGGGCTGGATCGCGATCGGTGAGGATGCCGTTCACTTCCGTGTACGTCATCCGCGCGTCGCTGTGGATGACGCCGTCGTGCATCTCATAGCGCACGACGTCGCCACGTCGATCGACCTCCATCAGGCATGACTGCACGAGCCGGTCGACTCTCGGATTCAGGCTGCACAGGCCCGTGGCGAGCGCCGACGGGAACATGTGCACGGCCCGCTCCGGAAAGTACACGGACGTGCCGCGCTCGTACGCCTCCTCATCGAGCGCGCCGCCCTCGGGAACGTAGTGGGCGACGTCGGCGATGTGCACCCCGAGCCAGAAGTTGCCGTTCGGCAGCTTCTCGAGCGTGATCGCGTCGTCGAAATCGCGGGCGTGCTCGCCGTCGATCGTGACCGTCACAAACGCCCGGAAGTCGGTGCGGCCGCGAATGTCCTTCTGCCTCACCTCCGTGCCGAGACGCTTCGCTTCCGCGATCGCTTCTTCGCTGTGCGCATCCGGAATGCCGAATTTGCGGATGATGATCTCGGTGTCGACGCCGGGCTCGTCGATGTCGCCGAGCACTTCCATCACGCGGCCGAGCGGGCCGCGCGCCGCCGTCGGCCAGCGCGTGATGTCGACCACCACCATGTCGCCCGGCCTGGCGTCCGCCTCCTCACCCGACGGAATGTGGACGTCCATGATCATCCGGCGATCGAACGGAACGACGAATCCGAGCCCGGAGGCATCCACGTCGAAACGGCCGACGACCGTCGAAGAGCCCCGGTCGAGAATGCGCAGGATCCGTCCCTCGGCTCCCCGCGGTCCGACACGCTCGATCCGCGCGACGACACGATCGCCGTGCATCGCCTGATTCAGGTTGCTGCCGGCAATGTACAGGTCGCCGGCAACGTCTTCGAGCGGCCGGTCCGGCACCACGAACCCGAACCCCCGCGGGTTCGTCACGACCTTGCCGACGACCAGGTTCATCCGGTCCGGCAGCCCGAAGCGGTTGCCGCGCGTCTGGACGAGCGCGCCGCTGTTCACCAGGTCCTGCAGCAGCCGTTTGAACGTGACACGCTGGTCCCGCGGTATCTTGAGGCGTTGCAGCAGCTCGCGCGGGGTGGCCGGGTGGTCGACCTTGTCCCGCATCAACCGCAAAAGCTGCTCGTGATTCAGCATTTTTCGACTATATCCGTTTTTCCAACCAGCCCTGACGTGGAGCAGTCTACAGACCGTGTGACCGCGACGGAGGCTTCGGCCGCCACCGACCTCGAGCTGGTGGGCCGGGCGCAAGCCGGCGACGTCGAGGCGTTCGGCGAGCTCGTCGAGCGCAACCGGCGTGCCGTCTTTCGCGCCGCCCTGGCCGCCCTTGGCTCGCCTGCCGAAGCCGACGACGTCGCGCAGGAGGCATTCGTCACGGCCTATCGCAAACTCGGCAGCTTCCGAGGCGACTCCGCGTTCCGCACGTGGCTGCTCTCGATCACCTGGCGCAAGGCGATCGACCGGCGCACGAGCATGACGCGGTGGCTCAAGCTGACGGTCGCGCCGCCGCGCGACGACGCCGGGGACGAGATGTTCGATCCGATGGACCGCGTGCCGGCGTTGGTGCGCTCGCAGGAGGACTCGCTCGCCGACGACGAGCTGCATCGGATCGTGAAACGGCTGATTCGCACGCTGCCGCGCAAGCTGCGCGACGCGCTGCTGCTCGCGGGCGCCGGCGAGCACACCTACGAACAGATCGGACAGATGCTCGGCACCCCCGTGGGAACCGTCAAGTGGCGCGTGGCGGAGGCGCGCCGTGTCCTGCGGCGGAAACTGTCGGCGCTGGGATATGCGTATGAGTGACACGACCAACCGTACCGGACCGCATCCGACGCGGATCGACGAAGCGATCGACCGCGCCGTGCGCGAGATCATGCATCGCGAGCCGCCGCCCGGTCTTCGCCGCCGCGTGCTCGCGCGCCTCGATGCTCCCGCGCCGCGCGCCTGGGTTGCGCCGCGCATCGCGTTTGCCGCGGCGGCGGTGCTGATTGTCGTCGTCGCGACCGTCCTGATGCTCCGCAACAACCGTGTGGCCGAGACACCGCGGCACGAAATCGCGGCGGCGCCCGCGTCAACACCGGCGACGCCGTCCGCGGATCGCGCGGCGCCGTCACCACCTTCGGTCGTCGAGCACACGCGCCGCCCCTCACAGCCGCGGCGCATCGCGCGGCCCGCACCCGCGCAATCGGCCAGCGTCGGCTTGGCGCCACCCGCCGCGGGGCCGAGGACCGCTACGCCTCCGCAAGGCCGCGTCACCGCGACGAGCCTGCCGGACGCGAGCGCCGGCCCAGCCTTCACGCCAGCCGCCGCTGCGTCCGCTCTGCCCGAACCTCCGACGGCCGTGGGGCTTCCGCCGCTGCCCGATATTCAGATTCCGCCGATCAAGATCGACGCGATACCGGTACCGCCTATCATCGTCAAATAGAGGATTCCGATGCTCAGAGCCGTGCTCACTCTCCTCCTGCTTGGCGTCGCGTCGGCAGGCAGCGCCGTGGCGCAGCAAACGCCGCCTCCCGCAACGGCACCACCGGCTCCGCCGGTCCCCGGGTCGGTGCCAGTGCCTCCGCAACGGACGGCGGCGCAATCCACCAACATTCGTATCGACATCACCATCACGGATCAGCGGATGGACGCAGCCGCGGCGCCGAAAACTGTGACCCTGGTCGTCGCCGATCGCGAGCTTGGCCGGATACGTACCGGGGCCAACAACCTGATGCTCAACGTCGACGCGCGTCCCACCATCGTGCGTGATGGCCGTGTCAGCACGAACGTCACGCTCGAGTACCGGCCGCGCCGCGAGGAAGTCGAGCGCACCGATCCGGCATCGCTCTCCGAGAGCCTCACGGCGATTCTCGAAGATGGCAAGCCGCTCGTGGTCTCGCAGTCCCCGGATCCATCGACGGACCGCAAGGTGAAGGTGGAATTGAAGGCGACCATCTTGAAATAGGGGGCTCCCCAGCTCCTGCCTACCGGCACAGGAACACGTGCAGATCGCCGACGTTGGTACCCGTCGGCCCCCACCGAATGAGATCGCCGAGACGCTCGAAGAACGTGTACGAGTCGTTGGCGTGAAACGTCTCGTCGATCTGCAGGCCCGCGGCGACGGCACGTTCCACCGTCGACGAATCCACCACGGCGCCTGCGGCATCCGTCGGGCCGTCGATGCCGTCGGTCCCCACGCTCGCCGCCGCTGCAAGCGGCCGGACGAACTTCGCTTCGTCGAGCGCGCGCGCCATGCCGAGCGCGAACTCCTGATTGCGGCCGCCGCGGCCGCCGCCGCGCACGTGCACGGTCGTTTCTCCCGATGCGATCACACAGACGGGCTCCGGCGCCGCAAGTCCGGGCTGCCATGCGCTTCGTGCGAACAACGTCGCCGCGTCTCGCGCTTCGCCTGAGGTCGGCTCCGGGATCACGTAGACGCGGTAGCCGAGGTTCCGCGCCGCCGCCTCGGCGCCAGCCATCGCATGATGACGGTTGCCGATGACGTGATACTGCGCGCGCTGCAGCCTCACGTCGCCAGGCTTCGGCGTTTCCGGCAGCTCGCCGCGCGCGCCCCGCTGCAGCCGCTCGAGCACGCTGCGCGGAATGTCTGTCGCATCTTCCGGCGCAACGCTGAGCACGACCGCAAGCGCCTCCGCGAATGTCGTCGGATCGGGAACGGTCGGCCCGGAGCCGATCACGGAAGGGTCGTCCTCGACGGGACGCTGCACGTCGGAGATGGCGAGCGTGACGCACGGCCCGGCGATCGCCGCCAGCCTGCCACCTTTGACGGCGGAGAGATGCTTCCGAACGCAGTTGAGGCCATCGATGGGAATGCCGGCGCGCATCAACGAATGGCTCGTGATCGCCTTCTGCTCCAGCGTGATGCCGTCGGCGGGCACCGCGAGCATCGAAGACGCCCCGCCCGACAGCAGCACGACGAGCCCGGCGTCACGATCGCGCGCGAGCGCCAGCGCGCGACGGCCTGCACGCTCGCTCGCCTCGTTCGGCCACGGATGCGACGGCTCGAACGATTCCCAGGTCCGAGGAAGATCCGCCGCGCGCGGACCGGCAACGAGTCCTGCCTTCACGCGTGAGCCAGCGTGACGCGCGAACGCCGACGCCATGAGTCCCGCAGCCTTTCCGGCCGCGACCACGTTCAGCGCGTCAGACGTGAGCGAGTCGAGGAGGCCGGAGGACAGGGCGTCGTCGAGAAGACGGGCGGGATGGATCGCGTCGATCGCCGCGCGCAGGATGCGGTCGAGGTCGCGGCGCAGACGTGCGGGAGAATTCAGTGCAGCTTCGAGGGATCCGACCAGGCCGAGAGACCTGTCACCGCATTGAACTTGCGGAGCAGTTCGCTAATCAGTTGGTCGGCGTCGTCTTTCGCGCAGATTCGTTCGAGCTCGCCGAGGACCTTGGCGAGGGCCTGGTCTGCGTCGGTAATTGCGCGTTCGGAGAAGTACTCGCGCTGGCGGGCGAGGCATTCGCGATGTCGCTGGAATTCTTGGCGGTAGAAGTCCGCAGGTCCGTTGATTCCACCCGAACTCGCCACCCGCGCCATGCGACTCCTCGCGTCAGGCATACTTTGATCGGTAATTCGAGTGTAAACGCCAGGTCCTCTGCTGTCAATGTCCGAGCAGGCCGAATAGGCCGAGTGGTCCGAGAGTCCGAGAGGGCCGAGGGAGAACACAGAGGCTCGGACCACTCGGATGCTACCTCACCGAGCGCGCGACGACGAAACCTCCCAGGCACCCGAGCGCCATGCCCCCGATTACCATTGCGGCGCACAACTCAAGTGGCAGAAATGTAAGTGAGCCGAGGCCGATGGCATCCGCCGCCACCGCCCCATAGCGTGCCCGTGCAGCCGCGAAGAACCCCCATAACAGCAGGATGGCCGCGAGCGCGCCCAATCCGCCCTGCAGGACTCCCTCGACGACGAACGGACCCCGGACGTAGCCGAACGGCGCGCCCACGAGCTGCATGATTTCGATTTCGTCACGGCGCGCGGCCGCGGCGAGCCGGACAACATTGGCAACCGTCAGCGCAGAGGCGAGCGCCAGCATTACGACGATGACGATGGCGAGCGCCCGCACGAACCGGATGGCGACGTTCAGCCGATTCAACCAGCGGCGGTCATAGCGCACGTCGGCGACGCCGGCCAGTCCGCCGATCGTCGACGAGAGCGAAGCGATGGCTGATTCCGCCTCCCGAACCGAAGGATTCAGCCGGACTTCGTACGACGCCGGGAACGGATTCCGGTCGAGGCGATCGGCAGCGCCGGCGAGATCCGGGAAGTCCTGCTGGAAGCGGCTGAGCGCCTCCTCGCGCGAGACGTATTTGCGCTCCGCAGCAAGACCACTGTTCCCGAGCAGGTCATCGATCACCTTGAGCTGTTCCGGCGTCACAGCGTCGTCGAGGTATACCGAGAGCTCGGCCGATTCGGCCCAGCGGCCGACGAGGCGCTGCAGGTTGCTGTTCACGATCAGGAAGAAGCCGAGGACGAAAAGCCCCGCCGCGATCGTCAGCACCGCGAGCAGCGCCGAGCTGCGGCCGCGCCACAGGCTCGCCGCGGCTTCCGCAATGAAGTATCGCAACGCGCGCACGTCAGGCGACCTCGACGATGTGGCCGTGATCGAGGGTCACGGCGCGGCGGCCGACACGGCGAATCAGTTCGCGGTCGTGCGTGGCGACGAGCACGGTGGTGCCGCGCGCGTTGATCTCGCGAAACAGGTTCATGATTTCGAGCGACAGATCGGGATCGAGGTTGCCCGTGGGCTCGTCCGCCAGGATGATGGCGGGATCGTTGACGAGCGAGCGCGCGATCGCGACGCGCTGCTGCTCGCCGCCGGAGAGCTCCAGCGGAAACGCGTTCATCCGGTGCTGCAGCCCGACCCACTTGAGCACCTGGAACGTGCGCCGCTGCTGTTGTGAGAGCGGCATGCCGAGCACGCGCGGCACGAAGGCGACGTTCTCGAGCACGGTCTTGCCGGGCAGCAGCTTGAAGTCCTGGAACACGAACCCGAGCGAGCGCCGGTACCCCTGCACCTGGCGCGGCGTGAGGCTCGCGAGGTTGCGGCCGGAGACGACGAGCTGACCTTCGGTAGGCACGTCCTGACGGAGCAGCAACCGCAGCAGCGTGGATTTGCCTGCGCCGCTCGGGCCGGTCAGGAAGACAAAGTCTCCCTTGTCGACGCGCAACGACAGATCGCGAAGCGCATACACGCCGCGGCTGTACGCCTTGGAGACGTGATACGCCTCGATCATTTGAATGGCGGGGACCCCTGCACCCCGCCAAGCTCGTCGCTCGCGGGGGCCGCTTCCACCCCAGCGCGCACAGAACGCGCGCCGGGGGCCCCGGCTGGCCCCGCTCCGCTCCTCGCGATCCTGAGACTATCCATCGAGCGCCTTCTTCATCAATGCGTTGACCAGCGCGGGGTTCGCCTTGCCGCGCATCGCCTTCATCACCTGTCCCACCAGGAACCCGAACGTCTGCTGCCTGCCGGCGCGATACTGCGCCACGGCGCTCGCGTTCGCCGCGATTGCCTCGCGGACGGCCTGCTCGATCGCCGCTTCGTCGTCGATGCGCGCGAGCCCTTCGGCCTCGACGATCTCCCGGGCGGCGCGGCCCGACCCGCACATCTTCTCGAAGACGTCCTTGGCGATTGGTCCGCTAATCGTGCCCGAGTCGACGAGCTGAATCAACCCCGCCAGCGCCGAGGGCGTCACCGGCGGCCGCTCGACGCCGACGCCGAGCTCGTTCATCTTGCGCGTGAGCTCTCCCATGATCCAGTTGCTCGCGCCCTTGGGATTGCCGGCCGCCGCTGCCGTCTGCTCGAAGTAATCGGCGAGTGCCGGCGACTGCGTCAGCAGCGCCGCATCGTACTCGGGCAGGCGGTACTGCTCGACGAAGCGCTTTCGTCGCGCGTCCGGAAGCTCCGGGAGCGTGCCGCGCACGTCCTCGATCCACGTCTGCGCGATCACCAGCGGCGGAAGATCCGGCTCGGGGAAATACCGATAATCGTGCGCCTCTTCCTTGCTGCGCATCGCAAACGTGCGCCCGCTCGACGAGTCCCACAGCCGCGTCTCCTGGACGACGCGGCCGCCTGAACGCAGGACGTCGATCTGCCGCTCGACCTCGTACTCGATCGCCTTC
Organism: Vicinamibacterales bacterium; assembly: GCA_048594885.1. Taxonomy (GTDB): domain Bacteria; phylum Acidobacteriota; class Vicinamibacteria; order Vicinamibacterales; family 2-12-FULL-66-21; genus JBMDXB01. The sequence goes on from JBMDXB010000015.1 coordinate 71,889, forward strand.
TGCACGTAGCGGAAGGAGTTGAGGTTCTTCACCTCCGTCTTGACGCCCAGGGCGGTGGCGCCCTCCGGCCGCACCGACACGTTCGCGTCGCAGCGAAGGCTTCCCTCCTCCATGTTGCCGTCGTTGACCTGGATCGCGACGAGGATGGCGCGCAGCCGGCTGAAGAACTCGCCGGCGTCGGCCGCGGATCGCAGGTCCGGCCGCGTCACGATCTCGATGAGCGGCACGCCGCTGCGGTTGAAATCGACGTAGGTGTAGCGGTCGGAATCACCGAAGCCCTCGTGCAGCGACTTGCCGGCGTCCTCCTCGAGGTGCACGCGCACGATGCCCACGCGCCGCGCGCCGCCCGCGCTCTCGTACTCGACGACACCGTCGGTGGCGAGCGGCAGCTCGTACTGCGAGATCTGGTAGCCCTTCGGCAGGTCCGGATAAAAGTAATTCTTGCGCGCGAACACGGACGACGGGTTGATCGTGCAGCCGAGCGCGAGGCCGGCGCGCACCGCGAACTCCACCGCGCGGCGGTTGAGTACCGGCAGCGCGCCCGGCAGGCCGAGGCAGACCGGGCAGACGTGCGTGTTGGGCGGCGCGCCGAACGCCGTGCTGCAGCCGCAGAAGATCTTGCTCGCCGTCAGCAGCTGCGCATGGATCTCGAGGCCGATGACGGGCTCAAACGACATTGGGTCCCGCGGCCTTCACCTCGGGCGATGCCTCCGACTCGAAGCTCCGGAAGTTCTCGACGAACATCTTCGCGAGCTTGTGCGCCTGCGCGTCGTACGCCGCGGGCTCCTTCCACGTCGTCCTGGGCTGCAGCACCTCCGGCGGCACGCCCGGGCAGCTTTGCGGAACGTCGAGGTTGAAGACCGGGTCGCGCCGGTAGCGCACGTCGTCGAGGGCGCCGCTCAGCGCCGCGCGAATCATGGAGCGGGTGTGCGCGATTCGCATGCGCGCGCCGATGCCGTAGGGGCCGCCCGTCCAGCCGGTGTTCACCAGCCACACGCGCGACTCGTGGCGGGCGATCTTCTCGCCCAGGAAGCGGGCGTACACCGCCGGATGGAGCACCATGAACGGGGCGCCGAAGCACGTGCTGAACGTCGCCTTCGGCTCGGTCACGCCCTTCTCGGTGCCCGCGACCTTCGCAGTGTAGCCGGAGAGGAAGTGATACATCGCGCCCGCCGCTGACAGCCGCGCGATCGGCGGCAGCACGCCGAACGCGTCGGCGGTGAGCATGATGATGTTGCGCGGGTGGCCGCCCTTGCCGGTCGGGACGGAATTCTCGATGAACTCCAGCGGGTACGCGCCGCGCGTGTTCTCCGTCAGCGAATCGTCCTCGAGATCGAGGACGCGTGTCGCCGCATCCATTCGAACGTTCTCCAGCACGGTCCCGAACCGCTTCGTCGCCGCGTAGATCTGCGGCTCCGCGTCGGCCGACAGGCGGATCATCTTCGCGTAGCAGCCGCCCTCGACGTTGAATACCCCGTCCTCACTCCAGCCGTGCTCGTCATCGCCGATCAACTGCCGCTCGGGATCGCTCGACAGCGTCGTCTTGCCGGTGCCGGACAGACCGAAGAAGAGGGCGACATCGCCGGCGGGCCCGACGTTGGCCGAGCAGTGCATCGACAGCACGTTCCGCAACGGCAGCAGGTAGTTCATGACGGTGAAGATCGACTTCTTGATCTCGCCCGCGTAGCTCGTACCGCCGATCAGCACCAGCTTCTTCGCGAAGTCGAGAATGATGAAGACCTCGGAATTGGTGCCGTGCAGCGCCGGCTCCGCATGGAGGCCGGGCATGTCGATGACAGTGAACCCCGGCTCGTGCGCGGGGCGGCCCGTCGCTTCCGGGATCTCGATGAACATGTGCCGCGCGAACAGGCTGTGCCAGGCCTGCTCCGTGATGATGCGCACGGGCAGCCGGTAGCGCGCGTCGGCGCCGGCGTAGCAGTCCTGAACGAAGAGCTCCTTGCCCTCGACGTAGTTGAGCAGCCGCTGATGCAGCAGATCGAAGAACGGGGCCTCGATCGGGCGGTTCACCTTGCTCCACCAGACCTTGTCCTCGCTCGACGGCTCGCGGACGATGAACTTGTCGTTCGGCGAACGGCCGGTGTGCTGTCCGGTGCGGCAGACCATCGCGCCATACGAGGAGATCAGGCCCTCGCCGCGGCGCACCGCCTGTTCGTAGAGCGCGGGCACGCTCAGGTTCCAGTGCACCTGAGCGACGTTGGTGATGCCCTGATCCTCGAGCCCCGCCGCGGGCGGCTGCGCGTGTGCCATCCGTTGGTCCTCTCCTCCAGGCGACCGGAGCAATTATCGCGGAATTCAGCGTCGAAAACCTTGGATCGTACAGACAGGCGCTGACAGGGGTCAAGGGAATGGTGAGTGGTGAATGGTGAATGGTGAGTGGTCAGTCGACGAGGCGGCGGAACCTGTCGACGACATCGGCATCGAACTGGGCGTGGCTGCCGCGCTCGAGTTCCTGCAGCGCCTCGCCGGCCGGCACCGCATCGCGGAACACACGTGCGTGCGTCATCGTGTCGAACGTGTCGACAACGGCAATGATGCGGGCGCTGAGACTCAACGACTCGGCGCTGATTCCGCGCGGGTAGCCGTAGCCATCGACGCGTTCGTGGACTTCGGCGACGATGGCGGCAGCGGCGGTGAGGAAGGGAACACCGGAGATGAGATCGCTGCCGAGCTGCGGATGACGGCGCACCAGCGCGCGCTCGTCGGATGTCAGTGGCGCCGGCTTTCGGACGACGGCATCGGGCAGCGCCAGCTTTCCGACGTCGTGCAGCAGCGCCGCGCGCTCGAGCGTCGCCAGCGCGCCGTCGTCCATTGCGAATGCGCGGCCGAGGCGCGCCGCTCCCGCCGCCACACGCCGCGCATGCTCGTAGGCGTCGCGATCGTCGAGCGTGATGATCGACAGCATCGCGTCGAGCGATTCGTCGGAGTCGACGCGGAGGCGCGTGATGGCATCGGCCAGCCGCTCCCAGCGCCTGTGAAGCTCTTCCTCCAGCGTCTCGCGCCAGCGCCGCGCGTCGCACGCGGCACGGTGCCACTCGATGCCGCGCGAGACCGCTTCCTGCAGCCGCGCCCGGCCGAACGGCTTCGTCAGGTAGTCGATCACGCCCTGTCGGAGGCTCTGAACGGCGGGACCGATGTCCTGCATGCCGGTCGCCATGATCACCGCGGTCTCGGGACACTGCTGACGGATGCGGGCGGCAAGCCAGAGGCCGTCCTTCCCCGGCATCCGGATGTCGCACACCGCGACGGCCGGGGTCAGCGACGCCAGATGTCCGAGCGCCTCCTCGGCATTGCCGGCGGTCATCACCGACACGCCGATGTTCTCGAGCCAGCGGGTCAACAGATCCCGCACGCCGAGCTCGTCGTCGACAACGAGAACCGAAGCGGCTTCGTCGAGCATCGCTAGGCCTGCGCCATCTCGCCGCTCGAATCGCGCCGCCGCGTGATCACCGCCGCGAGATCGAGGCGCTCGAGTCTGCGATAGAGAGCACGGCGGCTGAGACCGAGCATCTTCGCCGCCGCTTTCTTGTTGCCGCCGGCGCGCACGAGCGCGCGCTGGATGTGATCGCGTTCGACGTCGACCAGCAGATCCGATTCGCGCAGCCCCGCCGCCGTTGCGGCGGGCCGGATGGCGCCCTGCCGCTCGGGCCGGGTCAGGACATCCATCGACGGCATGCTCATCGCCAGTTCGCGCTCCGTCACCATCTCCCCGTCGGCGAGGATGCATGCGCGCTCGATCACATTTCGCAGCTCGCGCACGTTGCCTTCCCAGACCGCGCTGCCGAGCATCCGCTCGGCGCCGGGCGTCACGCCGAGGACCGGCTTCTGCAGCCGTTCCGCCGCGTCGCGGATGAACGCCGCCGTCAGGTACGGAATGTCCTCGCGGCGCTCACGCAAGGGCGGCAGCTTCACTTCGACGACGTTGAGGCGGTAGTAGAGATCGCTGCGGAAGCGGCCGGCGGCAACGTCGGTGCGGAGATCGCGGCTGGTCCCCGCGATGACGTGGACGTCGACGCGGCGCGGCTCGAGCGATCCGACGGGGTGCACCTCGCCGAGCTCCAGCACGCGCAGCAGCTTCGCCTGCACGCTCGCGGGCAGCTCGCCGATCTCGTCGAGAAACAGCGTGCCGCCGTCGGCCAGCTCGAACAGGCCCGGCTTGTTCTCCGACGCGCCGGTGACCGCGCCGCGCATGTGCCCGAACAGCTCGCTCTCGAACAGCGTCTCCACGACGGCGGAGCAGTTGACGGTCAGGAAGCGCCGGTCGCTCCGTGGACCCGTCCGGTGCAGCGCACGGGCGGCGAGCTCCTTCCCCGTCCCGGTCTCGCCGCAGACGAGCGCCGCGCGCACGTGCGGCGCGAGCCGCCGGATCATCCCGAACAGCTCCTGCATCGCCGGACCACGGCCGATCATGCCGCAGAACTCGAGACGGCGCGCGACGTCGCTTTCGATCGACAGCAGGTTGCGCCGGCGCTCGATCTCGTCGTGGATGCCGCTGAGCAGCAGCTCGAGGCGGCCGAAGTCGAGCGGCTTGCTCAGGTAGTCCGTCGCGCCGAGCTTAATGGCCTCCACCGCCGTGTCAACCGACGCGAAGCCGGTCATCAGCACCGCCTGGCAGTGCGGATCGGTCTCCCGGATCGCGCGGAGCACGTCGAGCCCGCCGACATCCGGCATCCGCAGGTCCACCATGACGAGATTCACCGTGCGCGCCTGGAGCTGCGCAATCGCCTCGCGCCCGGCCGAACACGTGAGTACATCGAATCCCGTGCGCGTCGCGAACCGGCTGATGAGTTCCAGAATGCCCGGTTCGTCGTCCACGACCATCAGCGAAGGCCGCCGGCCCGTCATACGTACTCCTTGGTCACTGCCCGGAGCGCGCTGCGCAGGCCCCGGAGCTGATATGGCGGCGCCAGCGTGGCGCTCGCCTGGTCACGCCCGAACCGCTCGACGTCGTTGTCCTCCGCCGCGATCGACAGCAGCACGAGCGGCACGCGCTCTCCCTCGAGCGATCGCAGCTTCCGCCACGCCTCGAGATCGCCGGCGAGGATGCGGCAATCGATCAACGCCGCCGCGAGTCCGTCGTCGCCGTAACGCGCGAGCGCTTCGGCGGCTGTCGATGCACTCACGACGCGATGCCCCCACGCCGTCAGCGCCATCGCCACGAAATCACGCTCGTTCTGATCCGGATGCGCCACGAGGATGCCTCCCGCGGAGGCGTCCGGATCCTCGACGCGTGCCGGCAGCAGCACGGTGAAGGTGGTGCCGACGTTCACCTTGCTGTCGACGACAATCTGGCCGCCGTGGTCGCGGATGATCCCGTAGCAGATGCTGAGACCGAGGCCGGTGCCTTCGCCGACGTCGCGGGTCGTGAAGAACGGGTCGAAGATGCGCGACAGGTTCGTGCCATCGATGCCGTGCCCCGAGTCGCCGATGTACAGCTCCACCGCGGCGGCGGCGTGATTGAAGCGCGCGCCCACGCGCAGACGGCGCGGCGTCCGCCCGCGCATCGCCTGCTCGGCGTTCAGCACGAGATTCAGCAGCGCCTGCTGCAGTTGACTGCCGTCGGCGATCACCGGCGGCAAGTCCGTCTCGAATCCCGTCTCGACATCGATGCCGTTCAGCCGCAGCTCGTACGTCCGCAGCGCCAGCACGCGCGCGAACAGGTCGGCAACCTCCTGCGGCACACGTGCCGTGGTCTGGCGCCGCGCGAACGCCAGCAGGTTGCGAACGATGCGTGCGGCGCGCTCGGATTCCTCGGCGATGCGGCGCAGATCCTGCCCGAGGCGCGTGTGGTTGCGGATCTCCTCTGATCCGCGCAGCTCTTCCTCGAGCAGTTGGGCGTAGCCGATGACGCTCGTCAGCGGGTTGTTCAATTCGTGCGCGACGCCGGCGACGAGCTGGCCGATCGCCGACAGCTTCTCGGCCTGCAGCAGCTGCCCCTGCGTCGTCTTCAGTTGCACGAACGCAGCCATCGAACGCGCGTTCGCCTGGGCGAGCTCTTCGCTCAGTTGCCGCAGCCGCCGCGCGGTCCGGATCTCGTCGGTCACGTTCTTCACCACCTGCACGACCGACACATCGTCCGTCTCGTCGTGCACCGGGAAGGTGGTGATGCTCAGGATGTCGGACCGGAACGTGATCTCTGCGTGGCTGCGTTCACCGCCGAGCGCGCGCGTGATCGAGCAGTCCGCGCAGCTCATGCCGCACAATCCGAGCTGACGGCAGTTCGCGCCGCGCATCTGCGTCACGTCGCGGCCGATCAGGCTCGCGAGTGCCTGATTTCCACGCAGCAGCTCGCCGCGGCTGTTGAACACCGCGATCGCATCGTCGATCGCGTCGAACGTCCGCTCCCATTCGCGCTTGCCGCGGCGAATCGACTCGTGCAGCCGCGCATTGGTCACCGCGACGGCGATCTGCCGGCCGATGATCGCGAGCAGCCGCTGATCCGCAGCCGCGAAGCGGCCGGGAATCATGCTGCCGACAGTGATCGTACCCAGCAGCTCGTCGCCGGCCATCATCGGCACGCTGAGCGCGCTGCGCACCGACAGGTCCCTGCCGCGCTCGCCCGCCAGCGCCGCGAAATCTTCGACGACGTAAGCCGTCCGCGTCTCCAGGACGATGTCGCTCGGGCGGCGGATGCCGTAGTCCGTCCAGAGCCGCTGCAGCCAGCCTGGTCCGACGGCCGCGCGGACGTTGTACGCGCCGGTGAGCTCTTCCTTCAGCCGGACGGATCCGCCGAAGCCGTCGAACGCGCGGACGATGTGCTGCAGCGCGCCGGTGAGGACGTCCTCGAGCTCCAGCGAGCGCGCGATACCGTCGGCGATCTCGTTGATCGTCTGGAGCTCCCAGACGAGGCGGCGGTTGTCCAGGTTCATCTGCCGCCGCTCGAGCGCGCGGCCGAGCGTGGCGAAGAGCCGATCGACGTCGAGCGGTTTCTGCACGAATGCGAAGGCCGACAGCTCGTACGACTGCACGGTCGCGGCGAGAGAGGGCGTGTCGGACATCACGACGATCTCCGCGTCCGGCGCAATCGTCTTGATGTGGCGCTTCAGATCGAATCCGGAGCCCTCGCCCATCACCAGGTCGACCAGCGCGAGGTCGAACGTGGACGAGGCGAGGCGCTCGTGCGCCTCCTGCACCGTCGTCGCCACCGCAGCCCGGTAGTTGCGCGCCTCCGCCTGTCGCGCCAGTTGGGACACGAGCTGCGGGTCGTCGTCGACGATCAGGAGCGAAAGGGCCGGCGGTTTCATCGCAATCGGAGCGCTGGTGATGCGCGCTGCTGAGGCAAGTCCCGCGCCCACGGCCGCTCGGCCATTCGGTTCCACGCAAGTTGCTGCTGCCGTGAAGATTAGGGCGGGCGGGAGCGGCAGAGGGGGCGAGGAAGGCGTGTGCGGCGTTTCAGGCGTGAAACGCACACGTGTTGCAGCGGTGAAACGAGTTGTTCGAGTGGTCCGAGTGGTCCGAGTGGTCCGAGTAGTGCTATAGCCAGAGCAGGCAGAAAACGATCGCGACTGGCGCGGCGGCCGTTGCGGTCTTTGCCAGTAGCCCGCGCTGAACTGATCGGCGCAGCCCGTGCAGCAGTTGGCCCACTCTCGCGATCTCCGGCTTCAGCGCGCCGACGTCCTGCGGCTTGACGAGTTGAAGGCGCAGAGCGACTTCAAGGTGCGTATCGAGTTCCGCCACCGATTCCAGCGCAATTCGCAGGTGCTGGAGATATCCACGCCCTCGGCGTTCGAATCCCTCCGCCACATTCGCCGGAACCGACGTCGCCGCACGGCGGATCTGCGCCGACAGCCCGTAGCGTTCTGAGGCCGGCAACTTGTCGGCGAGCTTGTAGGCCAGCAGAATCAAATCGACTCCTCGCTGCCACGCTTCGAGCTTCCGGTACGTCCGAACCTGCGTCTCCATCGGGGATCTCCCTTTCTGCAGCGCCGCCTCGTCTCCGACATTGCGCCGGCTGCAACACGCCACACGTTTCCCTAGCAAAACGAGGACACTGCGCTCCCCATAGGCAACTCGCGATCCACGTCGGCGTACTCGGACACTGGGACGACTCGGACACTCGGACCCCTCGGACACTCGGTCCACTCGGCCCACTCGGCACACTCGGCCCACTCGAACCACTCAGACCACTCGGACCCTCGGACCCTCGGACCCTCGGACCCTCGGACTACTCGGACTCGATGCCGTGCTTCTTCATCAACCGCCAGAGCGTGGTCCGGCTGATTTGCAGCTCGCGGGCGGCAGCCGTCACTTCACCGCCATACCGCCCGAGCGTCGCGACGATCATGTCGCGCTCGGCGCGCATGCGCGCGGCCGCGACCGTGCCCTCGGACACCGCCGGCGCGGCGCGGCTCGCGACCAGCTCCTCCGGCAGATCGCCGGGCTCGATCTGCGGGCCGCACGCGACCGCGACGGCGCGCTGAACGATATGTTCGAGCTGGCGGACGTTGCCGGGATACGAGTACGCGGTCAGGACCTTCCACGCGTCCTCCGAGCAATCGGTCACGCCCGTCGCGCGGCCGTAGCGATCGAGGAAGTGCCGCACGAGCAGCGGAATGTCCTCCTGCCGTTCGCGAAGCGGCGGCAGGTGCACGTGATGGACGTTGAGCCGGTAGAACAGATCCTGCCGGAACGTGCCGGCGTGCACGGCCGCCTTGAGATCGAGATTCGTCGCCGCAACGAAGCGGACGTCCACCGTGCGGCTTTCGTTCGATCCGATGCGCCGCACCTCGCCGGACTCGAGCACGCGCAGCAGCTTGGCCTGTAGCATCTGCGACATCGTGCCGATCTCGTCGAGAAAGAACGTGCCCCCGGAGGCATGCTCGATGAGGCCGGCGCGCGCCGTCTCTGCGCCGGTGAACGCGCCGCGCGCATGGCCGAACAGCTCCGCCTCGAGCATCGACTCGCTGACCGCCGCGCAATTCAGCGCGACGAACGCGCGATCGGCACGGCGGCTGACGGCGTGGATCGCGCGCGCGGCCAGTTCCTTTCCGGTTCCGGTCTCGCCGGTAATGAGGACGGTGCCCGGCGCCGCACCCGCGCGCCGCAGCAAGTCCTTGACGCGCCGCATCACCAGGCTTTCGCCGACGAGGGCGTCGACCGATCCTTCCGGCTGCATCTGCCGCTGAAGCAGATCCACCTGCCGCGCAAGCTGCCGCCGCTCCACGGCCGACCGCACGCGCATGAGCAGCTCGTCGCGGAAGAACGGCTTCTGCACGAAGTCGACCGCACCGAGCTTCATCGCCTCGACCGCGGTGTCGACGGTCCCGAATCCCGTCATCACGATGAACGCCGAATCGACGTGCGCGTCACGCAGCTTGCGCAGCACGTCGATGCCGGAGATGCCGGGCATGCGCATGTCCGAGAGGATCACGTCGAACGTGCCGCCGCGCGCCAGGTCGAATCCGGCCTCGCCGGTCGGCGCCGAGTGCACCACGAACCCGGCGCCGCGCAGTGTTCGCGCCATCGTCTCGCGCACCGCATCGTCGTCATCGATTACGAGAACCCGGGCCATCGCTCCTAAAGTTTACTCGCCGCTCGGTCCGATACGCCGGATATGCGCCAGTCGTGGTGTGTACCGGCAGCGGCGTTCGGCGTGGCGATGCTGGCAACGGCATGTGCCGTCCCCACGCGGCCGGTTTCGCTTCCGCGGTCGGCGCGTACCGCGCCTGCCTTCCTGCGGATCCGCATCGCTGAAAACGGCGCCGCCTCGATCCGTCGCCTTCCGCTCGAAGAATACGTGCAGGGCGCGGCGCTCTCCGAGTTCGCGCCGGCCGACGGCGACCCGGCGGCCATCAGGCGGATGCTCGAAGTCCAGGCGGTGATCGGCCGGACCTATGCCCTCGCGAACGCCGGGCGGCATGCGAGCGAGGGCTACGACCTCTGTTCGACGACGCACTGCCAGCTGTATGAGCCCGGAAGGCTGCGCACGTCGCGGTGGGCGGCCGCGGCAGCGGCCGCGGCCGGCGCCACCAGGGGCAGAGTGCTGTGGTACGACCGGGGTCCCGCGTCGGCCGTTTACCACGCCGACTGCGGCGGCCGCACGAGCGCCCCCGTCGCCGTCTGGGGGGGCACCTCGTTCCCGTATCTCGCGGGCGCCGTCGATGACGGCCCCGCCGCGGCCGCGCATGCGGAATGGCGCTACGAGGTCAGCCGCGACGCGCTGCGGAAGGCCCTCACAGGCGACACGCGAACCAGCGTCGGGAACCGCCTCGACGACGTCGTGGTGCTCGAACGCGACGACGCCGGACGTGTTCTGCGACTTCGACTCGACGGCGAACGGAAACAGGAACTGACCGGCGTCGTGTTTCGAGACGTCGTCGCGCGCGCGCTCGGCGTGAAGACGATCAGGAGCACGATGTTCGACGTGCAGCGGCGCGGACCGGCTCTGGTATTCGAGGGCCGAGGCTTTGGTCACGGCGTTGGACTCTGCCAGGCGGGCGCGCTCGCGCGCATCAAGGCCGGCGCGGAGCCGTCATCCGTGCTCGCCCGCTACTTCCCCGGCACACGACTCGTACGTCTGCGGTAACAGGCCCGGCCAAGGCCGGGCCCTACACTCGTAGGGGCCGGGCTTGCCCGGCCCGTTCACTTGCCAGGCCCGTTCACGCCGTCATGGTGTAGACGACGACGTTCACGCCGAAACGCGTATTGTCCTCACGCTGAAAGCGCTTGTTCCGCCAGTCGTAGTCCCACTCGCAGCCGTAGTCCTTGTTGCTGTAGAGGACGCCGAGCCGGCCGTTTTTCTCCACGCCGCGCAGGTAGTCATGGACGATCTCGTCTCCCCACCCGTTGAGCTCGTGCGACGTGGCCGGCGGCCCTTCCTCGAACGTGAAGAAACTCCTGTAGATCGGATGGCGATTCGGGATCTTCGGCATCGCTCCGGCCACGCCGAAGATCGTCCGCATCTCCTCCTCGAAGCTTCGCGCGAAGAGGCCGTTCACGTCGTGGTTGCAGTCGTCCGAAAACAGCAGGCCGCCGTGCTCGACGAACCGGCGGAGGCCGTCTCGCTCGTCTTTCGAGAACCGCACGAGCGTGTGGCCTGTCATGAACAGGAACGGAAAGGCCGGCAGCTCGGACGATGACGCCGCGATAACGACCTCGTCCGGGAAGACCGGAATTGTCGTGTACTCGACGACGGAATTGAGGATGTTGGCCGCGACTTTGGGGTTATAGTCCCAGTCGCCCGATTCGTAGCGCAGCCGGGCGAAGACGAACTCCGATGCACGCGGGCGACCCTGGCCTTCCACGCGCCGTATAATGACGCGCAGGGCTCCAACAGGCCTGTGAAAAATTGCGGCCTGCAAGGACCAAGGGGCAAAGGCCAAGGGCCAAAGGCCAAGGGCCAAGGGCCAAAAGAACCAAGGGCCAACGTTGGTTCGTTGGTCTTTGACGCCGTCAGTTCCTGTAAATGCCACAGCCAGTAAACGTTCGGGGCGCCGAGGCGTAGTTCTATGGCAGGAGCACCAGCGCCGGGCCTGGCTGGCCGCGAGGCGGACGGCGCGGCAGCGTCGGCCGTCAAGGCCTTTCAGGCCGAAGGCCGGCACGCCGAAGCCCGCGAACGCTACGCGGAGCTGGTCAGCCGGCATCAGCGCCGGGCCTCGCGGATCGCCTTCCACTACCTTCGCGACGCGGCGGAGGCGGACGAAGCGGTCCAGGATGCGTTCGTCAAGGCGTACTCGCACCTGGCGTCGTTCCGTGAGGAGCTCCCGTTCGAGGTCTGGTTCACGCGCATCCTGATCAATGGATGCCTGGACCGCATCAAGGCGCGGACGCGGCGCGAGCGGTGGCTGACGCCGATGCCCGATGGGCCGGGAGGCGAACGGGATTTCGCCGAGCGTGCGCCGGGCACGGGGCCGTCGCCGGAAGAGCAACTGCTGGCGCGCGAGCGGCGGCAGACCCTGGCCGCGGCGCTCTCGAAGCTGCCGGAGCGCCAGCGTTCGGTGTTCATGTTGAGCCACTACGAGGGCTGCACGTCGCGGGAAGTCAGCGCGCTGACGGGGCTGAACGAATCGACGGTTCGGGTGCATCTGTTCCGGGCGATTCGAAAGCTGCGTACGCTGCTGGCCGACAATGGAGGAGGCGCCCGCGCCGTTGCCGTGGAGAAACGTCGTGTCAATTCTTGACCGCCTGATTCCGAACCGGCACCTGAGCGACGCCGCTCTGGCCGACGTCTGGACGGCTGCGAGCGGCAACCCGGCGACAGCGCCGCATCTCGAGAGCTGCGCGGACTGCCGCGAGCGTTACGAGGCGCTGACCGCCTGGCTGGACGAAGTGCGTGACGAGGCGACCGCCGAAGCCGACGCCGCATTTCCCGCCGACCGGCTGGCGGCGCAGCACGCGCACATCCTCAACAGGCTCGAGGCGATGGACCGTCCGGTCCGCGTCATCACATTCCCGAAGTTCGCGCGGCCGATCGCCGAGCGTCCGGCTATCTCCAACCGCTGGATTGCGGTGGCCGCAGCCGCCGGCCTGGTCATCGGCGTGGCAATCGGTCAGTGGATGGATTTTCCGCACCGCTTCGGCCCGCAGCCGACTCGGACGCCGGAAACCGCCGTCACGGCCACGGCACCTGTCCAGCAGGACGACGATGTGATGCTGCACACAGCGAGCCGCACGATCAGCGACGAGGCGCTGCTCTCCGAGCTCGAGGCCGCGCTGGCGATGACACCGTCGGTCGAGCCCCTGCGGGCGATCGACACGATCACGCCGCGCTCGCGCGACTTCGTCGACCGCGCCAGGTAAAATTCGGGAGTGGGCTCTCCCCAACCGCTGATCTTCCGCAAGGGTCTGGACATGAAGGAGGCCGTGGCCGGCGAGCTGGCCGCGGCGTACCACAGCTCCATCGTCGATGAGGTCCGAGCGTCCGATTTCCAGTTCCGCTCAGGCCGACTCACTGTCCATCTCGCGCGCGAGTTCGGCTTCTGCTACGGCGTCGATCGCGCCGTCGATTACGCGTATCAGGCGCGACGCCGCTTTCCCGGCCGCACCGTCTTCCTCACCGGCGAGATCATCCACAACCCGCACGTCAACGATCGTCTGCGCGCCGCCGGCATCCGCTTCATGACCGATCCAGGCGAACGAACGACGCCCGGCCCAGAAGACGTGGTGATTCTGCCCGCATTCGGCGTGACGGTCGGCGAGATGCTGCGGCTGTCGGACGCGGGCGCCACGCTCGTGGACACGACGTGCGGATCCGTGCTCAACGTCTGGAAGAACGTCGTCCGTTACGCGCAGGACGGGTTCACCGCCGTCATCCACGGCAAGGTGAAGCACGAGGAGACGCGGGCGACCGCCTCCCAGGCGCTCAAGTACCCGCGCGGCCGCTACCTCGTCGTGCTGGACCGCTCCGAGGCGCAGCTCGTGTGCGATTACATCCGCAACGGCGGCGATGCCGCGGCGTTTCTCCAGCGGTTCGCTGGCGCCGTGTCGCCGGGGTTCGACCCGGATCGCGATCTGGAGCGCATCGGCTGCGCGAACCAGACGACGATGCTGATGTCCGAGTCGCTGGAGATCGGCGAGATGTTCCGGCAGGCGATTGCGGATCGATACGGCCCGGAGGCGATTTCCGAGCATTTCCGCGCGTTCGACACGATTTGCAGCGCGACGCAGGAGCGGCAGGACGCCGTCCTCGCGCTGCTCGGCGAGCAGCCGCTCGATTTGATGCTCGTCGTCGGCGGCTACAACAGCAGCAACACGTGTAATCTCGCGCGGATCTGCGCAGGGCGTGTCACCACGTTTCACATTGCCGACCCTGAATGCCTAGTGTCCCCGGACGAGGTGCGCCACCGCCCCATCGGCGCGCCGTCGACAACGTATGGTGTCGAGCAGGTCACGAAAGGCTGGCTGCCGGAAGGCCGCGTGGCCGTCGGACTGACGGCCGGCGCCTCGACGCCCAACAACATCGTCGGGCAGGTGATCAAGCGGCTGGAGGGATTCTGTTCCTAGTCCCGCCTCAACTGAGACAATTCGCGCGTGTCGACCTCCGTGAGCGCCACCTTGATCTTCTTGCCGCGCTGGCGGGTGAGGAACTTGTGGAGATCGGAGCCGGGCTTGGCTATCAGAGTCGCCTGGTCGCCCAGCGAGAAGTAGCCTTCCTCGATTTCGTGATCCGCAGACGTCACCTGCACCGTGATGATTGCCTCGTCTGTATCAGAAGCACGGCCGACGCTCAGTCCCACGAGCAGCAGCGCCAGCACCATCCACGCCGTCATGACCATACGCACGAGCTCAACGCCTCCTCCGGCTGTGAGCCGGTCTACCGCGCTGAGCGTGCAAGCCAGTTGCCATCCCGCAAGCGATTGCTCTACAATCATTTAAAGCCGATCAGCGAGGCGAATGAGGCCGCCGCGGTTCACACCGGGAGTAAACGGCGTGTGTGCGGGAGGCGTAATACGACCGTCATTCCGCCACTTGGCAGGGAGAAAGAAACGCTATGGCAAGGCAGTTGGCCTGGGCGATCGCCGCACTCCTCGCGTGCGCGACATCCACAGGCGCATCCGCAACCCACGATCGCGCGCAGAAGTCATCCGACAAGCCGCCGCAGTCGAGCGAGCGCCGGGACAGCCGGGGCTTCGAGCGCGTCCGATGGTGGGAAGACGCGAAGTGGCGCGCCGATCTGGTGCTCACCGACAAGCAGGCCGGGAAGATCAAGGAGATCTTCGAGGTCGAAATGGTGAAGCTGCGCGCGATGCGCGAGGAGCTCGAGAAGCGCCAGGCGACACTGACGCAGGCGATGAACGAGGAGCGCCCGAGCTGGACGACCGTTACCGAGCAGGTCGAACGCGTCGGCGCGATGCACGCGGAGATGTACCGCACTCGGACGCTGATGCTCTTCCGGATGCACCGCGTCCTTTCCACCGAGCAGCGCGCGCGGCTGCAGGTCATGATCGACAAGGCGGAGCGGGAGCGTCGCAAGACGGATCCGAACCGCTATCGCTGAGTCCTCATCGCTACCGATCAATCTTTCCTGGAGGCTTTTCGTGAGCAAGACCCTTTCATGGCTGGCTGCCGTCGGCTTCGTAGCGGCCACGGCCGCGCCCGCCGCGGCGCAGGAGACCGATCGCGTCAAGGAACTGATCCAGCAGGCGCTGGCGCAGCAGACGCAGCCGACGACGGGCACCGTCCCCGGCCTGCCGCAGCAGTCCACCAACATCGTCAATCTGACGGAGCAGCAGGCGGTCGATCGCGCGAGCGAGCGCAACCTGAACATCGCCTCCGAACGGATCACGCCGCAGACGTGGGACTTCTCGCTGGCGGCGACGCGCGCGAATTACCTGCCGACCTTGACGTCGTCGGTTCAGCATGAGGACGCGACCCGCCCGACGAGCAACGCGTTCTCGGGCGGCACGCAAAACCTGTCGACGACGCAGAACTGGACCGGCGGCCTGACGCACAACCTGTGGAAGGGCGGCGGGAGCTACTCCCTCAGTTGGACGAACTCTGCGTCGAGCCAGCCGGGCAACGTGGCTCAGACGTGCAACCCCTGCTACAACTCCGGCCTCGTCGCCAACTACACGCAGCCGCTGCTGCGCGACTTCAAGATCGACAACAACCGGGCGCAGCTGCTGACGAATCGCATCAGCCAGAGCATCGCGGAACTGAACCTGAGCGCGACGATCGAGAGCATTCTCGCGCAGACGCGGAACGCCTACTGGGAGCTGGTTTACTCCTATCAGGCCGTCGAAGCGGCGCAACGCAATCTCGATCTCGCCTCGAAGCTGGTTGCGGACAACCGGTCGCGTGTGGAAATCGGCACGATGGCGCCGATCGAGGTCGTGCAGGCGCAGGCCGAAGAGGCGACGCGCCGTCAGCAGCTCGTGAACGCGCAGGCGACGCTGCGTAACAACGAGCTTGCGCTGAAGCGGCTCATTGTCGGCGGCACTGAGGACGAGCTCTGGCGCGCGACGATCGTTCCGACGGACCGCCCGACCGTCAGCGAGCAGGCGCTCGATCTTGAGGCGGCCGTGCGCAATGCCTTGGGCCGGCGGACGGATCTGGCGGTGACGAAGAAGAACCTCGAAGCCAGCGACATTACCCTCAAGAGCCTGCACAACCTGACGCTGCCGAACCTCAGCCTCGTCAGCTCGCTCAATCTGCGGGGTCAGGCCGGCACCGTCGTGGCCCGTCCCGATCCTCTGAATCCCGGGAAGTTCATCGAAAGTCCGCTTGCCGGCACATACTGGACGACTCTGCGACGCCTGAGCGCGTTCGACTTCCCGACGTGGAGCGTTCAGATGCGCTTCGACTATCCGATCGGCACGACGGCGCAGAAGGCCAACTACTCGCGCCAGCAGCTCCTCCGCCGGCAGACCGAGGCCTCGATCAAGACCGTCGAACTGCAGATCGCCACGGAGGTGACATCGGCGGCGCTCAACGTGCGCAACTCGCTCGAGGCGATGCAGGCTGCCGCGGCCGCTCGCGAGCTGTCGGAGCGGCGCCTCGAGGCGGCGCAGAGCAAGTACGACGTCGGCATGGCCACCAACTTCGAAGTCGTTCAGGCGCAGCGCGATCTTGCCGACGCGCGTAACCGCGAGCTGCGCGAACAGTTGAACTATCAGCGCGCGCTCGTCGACTTCCAGCGCGTGCAGGTCTCGCCGCGCTGACCCGCCGCGCTGACTCGCCGCGCTGACGCGCGGCGAACTCCCAACGCCCAAAGGCCAACCTCCAAAGTCCACAAGGTTGGCAGTTGGCAGTTGGCAGTTGGCAGTTAAGGGTTTTGGGAGTTGGACGTTGGAACGTTGGGAGTTGACCGAGGGTCCGAGAGCCTCATGCGAAAAACTGTCATCCTCGTCGTAGTCGTCGTCATCGCCGCCGGCGGCTACGCGTTGTACAAACGCGGTGGTGACACCGCGGCGGCCGATACGACCGCCGGGGCGGCCGGCGGCGGCCGCATGGGCGCCGGGGGCCGCGGCGGCATGGTGCGCCCGCCGATGCCTGTCGAGTTCACGACCGTCAAGCGCGCCCCGGTGGCCGAGCGCGTCATGGTCGTCGGCAATTTGATTGGCGCCGCAACCGTGCAGGTCGTGCCGCGCGTCAACGGCCGGCTGCAATCGGTCAACGTGAAGCTCGGCGACCCCGTGCGGCGCGGACAACTGATTGCCAAGGTCGAGGACCTCGAAATCCGCGAGCAGGTACGGCAGGCGGAGGCCGCGCAGGTCGTCGCCCGCGCGACGATCACGCAGCGCGAGGCGGATCTGCAGCTGGCGAAGACCAACCTCGAGCGCAATCGCAATCTGCTCGAGCGCCAGCTCCTCCCCCGCCAGACCTACGACGACACCGAGGCGCGGCATCAGGCGGCCGTCGCCCAGCTCGATCTCGCGAGGGCGCAGTCCGAGCAGGCCAAAGCGCGGCTCGAGGAGCTCCGCATCAACCTGGGGAACACGAACATCGTCTCGCCGGTTGACGGCTTCGTCGGCAAGCGCTTCCTCGATCCGGGCGCGTTCGTCGGTCCGAACGCCCCCGTCGTCTCCGTTGTCGACATCCGCACCGTTCGGCTCGTGGCCAGCCTGGTCGAGAAGGATCTCCGGCGTGTATCGGTCGGAACGCAGGCGCAGGTCGAAGTGGATGCGTTTCCCGCAGAGCAGTTCGCCGGCCGCGTGAGCCGCGTAGCGCCCGTGTTCGATCCCTCGACGCGCACCGCGGAAATGGAGATCGAAGTCTCGAACGCCGGCTTCCGGCTGAAGCCCGGCATGTACGCGCGCGTGCAGCTCACGGTCGATACCCGGGCCGACGCGCTCACCGTGCCGCGTAACGCCGTCGTGGACCTCGAAGGCAAGCAGGGGGTCTTCGTCGCCGTCGCCGGCGGCCGGGGGACCGGGGGCCAGGGGGCCGGGCAGGCGGGGAGCCGGGGGGCCGGGGAGCCGGGGGGCCGGGGGACTGGTGGGTCGGCATCAAGCGATCAGGCGACGCTCACGGCGAAGTTCATCCCGGTCGAAGTCGGCATCCGAGATGCCGACCACATCGAGATCCGCGCGGGCCTGAGCGACGGCGCGCGCGTCATCACGACCGGCGCCGGCGCACTCAAGGACGGCGATCGGATCGTGGCAGCCGTTGGGGAACGCGGCGGACGCGGGCGCGGCGAGCGCACCGGCGATGGCAATCCGCGCGGCAACATGCAGGGGAGCGCACGATGAGCATTCCACGCCTAGCCATCCACCGGCCGGTCACGATGTTCATGCTCTCGGGCGTGATCATCCTCATCGGCGTGCTGTCGTTGGCGCGCCTGCCGGTTGACCTGATGCCGGATATCTCCTACCCGAGCATTACGGTGCGCGTCGGGTACGCCGGCGTCGGGCCGCTCGAGATGGAGGAGCTCGTTACGCGTCCGCTCGAGCAGGCGATGAGCGCGGTGGCCGGCCTCGAGCGCCTCGAGTCCACGTCCTCGGAGGGCTCGAGCCGCGTCACGATGAACTTCGCCTGGGGCACGGATCTGAACGAGGCCGCCGACGACGTCCGCAACCGGCTCGATCGCATCCGCGCCCGGCTGCCGGAGGAGGCGGACGCGCCGATCCTGTTCAAGTTCGACGCGAACACGTTTCCGATCATGGGCGTCGGCGTCGAAGGCGATTTCGACCGCGTGCGGCTGCGCGAGATCGGCGAGCACGAGCTGTCGCCACGGCTCGAGCGCGTGCCGGGCGTCGCGTCGGTCAGCGTCGAGGGCGGTCTCCGGCGGCGGATTTACGTCGAGCTGTCGAAGGAGAAGACACGCGCGCTCGACCTGCCGGTCGATCGCATCATCAACCTGCTGCGCACCGAGAACCAGAACCTGCCGCTCGGCGAGATCGACGAGGGCGATCGGACCTACCTGCTGCGCAGCCAGGGCCAGTTCGAGAATCTCGCGCAGATTCGCGAGCTCGTCGTCATGACGCGTCAGGGCGTGCCGGTCTACCTCCGCGACATCGCGGAGGTGACGGACTCGACCGAGGACTTCCGCTCCTTCACCCGCATCAACGGCAAGCCGGGCGTGCGGATGCGCATCGTCAAGCAGTCGGGCACGAACACCGTCGCCATCGCCAAAGCCGTGCGCGAGGAGATCGAGCGGATCAACCGTGAGGTGCCGGGCATTACGCTGTCCGTGCTCGACGACAGCTCGATCTTCATCAACCGCTCGATCAAGGCGGTCCAGGAGCACGCGCTCATCGGCGGCGTGCTCGTGATGCTGATCATCTTCCTGTTCCTGCGCAACCTGCGCGCGACGTTCATCGTCTTCACGTCGATTCCGATCTCGGTGGTCGGCACGTTCGCGCTGCTCTACTTCAACGGCTACACGCTGAACACGATGACCTTCGGCGGTCTCGCGCTGGGCATCGGCATGATCGTCGATGCGTCGATCGTCGTGCTCGAGAACACCTACCGGCACATGGAGCACGGCAAGGACCGCATGACGGCGGCGATCGACGCCAGCGAAGAAGTCTGGTCGGCGATCCTGGCCTCCACGCTGACGCACATCGCGGTGTTCGTGCCGCTGCTCTTCCTGACCGGCGTGTCGAGCATCCTCTTCAAGCAGCTCTCGATCGTCGTCATGTTCTCGCTGACGATGTCGCTGTTCGTGGCGGTGACGATCGTGCCGGTGTTGTGCTCGCGGCTGCTGACGCTGCCGCCGCCTGAAGCCGAGCGCCGCGGCGTCTTCGGCAGGCTCTACACGTGGAGCGAGCACGTGCTGAACGGCATGGACGACGGCTACCGCCGGATCATCCATCGCGCGCTGGTGCACCGCCCGACGGTCCTCGGCCTCGGCACCGCGGCGGTGGTGGCGGCCGTCCTGATCCTCCCGACGATCGGCTTCGAGCTGATGCCGCAGGCCGACGAGGGCGAGGTCTCGGTGACGGCGGAACTGCCGGTCGGCACGCGCATCGAACGGGCCGAGGAAGTCGCGACGCGGCTCGAGACGCTCGGCAAGGAGTACGTGCCGGAGGCGGAGACGATCATCACGCAGGCCGGCAGCGGCGGCTTCATGGGCGGCGGATCGAACCGCACGAACATGACACTGCGGCTGACGCCGCGAACCGAACGCCAGCGTTCGAGCGAGGACATCGCGCGCACGCTCGCGCGCCAGCTTCCGGGCATCATCCCCGGCGTCATCATCACCACCCGCGCCTCCGGCGGCAATCGCCAGATCGAGCGCCTCCTCGGCGGCGGCGGCGAATCGCGCATGGCGCTCGAAATCCGCGGCGACGACCTGGATACGGCACGGCGGCTGGCGCAGGACGCCAAAAGCACCATGGACCGCGTGCCGGAAGTACGGAACGCCCGCGTCGGCCGCGACGAGGGACGGCCGGAACTCGCGATTCATGTGGATCGGCCGAAGGCCGCGCTGCTCGGCCTGACGGTGTCGGGGGTGGCGAACTCGATCCGGACGAGCGTCGGCGGCACGCAGGCGGCGTTCTTCCGCGAGGCCGGCAACGAGTACCCGATCGTCGTGCGCCTGCGCGAGGAGGACCGGCAGCGGATCGAGGACGTCAGCGACGTCCTGATTCCGACGCCGCAGGGACAGGTGCTGCAGGCGAAGAGCCTGCTGGCGGTCCGCAACCAGTCCGGACCGACCGAGATTCAGCGCAAGAACCAGGAACGCATCATCCGCGTGACCGCGGAGCCTGAGGTCGCGCTGAGCGAGGCGGTCGCAGCGGTCAACGCGCGGCTCACCGACGTGCGTGTGCCGCCCGACTTCAGCCTGGGATTCGGCTCCGAGGTCGAGGAACAGGCGCGAGCCTTCAACCAGCTCCAATTGATGCTGCTGCTCGCCATCGTGCTCGTCTACGCCGTCATGGCGTCGCAGTACGAATCGCTGCGTGACCCGTTCATCATCATGTTCTCCGTGCCGCTCGCCGCCATCGGCGTGGTGCTCTCGCTGAAGCTGACGGGGACGGCCTTCAGCATCCAGGCGTACATCGGCGTAATCATGCTGGCGGGCATCGTCGTAAGTAATGCGATCCTGCTCGTGGACTACACCAACATCCTGCGACGGCGCGACGGCCTGGCGCTGCGCGATGCGGTCGCCACCGCGGGGCGCACGCGGCTGCGCCCGATCCTGATGACGTCGCTGGCGACGATCCTCGGCCTCGTGCCGATGTCGCTGGGGATCGGCGAAGGCGCGGAGCTGCAGGCGCCGCTGGCACGCGTAGTCATCGGCGGGCTGACGGCATCGACGCTCATTACCCTCGTGGTCGTGCCGACCGTCTATACGTTGTTCGAAGAGGGCCTGAAGGGATTGCGCGGCGCAGCGCCGGAGCATTCGTAGAGATTTATGAAGAAGCTGATCGGTCTTGTCATCGTTCTCATCGCCGTCGGCGTCGGCGCCGGCGCGTACTACATGCGCCGCGGTGGACCGGAACCGAAGGTCGACACGCTGCAGATCACGCGAGGGGACGTCGTCGACGTCGTGCCCGCCACCGGGATCCTCGAGCCGGTCACGAAGGTGAACGTCGGCACGCAGGTGAGCGGCATCGTCCAGGAGCTGTACGCCGACTTCAACCAGATCGTGCGCAAGGGACAGGTCATCGCCCGTCTCGATCCGTCGATCATCCAGACCCAGATCGAGCAGCGGCGCGCCAGCGTCACACGCGCCGAGGCGGACATCGAGCGGCTGAAGGTCAACCTCGCCGACGCGCAGCGCAAGCTGACGCAGGCGAAGCAAATGTGGGACAAGCAGCTCATTCCCCGCGATCAGCTCGACACCGCGGAGATGAACGTCAAGACGCTGCAGTCGCAGATCAAGTCCTCGGAAGCAGGGCTCGTGCAGGCGCGCGCGGACCTGAACACGCAGGAAGTCAATCTGAAGCACACCGTCATCGAATCCCCGATCGACGGCATCGTCATCTCCCGCGAAGTCGAGCCCGGACAGACCGTGGCGGCGAGCATGAACGCGCCGACGCTGTTCATCATCGCGGCCGACCTCACCCAGATGCAGGTGATCGCGAGCATCGACGAGGCCGACGTCGGCCGCATGCGGCCGGACCAGCCGGTCACGTTCCGCGTGGACGCCTATCCGAACGACACGTTCCGCGGCACCGTCTCGCAGGTCCGCCTGCAGCCGACGACCGTCCAGAACGTCGTCACCTACTCCACCGTCATCTTGGTACCGAATCCGGAGTACAAGCTGAAGCCGGGCATGACGGCGAACGTGCAGGTGGAGATCGCGCGACGCTCGAACGTGCTGAGGATTCCCGCGGCAGCGCTGCGCTTCCGCCCGACGACGGACCATTTCACGGCACTGAACCTGCCCGTTCCGCCGGAAATTCAAAACGCGCGCGGTATGGGCGGCTTCGGGCGCGGCGGACGTGAGGGGCGCGGCGGTGAGGGCCGCGGCGGTGGCGCTGGCGCGCCTGCAGGAGCGCCGGGGGCGACGCCAGGCGGGCCGGCCGCTGGAACGACGCCGGCGCCGCAGGGCGGCCCGAGCGCGCAGCCTGGCGCGAATCCGCAGGCTCGCGGAGGACGGCAGGCTCAGGGGACGCAAGCAACCGCAGATACTCCACGCCGTGAGCGCGAAGGCTCGGCCGAGTCACGCGGGGGCGGCGATCCCACGAGCGCGAGCGCGGACCGTCCGCGCGGTGAAGGCGGACGTGAGGGCGGCCGGTTCGGCGGCTTCGGCGGCGGCCGCGGCGGATTCGATCCGAACATGACCGAGGAAGAGCGCCAGAAGCGCCGCGAAGCGTTCATGGCCAACATGTCGCCGGAAGAGCGCGAACGGTTCATGGCGCGCATGCGTGAGCGAGAGGCAGCCGGCGGCGGGCGCGGCGGCTTCGGCGGCGACCGCGGCTCGTCCGGCGGCCGCGGTGGTGCAGGCGGCCAGACTGCCGAGCGCGGCGGCTCGCCACGCGGATCGAGCATGGATGCCAGTCGTGGCATCACGCAGCGGGCAACGGCCATGTCGAGCGGTGCGACGACGGTCGATGCCCTGTTCGCTCCTCTGCCGTCCGTCGAACGGCCCGGCATGATCTGGACCTGGAAGGACAAGCAGCTGAAGCCGGTGCGGCTGCGCTACGGCATCTCCGACGGCACCTGGACCGAACTCGTGACGGGCGATCTCAAAGAAGGCGACGAGGTCGTCACCAACATCACGACCGGCCTCGAGCCGCGCACCACGCCCGGCCAGGGCGGCAGTCAGAATCCGTTGATGGGCCCGCAGCGCGGCCGCGGCGGTCCGGGAGGACCTGGGGGCGGGGGCGGCGGACGCGGCGGCGGACGGTAATCACGTGGAACAACGACCGGTCATTTCCGTTCGCGATCTCGTCAAGACGTACCACGTCGGCGAAGTCACGGTCCGCGCGCTGCGCGGCGCCAACTTGGACGTCTATCCTGGCGAGTTCGTCGCCGTCACGGGTCCCTCGGGCTCCGGCAAGTCGACGCTGATGCACATCATCGGCTGCCTCGATCGTCCGACGAGCGGTCAGTACATCCTCGACGGCAAGGACGTCTCGCGGATGTCGAAGGACGAGCTCGCGCTAATCCGCAACCGCAAGATTGGATTCGTGTTCCAGGGCTTCAATCTGCTATCGCGGACGACGGCGCTCGACAACGTGGAACTGCCGCTCCTCTACAACGGATCGCTGAAGCTGAAGTCGGCCGACCGCCACAAGCGGTCGATGGAGGCGCTCTCGGCCGTCGGCCTTCAGGAACGGTTTCACCACTACCCGAACCAGCTCTCGGGCGGCCAGCAGCAGCGCGTCGCGATCGCGCGCGCCCTCGTCACCCAGCCGACGATCCTGCTGGCCGACGAGCCGACGGGCAATCTCGACACGCGGACCAGCATCGAGGTGATGGGGATTTTCCAGCGCCTGAACGTCGAACGTGGCATCACCATCCTGCTCATCACGCACGAGCACGACATCGCGGAATACGGCACGCGCATCGTCCGCTTCCGCGACGGACGGATTCAGTACGACGAACCGGTGGCGAAGCGCCGCGACGCCGCCGAGGAGCTCGCGGCGCTGCCGCCGCCGGAGCCGGACGAACCGTCCGCACCGTCCGATGCGGTGCCGGTGGAACACGGCGGAGTGGCGTAAGGACCCGACATGTCAATCTTCATGACGCTGCTCATCGCCGTCCGCGCGCTGAACCGCAACAAGCTGCGCACCGCCCTGACCATGCTCGGCATGATCATCGGCGTCGGCGCGGTGATCACGATGGTTGCGCTCGGCAACGGCGCGCAGACGACGATCGAGGAGCAGATCAAGGCCGGCGGCACGAACCTGATCAACGTGAACGCCGGCAACTTCTCACAAGGCGGTGTGCGCCAGGGCCAAGGCATGTCCAACACGCTGACACCGGAGGATGCCGAGGCGATTCGCGCGCTGCCGGGCGTCCAGTACGTGGCGGCAAACGTCAGGAGCCGCGGTCAGATCATCGCCGGCAACCAGAACTGGTCGTCACAGGTCGAGGGGACCGACGTGGACCTGCCGCTCATCCGCAGCTGGCCCACGAAGTACGGCGCATTCTTCACGCAGCAGGACGTTCAATCGGCGGCCAAGGTCTGTGTGCTCGGCAACACAGTCGCTGAGACCCTGTTCGGACCGGATATCGATCCGACCGGTCAGGTCATCCGCATCCGTAACCAGCCGTTTCGAGTCGTGGGCGTGATGGCGTCGAAAGGGATTTCCGGCTTCGGACAGGACCAGGACGACACGATCTTCGCTCCGTATACAACCGTGCAGAAGAAGCTCCAGGGCATTCAGCACATCAACGGGGTGACGGTGTCGGCGACAACGCCGGACACCCTCCCGGTGGCAGACGCGATTCGCGAGCTGTTGCGCACGCGCCACAAGCTGTTCCCGAGCGACCCGGACGACTTCATGGTCCGGACGCAGGAAGAGATGGCGCAGATGCGCACCGAGATGACGCGGACGATGACGACGTTCCTGTCGATGATCGCCGGCGTCTCGCTGCTCGTCGGCGGCATCGGCATCATGAACATCATGCTCGTGTCGGTGACCGAGCGGACGCGCGAGATCGGGCTGCGCATGGCGATCGGCGCGCGCGGCCGCGACGTGCTGATGCAGTTCCTGGTCGAGGCCATCGTGCTCAGCCTGTTCGGCGGCATCCTGGGCATCGCGCTGGGCTACGGGCTCTCGTGGGGGGCGGAGAAGCTGATGCAGTGGCCGGCGTCCGTTCCGCCGACCGCCATCGGCATGGCCTTCGGGTTCGCCGCCGTCGTCGGCGTGTTCTTCGGGTTCTATCCGGCGCTGAAGGCGGCGAATCTCGATCCGATCGAGGCGCTCCGATTCGAATAGAATCTGTCGGATGTAAGCGGTATCACTGGCGCGGGAAGACGGCAGGAAATGCTCAGGTGGAGCGTATCGCATTCCTTACAAAGGAGACGAACGATGAAGCTGGCAAGAGTGGGAGTGATGGCGGCAGCGGTTCTCGCGGTCGCGACGGTGGCATTTGCGCAGAAGCCGGACTTCTCCGGCACGTGGACGCCGGATCCGGCGCCCGAGGGCGGCCGCGGCATGATGGCCGGTCCGATGACGGTCACCGTCAAGGGTGACGCGCTGACGATCGAGCGCGCGTTCGGCGAGAACAAGGTCGTGACGAACTACAAGCTCGACGGCAGTGAGACGACCTACAAGCGGGCGGGCCGCGGCGGCGGCAACGAAGTCGAGGTCAAGGCGGTCGCGAAGTGGGACGGCAACAAGCTCGTGATCACGGAAAAGGCGCCGGGCCGCGGCGGCGAGATGCAGGAAACGTCGCAGACCTGGTCGCTCGAGGGTGGCGTGCTGACAGTGGAGCGGACCACGGCGCGCGGCGCGATGAAGACGACGTACAAGAAGGGGTAGGCCGTAGTCCGAGTAGGCCGAGGAGTCCGAGTAGTCCGAATTGTTCGAGAATGTTCGAGGCCGCGTGCTCGTGCGCGCGGCCTTTTTTATCTGGTTTCGTCCCGCAGCAGGTTCCGCAGCAACTCCCCCACGCGCAGTCCGGTGACTGGATCGACGAAATCGGGCGCGACCTCGGCCAGCGGGCCGAGCACGAAGAACCGCTCGCGGAATCGCGGATGCGGCACCTCCAGCCCCGCTTCGATGACGATGTCCTGGTCGAGAAGGATGAGGTCGAGGTCGAGCGTCCGGGCGGCGCCTGGGAACGGACGCCGACGCCCGAACTCGCGCTCGATGGCGAGCAGCGCGTCGAGCACGCCGCGCGCTCCGAGCGTCGTTTCGCCCACGGCCACGGCATTGAGGTACGGCGGCTGTCCCGCCGTGCCTTCACCTTCGGGCTCGGTTTCGACGATGGTGGAAAGCTGAAGGTTGGCGAAGATTGAGGCGAGACGCTCGACCGCAAACGCGATCGCCGCGCGGCGATCGCCGAGATTGCTGCCAATCGCCACAACGACGCGTTTCACGCGATCAATAGTCAATGGCCAATGGTCAGTGGTGAATTCACCATTCACCATTCACCATTCACTATTCACTCCGTTCGACCCAGCGTCCGGCCAGGACTCCCCCACCCGTCCCCGCCCCATCGGCGCGGCGGCCCAGGAGATCGCTCCGTCCGGCGAGCGCCTGTTCAAAGAAGCGTTGATGCTCGAGCGTCTCTCCGACGACGACGCGGAGCATGCTGCGGTGCCGCGCGTTCGGGAGCGTGTCGATCCGTGTCCGCCACTTCTCGACGAAACGGCGCGCGACGTCGCGGTCGGCCTGGAAGACGTCGTTCTGCGCCTTGCGCGCCGCGGTGATCTTGCGCCGCGTCACGCCGGCCACGCCGGGATCGTGCTCCTCGCGGGCGTCGTCCACCTGCCCGCCGAGATCGGCGATGGCGTCGCGCAGCCAGTTCAACTGGACGTCCTCGCGGGCGATCACGTACTGATAGGTGTTGTTGAACTCGTAGCCGGTGACGCTCTGCGCGCCGGCGAAGTGCTGCTCGCGCATCGCCAACTTGTCGCGGTAGAACTCCTTGAGCAGCTCGAGCAGTTCGGAGGACTTCACGCGCTTTGCTTTTCCTTGCAGGTGATGCAGACGCGGGTCCACGGAATCGCGTTCAGCCGCGCCGGCGCGATCGGCTCGCCGCAGTCCCGACAGATGCCGTAGGTCCCTTTCTCCATCCGGAACAGGGCCTCCTCGATCGCCTGGAGGATCTTGGCGTCGGTCTGCTTCAGTTTCAGCGCGATGTGGACTTCGTTGTTGCCGCTGGCCTGGTCGGCGAGATCACCCTGACGCGTGTTGGTTTCCATCGATGCCGGCAGCGGCTTGATGCCGCCTCCGGCCGCCAGAATCTCGCCCCGTTTGCGCAGCAGCGCCTCTTTATATGGGGACACGTCCATTGCCGTCGTTCTCCAGAGAGTGCGCACACCGGACAGCCCCGCCGCTGCCCTGGTAAACTCCGATCTTAGCAGAAAGTCGAGGGCGCGCCAGCCGCCGGTCACTCGGCTCTCAGTGTCGCCAGGGGTTTGCGGCGCAGCACGTCCAGGCTGGCGGTGACGCCGATGGTGCCGACGAGGGCCGCCGTCAGGAAGACGCCGGCGGCGAGCAGGACCGGCGCCGGGCGCCAGTCGATCTCCAGCAGGAAGCGAGCGACCGCCCAGCTCAGGCCGAACGCCCCGGCCGCGCCGATCAATCCCGCCAGCAGCCCCAGCGCGCAGTACTCGAGTGCCAGCATCGTGCTCAGCGTCCTCGTCGTTGCGCCCAGCGTGCGGAGGATTGCCGCGTCGTACACGCGCTGGAACTTCGTCATCGCCACGGCTCCGATCAGAATCAGCACCCCGCTGAGCAGCGCGATGGCGCCGACGACCGACACGCCGAACACGACGTTATCGACCACCGCGTTCACCCGTGCGAGGATCTCGCGACCGTCGATGGCGGTGATGTTCGGGTATTTCTCCACCAGCGCGGCCTGCAGGCGCGCCCGCGCGGTCGCGTCTTCGGGCCCTTTCAGGAAGCCGAGAAACGTGTGCGGCGCCTTCTCGAACGGACCGGGGCGGACCACGAACATGAAGCCGCCGGCGCGTGAGTCGCCCCATTCGACTTCGCGGATGCTCGTCACGCGCGCCTCGACGACGCGGCTGAGCACGTCGAAGCGCATCACGTCGCCGACGGCGATGCGGCCGCGCTGCGAGATGCCCTCCTCGATCGACACCTCCGCCAGCGCCTCGTCCGGTGCGAGCGCCGGCTGCCCCTGCTCCCAGAACGCCCCTTCGAGCACGCGTTCGTTCTTCTCGAGATGATCGCGATAGGTGATGACGAACTCGCGGCCGATCCCACGTCCGCGGACGTCGGAAACGTTTTCGAGGTTGACGTGGCGCCCGCGAACGCCCGTCACGCGCGCGCGCAACACCGGCACCAGCCGCGCCGGCGGCGCCTCCGCGTCGCGCCGCTCCTCGATCACTGCGCGCACGCCCTCCACCTGATCGCGCTGGATGTCGATCAGGAACATGTCCGCGCCGCGGCGGTCGAACGTCACGCTGAACTCGTCAATCAGATTGCTCTGCAGCGCGCGGACGCCGAGGACGAAGAAGCTCCCCAGGCCGACGGCGAGCAGGATGACGCGCGTCTGGTTTCCCGGCCTCCGCAGGCCGACGACCGCGTGTCGCAGCGGAAACCAGGTGGTGCGGCTGAGCGGCATCACCGCCTTGACGACGACGAATGCCGCCGCGTACAGCACCGCGGCCACCACGACGAAGCCGCCAAAGACGATGCCGCCGACCGTCACCGAGGCCGCCTGCCACGAGGCGACGACGACGAGCGCGATCGTGACGGTTCCGGCGGTGACGATCTGGACCCAGTCGAGCGACCCCAGCAGCGCGCGGATGCGGCCTTTGGCGGCGTCGGGCGCAGCCCCAATCGCCGCTGACGGATCCAGGCCACGCAACAGCAGCAGCGGCTTGATGCGTCGCACCTCGACGAGCGGCACGAGCGCGAACAGGAGCGCGACGAGCAAACCGACCAGCAGCCCCTGCCACACCGCCGACAGCGTCAGCCCGTACTCCACGTCCGTGAACGCCTGCACGACCGATCGCGGGATCGCCGCGATGGCGATGGCCGCGAGCGCCACGCCGAGCAGGCTTCCGGCGAGCCCCAGCAGGCTGACCTGAAGGACGTAGGTCGCAAGCACACGGCCGGTCGACGCCCCGAGGCACTTCAGAATCGCGACGCTCTTGATCTTCTGCCGCACGAACACGCGCGTCACGCTCCACACGCCGATGCCGCCGAGCACGACGATGACGAAGCCGACCAGGCTGAGGAAGTTCTCCGCCCGCGTGAAGCTCTCGCCGATCTGGTCTTCCGTCGCCTTGTACGACCGCGCCCACACGAACCGCTCGCCGAACTGCGCGCGGACGTCGCGCGTCAGCGACTGGACGCCTTCCTCCTTCATCTTGAGCAGGATCTGGTTGCTGGCGCGGCTGCCGAACGCGAGCAGCCCGGTCTTGCGCAGGTCGGCGAGATCGACGAGCACGCGCGATCCGAAGCTGAATCCGCCGACGCGGCGGCCCGGCTCCTGCGCGATGACGCCCCGGACGGTGAATCGCTGGCCGCCGATCAGGATGGGCTCGCCCGGCGCGATGCCAAGCTGCACGATCAGGTCCGCGCCGACGAGCGCCCCGCGTTCGCGCAGCAGCGCGTGCGAGTAGACGGCGCCGTCTTTCAACTGCAGCGTCCCGTAATAGGGATAGTCCGCCTCGACGCCGCGCAGTTCCACCATCTTCGCCACGGAGCCCTTCTCCGCCCGCACCATCGTCGCCGTCTCGACAGACTCAGACTTCGCGAGCACCGGGGCCGCGGCAATCCGCTGGTCGAGTTCCGCGCGCAGCTCCGGCGTCCACGGCCGGTTCGTCTGCACGAGCACGTCGGCCGCGATCATCGCGCGCGCCTCGGCCATCAGACCCTGCCGGATGCTCTGGATGATCGACCGCAGCGTGACGATGGCGCCGACGCCGATGGAGACGCAGATGAAGAAGAACAGCAGCCGCCGCCACGACGCGCGCAGCTCGCGGCCGGCCATGCGCAGGACGAAGGTCATGCCGGCCCCACGGCGGCTTCGTCGCGCACCGTGCGGCGGACGACACGGCCGTCGCGGAGCGCAATCGTCGCATCCGCCACCGCCGCCAGCTCCGGATCGTGCGTCACGAGCACGAGCGTCGTCTTGCGGGCGTGGTTGATCTGCAGCAACAGCTCGACGATGTTGTGGCCGGTTGCGCTGTCGAGATTTCCGGTCGGTTCGTCGGCGAGCAAGATGGGCGGGTTGTTGGCGAGCGCGCGCGCGATCGCGACGCGTTGCTGCTCCCCGCCCGAGAGTTGTGACGGATAGTGGTGCGCGCGCTCCGTCAGGCCGACTTCCGCGAGCAGCCCGGTGGCTCGCGCGTGCGCGTGGCGCTCGCCAGCGATCTCCATCGGTACGAGGACGTTCTCGAACGCCGTCAGCGACGGGAGCAGGTGGAAGAACTGGAAGACGAAACCAATGCGCCGGCCCCGCAGCGTCGCGAGGTCGTCCTCGCCGAGTCGGGTGATGTCGACGCCGTCGATCAGGATGCGGCCGCTCGTCGGCGCGTCGAGGCCGGCGATGAGGCCGAGCAGCGTCGACTTGCCGCTGCCGGACGGACCGGTGATCGCCATCACCTGACCGGCAGGAATCGTGAGATCGAGCGGGTGCAGAATCGTGAGCGTGCCGCCCCCGCTTGGGACTGTCTTGGAAACGCCGTCGAGCTGGATCATGTGGAAGAGAGATTCACGAGAAGGGGACGCACGGCCTTCCAGACGGTGTCGGCCATGATTTCCGCGCCGCGGGCGTTCGGATGAATGCCGTCGGCTTGATTGAGCGACGGGTCGCCCGCGACGTTTTCCAGGATGAACGGCACGTAGGTCACGCGGTGCTGCCGGGC
This sequence comes from Vicinamibacterales bacterium, assembly GCA_048594885.1. Lineage (GTDB taxonomy): Bacteria > Acidobacteriota > Vicinamibacteria > Vicinamibacterales > 2-12-FULL-66-21 > JBMDXB01. The sequence goes on from JBMDXB010000015.1 coordinate 102,703, forward strand.
GAGATCCGCGAACGCCTGACGGAACGCCGACGCGTATTCCCCGCCGTAATTCGGCGGCGCCTGCATGCCGGCCAGGACGACGGCCACGCCGCGGCTCTGCGCATGCTGGACGATCTCCGACAGATTCTGCTTCATGTCCGCGACCGACAGCCCGCGCAGCGCATCGTTGCCGCCCAACGCAACGATCAGCACCTGCACGTCGTCCTTGAGCACCCAATCGAGACGGCGAAGCCCGCCGGCGGACGTATCACCGGAGACACCAGCGTTGACGACGGCGAATTCCAGATCGGCGGCGTCGATTCGCTGCTGCAGGATGCTGGGATACGACTGGCTTTCGACGAGACCGAGACCGGCCGTCAGGCTGTCGCCGAGGCACACAACCTTCGGCCTGGTGTCGGCGTCGTCGGACGGCGCCTCGGCAGCCGCCGGAGCGGCGGTTCTGGCCGGTGGATTGTCCGATTCGGAATCGCGTCCGCCTCCGCACGCGATCGCGCATCCGAACACACCGAGCAGAACGAGGATTTTGCGATGTTTGCTCAGGAGAAACATCTGATCGGTATTATATAGACTCGATAACAACGGCCGTGGTTCCGGTCGGACGCAACACGATGGCACGCGGGTGGGAATCGAAATCCATTGAAGCCCAACAGGAAGAGGCGGTTCGTGGCAAGTCGTCAGCGCCGGCGCTGACCGAC
>JBMDXB010000150.1:0-137407 GCA_048594885.1 Vicinamibacterales bacterium
GCAAGCCCGCGCAGCGGGCCGCGAGCGCGCAGCGAGGCTGCACGCGAGTGCAGCCGAGCGAAGTGATAAATGGTGCCGAGGACTGGAATCGAACCAGTGACACCAGCATTTTCAGTGCTGTGCTCTACCAACTGAGCTACCTCGGCACGAGGAAATGCTTGCTGGCAGAACTCTCATGATAACGCATCAGCGCGACGGGCTCCAATAGTAGGCCCGACCTTGTTGCCAGTTGACGGCGAATACGAGCGAGCCATCGCGCGTGCGATGGCCGCGCAGGCCGGTCGTCCGGACGCGTTCCGGGTCGAGGCGGCCGCGCAGCAGCAGCGGCCACCATTCGATGCGCCGCGGAATGTCAATCTGCTGCCCGTCGAGCGGGAACTCGCCCGGCTCGAGCAGCGCTCTGAGATGTTCTGCTTCTGACAACGGAAACCCGAACAGACCCCATTGCCGGTTGGTGTCGACGTCGAACGCCTCGCGGATGTCGTGCGCGCCGGGCGGGAGTCCTCGAGGAAGATGGCCGCGCTCGATGGCGCCCGCCTGACGCGCTTCGGCGAGCGTCGAATACGATGCGGTGACGACGTCGAGATCGCGGCACGCGAGGACGGTCGCAGCGGCGAGCAGCACCACGAGGAGCGGCGATCTCACGCGACGCGGCGCCAGGTGAGGATGTGGCGCGCGGCGCCGCCGGCCTTCGGCACCGAGGCTTCGAGGACCAGCAGATCGCCCTCGAAGCGGAACTTCCGGACCTGGTCGCCGCCCACCCACGACGGATTGAGCGCTCCCTGCACGTGGTGCACGAGCGTGTCGCCGGCTTCGTTCACATCGTAGGTGCCGAAGTAGGCGATGTAGCCCGTGTAGGCGGCGCGCACGCTGCCGGCGTCGGCGCGCAGGTCGACGGCCGCGCGATCGCAGCGCATCACCTGGCCATTCATGTGGCCGGCCATGTCGTAGTTGATTCGTCCGACGACGTCGCCGAACGGCTGCCTTCGCGTTCCGTCGGGCTCGATGCTCTCGTACGAGACGAGGTCCCACGTCCCGGCCAGCCGCCCGCGCATCAGCGGACCCAACCTGCGTACAGCTCCGGCCGCCGGTGCTGCAGAAACAGACGGCGAGCGTGAGACTGCGCGGCCGTCTTCAGGTCGAGATCCGCATACACGATCGCTTCTTCGAGCTTCGCGCCGCGCGAGACGACGGCGCCATCCGGTGCGCACACGAACGACTCGCCGGCGAACGTCAGGCACTCCTCCTGGCCGACGCGGTTGCAGAGCGCGACGAAGTAGCCGTTCTGAAAGGCGGCGACTCGCATCTCCCCTTCGTACAGCCCCTCGGGCCATTCGTCGAGCGAGCCAGCCTGCGGCACGACCACGAGCTCGGCGCCGCCGAGCGCCAGCGCGCGCATGTATTCAGGGTAGTGCCGGTCGTAGCAGATGGCCACGCCGACGGGGCCTGTTTTCGTGCGGTACACCGGCGCGCCGGTGTCGCCGGGCGTGTAGTAGCCCTGCTCGTGGAAGCACGGATAGTCGGTGATGTGAATCATCCGCGTGCGCCCGAGCAGCGTGCCGTCCGCGTCGATCACTGGGGAACAGTCGAAGCCGTGATCTTCCTCTCGTTCGTAGAGATTCAGGATGACGACCATGCCCAGCTCGCGCGCTTTGCGCGAGAAGCGCTCGGTCGTCGGTCCCGGCACGGGCTCGCCGAGTCTCCACGGCTTGGGCGCCGCCGGACGTTGCGGATAGAAGCGCTCGAACGCGAGTTCGGGAAAGGCGACGAGCTGCGCGCCTTCCCGCGCGGCGCGCTCCATCGCCTCGAGCCCTCGCTGCACGTTGTGCGCTTTGTCGTGTGTGGCCTTCTGTTGAACGAGCGCGATCTTCACGCTCTGGATCTTAACGCTTCTGCTAGAATTTCCACCTCCTCTCGCTGCGTTGCGCATTCCAGGAGCGTTTGCCATGCGCCGCTACTTCCGCGTTCTGACCTTCGTCATCATTGCCGTGGCCTCGGTGGTGTCCGGTCGCAATACCGCCGGACAGGATTCTTCTCCCTCCGTGAAACTGAAGATACAGCGGGGTGACCTCAAAGCCGGCGGCTTTGCCACCATTGCCGCGGAGGTTGTCGTGGCGCCGGATGCCGCCGGTGTGGCTCCGAAGGTGACCATCGACCCGATCGAGGTCGATGTGGACAAGTTCGTTCGCTTCATGACCGGCGACGGCCGATGGATCGGATGTGCGACGGAAACGTTCTGTTACGGGGACATCGTCAGGATCAGCATCCACACGCCGCCCGGCATTCACAGGGTCGTCGCGACCGCGGTGGATAGCCGCGGGCGTACGGGCACGGGTTCGATCGATCTCGAGATCGCGCCGCCGACAGACGGGGACGCCGACGGCCTGCCCGACGACTGGGAACTGCACTACACCCTGTCGCGAACGGACGCTGGCGGACAGCACGGTCCCGATGGCGATCCGGACGGCGACGGGATCGTAAATCTCGAGGAGTTTCGCCGCGGCACGAACCCAATTGCGCGCTACCAGCGAGTGTTCACAGAAGGCTCGTACGGCGAGCGCCAGGTGTTGACAACGTGCTTCACGATCTCCCGCGTGACCGATGAGGCGACAGCGCCAGGACCGGGACCGGTCCGCGTGCTGGTCACGGGAGATGATGGCCGCAGTAAGGAAAGCTTCTTCAGTGGCTTCGGCAGCCCGACGGAATGTCCGCTCGGCGGCCCTCCGTTTGTTGGCGATCGCATCGTCAAAGTGGCCATCGAGTCCATCGGACGGCTGGCAGTCGAACGGACGTCGCTGCTCGGGACCAACGCGACGCTCGCGAACGCCAGCCTCGGCGTCGGCGAACCGTCCCGCACCTGGCACTTCGCACGCGGCGGCGCGCACGGCGATCTGGACCTGTTCTTCCTGACGTTCAATCCGCATCCCTTCCCGGTCGACGCGACGTTCGAGTTTCTGGGCGACGAAGGACAGCCGCCGATCATCGCGACGCGGACGCTGGAGCCGAACGTCCGGACGACGATCTGGGTCAATCGCGAGATTCCCGAGGCCACGGCGTCCGACATGGCGGCAACGGTGTCGAGCGCCCAACCGATCTTCATCGAGCGCGCGTGGCGCTACCGCACGCCGGGAAAGACAGCGCCGCACGACTCGGTGTCACCGGGTGGGCCTGCGCCCTCGCCGTCGTGGTATTTCGCCGTCGGCGATCTGAGCGCGCCGTTCGACACGACGTTCGCACTCTTCAACGCCTCGGGCGAGGACACGGTCGTGGACGCGCAGTTCCTGTTCACCGATGGGGAGTCGAGTACGCGAAGGCTCCGCGTCCCGGCACAGAGCCGTGTACTCATTGCGCCACGACAACTCGGGATAAGCGCGGAAGCTGCCGCGCTGGCCCTGCGCGCTCGCAATGGTATCGGTATCGTTGCCGAGCGAACCGTCGACTCCGTCACGCAGTCCGGGGCATGGCGCCAATCGGCGATGGGGGCCACGGCGGCTGGGGCGCGCTGGGTCTTCGCCGACGTGCGCAACGGTCCCGACACGGACATCGTGATCGCCAATCCGTCCGACGTGAGCGGACGAGCGCGACTGCACTTCTACGCGAAGTACAGCTATGCCATCGACGTCGTCAGGTTCGTCGACGTGCCGGCGCGGCGCGTCGTTCGCGTGCCCAGCGTTCCTGGCCCGTTTTTGGGTGGCAGTTGGCTGATCGTGACGAGCGAGCCCACCTCGGAGTCGGCCGCGCCTCCTTCGATCGTCGTGGAGCGCGTCACCTATGTCGATGTGGACAACGTGCGTCGCGCCCGACAAGCGACGATCATCGGGAATCTTCAGTAACTTCCAGCCGATGTACAGGCCGTTTCCCAACCGCCGGGCTGAGCGCGGGCTGCCTCGATACGACTCGGACCACTCGGACCACTCGGCTACTCGGCCTGCCCGGTCTACTCGGCCTACTCGGACTCTCGTTTCTCTTTGATGCGTTTGTTCGCGGCTTTGGTCAGCACGCGCCAGCGCCGCTTCTCCGTGATCTGCGCGCGCTGGTCCTGCATCCTCGCTTGGTACTGCTGCTCGTCCTGCAGCTTGTGAAAGCTCTCGAGCCGGGCCGCCGGGAGCTCGCCTTCCTCCACGGCGGCACGCACGGCGCAGCCGGGCTCTTCACGATGCCGGCAGTCACGGAAACGGCAGCCGGCCGCACGTTCGGCGATATCGCCGAACGCACCGGCGATCGCCTCGCCCGTCTCCCACAGCTGCAGCTCGCGCATGCCAGGCGTGTCGATCAGGACGCCGCTCCCGGGCAGCAACACCAGCTGACGCGTCGTCGTCGCATGGCGGCCGCGGCTGTCCCACTCGCGCACCTCCTTCGTGTACAGCACGTCCTCGCCGATCAGCTTGTTGACGATGGTCGACTTGCCCACGCCCGACATGCCGAGGAGCGCGCCGGTCTTGCCGAACCCGAGGTAGCCGCGCAGCACGTCGAGCGTCTCCGGCTGCTTCGTCGAGACGGCGTGGACGGGAACCGCGGGCGCAAGCTCACGCACCTGGTCGACGTATGCCTGCCGATCGTCCACGAGATCCGCCTTGTTCAGGACGATCACAGGAGTTGCGCCGCTGTCCCACGCAACTACCAAGTACCGTTCGAGGCGGCGCGGATTGAAGTCGCGATCCAGGCCGCCAACGAGAAAGACGGTGTCGATATTGGCGGCGACGACCTGCTCTTCGGTCACGTCGCCGGCTGCGCGGCGCGAGAAGCGGCTATGCCGTGGCAGGATGGCGCGGATGCGCACATCGGCGTCGGCCGGCGCCGGCTCGACTGCGACCCAGTCCCCGACGGCCGGATAGTCCGCGCGCGACTCGGCCTGATGCCGGAGGCGGCCCGCGATCCGCGCGAGCCGTTCGCCGTCTTCGAGCATCACGCGGTAGATGTGCGTGTGTTCGAGCGCCACGCGCGCTGGCAGGAACCCCTGCGCCGCATGCGCCTCGAACGCCGAGGCGAGCCGATCGTTCCAGCCGAGCGCACGGAGGTCACCCATTCGCGTCCCCGAGCATACCGGAGGCGGCTGAGATCGCGGAAATACGGAACACGGAGCAACGGAGAAACGGAGAAACGGAGCAAGTAGATCTTGTGTTCTCCGTTGCTTCGTTACTTCGTGTTGTGTAATTCCGTTTCCTCCGTCTCCTCCGTTCTCTCAGGTGCGACCGTGGTGCGAAGCAGGCACCGCAGCACCTCCGCAACGCTCCACGCCTGCGCAACGCAGCCGCGCGGCACGTACGGCCGCTCGGCGTCGAAGATCTCGCTGATCGACCCGACGCACGCTTCGTCCAGGTGTTTGTCGAAGCCCTGGAGCAGCCGGCGCGCGCCGTCCCGATCCTCCTCGTGCAGCTTCAGCCAGGCATCCATGAACGGCCCGATCAACCAGCCCCAGACAGTGCCCTGGTGGTAAGCGGCGTCGCGCGATCGCAGGTCGCCGTAGTACTTGGACTTGTAGTCCGGATGGCCGGGCGCGAGCGAGCGCAGTCCGTAAGGGGTCAGCAGGCGATCGCGGACGACGTCCATGACGGGCTCCCAGCGGGCGCGTTCGAGGACGGGATGATCGAGCGCGATCGCGAAGACCTGATTCGGCCGGCATGCCGGATCGTCGCCACCCTCGCCGTCGACGACGTCGTAGAGATGCCCGCCCTCGTCGTACCAGAAACGCGCGTTGAACGACGCGCGGGTACGCTCGGCAAGGCCGCCCAGGTCGAGATCGGCGGCCCCGCCGAGCTCACGCGTCCACCCCTCCGCGAGCCTCAGCGCGTTGTACCAGAGCGCGTTGATCTCGACCGCCTTGCCGCGACGCGGCGTGACGACCCAGTCGTCGACCTTGGCGTCCATCCACGTGAGCTGGTAGCCCTCGGCACCCTGGCGGAGGAGGCCGTCGGCCGGATCGACGCCGATGCCGAAGCGCGTGCCGCGCAGGTGATGCCGGATGATGTCGATGAACGTCGGGAGCAGCGATCGCAGCGTCTCCTTCTCCCCCGTGGTGCGCACGTAGCGCTCGACCGCGTGGAAGAACCACAGTGTCGCATCGGCGGTGTGGTACAGCCCTTCGCGCGAACCATCGGGGAACATGTTCGGGATCAGCCCGTCGCGAACGTAGTGGCCGAACGTGCGCAGGATGTAGCTCGCCTCCCGGAAGCGCCGCGTGCAGAGCGTCAGTCCCTCGAGGCTGATCATGGTGTCGCGGCCCCAGTCGGTGAACCAGTGGTAGCCCGCGATCACCGTCCGGACGTGCTCGCCTGCCGCGCGCGCGCGCGCCGCCTCCTCCGCCCGGCCGGCCGGCGTGATGATGAATTGATCGGCCGCGAGCACGAGCTGCGCCGTGAGCGGATTCGCCGCCGCCGGACCGGCGATGTGCAGCAGGCGACGCCGGCGCTCGCGTTCCGCGATCTCCGCGTCCTGCGGCGAGAGCGCGTCGATCGTGTCCCACGACTCGGTCGAGGCGACGAGCGTCACGGGAAGGTCGCGATCGAGATCGGCGCGGAAGTACCCGGGACTCCACAGCGAGCCGACGGCTTCGTAGCCGCGGTTGGCCTCCATCTGATACGGCACTTCGGACGCGCCCACCGCCTCGAGCGTGAGCGCGCCGCGGGCGCCGTGGAGCGCCAGTCGCAGCGGCGGCAGTTCGGGCCCTCCCGACAGCTCGTAGCGGCCTGCCGTAGCTGCGAGCGCGTAGCTGTCGGCGAGTGAGCTGTTGACTGGGGCTTCATACGGCCGGAACTGCACGCTGGGACGCAGCGTCAGCCGAATGGGCCCGGGCCCGTCGACGAGGCGGTAAGTGACGTGCACCGTGTTCTGCCCGTACGGCATGAGCACGCGCTTCTCGATGAACGAGCCGTCGACCTGATAGCGCCACACCGGCAGGCCGAGCTCCAGCCGGAATTCGAGCAGATGTTCGCTCGTGTCCGCGGCGTTCGGTCCGGCCACCTCGTCTTCGTCTCCGAGCCACAGCACGCGACGATCGAGCAGCCGGACGCGTTCGAGCAGGTGGTTCAGCATCACGATGCGTCCGAGCGGTGCCGGAAGCGACGCGACGAGCAGCCCGTGATAACGCCGCGTCACGACACCCGACACCGTGCCGGACGTGTAGCCGCCGAGCCCGTTCGTCACGAGCCACTCGCGCCGCGGCATCGGTTCGTCAAGATCGCGGCGCGGATCGCGCGGGCGCTCAATCGATCGCGTCACTTCGCTGCTGTTCATAGTCGGCCTTCCAGAACGACGCGCTCTCACCGGCGAGGCGCCATTTACCGTTCACGTCCACAGGCGGAACACCCTCGCCGCCATATGCGGCCGACTCGCTGTTCCAGGCAAGAACCCAAGTCGCGCCATCGGGTGGGGCCAGCAGCGGCTCGGGCACCGGGCTGAGCTCGAGATCGCATCCGAGGTTCACGATCAGCAGCCGATCGCCCGCCTCCTCATCGAAGTAGCGGAGCACGAACGCTTCGGACGAGAGAACCGCGCCATCGACGCGGCCGCTCCCTGCCGCGGCGAGCACCGGGTCGGTGCGGCGCAAGGCAAGCAGATCGCGGTGTAAGGCATACGCCGGCGTGTGCGTCTGCCGTTCGGCGAAGTCGAGCTTGCACCTGCGAAACGAGTTCTCGTCCGCCGGAGGCGCGATCCATGGGTCGACGTCAGCACCGGCGAGACTGGGAAATTGCCGCAGGAATTCCCGGCGCCCTTCGCAGACAGGAGCCCGCAGCTCTTCGCGGTGATCCATGAAGTACGTGAAGGGAGCCGAAGACGAGAACTCCTGTCCTTGAAACAACATCGGCGTCCACGGACCGAGCAGCGTCAGCGCGGTGATGGCGCGATAACGGCCGGGCGACGACACCTCATGAAGACGGCGGCCGAAGCCGGTGTTCGCGACCTGATCGTGGTTCTCGAGGTAGGCAACGGTCGTGTGATGCGGGTAGTCGAGCCCGGACGTGCCGCGGCGCTTCTTCTGCCAGGCATACCACTGGCCCTGATAGAGGAAGCCGTACTTCGCGCATGAGACGAGCTCCTGCGGCGTGCCCTTGTAGTCCGTGTAGTAGGCCTCGCGACGTCCCGTCAGCGCCACTCGCGCGCTGTGATGGTAGTCGTCGTTCCACATCGCGTCGAAGCCGAACCCGCCCTCGGGAAGCCGTCGAACGATCACCCTTTCCTGGGGCTCGTTCTCGGCAACGAGGTAGATGCGGCGCCTCCCGGCGGCTTCGCGCGCTCGCCGCGCGATCGACGCGAGCACGTGTTCAGGAGACCCGTCGTGCACGTCCTGCGTCGCATCCAGCCGCAATCCGTCGAAATGGAACTCGTCGATCCAGTAACCGGCATTCTCGATGAAAAAGTCGCGCGCGGCGGCCGGCCCCTCGAAGTTGATCGCCTCGCCCCAGTCGTTCGTGTACTTCCGCGTAAAGTAATCTGGCGAGAATTCGTTCAGGTAGTTGCCGTCGGGACCGAAATGGTTGTAGACGACGTCGAGGATGACCGCGATGCCGGCGGCATGCGCGCGGTCGATGAACGCGCGGAGATCGTCCGGCGTCCCATAGAGCCGGGTCGGCGCATAGAGATTCACCCCGTCGTAGCCCCAGCCGTACCGTCCGGCGAAATCGGCGACCGGCATCATCTCGACGGTCGTGATGCCGAGCGCGGCGAGCTCGGGAAGCTGCTCCGCCGCCGCCGACCAGGTCCCCTCCTGCGTGAAGCTGCCGACGTGCATCTCGTAGAGCACCTGCCCATCAAGTGACGGACCACTCCACGCATCGTCAGACCACGCGTATCGGCAGGCGTCCACGATCTGCGATGGACCGTGCGGCCCCTCAGGCTGAAAACGCGAGACGGGATCGGGCCGCAGGCGCGAGCCGTCGAGACGGAGCCAGTAGCGCGTCCCTGCATCGACGTCGTGCACGGTCCCGCAGAAGTATCCGTGCGCCTCCCGCGTCAACGCCTGCACGAGGCTCTTGCCGCCGTTCGCGGGTTCGGTGACGAACTCCACCGTCCGGCACGCAGGCGCCCAGACCCGCACGTGCGCTTCCCCACTCTCCTGCAACTCGACGCCGGCCGACAGCCGGCGTCGAATTCCCGTCATGGTCATCGAGCAATCCTCAACGCCGTGTACGCCGGCGCTCGCGGCCCGTCAGGCGGGCGATTTCAGATGTGAGCAACGCCGGCTCGAGCGGCTTCTTCAGTTCGCTCTGCACGGACGCGAGTATCTGCCGCAGCCGCTGATCCGTTCGGGCCACGTTCGTCAGCGCGAGCGCGGGAATGCGTCCGCCCTTGTCGGCGTCGAGTGAATGCACCTTGCCGACCAGCGCGTATGTGTCGTGCTCCGGGGACGCGCTGTCGGACACGAGGACGTCGGGCCGCCACGCTTCGAGCGCCTCGAGCGCCTCACCGACCGATCCCACGCTGTGCACGAGCGCTCCGCGCTCCTGCAGGACCGTCCGCAGCAGCTCGCGCTCTTCGCGATCCTGCTCGAGCACGAGGACGCGCAAACCGTCGAGCGGTGGCGAAGCGCTGATCGCAATCGGTGACATTCCGGCAGCGGGCTCGACGGGGGCCGCCGGATGCAGTGGGAAGCGCGCGGTGAACACCGCGCCGTCAGTGTCCTCCCGATTGCGCGCCTCGACCTCTCCCCCCTGCAGCTCGACGAGTTCCCGCACGAGCGAGAGACCGACGCCCAGGCCGCCTGCCGCCCGCGTGGTCGAAGGATCCGCCTGCGTGAACCGCTCGAACACGCGCGGCAGGAACTCCGGATCGATGCCGCAGCCGGTGTCACGGACGATCACACGCGCTTCGTCTCCATGCGTTTCGACTACGAGATCGATCGACCCACCACGCGGCGTGAACTTGATCGCGTTCGACAGCAGTTGCCAGACGATCTGCCGCAGCCGCGTGGGATCGCCCACCACGACGACTGGCCGCTCCGGCAAGTGCGAGCGGAGCTGGACGACGCGCGCGCGGGCCGCCGATTGCACGGACGCGAACGCCTGACGCGCGGAGTCCGTGAGCGAACAGGGTCGCGACTCGATCTGCAGCGTGCCCGTCAAGGCCTTGGAGACGTCGAGGAGATCGGACGTCAACTGCGCCTGCAGCCTGACGTTGCGATCGACGGACTCGAGTCCTCGCGCTGCCGTCGCGGAATCGAGTTTGCCGGTCCGCAGCAGGTGCACCCAGCCGAGCACGGCATTGAGCGGCGTGCGCAATTCGTGCGACACGGTGCCGAGGAACTCATCTTTCATCCGATTGGCCGCCTGTTCCTGACGCCGTGCGTTCTCGGCGACGCGAGCCTGGTGCTCCGCCACGCGCCGCGCGCGCCTGAGCTCCGAGACGACGCCGGTCAGCAGCAGGCCCTGGACGACGAAAAGGGCGAGGTGCATCGAGTCGGCGGCCGTTGGACCGCGGCTCGAAACGCTGCCGAGCACCGCGCCGACGACAATTGCGGCCAGCGCCGGCCCCGTCCCTGCGAACCAGGCGGTCGCCATGACGGCTATGCCCAGCAGCAGAAAGTGGCTGCCGTCGTCGAATACGGGCCCCGACTGCCGGTCGATGAGGTAGACGGCGGCGACCATCAGCAGCGCAATCCCGAACCGACGCCACGCGGGCTTCGGCCGAAAGGGATAGGCATCGCCACTGCCGGTCAACATGCTGAATTGATGGCAACGCGCGTGCCGCCCAAGCTCTGCGGTGGAGAACTCTTATTCGGTCGGCGTTTCGGAGGCGGCTGCGGCTTCGGGCAGCGGGACAGTAACGGGCTCTGCCGGTGCCTCTGAGGTCGCGATCGTGGAATCGACCTGTCCGAGCACGTCGTCGATGAGTCCGTATTCCTTCGCGCGAAGCGCGTCGAGATAGAAGTCCGTGCGTTTTGTGTCGCGGATGATCTGACGGAGCGGTTTGCCGGATCGCTCGGCGAGGATGCGGTAAATCTGGCTCTGCATTTGCTTCAGCCGGTCGAGGTGCTGTGCCGCCGCCGTCGTGGACTGCCATCCGGCCCATTTGGCCGGCTCGTGAATCATGATCCAAGAGTGCGGAAACGACAGGCGCCGGCCGGGGCTCGCGGCCTGCAGCACGACAGAGCCCATGGAGTACGCCATCCCCTGGACGACGGTGGTGATCTCGATGCCTTGTTGTGCGAGGTGACGCAGCACATCGTGAATCGCAAGTCCGTCGGTGACGTTCCCCCCGGCGCTGTTGATGAATACCGTGATCGGCTTGCGGTTGGCGTTGGCCAGCTCGCGGACTTTCTCGATCACCGCGCGCGCGATGTCCTTGTCGATATCGCCGATGAGGTAGACGTCACGAAGGCGATCCGATTGCTCTTTTCTCAGGAGTTCCTTGACCGAGTCGACGATTTCGCTGAGCAGACGATCGCTGATCTCGCTCATGTGTCGCACCGTTCGCATGAGCCGTGCCGCTTCCTGGAGGTTCTGTGAGAAGCCACGCTCAAATCAAAGCTCATCCGATTCATCCGTCGCTCATCCCCTTTCCGTTCGCGTTTCTATGGGGCGCCTTGCTGTTCGATCTCGCTGCGCTTCTGTGGGATGCTCCGGCGCTCGGCACGACGGCGAGCCATCTGATCGTCGCTGGCGTGGCTGCCGGGGTGATCGCCGCCGTGCCGGGCGTCATCGACTACGTCATGACGGTGCCGCCCGACAGTTCAGGAAAGCGTCGCGCCACTAGACACGCGATTGGCAATGTGTCTGCGCTCGCGCTGTTCACGATGGCGTGGTTCCAGCGCGCCGACGCCGGGGTGCAGCCGGGATTGCCGCTGGTGCTCGAAGCGGCGGGTGCCGCCCTGCTGTCGTACGCGGGATTGCTCGGCGGCACACTTGTCATCCGGAACATGGCGAGCGTCGATCACCGGTACGCGGACACCGGCAAGTGGAAGGAGCAATCGATCACCGCGCGAGAAGGGGAATCGGTCGTCGTGGCGGATTCGGACGAGCTCAAGGCGGACCAGATGAAGCTGCTGCGCGTGAACGGCCGCCGCATCGCGCTGGCGCGCACGGCCGAGGGCTACTCGGCGTTCGACGACCACTGTACGCATCGCGGCGGTTCGCTCGCCGACGGAGTGCTGATCGAGGGAACCGTGCAGTGCCTCTGGCACGGCTCGCAGTTCGACGTGGGGAATGGGTCGGTGAAATGCGGTCCGGCGAAGAAGGAGATCCGCACCTACCCGGTTCAAGAAAAGCGCGGGAAGGTCTGGCTCACGGTTCCGAAGTGACGCTCAACGGGCGCGCGGCCGCTTGGCGACGGGAATCACGAATTTCTCCGCCGTATGCGTGTCCGAGAAGCTCACAACCTTGACGTCCACCAGGCCGGCCCGCTTCCCTGCCGCCATCGTCTCTGCTTCCGTGATCGCTGCGCTGCCCTTCGGCCGGACGATCCAGAGCGCGCCGTTTGGTTTGAGATGACGTGCGGCCGTCGCGAGGCCGCTCAGGGCCGCGCGCGTGCTCGCGCCGAAGAACACCGTGTCGACCCCGCCCGCTGGCGCCTGTCGAACGAGCCGCGCGCCCCGCTCGCGGAGCTCACCCGCAAGCTGCCGATCGGCGAATCCCACGAAGAGCACCGACACCTCCGGTTTGACCCCGAGCTTGTCGAGACGAGACGGAGGTTTGGTGATGCGTGCCGCCCAGCGCGCGGCGGGGGCGCCGATCTCGAAATCCGCGCGGCGCTTCCCGAAGACCACGCGCAGCGACCCGTCGCGCGCCGTCGCCGACGATATCTTCGCGAGCGGAATCGCCAGACGCACCGGCCCGCGGAAGACCAGGTCCTTCGGTTCGAGCCACGCGGTCCCTTGCGTCCGCTGTCCTTCGAACGTCAGCGTGCAGGCTGCCTGCTGTCCCATACGCGATTCTCCACCTTCGCTAAACTACTGAGCCCTCAATTCCGTCCAATCGTCCGTCTGTCACTGAGAGTGTTCGCCCGCGGCCGTTGGGGCCCGGTGACCGGAAGTGGGACGGAGCGTTTCGCAGCCGGTCAATCGCACGCCGGCAGCCAGCCGAACTGAACCAGTTAAGACGTTTGATTTCATTAACTTACCAGCCGAAGCCCAGGTGGCACCCGGTTTGGTGAACCTGCACTGCAGCCGGCAGTCTACACACAGCCTCCGGTTCCAGTACAGAGGACGCAATGGTTGATATTCCACGCCCGTCGCAGGCCCGCAAGAAGAAGATCCGCCGCGCCATCTACGGCACCACCGCGCTGGTCGTCATCATTCTCATCACCGTTGGCGTCTCGCGCTTGAAGCCGGCGGCGCCGTCGGTCGACCGCGCGGCCGTCTGGGTCGACACGGTCAAGCAAGGTCCGATGATCCGCCAGGTCCGCGGCTCCGGCACGCTCGTTCCCGAGGAGATCCGCTGGATTCCGGCGACGACTCAGGGTCGCGTCGAGCGGATTCTGCTCCGCCCTGGCGTGCCGGTGAAGCCGGACACCGTCATCATCGAGCTGAGCAACCCGAATCTGCAGCAGGCGGTGCGTGACGCCGAGCTCGGCTGGCAATCCGCCCGCGCGGCCTACGCGAACCGGAAGGCGGAGCTCGAGAATCTGTTGCTGGCGCAGGAGTCGGACGTTGCGGCGATCGAAACGGCCTACAACAACGCCGCGCTGCAGCTCGCCGCCAACGAGACGCTGTTCAAAGAAGGCCTCGTCGGCGAAATCACGCTGAAGCAGTCTCAGTCCAACGCGAAAGACCTGAAGCACCGCCTCGAGAATGCCAAGAAGCGCCTCGACAACCAGCGCGCCGGCATCCAGTCGCAGCTTGCGCCGCAGGAAGCGGAAGTGAATCAGCGGCACGCGGCCTATCAGCTGCGGCTTCGCGAGCTCGAGGATCTGCGCGTAAAGGCCGGCATGAACGGCGTGCTGCAACTCGTGCCGGTCGAAGTCGGCGCGCAGGTCGGCCCGGGGACGAACCTCGCACGTGTCGCCGATCCGACCAACCTCAAGGCAGAAGTGCGTATCGCGGAGACCCAGACGAAGGACATCCGCATCGGCCAGTACGCCGAAGTCGACACGCGCAACGGCGTCGTCAAGGGTCGGGTCTCGCGGATCGACCCGGCCGCCACGGGCGGCACCGTCGGCGTCGACGTGATCCTCGAGGGCGAGCTGCCGCCGGGTGCGCGGCCGGATCAGAGCGTCGATGGAACGATCGAGCTCGAGCGCCTCCCGAACGTCATCTACATGGGCGCGCCGGCCTTCGGCCAGGAGAACAGCACCGTGTCGCTGTTCAAGCTGACGCCTGACGGAACCGAGGCGGAACGCGTCACCGTGAAGCTCGGCGTCCGCTCGGTGAACCAGGTGGAGATCAAAGAAGGCCTCAAGCCCGGCGACCAGGTGATTCTCTCGGACACGTCGGCGCAGGACGGATTCGACCGTATTCGTTTGAACTGACCGCATCTACAAGGAGACAAGATGGACACTCCCGCCCAACCGCTGATCCACCTCGACGGTGTGACGAAGGTCTTCTTCACCGACGAGGTCGAGACGCACGCGCTCGCCGGCATTCACCTCGAGATCAAGAGCGGTGAGTACATCGCGATTGCCGGACCGTCAGGGTGCGGAAAGTCGACGCTCCTGTCGATCCTCGGCCTGCTCGATTCGCCCACGGAGGGCAAGTACACGCTGAACGGGAAGGCCGTCGCCGACCTGCCGCTCTCCGAGCGCGCGCGCGTGCGCAATCGCGAGATCGGGTTCATCTTCCAGAGCTTCAACCTGATTGGCGACCTGAACGTGTACGAGAACGTCGAGCTCCCACTCACCTACCGCGGCATGAAGTCCGCCGAGCGGAAGGAACGCGTGATGGCGGCGCTCGAGAAGGTCGGCATGGCGCACCGCGCGAAGCACCTTCCCAGCCAGCTCTCGGGCGGTCAGCAGCAGCGCGTGGCGGTCGCCCGTGCCGTCGCCGGCTCGCCGTCGATTCTGCTCGCCGACGAGCCGACCGGAAATCTCGATTCGAAGAACGGCGAGGCGGTCATGGAACTGCTGCGCGAGCTGCACCGCGAAGGCGCGACGATCTGCATGGTCACGCACGATCCGCGCTACGCCCGCCACGCCGATCGCACGATCCACCTGTTCGACGGCCGGGTCGTCGAGGAGGGGGCCCGCCGCGAGGAAGCCGAAAGGGAGCTCGAAGAGAGCGGCTTCCATATCGAGCACTAGAGTCAATGCTGAATGCCAAATGCTGAATGCTGAATGACACGGCATTTGGCGTTCAGCACTCATTCGGCATTCAGCATCCAGCATTCAGCATTGACATGCTTCAAGACCTCCGCTACGGCATCCGCGTACTCCTCAAGAGCCCCGCGTTCACGCTCGTCGCGGTGCTCTCACTGGCGCTTGGCATCGGCGCCAACACTGCCATCTTCAGCCTCGTCAACGTCGTCCTGCTGAAGCCGCTGCCGGTGCGCGACGCGGACCAGCTCGTGTCGGTGTTCACGACGGACCAGCGCAATCCGGGCAACCTGCCGCTGTCGGATCTGAACTTCCAGGATCTGCGCGACCGGAATGAAGTCTTCACCGAGATGGCGGCGTTCACGTTCGCGCAACTGAATTACAGCAGCGGCACCGAATCGGAGCAGATTCCGGCGCAGGTCGTCAGCGCGAACTACTTTGCGGTGCTCGGGACTCAGCCGGCGCCCGGCCGCGGGTTCACCGCGGACGAAGGCCGGACGGCGACTCCGGTCGCGGTCGTCAGCTACGGCTTCTGGGATCGCCGGCTTGGCAAAGACCCGAGCGTCATCGGCAAGACGCTGACGCTCAATCGGACGCCCTTCACGATCGTCGGTGTCGCGCCGAAGGGATTCACGGGAACCCTGCTCGGAGGCGGGCCCGACCTGTGGGTGCCGATGTCGATGCACGACATCGTGCAGCCGAACTTCGACTGGTACGACACGCGTCGCGGGCTGTTTCTCTTTGCCTTCGGCCGTCTGAAGCCTGGCGTGACTCCCGCGCAGGCCGGCGCGAACCTGAAGACGATCTTCCAGCAGCTCGAGCAGGCCTTTCCCGTCGACAACCGCGGCCGCAGCGCGGCAGCCGTTCCGCTGCTCGATGCGCGCCTGAACCCGCAGGGCGACGGCGGCGGGTTCATCGTGCAGATGTCGGCGGTCCTCATGATCGTCGTCGGCATCGTGCTGCTCATCGCGTGCGCCAACATCGCGAACCTGCTGCTCGCGCGCGCGGCGAAGCGGCGCAAGGAGATCGCCGTCCGCCTCGCGCTCGGCGCCAAACGCTCGCGGCTCGTTCGCCAACTGCTGACAGAAAGTCTTCTGCTGGCCACTGCCGGCGCGGTAGCCGGCGTGCTGATCGCGTACTGGACGATCGACGCATTGGCCGCTGCCGATCTGCCACTGCCCTTCCCCGTCGACAATGCGCCGGTGATTGACGCCCGCGTGCTCGGATTTACGGGACTCATCGCGATCGTGACGGGACTGCTGTTCGGCATTGCGCCGTCACTCCAGGCCTCGCGTCCCGACGTCGTGCCCGTCCTGAAGAACGAGACGGTGCCGGCCGGCGGCGGCCGCCGCGGCATCGCCGCGCTCTTGACGATGCGGCAGGTCCTGGTCGTCGTGCAGGTGGCGCTGTCGCTGATCTCGCTGGTCGCCGCCGGGCTCGTCCTCCGCAGCCTGCGGTCGATGCAGGCGATCGATCCGGGCTTCGAAACCCGCGGCGTTCTCGTGATGACGGTCAACCTCGGACGCGAAGGCTACACGCCGGAGCGCGGACGGCTGTTTTACGAGCAGGTCGTCGAACGCGCGGCGGCGCTGCCGGGCGTGCAGGGCGCGGCGATCGCGCAAAACCCGCCGCTCGCCGGCGGGTTCCTGCGCAGCGTGTTCCCTGAAGGACAGGACACGACCAGCCAGGAGCGCGTCCTGGTGCAGGTCAACTCGGTGAGTCCGGGCTACCTCTCGACGATCGGCATACCGCTGCTGAAAGGCCGCGATTTCACGCGGTCGGACGAAACCGGCGCTCCGCTCGTGGTCGTCGTCAATGAAGTCATGGCCGAGCGGTTCTGGCCCGGTCAGGACGCGATCGGCAAGCGCTTCAAGTTCTTCGGCGACAAGGAGTTCACCACCGTCGCCGGCGTCGCGCGGAACGCGAAGTACAACGCCGTCGGCGAAGATGCCATCCCCTTCATCTACCAGCCGATTCGGCAGAACTACACGCCGGCTGCCACGCTCCACGTGCGCGCGGCCGCCGACGCGGCGGCGCTCACCTCCGCCGTCCGCCGCGTCGTGCAGGAGATCGATCCGACTCTATCCGTATTCAACATCCGCACGCTCGAGGGACAGGTCGCGCAGTCGCTGCAGCCGGCACGGTTCAACGTGATCCTGTTCACCACGTTCGGTGCGCTGGCGCTGCTGCTCGCGTCCGTCGGACTGTACGGCGTCGCGAACTACTCGGTCACGCAGCGGACGCGTGAGATCGGGGTGCGGATGGCGCTCGGCGCGCGTCCCGGCTCGGTGCTCGCGCTCGTGCTCGGGCGCGGCATGGTGCTCGTCGCGCTGGGACTCGGCGTGGGTCTCCTCGCCGCCTACTCGCTCGCGTCGCTTGTTCCGCCACAGCTCGTGCCCAGCGTGAACCCTCGCGACCCGCTGACCTTTGCCTTCACGTCCCTTGTCCTCGGAACCGTGGCCATGCTGGCCACCTACATTCCGGCTCGGCGCGCGACGAGAATCGACCCGCTGATTGCCCTCCGGACGGAGTAAGAAACGGCGATGCTCATCACCGATCACTTGAAGGAACGCGGTCAGACCGAGCGGCATCCCGTCCGCCCTGGCGAGCCGCGCGTGCTCATTGCCGACGACCAGCCGGACGTCCTCGAGGCGTTGCGGCTCCTCCTGAAGGCAGAAAGCTTCCAGCTCGAGACGGCGTCGTCCCCCGCGGGCGCGCTGGCGGCGATCGAGGCCCGCGAGTTCGACGTCGCGCTGATCGACCTGAATTACGCGCGCGATACGACGTCGGGTGAAGAGGGGCTGAATCTCCTGTCGCGCATCCAGGGCATCGATCCGACGCTGCCGGTCGTCGTCATGACGGCATGGGGCAGCGTCGAAGTCGCCGTCGAGGCGATGCGCCGCGGCGCGCGGGATTTCATCCAGAAGCCGTGGGACAACGCCCGGCTGCTCGCGATCGTCCGCACCCAGATCGAGCTGAGTCAGGCGCTCCGCAAGGGGCAGCGGCTCGAAGCGGAGAACTCGCTGCTTCGCGGCGAGGGCATGCCGAAGCTGATCGCCGAGTCGTCGGCGATGCAGGGCGTCCTCCAGGTGGCCTCGCGCGTCGGCCCGTCGGATGCGAACGTGTTGATCCTCGGGGAGAACGGGACCGGCAAGGGGGTCGTGGCGCGCGCGCTGCACGCCGTGTCGAGCCGTGCCTCGCGGCCGATGGTGATCGTCAATTCCGGCGGCGTGTCGGAGGGCGTCTTCGAAAGCGAGCTGTTTGGACACGTGCGCGGTGCGTTTACGGACGCAAAGGCGGATCGCGTCGGGCGCTTCGAGCTCGCCGATCAGGGCACGCTGTTCCTCGACGAGATCGCCAACGTGCCATTGAGCCAGCAGGCCAAGCTGCTGCGCGTCATCGAGACGGGCGAATTCGAGCGGCTCGGGTCGTCGCGCACGCGGCGGGTGGACGTGCGGATCATCTCGGCGACCAACGCCGACCTGAACGAAGAAGTGAGCTCCGGCCGGTTCCGCCAGGATTTGCTCTTCCGCCTGAACACGATTGAGATCCGCATTCCGCCCCTGCGCGAGCGCCGCGAGGATCTCCCGCTCCTGGCGCAGCACTTCCTGCGGCAGCACGCGCAGCGGTACCGCAAGCGGCTCACGGGCTTCGAAGCCGGAGCGATGCAGATCCTGCTCGAGCACTCGTGGCCGGGCAACGTGCGCGAGCTGGACCACGCGATCGAGCGCGCCGTGCTCATGGCTCCGGGGCCGCTCGTCAAGGCTGGCGATCTCGGCCTCCGCCAGGCGCGCGAAAGCGCCGGCCGGCTCGAGGACATGAGCCTCGAGGATGTCGAGTGCTTCCTGATCAAGAAGGCGATGACGCGCTTCGACGGCAACGTCAGCCAGGCAGCGAAGGCGCTCGGCCTGAGCCGCAGCGCTCTCTACAGGCGCTTGCAGCGTTACGGGCTGTGAGAAGGGGAAGGGTAAGGAGTAAAGGGTAAAGGGTAAAGGGTAAAGGGTAAGGGTAAGGTTCTTTACCCTTTACTGTTTACCCTTTACCCTTTCTCGGATGCGCCCGCGCCTGAGTCACGACCGCCGCATTCTCCTGATGGCGCTGGCCTCGGCGCTGCCGGGTGCCGTGATCGCGCTGATCTTCCTCTGGACCGGCGACTACACGCCGAAGGTCCAGTGGACGCTGTCGGTCATCATCATCGCCTTCTGCCTCGGCTTTGCCTTCGCGCTGCGCGAGCGCGTCGTCCTTCCGCTCCAGACGCTGTCGAACCTGCTCGCCGCGCTCGGCGAGGGCGACTTCTCTATCCGCGCCCGCGGCGCACGGGGCGGCGATCCGCTCGGCGAAGTGATGATCGAGGTGAACGCGCTCGTCGACACGCTGCGCCACCAGCGTCTCGACGCGCTCGAAGCGACGACGCTGCTGCGCAAGGTGATGGCGGAGATCGACGTCGCGGTCTTCACGTTCGATGAGATCCACGAGCTGAAATTCGTCAACCGCGCCGGCGCGAGGCTGCTGACGCAGCCTGTCGAACGGCTCCTCGGAAGGAACGCCGAGGAGATCGGCCTCGCGGACTCGCTCGCCGGTGAGACGCCGCGCATCATCAACACGGCGTTTCCGGGCGGCGTCGGTCGCTGGGAGATCCGTCGCAGCCAGTTCCGGCAGGGCGGGAGGCCGCACGAACTGCTCGTCTTCTCCGACCTGAGCCAGCCGCTGCGCGAGGAGGAACGGCAGGCATGGCAGCGGCTCATACGTGTCATCGGCCACGAGATGAACAACTCGCTGGCGCCGATCAAATCGATCGCTGGCAGCCTCTCGACAATCATCGACCGGGATCCTCCGCCCGCCGACTGGCGTGACGACGTGCAGCGGGGGCTGGCGGTGATCGCGTCACGGGCCGATTCGCTCAGCCGGTTCATGGGTGCCTACGCGAGGCTGGCGAAGCTACCACCACCGAAGCTCGCCCCCATCGACGTCGCCGCGTTCGTCGATCGCGTCGTTACGCTCGAGAAGGCGCATCACATCCAGGTGGAGCCCGGGCCGCGGCTCACGATCCAGGGCGATCTCGATCAACTGGAGCAGTTGCTGATCAACCTGCTGCGCAATGCGATCGACGCCGTGGGCGAGACGGGCGGCGGCGTTCGGGTTGGATGGCAGCGTCTCGCCGGCTCGACGCCGCCGTCGATGGAGTTGTGGGTGGAAGACGAAGGGCCAGGCCTCTCGAATACGGGGAATCTGTTCGTGCCGTTCTTCACGACGAAGCCGAGCGGATCCGGAATCGGGCTCGTCCTGAGCCGCCAGATCGCCGAGGCACATGGCGGCGGCTTGATGCTGGAGAACCGGATGGATCGTCAGGGATGCCGTGCCACACTGCGACTGCCCGTGCAGGCGTCCGCCATCGTCAGAAACGATCAGAGCGCCGCGGCTTCGTGAGGAGTTGAGGCGGGGCTAGAGAGGAACTGCCGCTGTCAAAGGCCAGAAACCAAGGGCCAACGGCCAAGGTTGGTTCCTTGGTCCCTTAACCCTTGGTTCTGGTTTTCAGCGGCCTGTTAGCGGCGGCCCCGGGCGTCCCCTTCGGGATCGGCCCAGAACACGTGCGTGATGACCTTGTTGTCGTTGCCGAAGTCCTGCTCGAAGATCTGCACGCGACCGTTCGCGCTGGAGCGCACGAGACGGCCCCACTGACCGGGCCCCTCGAAGTCCATGTTGCGCATCGCCGGCGACACGCTGGACGGCAACGCCGACGAGATGGTCGTCGTGCTGTCGAGGTGCGCGTAGATGCTCTCCAACTGCGCGAAGTCGTGACTGTTGGGGGTCATGTTGCTCGGCGGACCATCCGGATCGCTCGTGTAGTCCATGCAGGAACCGAGATTCGCGTTGTTGAAGTTCTCGTCCTGGTGGTCCAGCCCGAAGTCGTGCGCGATCTCCTGGCACATGACCATCTGGCGCCACGCCGGTGTGTTGTAGGTGGCGGAGTTGAAGTAGCTGTCGTTCATCTTCGACGTCGCCTGGGCGATGTGGCCTCCCGAGAGCCAGATCTGCGCGATCCCGAGCCAGCCGGTATAGCCGTAGCGCTCGCTGCACACCTCGATCTGGCCCGCCGTCGGACGGCAGTTCTTCGGCCGCGTGCCGCCGGCGACCTTGACGAGATTGAGGACAGACGATGCGCTCCAGTCCGTAATCGCGTTGTTCAGATACGAGTCCCACGCGTTAGAGACGTTGTCGCCCACTTTGAGCGTGAACGGATTGCTCGTCCTCCCCCAGTGATAGCCGCCCCAGGAGTGATTCGCCGAAGATGTGGCTGCGAAGAGAATCGCCAGACCGGCTGCTGCAAGTAACGGACGCCGATACGACATACGTCTCCTCCTGCTTGTGGTCCCAAAAGAAAACGCGTTCGCAGACCGTCGTCCCGGGCGAACGCGCAAACGGGCATCATCATACCAGCCGCCGAAAGCGGCCGCTGATCATTCTGCGACCACCTTCGCGATCACAAACCTGCAATCGACTGAGTAGAAGCTACCCGGTTGGCAGACGGACGGTGAATGTCGTTCCACGATCGCGGCCGTCGCTGTAAACCGAGATCGTGCCGTTGTGCAGATCGACGAGATGCCGGGCGATCGCGAGGCCCAGGCCCACGCCCGTATGGGCCCGCGTCGTCGACGTGTCGGCCTGGCGGAATCGCTCGAAGACCAACGGCAGGAAATCCCCCTCGATGCCGATGCCTGTGTCGCTGACGCGGATCGTCAGCGTATCCGTGTTCCGCTCGGCGGAGAGCGTCACCGCCCCGCCGCGCGGCGTGAACTTGATGCCATTCGACAACAGGTTCGCGACGATCTGCTGCAGCCGGCGCGCGTCGCCCTTGATCGTGGCGAGATCCGTTCTCCGGTCCCAGATCAGCCGAACGCCCTGCGCGTCCGCGATGGGCCGGACGGCATCCAGGGCGCTCTTGAGGACGTCGGCGGCGGACACCGTCGTCACGTCCAGGCGAAGACGGCCCGCGACCGCGCGCGAGATGTCGAGCAGGTCCTCGACGAGCATCGCCTGGCTCGCCGCGTTGCGCTGGATGACATCGAGCGCGTGCGCGTAGGCGTCGCTGGCGAGCTGCCCTTTCCGCATCATCGCCGCCCACCCCATGATGGCATTCAGCGGCGTGCGGAGCTCGTGCGAGATGACCGCGAGGAATTCGTCTTTCGCCAGATTGGCGCTGCGCAGCGCTTCTTCGGATCGCCGCAGCTCTTCGGCCGTGCGCTCCGCCGCTTCCCGTGCCCTCGCCTGCGAGCGCGTCGCGACGAACAGCAGCGCCGACATGGCGAGGCCGGCCGCGGCGACAACCAGTGCGATCGTGCCGGCCGTTCCGCCGAATGCGGAGCCAGGCCGCATCACCATCGTCCAGTTGCGACCGGCGACGTCGCTGACGCGGCGTACTTCGAAGGGCGCCGCGTCCGGCATCGCGCCCGAGCGATGCAGCAGCCGTCCCTCTTCCGTTCCGCCGTCATACACCTCGAGGACGGCCTGGCCGGCGGCTGCGGCCGGTACGATGCGGCGAAGCAGATCGTCGGCGCGAAACGGGCTGTAGACGAAGCCGAACAGCCGGTCACGGCGCTCCTCCACGGTCTGCGGCACCGCGGCGCCGCGATACACCGGCAGATAGATGAGAAACCCGGATTGCGAGTGGGCCGGATCGACCAGCTCCTGAACGAGTTTCACGCGGCCCGACGCCGCAGGCTCGCCCATGTCGCGCGCGCGCGACATCGCCTCGCGCCGTACGGCCTCCGAATACATGTTGTAGCCGAGCGCGACGCGGTTGCGCTCGTCCTGCGGCTCGAGAAACACGATCGCGTGCAGCTCGGCGCCAGGCTGCTCCGGCCAGTAGCGGAACGGCAGGCCGGCGCCCCGCACCATCGCGGCAACGTGTTCGCGTTCGTCCGCACGCACGAGTCGCGAGAACCCGATTCCCTGGATGCCCGGGTACCTGGCGGGCAACTGCAGCCGCTCGACATACGCGCGGAACTCCGCCGGCCGCACCTCGTCGCTTGCCGCGAAGAGCCCGGCGCCTCCGCGCAGCATGGCGACGTAGGCTTCGAGACGGCTCTCGATGTCGTGCCGGATCGTGTCAGCGACGTTGTCGAAGCGGAGTGCGTCGTTGGCGGCCGCCGCGCGGTGCGTGAGATACGTCGCAAGCGCGGTGACGGCCAGCGCGGCGAGCAGTACCGCTGCCGGCATCGAGGTCCGCGGGCGCGGCGGAGACATGGCGCATGATTCTAGCGCGACGCGAGCGGCCGCGCGTCGCGCGTACAGCCATCTGCTATCCTGACGCCATGCTCAGAGGCCTGTTCGACGGTCCCGTGCAGTGGCAGACCGTCGTGCTCGCAATCGTTCCGGCGATGGTGTTTGCGTGGGCGGTCGCGCGGCTCGCGCGGCGGCTTGCGACGGCGGGCCTGCGCCGGGCGCTGGGCGACATCGTCACGCCGTCGAGCGCGCTCGTCCGCGGCCCGCTGCGGCTGCTCGGCGCCGCCGTGTTCCTGCTCGTATTCGCGATCGTCGTGTTCCCGATTTTCGAGATGACGGGCCTGCGTCCGCGTCTCGGGCTGCACCTCCGCACGCTCGCGGCATGGACGTTTGGATCCGGCCTCCGCGTCGTGCTGATCGCGCTGCTCGCGTACGCCGTGATCCGTACCACTTCGCTCGTCGTCCGGCGCTTCGAGCACGAGCTGAATCTCGGCACCGGCCTCGATGCGCTGGAGCGCGCCAAGCGCGCGCGGACGCTCGGATCGGTGATCCGCAACGTGACGACCGCGATCGTCACCGGCATCGCCGTGCTGATGGTGCTGCGCGAGCTCCAACTGGACATCGTTCCCGTCCTGACCGGCGCCGGCATCGTCGGCCTGGCGGTCGGCTTCGGCGCACAGACGCTCGTGCGCGACGTGATCAGTGGATTCTTCCTGATCCTGGAGGATCAGGTCCGCGTCGGCGACGTTGCCGCGATCAACGGCATCGGCGGGCTCGTGGAGGCAATCAACCTGAGGACGATCGTGCTGCGCGACGTCGAGGGCACGGTGCACATCTTCCCGAACGGCGCCATCACGACGCTGGCCAACAAGAGCAAGGACTACTCGTACTACGTGATCGACGTGTCCGTCGCTTATGACGAGGATCCCGACCGGGTCGCCGACGTCCTCAAGCGGACAGCCGCGGAGCTGCAGCAGGACGCGGCGTTCGGACCCTTCATCCTCGAGCCGCTCGAAGTGCTCGGCGTTGACGCCTTCGGCGATTCCGCCATGATCCTCAAGGTCCGAATCAAGACGATGCCGTTGAAGCAGTGGGAGGTCGGCCGCGAGCTGCGGAGGCGGATGAAGAAGGCGTTCGATCGGAGCGGGATCGAGATACCGTTCCCGCAGCGGGTGGTCAGGACGCGCGTGGAAAAGGCCGAGGATTGACGCGTCAGTATCCGGCCGCAGCCATCGGCGCCGGCTTCTGACCTTTGGATTCCTGCACGATCTTGACGCCGGCGCTGGCGCCGACGCGCGTTGCCCCCGCGGCAACCATCGCCTTCAGCCCTTCCAGATCCCTGACGCCGCCGGCCGCCTTCACGCCCATGTCCTCACCGACGACGCGGCGCATCAGCGCGACGTCCGCGGCCGTGGCGCCGCCGGAGGCGAATCCCGTCGAGGTCTTGACGAAGTCGGCGCCCGCGGCCTTCGCCAGCGTGCAGGCCTTCACTTTCTCCTCGTCAGTGAGCAGCGCCGCCTCGATGATGACTTTGCTGATGACGCCGCTCTGGCGGCAGGGATCCACGACCGCGTCGATGTCGCGCTCGACGGTGCGCAGGTCGCCGGACTTGAGCGCACCGATGTTGATGACCATGTCGATCTCGCTGGCGCCGTCGAAGATGGCGCGTCGCGTCTCGTAGTGCTTGACATCCGCGGTTGTCGCCCCGAGCGGGAACCCGACCACCGAGCAGACGCCCACACCCGTGCCGCGCAGCAGCCGCGCGGCAAGCGCCACCCAGGCGGGATTGACGCAGACCGTCGCGAAGTGGAACTCCGCGGCCTCGCGGCACAGCTTCTCGATGTTCGCTCTCGACGCGTCCGGCTTCAGCAGCGTGTGGTCGATCATGGCGGACACGCCGTCCGGCGCGCCGCCAGTGGCGTGCAGCCCGAGGCGCGTCGCGCCCGCATCGAGCACGCCGCGCAGGCGGTCGGGGCAGCAGTCGTCGAGCACCGAGTGGCAGCGGCAGTGCACCGCGCGTCCTGCGCGCGGGCCCTGGGCCGCGAGCACCTCCTCGGTGATGATCTCGATGAGCCGCTGCAAGTCCTGCTGCTTCAGCATTCAATCCCGCGAAAAGCTATCTTCCAGACGGCGGATCTTCAGCAGCCGCCGGATGTAGCGCGCTTCTTTCATCGGCGTTCCCAGCCACATGTCGACGATGCGAATGGCCGCTTCCGGGCCCGGCAGCAGCGTCGACCCGAGCGCGATCACGTTCGCGCCGTTGTGCTCCCTCGAGTAGCGGGCAATCGTTTCATCCGTGCACATCGCCGCGCGAATCCCTCGCACCTTGTTGGCGGCGATGGCGCTGCCGATGCCTGCCCCGTCAATCACGATCCCCGCGTCCGCCTCGCGGCGCGCAACCATCTTGGCAACCGCGCCGGCGATGTCGGGGTAGTCGACCGCATCCTTGGTATTCGTCCCGATGTCGGTCACGGCGAGGCCCCGGCCCCGAAGGTGCTGCACGAGTGCGGCCTTCATCGAGATCCCGGTGTGGTCGTTGCCGATCGCCACGCGCCGGATGTCCGCGACAGGTGCCAGGTCGGCTGGCAGCGCGGGATCGGTCGATCCGGCGGGAACAACGGTGATCCGTCGGGTCGCCAGCGTGTCCTTCGCGAGCGGTGTCACGTGTCCGCCCGCAGCGAGCTCCACGGTCGCGCCGATGTCCAGCAGCCGCGCGTCCGCCTCCGTGATGATGTCGAACCGCCTGACCACGTGTGCCTCAGTCGCTGTTCAGTACCGCGATGTACCCAAGATTACGATACTTCTCCGCATAGTCGAGGCCGTAGCCGACGACGAAGTGATCGTCGATCGTGAACCCGATGTAGTCCACCTTCACGTCCACGACGCGGCGTGAGGGCTTACTGAGGAGGCATGCCGTCTTCAGCGTCTTCGGCGCGCGCGCGTGCAGGATGTCCTGCAGGTACGTCAGTGTCAGTCCCGTGTCGACGATGTCCTCGACGATCACGACGTGGCGCCCTTCGAGGCCGGAGTCGAGGTCCTTGAGCAGGCGAACCTCGCCGGACGACCTGGTGCTCTGCGCGTAGCTGGACGTGGCGATGAAGTCCATCGTCACGCGCGCGCTCATGCCGCGCACGAGATCGGCCATGAACATGAAGCCGCCCTTGAGCACGCCGACGAGGTGGATCTCGTCGCCGTTCGGAAAGTCGCGCTCGATTTCGGCCGCGAGGTCGCGGACGCGAGCCTGAATCGTGTCGGAGTCCAGCAGAACCTGCATAAGCCTCTCGAAATCCTACTGCTTCACGGCAGCGGTGACACGCGCGGCCAGCCGGTTCGCCTCGTCCAGCACCGCGCGCTCGTCGAGCGTCAGCATCCGCCGATCCCGCATCAGTAGCCGGCCGTTCACGATCGTCGTCTTCACGTCGGCGCCGCGCGTGACGTAGACGAGGTGCGAAATCGGATCGTACATCGGCGTCTGCCTGGCGGACGCCATCGATACCACGATCAGATCGGCGCGCTTTCCGGCCGTCAGCGAACCGATGTCCCGGTCCATTCCCAGCGCCCGAGCGCCCTCGATCGTGGCCATCTCGAGCGCGACGCGCGCGGGAATCGCGCGCGGGTCGCCGGTCTGCAGCTTCTGGAGCAGCGCCGCCTGGCGCATCGCCTCGAACATGTCGAGATCGTTGTTGCTGGCGGCGCCATCCGTGCCGAGCCCGACGGGAATCCCGGCGTGACGCATGGCGGGGACGCGCGCGGTCCCGCTCGCCAGCTTCATGTTGCTCTCAGGATTGTGGGCCACCCCCACACCCCGCCGCGTCAGCAGCCGCAAATCGGCATCCGTCAGGTGCACCGCATGTGCCGCAAGCGTGCGCGGGACGAAGAACCCGAGCGACTCGAGGTACCGCGCCGGCGTCGTCTGGTGCTTCTGACGCGCGATCGTGATCTCGTCTTTCGTCTCCGCCAGATGCGTCAGCAGCGGCGCCTTGTAGCGGGCGGCGAGCCCGGCGGACGCCTTCAGCGCGGCCGCGTCCAGCGTGTACATCGAATGCGGAGCAACGGCCGGGACGATGAGGTCGTCACCCGCGAACTGCTCGATGAACCGCTTTGCCCGCGCCAACGCATCGGCGGGCGTCTTCGCATCGGGCGCCGGAAACTGGATGATGGTCTGACCGAGCACACCGCGAAGGCCAGCCGCCTTCGTCGCCTTCGCAATCTCCTCCTCGAAGTAATACATGTCGGCATACGTCGTCGTACCCGACTGGATCATCTCCAACGCCGCGAGATGCGTCCCGGCGCGCACGAACTCCGGCGATACGGTCTTCGCCTCCGCGGGAAAGATGTACTTCTGCAGCCAGTCCATCAGGCCCATGTCGTCGGCAAGGCCCCGATACAGGACCATCGGCGCGTGGGTGTGGGTGTTGACCAGGCCGGGCAGGATGACGTCGCCGGTCGCGTCGACCGTCTCCTTCGCTGTGAACCGCGACGCAACCGCTTCAGCGGTATCGACGGCGACGATGTCTCGGCCGTCGACGGCGACGGCCCCCGGCGTCAGCACCCGCCCCCCCTCCATCGTCACGACGGTACCGCCGGTGACGACGAGAGAGATCGCTCGCCGGCCTGGCTGGTCGGCGAGCAGCGAGCCGGCCGCCAGGAGGATTACCAACACGCGAAAATGCATGAAGTCCGGATTCTATCAAGACCGGGGACGCGGGACTGGGGACGAGGGACCGGGGACCAGGAACTAGGGACTAGGGACTGACTGATATAGTGAACCCGTGCCCGTGCACATCGTCGACCATCCGCTCGTCCATGACGCGCTCGCGACGCTGCGGGACGAGTCGACGTCTCCGGAACTGTTCCGGCGGATGGCGGTACGGATCAGCCTGCTGCTGGCGGCGGAAGCGACGCGCGATTTGCCGGAGCGCGACGAGACCGTCCGGACGCCGCTCGGCCCCGCCGCCGGCCGCCGCATCACCGACGATGTCGTGGTCGTGCCCGTGCTGCGGGCCGGGCTCGGCATGCTCGATGCAATCCTGGAGTTGATCCCGACCGCGCGGGTCGGGCACATCGGGCTGCAGCGCGACGAGCTCACGGCGGTGGCTTCGCAGTACTACGCCAAGCTGCCCGCGAATCTCGAGCGCGCCTTCGTGCTCATGATCGACCCGATGCTCGCCACCGGCGGCAGCGCCGTCGCCGCGCTGGATCTGCTCTGCCGCGCCGGCGCTCGCGACGTGCGCATGATCTGCATCGTCGCCGCGCCCGAAGGAGTGGCGCTCGTCGAACGTCACCACCCGGAGGTGCACATCTATACGCCGGTGATCGATCAAGGTCTCAATCCGCACAAGTTCATCGTTCCGGGTCTGGGCGATTTCGGCGACCGGCTGTACGGCACGATCTGAAACGCGACGGGCTGATCGGGACGGACCCGTCCCACCAGCAGACCAAGGGCCAAAGGACCAATGAACCAACGTTGGTCTTTGGTCTTTGGTTTTTGGTCATTGACTCGCGTTAGTTCTTTTCGGATGGGAGTCACCATGAAGGGGCGAGCAAGCA
This sequence comes from Vicinamibacterales bacterium, assembly GCA_048594885.1. GTDB lineage: Bacteria > Acidobacteriota > Vicinamibacteria > Vicinamibacterales > 2-12-FULL-66-21 > JBMDXB01. The sequence continues at coordinate 28,951 of JBMDXB010000150.1, forward strand.
CCGAGGCGCCGGCTGAACGACGCGCACAGGAGCGGTCGACCGACCGCAAGTGGCGAACCGCTCTCACGCGGATCGAGCCCAACAAGATCCTCCTGCGCGGCTACCCGCTCGACGAGCTGATGGGGCGCTTGACGTTTGCCGAGTCGATCTACCTGCTGTTCGCCGGCGAGCTGCCGTCGCCGGCGATCGGCAGCATGCTGGAGGCGATGCTCGTTTCGTTCATCGACCACGGCGCGACGCCTCCCTCGACGCTCGCGGCGCGCAACACCGCGACGGCGGGCGCGCCGCTGCGCGCGTGCGTGGCTGCCGGCATCCTCGGCTTCGGCCGCTTCCACGGCGGCGATATCGAGAGCTGCATGCACTTCCTCGACGCGGGACTGGAACTCGTTCGCCGCGGCGCGACCTATCGCGAGGCGGCGGAAGACATCGTGCAGCGATCGCTCGATGCGGGTGAGACCATTCCCGGGTTCGGCCACCGCTATCACACGCGCGATCCGCGCGCGGCCAAGCTGTTTCAGATGGCGCTGGAGCTCGAAGCGGAGGCCGAGCACGTGCAGATGATCCGCACCGTGGACATCGTGCTCAGCGAGCACCATGCCGAAGGCGAGCCGCCGGTGCCGATCAACATCGACGGCGCGATTGCCGCGGTCTGTGGCGATATGGGGATTCCGGCGTCCGTCGCCGACGCCCTGTTCATCATCTCGCGTGTCCCGGGCATCGCGGCGCAGGCGCTCGAAGAGCGGGAGCGCCAGCAGCCGATGCGGCAGATCGATCCCAAGGATCACATCTACGACGGCCCGTCGGAGCGACGGCTGCCGGAGAGACGAAAGTAGCGGCCGCTATTTCTTCGCGGATCCCGCCTCGGCTGCTCGCCTGGCGGCGGCAACGGCCGCACGCGCCCACTTCTCCAGATCGAGGCTGCTTTCGAGCACCGACAGCGGCACCTCGAAGTAGTGCATCGTGACCGGCCGATCCTTGTACGGCTGGAACGGCCGCATTCGCGCATCCAGAAACGGCTGCCGGTTGACGGCGTCGGTTTTCAGGTAGAGAACGTCGCGCGCGATGATGCCGAAGAAATACTCGCCCGAGTACAGCCCGGTGCCCCCGAACATCGACCTGGCGCGCACATCGAGTCCTTCGAGCTGATCGAGCACGAACTGCCGGAACGTATCGCTATTGCGGAGCGAGCGCGTGCTGCGGCCCTTCATGGGATCTGCGCCAGCCGACAGAGTGAAGGTTGGCTTGTCACCCGTAGCTCGCTCGCCTGTCAAGCGAGCGAAGGGTGGTGGGCGCTAGTGGATTCGAACCACTGACCCCCGCCGTGTGAAGGCGATGCTCTACCGCTGAGCCAAGCGCCCAACCTGAGGAAGCTGCAAGTGTATCGCAGGGCCGCCGTTATCGGCAACCGCGGCCGTGCTCCTCGACTACGATCCCGAGCGCCCCTTGGCCTTGGCGAGCAGGAGCGACAGCATCTCGGAGTACTTCGCGTCGGCCTCCGAGTACGTCTTCAGGTAGTCGCCCTCGCTCAGTTTGGCCTTCTTCCAGTCGCCGTCGAACAGCAGGGACTTCGTCCCCTGCTCCCAGGCATCCGCAGGCGCATCGTTCGACGGTTTGGCGATCAGGCCATCGGCGAGCTGATCCTGCACGAAGATCTTCGAGCCAGCGACGGAGGCCGACTGGAGGTCGATGTAGACGTCGCGGTACTCCTTGGCGTTGATCTTGGTGACGAGCAGCGGCGGCGCGGAGTACTTGGCCGAGACGACGAGGAGCTGCGCACCCTGGAAGTACAGGGCGGCGACGAATGAGTTCGCGTCTGCCGGATCGGGCGCGGCAATGGCGTCAAGCTTGGCGGCATCGAGAGTCTGGCCGAGCTCCTTGGCGATCGCGGCCGATTTCGACGACGGTTCCTGTCCGAGCGTGATGGTGCCGAAGGCGACGAAGAACGCGAAGAGAGAAGCTGCCATTTTCAACAGCATGGGGACCTCGGGGGATGAGTGATCGGCCTCGTTCTATCACCCCTTGCCCAACAGGTCAATGAGAGAAGCCGGGAAAAGCCTCACCCGATAAACAGGGGGTCTTCGTCTTCGGCGTGGCGCCCGTGGCGTGGCCGCATCTCGGCGGCGCCACGCAGCGCCGCCAGACCGGCGCGCACGGCTGCAATGACCGCCATCCCTTCACGCGCCGGCGTGACGATGGCCTCCTGGACGATGGCGGTGGTCTCGTCAACACGGCGCGACAGGTCGGTCACCAGGCGATCGACCTTCTGCATCTGCGCCGTGGCGAGCGCGGCCGTGCGCGACGCTTCATCGGCGATGGAGCTGACTTTGGCCGAGAGCGGCTTGATCTCGCGCTGGACCGACGACAACACGTCCTGCGTCTGCCGCGCCACGCGCAGGAGCGCCACCACGGCGCCGATCTGCACCAGCGCCATGATCAGCGTGGCCGCGGCAATCACGCCGAGGAACAGATCGCTCACAACGTATTCTCGCCGCCGGCCGGCCGCTGGACACCGCGCGCCTGATCGTAGGCTTCGCGGCCGCGCTCGACCGCCGACGCGATCGTCTGACGCTGCCGGTCGATGAACTCCCGCCCCTGACGGGCGGCCTCGCCGGCCCGGTCCTTCCCTTCACGCGCCTTGTCCGCGAGCCTCCGGCGCATCTCGTCACCGGTCGCCGGCGCCATCAGCAGCGCCACCGCCGCTCCGGCAATCGCGCCGAGCACGAACGCTGCTACGACTGTTCCGGCCCCGCTGTCTTCTCTCGCCATAAGTCACCCCGTCCTGCCAGCCGCCGGCCCCCCGGCCCCCCGGCCCCCCGGCCCCCCGGTTAGAAGATGCTCACTCTCACCGTCAGGTACTTCTTCGGGTCCTTCTTGATCTCCGCGATCAGCCCCTGAATCTCCTTCACGGTGTTGTTCATGTTCTCATACAACTGCTTGTCGTGCAGCAGCTGCCCGGCAGTGCCCTGCGGCTGTTCGAGGCTGGCGACGATTTTGTCGATCCGTGCCGACACAGAATTGAGCCGGTCGTACAGCTCGCGCTCTGTCAACAACTTGCCGACCGTCCCTTCACCGCGGCTCAACCGGCTCGTGATCGCTTCCACGTTGCCTGACGCAGAGGTCAGCGATTGGGCGAGCGCATCGTCCTTGAGGAGGCGGCCTAGGCTGCCCTCACCCGCCCTGATGCGGCGCGTCATGTCCTGGAGGTCGGCCAACGCGGCCTCGAAGCGGCGGTACGCCGCCGGATTTCTCACGAACTGCCCGAGCGTGCCCTCGCCCCGCCGGATCGAGTTCGCCACGCCTTCCGCGGAGCTGATCAACGCGTTGAACTCCCGATACACCTGATCGTCGGTGAACAGCTTGCCGACCGTGCCCTTGCCTTCGCGCACGTCGCGTACGAGTTCGTTCGCCTGCGCGAGCAGCTGCTCGGCGTTCTCCGCGACGTCGGCGATCTGTCCTCGCGGCGGCACGCTCTGAACGTATTCGCCGTCCTTGAGCGGCGTGCCGGTCGTCGCCGGCGTGATGTCGACAATTGGCTCGCCGAGCAGGCTGAGCGCGCCAATCGACGCGCGCGAATCGGTCGTGATGCGCGGCTGCATCTCCTCTTTCACTTCGAGCGTGACCTCGACTTCCGCGCCCGAGAACTCCACGTCGGTCACCTTGCCGACCTCGACGCCGGCGACGCGCACGACCGCGCCCGACTTGAGTCCGCCGACGTCGGCGAACTTCGTCCTGAGCACGTAGCGCTGCCACGAAAAGCCGGCGGCGCCTCCCACCGCAATGATGAGCATCGTCGCGAGCACGATCGCGATGACGGCGATGATGCCGATCTTGAGCTCCGACCATGCGAGAGAACGGGTTCTTGGCATGACAGCGTCCTACGAGAGAAAAGCGAGGATGTACGGGTCCCTGCGGGTCACGTCGCGGAGCTCCGCGGCGTTGCCTTCGAAGGCGATGCGGCCGTCGCGGAGCATGATGAACTCCGCCTCGTCCGCCTTGCGCCCTCTGGCGCGCTCGAGCTGCACGGTTGCGTCGTGCCGCACAGCGGTGTGCTCGGCGACGTAAAACGCGTCGCGTAACTGGTGCGTGACGAGGATCGAGCTGACGCCCTCGAGATCGCGCAGCTTGATGATCTCTTCGTCCACCGACAACGAGGTGATCGGGTCGAGGCCGGTGGTCGGCTCGTCGTAGAGCAGGATGCGCGGCTTGGCGGCCATCGCCCTGGCAATCGCGACGCGCCGCCGCTGGCCGCCCGACAGCTCGGACGGCATGCGGTCGACGAAGTCGCCGAGACCAACGAACCCAAGCACCTCGGCGACGCGAGTGTCGGTCTCGTCAGCCGGCCAGTTCAGCTCCTCGTACAGCTTGTAGCCGACGTTCTCGCCGACCGTCAGCGAATCGAACAGCGCACCCTCCTGAAAGACCATCCCGAGATCCGCACGAACGGCCATCAGTTCGTCTTCCGTCATCGGATCGACCCGCTCGCCGTTGACGTAAACCTCACCGGCGTCGGGCTTCAGCAGGCCGAGAATGAGCCGGAGGATCGTCGACTTGCCCGCGCCGCTCGCCCCCAGGAAGATCTTCGTGTGGCCGGTCTGCAGCGTGAAGCTGACGTCCCGCAGGATCACCTTGTCGTCGAACGCCAGGTGCACGTTGTCGAAGACGATGATTGGCCCGCCGTGGCCGAGCGCTTCCTCGAGGAGCGGATCGCGGGGCTTCGGTTGGACGATTGCCATCAGTACATCAGGACGATGAGGAGCTGCGTGACCAGGTAGTCGACGGCAATCACGGCCACCGAGCTCGCGACGACCGCCTGCGTTGTCGCGCGCCCGACCCCCTGCGTGCCGCCGCGCGCGCGCAGGCCGACATGGCAGCCGATGCTGACGATCACGAAGCCGAGGAAGAAGGGCTTGATGATCCCCATCCAGACGTCTTCCATGTAGAGACCCTGGACGACCGAGTTCCAGTAGACCGAGGAGGCGACGCGCAGGATCAGCAGGGTCACGATCCAGCCGCCGACCATGCCGACGCCGCTGGCGATGATCGTGAGCAGCGGCACCATGGCAATGCCGGCGAGAATGCGCGGCACGACCAGCTTGCGGATCGGATCGGTGCCGAGCGCGCGCAGCGCGGCGATCTGGTCCGTCACCATCATCGACCCGAGCTCCGCGGCGATGCCGGAGCCGACCCGCCCCGCCACCATCAACCCGGTCAGCACCGGCCCGAGCTCCTTGACGATCGAGGCGCTCACGAGACGGCCGACCATCGAGCGCGCGCCGAACTGATCGAGCGTCATGCCGGACTGCAGCGCGAGAACCATGCCCGTGAACAGCCCCGTGAGCAACACCACCGTGAGCGAGCCGACGCCGATCGCGTCGAACTGCTGGATGACGTCGCGGTAGTAGAACGGCCGCGTGACGAGGCCGCGCGCGAACCTGCCGAGCATGTGCACGTATTCCTGGACTTCGAGCAGCCCGCTCTTGAGACGCTCCGTCAGGAACGACGGCATCAGCCGCGGCTCCCCGCTGCAAGGCCAAGCTCGCGGCTTTTCAACTGCTTGATGCGATCGCGCAGCGTCGCCGCCTTTTCGAACTCCAGGTTGGCCGCGGCCGCCTTCATCTGCGCCTGAAGCTGAGCCACGTGCGCCTCCAGCTCGGCGTGCGTGCGGAAGACCTCCGTCTCAGGGCCGGCGGGCACCGTCACGTAATCGCGCTCGTAGATGCTCGTCAGCACCTCATCGATGCTCTTCACGATCGATGCCGGGGTGATCCCATGTTCGACGTTGTAGGCCTCCTGAATCGTGCGGCGGCGCTCCGTCTCGCCAATCGCATGCTGCATCGACTCGGTGTTGGTGTCGGCGTACATGATCGCCCGGCCGTTGACATTGCGCGCCGCGCGCCCGACGGTCTGAATGAGCGACCCGCCAGACCGCAGGAACCCCTCCTTGTCGGCATCGAGGATCGCCACCAGCGACACCTCCGGCAGGTCCAGTCCTTCGCGCAGCAGGTTGATGCCGATCAGGACGTCGAACTCGCCGCGGCGCAGATCGCGCAGGATCTGAATCCGCTCGAGGGTGTCGATGTCGGAGTGCAGGTACCGCACCTTCACACCGAGCTCCTGGTAGTACTGCGTCAGGTCCTCCGCCATCCGCTTCGTCAGCGTCGTCACCAGCACGCGCTCACCCCGCGCGGCGCGCTCGCGGATCTCGGCAAGCAGATCGTCGACCTGCCCGCGCACCGGACGCACCTCGATCACGGGGTCGAGTAGACCCGTCGGCCGGATGATCTGCTCGACGACCGCGCCACCCGACTTGCGGAGCTCGTAGGGCCCCGGCGTCGCGGAGACGAACAGGACCTGGTGCACGCGCGACTCCCACTCCTCGAAATTGAGCGGCCTGTTGTCGAGCGCTGACGGCAGCCGGAAGCCGTAAGCGACGAGCACTTCCTTGCGCGACCGATCGCCGTGATACATCCCGCGGACCTGCGGGACCGTCTGATGGCTTTCGTCGACGATCGTCAGCGCGTCCTCGGGCAGGTAATCGAGCAGTGTTGGCGGCGGCTCGCCCGGCGCGCGTCCGGTGAGATGCCGCGCGTAGTTCTCGATGCCATGGCAGTAGCCGATCTCCTTGATCATCTCGAGATCGAACATCGTCCGCTGATGCAGCCGGTGCGCTTCGAGGACCTTCCCTTCCGACTCGAGCTGCCCGCGGTACCACGCGAGCTCCGCCTTGATGCTCTCGACCGCCTGGCGCGTGCGATCGCGCGACGTCACGAAGTGCGTCTTCGGGTAGATGGCGACCTTGTCGTGACGCCGCAGCGTCTTCGACGTCAGCGGATCGAACGAGATCAGCTCGTCGACCTCGTCGCCGAACAGCTCGATGCGCAACGCCACGTCCTCGTACGACGGGGAGACCTCGACGATGTCGCCGCGGACGCGGAAGACGCCGCGGGCGAACTCGTGGTCGTTGCGCTCGTACTGGATTTCGACGAGCTTGCGCAGGATCTGGTCGCGGTCGATCCGCTGGCCGCGCTCGAGCGGCAGCATCATCCCGTAATAGGCCTCCGGCGAACCGAGGCCGTAGATGCATGAGACGCTGGCGACGATGATGACGTCCCGGCGCTCGAACAGGGACCGCGTGGCGGAGAGCCGCATGCGGTCGATCTCGTCGTTGATCGTCGCTTCCTTCTCGATGTACGAGTCGGTGGTCGGGACGTAGGCTTCCGGCTGGTAGTAGTCGTAGTAGCTGACGAAGTACTCGACGGCGTTCTCGGGGAAGAAGCGGCGGAACTCCTGATAGAGCTGCGCGGCGAGGGTCTTGTTGTGGGCCATCACGAGCGTCGGCCGGTTCACGCGGGCGATGCACTGCGCCATCGTGAAGGTCTTGCCGGAGCCCGTGACGCCGAGCAGCACCTGCGCGGCGTCGCCGCGGTTCAACCCCTCGACGAGCTCGTCGATCGCGCGGGCCTGATCCCCGCGCAGCTCGAAGTCGGTAACGAGTGTGAAGCGGTCGTACTTGGAAGCCATCTCGTGGCCGATGACAAACGATCATCGTACCACGACAACACAATGACCAAGGACCAAGGACCAAGGACCAAAGACCAAGGGCCAAGGGACCCAAAGACCAAGGACCAAAGACCAAGGACCAGGGACCAAGGACCAGGGACCAGGGACTGATGCGTTATTGCTGGCTGATGTCGCGGATGGGCGCGAAGTACCCGCCGCGGGTGCGGATCTTCGCGTTCTTGAGGTCGGAACGCTTCACGCGGATCTTGACCTCGCGCCACTTGCCGTCCGCGCGCGCGTCCGTTGACGTGTAGCCGAGGCTGTAGCGCGCGGACAGCTCGCGCTGGATCGTCTCGTACAGCTTGTCGACCTCTTTCAGGCTCGTGGGGAAGAACGCCTGACCGCCGGTCATCGACGCAATGCGCTGGAGCTGCATGCGCTGCTCGTTCCGGGCGCTGCTGCTCTGATGCTCCAGATACCCGAGCACGTAGATGGTCACATCAGAGGCGCGCAGCATGTCGAGCAGGTCCGTGACCGTCAGCGAGCTGCGGGTGTCGCCCCCGTCGGTATACATCACGAGGACCTTCTGGCCCGTCTGATCCGCGGCGCCATTGAGGTAAACGCCGAGGGCGTCGTACAACGCCGTCCAGCCGTCCGGCTTGCGGCCGCGAATCCGCTCGATCAGCCGCGGGTAATCGTTGGAGTGAAAGCGCGCAACTCGCACTTCGGTGTCGAAGTCGACGAGCGTGATGTCGACGGCGCGGTCCATCGCGTTCAGGAACTTGACGGCGGCGGTGCGCACGTCCCTGATCGCGAGGTCCATGCTGCCGCTCGTATCGAGGAGGAACCCCAAGTGCAGGGGCATCTCCTCGGTGGGATCGCCGGACGAAAAGAACTTCACCGCCTGGAGCTGACCGGCCTCGAGGATTTCGAAGTCGTCGGCCGTCAGCCCTTCGATCGGCTCGCCGTGCTTGTCGCTGACGACCACGCTGAAGTGGACGAGATCGACGCCCGCCTTGAACGTTCTCTGATCGGCTGCGGTCAGAGCGGCCGTGCCCAACATCACCGCCAGCGCCAGTCCCTTCATCGTGGTCCCCTCGGTCAGAATATTTTGAACGCGCTGATGCGGACGACCTGCGTGCCGAGGCTGCCGTCCGTGTTCACGCCGCGAAATCCGTAGCCCCATTCGACCGCGACGAGCGTGCCGAACGGCGCGGGCGTCTCCAGCGCGGCGCCCAGGCCCGTGTAGGTGCGCAGCCCCGGCCCGAACGATGGGTCGTGCGCCGCCGCCGTATCGACGAACCCGTCGATGCGCAGCCGGCCGCCGGCGGCCCAGGCCATCGCGCCCCGCAGCACGCCGCCGCGATCATACCGAATCAGCGCCGACGGATACCCGCGAAGTCTGTTGTCGAACGACCCGAAGGCGTACCGGCTGAATCGGTCGAGGTCGTGCCCGCTCATCCACGCCGCCTCGAGCCGGCCTACGAGGCCCGGCCTGAGTATTATGGACCGCGCCAGGGACGCGCCGTACCGTTGAAAGTCGCGGTGCGACGCGTCGTATTCACCGCTGCCGCGCACACCCCACCGGCGCCAGCCCTGACGTCGCGCCGGATTCCACCAGATGGACGCAGCCCAGCCGGCTCGCTGCGCGTCGAGGGCGAGCCTCGCGCCGTGAATGAGCTGGCTCTGCGGCACGACGAAGTCTGCCGCCGTGCCGCCGCCGCGCGCGAAGTGGGTGTAGTCGAGATCGTACCCCGCTCGCGCCGTCATCGTCGTCGTCAGTGGATGGAGCAGCCAGACGGAGACGTGCGCCGGCCGCTGCTCGATGTTGTGATCGTAGCGCTCGCGTCCGGCGACGAATGCGCGATCGTTGTAGGCGGTGGCGATCCCGAACGCGCGGCCGGCGACTTGCCACCGACTGCCGCCCAAAGACGGGACCGAGAATGCCAACTGGCCGTAGGTCCCGCCGGCAAACGCGTTCAACTGCGTGCCGGTGCCGAACAGATCGAAGTCGACATAACTCAGGCCTGCGAACGGCAGCGGCTGATTGATGTTCGGATCGATGAGGACGCCGCCCGCGAGCGTGCGCACGCGGAGCGCGCGGCCGGCGACCTGCGGCTCCACGGTGTCGCCGCCGCTCGCGGCAGGGTCCCTCATCAAATACCGGTAGCCCTCCGGCGTATCGCGGAGCATGACATGGGCCGACGCGTAGGCGGCGCGGCGGCGCTCGACGAAGTCAGCCGGATTCACCTCGTGCGTGGCGATCTGCAGGACACGCACGATCGGCGTACGGTGACCGGCGCCCTCGTAGAGCTGCCGCACTTCCGACCGAGCGAGCAGCCACAACGCGCCTTCGCGCCGGAACTCGTCGATCTGTTCCGAGGAGACGATCGCGCCGCGTAGTCCCGTCTGCGCCGCGGCGGCCTTCACCATCGCGAAACTGTCTGCTGCAATCCACGCACGTCCCCGGAACAACGCCGTGCCTCCGGCGTCGGGCGCCGGCTCGAACGCAACGACGTAGCAGCGGACGCCATCGACGGTGTCCTCACCGATAAGCTGATACCGATAGACATTCGACAGCGTGATCGCGAGCGGCGGAGCCGCCGCACGCTCTGGCTCGATGATCGGCAGCCTGGGCACCGCGCCGCTCTTGAACTCGATGCCGTTGACGCGAATGCGCCGCTGTTCGAGATCCGTGCGCTCGTCGTTCGTGTAGACGATCGTCTCGGCGCTGATCGTCACTGGCGCCGGAAAGCCAGGCGCCTCGAACGTGATCGTCAGGTGGCCCGTGGAGATGAGGTCCGTGATGGCCGCATCCTGCCGCACGGCCACAGCCTGGTGACGCGCGACGATTTCCGCGGCCGTCAGCTGCCTGCGGCCCACGACCTGCGTCTGCTCGGCAAATTCGCTCGATGGTGCGGCGAGTTCGGCGACCAGCCGCGCGACGTCGGCGTCCCGCGGCAGCCGCCAGACCCATCGCTCGATCGGTGACACACGGGTGGCGTCGAGTGCGGTCGTGAGATCTGTCGCCTCGATCCATCCCCACCTCGCAACACCGGGAGCGGGCGCCTGCTGGCGGGACGGAAGTGCTGCGGCGGCGACGAAATCCACGTAGGGCGCCAGCTCTCGCGACAGGAGCGCCTCGAGCAGCGGAGGCTCGACGGCGATGCCAATCTTCGCCGAGCCCGCCCGCCCTCGAAGCGTCGCCAGGTACTTCTTCAGCGTGAACGCGAAATCGTCCGGCGACTCCGGCCGCTCTGCTCTAACGTCCACGAGGAACCCGGCGCGCCCGCCGCGAGCGGCGATGGTTGCGAGCGCCGCCTCCGCCTCCTGCTCGCGGCCGGCCGTGACCATCACGAGGAGATCGAGTCCATCGAGCCGCTCGGGGAGCGAGGCGGCCTGCGGCGGCGTTACAGCCGGAAGGAGGCACGATCGACACCCGTCCTGCGGCGGCGATGCGGTGATCGGAGCAACCAGCGTGCAGACCACAAGCTGGAGCGTCGCGGCAGCGCGGGCGTATAATGAGGGTTTGGTCATGAGCACACGGCGGAATGTGGGCGGGGCCCACAAGAGGTTCGCCTGACGTGCGCGTCTACGCCATCTGTCAGGACGAGCTGGTCATACGCACCCTCGACGACGTCCTGCAACCGAGCTTCGAGCTCGAATTCCTGGTCGAGAGCCGTCCGCTGGCGCGGCGGCTGCACGACGCCGGCATCAACATCACCGCCGGCGATCCTCGACGGCTCGACACCTACCTCAAGGCCGACCTTCCCCCGACCACCTGCTTCATCGTTCAGGAAAACGGACGCCGCAGCATCAAGAAGGTGCTGAACGCGGTTCGCGACGCCGGCGGAACGCTCATCTATGTCTTGCGCACGGGCCGGCGGACGGGCAACGGCGCGCCCGACACGCTGAAGACGGAGTTCCCGGAGCTCACTGACATGGACCTGTCGGAGCTCGTGCGGCCGACGCTGGTGACCGAGCTGAGCCGGTCGATGACGCGCGCGCGCGTGCAGCAGTATCAACGCTACTTCAATGATGCAGACCGCGTGCTGATTCTGTTGCACAACGACCCCGACCCGGACGCGCTGGCCAGCGGCCTCGCACTCCGCAACCTGCTGAGGCGGACGAAGACGACGGCGATCATCGGCGCGATGCAGGGCGTGACGCGGCCCGAGAACCTGCGGATGGCGAACATGCTGGACATCCACGTCGAGCAGGTGACCTCCGTGTCGTTCAGCCAGTTCGAGCGCATCGCCACCGTCGACGTGCAGCCGCACTATTTCGGCGGTCTGCTCGACCGCGCGGATCTGGTGATCGATCACCATCCCGAGCAGCCGGGCTACAGCGCCGTCTTCAAGGACATCCGCGCGGACTACGGGTCGACGTCGACGATTCTCACCGAACATCTCCGCGCGGTCGACGTGAACATCTCCGAGCGCACGGCGACGGCGATGCTCTACGCGATCAAGTCCGACACGTTGTTCTTCGCGCGCCACACCAACCGCGTCGATCTCGAGGCGTTCACGTTCCTCTACCCGCTCGCCGACGCCGCGCTCATCCGCAAGATGGAGGGGGCGGAAATCACGCTCGAGCGGCTCGATTACGTCACACGCGCGAGCCAGGGCGGCATCCTGAAGGAGCAGGTGTTCAGCGCGTTCGTCGGCGAAGCGCCGCGCGAGGACTTCATCCCCTACACGGCCGACTTCTTCCTGCAGCTCGAGAACGTCAAGTGGACGATCGTCGCGGGCGTCGTCAACGACACCTTGATCATCAGCGTCCGCAACCTCGGCTACTCGCGGAACGCCGGCGAGTTCGTGAAGCGGTGGTTCTCCGACATCGGCAGCGCCGGCGGCCACCGAGCGATGGCCAAGGCGGTGGTGCCGATGGACAGGTTCCGCGAGAAATTCGGGGATCTCTCCGGCGCGGACATCACGGCGCGCATCGCGCAGCTCGCGGAGCAGTTCCTGCGCGAGCCGGCGGGCAAGACGCCACCCGCCAGTCGCTAGCCGTGTGGCGGAACTGAAGTTCCGCCCTACGAGCGCAGGCGTGTGGCGGCACTGACGTTCCGCCCTACGGGCGCAGGGCCTGATCGAGATCGGCGATCAGGTCCTCCGGATCCTCGAGGCCAATCGACAGCCGCGCCATCCCCTTCGTCACGCCGGCGCGCGCGAGCTCCTCGTCGGAATGGCCGTACTGCGACGTCAGCACCGGAAGACTGCACAGGCTCTCGACGCCGCCGAGGCTCGCGGCCCGCTTGATCAGGTTCAGGCGATCGAAGAACCGCGCGGCACGCTCGTACGATCCGCCGAGATCCAGACAGACCATGCCGCCGAAGCCGCGCATCTGACGCCTGGCGATCTCGTGGTCGGGATGGCGCTCGAGGCCCGGATAGAAGACGGTGCTGACGCGCGGATCGGCGGCGAGCCAGCGCGCCACCGCCATCGCATTCGCGTTCTGCCGCTCGACGCGCACCGACAGCGTCTTCAGCCCTCGTCCAAGCGCGTACGCGGCGTGGGGATCGAGCACCGTCCCGAGCAGCCGGCGCGCCTTCGCGATCGGCGCGATGAGGAGTGATGGCCCTGCGAGCACGCCGGCGGTGACATCGCTGTGGCCGTTCAGGTACTTCGTCGCGCTGTGCATCACGACGTCGACGCCGAGCGCGATCGGCTGCTGGTTGACGGGACTGGCGAACGTGTTGTCCACGACGGAGGTTACGCCCCTCGCTCGGCACGCCGCCGCGACACGCGCGATGTCGACACAGCGCAACGTCGGATTGATCGGCGACTCGAACCAGACCAGCCTGGTCGCCTCCGACACCAGCGACTCGGGCGCCGCGAAATCCTCCAACGACGCAAAGCGCGTCCGGATGCCGAACTTCGCCAGCAGATCGGCCAGCAGATGAAGCGTCCCGCCGTAAATCGCGGCGCTGCAGACGACCTCGTCGCCCGCGCCGAGCAGCCCGAGCAACGCGGTCGTGGTCGCCGCCTGTCCGCTGGACAGCACGAGCGCCTCGTCGGCGCCCTCGAGCGCGGCCAGCTTCTTTTCGACGGTGACGATCGACGGGTTGGTGTAGCGCGAGTAGAGGAATTTCGCCGAGCGCCCTTCGTTGTAGGCACGCACTTCTTCGGCGTTCTCGAACACGAACGTCGTCGTCTCGTAGATCGGCGTCGTCAGCGGCGCCGCCGCATCGCGAACGCTCGCGTCATCATGAATCAGTTTCGTTGCCGGCTTCATTCGTGCCCACTATTGGCGACGTGGAGGGACTCGATCCGTTCGCCGCTCACCGCGACGACGGGATCGACGAACTGCCGATACGCGTCCTCATAGCCGCGATCGACGAGCTCGCCGAGCGTATACGCCCGGTCCGATCGCTCGTCGAAGACTCCCGCGAAATCGAGCGGGCCAACGGGATTGTGCGACGGCCGGATCACGTACAGGCCGGCAAATCTGCCTGCGCAGTGCTCGAGGGCGTCGCGCAGCGTCGCCGATTCGAAGGCTGCGAGCTGCTCGCCGGCGCGCCCCCGCAAATCCGCGCGCCCGGCGCTCAGCTCGTGCGGCTGCGCGGCAGGCGGCGCGGCGGAGATGACGATCACCTGTTCGGCGCCGGCGGCCGCGGTCTCTTCCAGCAGCCGCGTGAGGCTGCCCGGACGGTCGCAGGCGCGATGCGTTTCGCCACGCCACGGCCCTTCCGGCGTGAACGTGATGAGATGCGGCTCGGTGGCGAGCGGCACGGCCAGCGATGCGGCAAGCGTATCCATCGCGTGATCGCGGGCGACGCCGGCAAGATCGAACGCCTCGACCTGCCGAATCGCCGCGTCGCCCAGAATGGTGCGGCCGAAGAACCGCTGCCGGTGCGACGGCGCGAGCATACCGAACACGAGGTCGCGCCGCGCATCGAGGTCATGAAGCGTCACGAGCAGCTCGCGAAATCCGGGCTGCCCGAGGTTCTCCGAGAGCAGTTCCAGGTAGCGCCGCGCGAGTTCCTGCCGTGGCGGCACGTCCAGCGGCGCGGCACCGCGAATCAGGTTCCACAGCTCGCCAACGCTGCGCTCGAGCAACGAGGCAGCCTCGAGCGGGGCACCGAGCAGCCGCCACGCCCCGCCCTGCCGCGTGCGGCGCCGCACGCGGCTCGAGAATGCCGCCACGACCGCACCCGCGGCCAGCGCGACGAGCGACAGCAGCACGGCAAACAGCGTCAGCCGCGGGATGTGCGTCGGCAACACGCCCGGCGCGAACAGCGCGGCGATCCATGCTCCGTACGTTGACGTGATCGTCTGCCCGACGCTTTCGAGGCCCACGAGCGTGAGCAGCAGTCCGACGAGGCCGATGACGACCGCCAGCGCGAGCAGCGCTATCGGAAACCCGAGCACCAGCGCCGCGGCCGCGAGCCCCCAGCCGGCGACGCGCAGCGGAGCGCGCCAACCATAGAAGTTCCGCGCGCCAGCCGCCTTCCAGATGCCGGCGGCATCCCACAGCCTCGCGCCGCCATCGATCGCCGTGAACAGCGCGCCGACGACGCCTGCGCCGCGGCCGGCCACGAGATCGACGCGGATGCCCGCCTCGTGCAGCGCCCGCAGCGCGCCCGCGTGATACGCGCCGGCCGTGCCGGTTCCGGTGATGACGACGGCCGTGCGCAGCCGCGTCGAGTACAGCCGCTCCGGAGTGTCGGGAGTCATCGCGCGGCCCGGCTATTCGGCATCGTCGTGGATAGTGAGCAGCTTGACCAGCTCGAAGCGGCGTGCGCCGTTCGGCGTGTTGACGACGACCTCGTCTCCTTCTTCTTTGTTCAGCAGCGCGCGTCCGATCGGCGATGCAGTCGAGATGAGACCGCGCTCCGCATCGGCATCCTCCGGCATCACGAGCTGATACAGGATCGTCTGCTCGTTCTGGTCCTTCAAATGCACCGTCGAACCGAAGCCGACTTTGTCGCGCGGAATGCGTTCGAGATTCATCAGCGAGATCTCGCTGACGCGCTTCTTCAACATGCTGATGCGCGATTCGACGAGCCGCTGCCGCTCCTTCGCCGCATGGTATTCCGCATTCTCGCGCAGATCGCCGAGCTCGCGCGCGCGCTTGATCTCCTTCGGCAGCTCCGTTTTCAGCTCGCGCTCCAGCAGCGTGATCTCGTCTTCGAACTTCTTCAGAATCTGGGCCTTCATCGGGGAAATGGTAGCAGAGCGCACAGAGTACAATCCATGAATCTCATGGAGCGGATCGCCAGCCGGCAGAATCCTCTGGTCAAGCGCTTTCGTGAACTCGCGCGCGCCGGAGCGCCGGAGGCCGAGGTGCTGCTCGACGGACAGCATCTCGTCGAGGAGGCGATCGCCGCGGAGCTTCCCCTCGAAGTCGCCGCCTTCGCGGAGAAGCACGTGGAAAGCCGCCTCGTGACGCTGGCGGCGAGGGCGCGGCGCGCCGGCGCGCGGACCGTCGCCGTCACCGATCAAGTGCTCGCGGCGCTGAGTCCCGTCCAGCATCCCTCCGGCGTCGTCGCGATCGCGAGTCGGCCGGCCTTCTCCGTGGACGATGTGCTGGCCAAGGAGCCGCAGCTCGTGGTGGTCCTCAGCGAGGTGCAGGATCCCGGCAACGTCGGCGCGATTATCCGCGCGGCCGAAGGCTGCGGCGCAACCGGCATCATCGTGGGCCAGGGCTCGGCGGATCCGTTCGGGTGGAAGGCGCTGCGCGGCGCGATGGGCAGCACGTTTCGTCTGCCGGTTGTCAGACACGCACTCGACGAGGCCGTGGCGGCAGCGCGCAGGGCGGGCGTGCGCGTCTTTGCCGCGGTGCCCCGCGGCGGGACGCCCCTGCCGCAGTGCGATCTGCGCGGTCCGGCGGCGGTGCTGCTGGGCGGCGAAGGCGGAGGACTTCCGGCGGCGCTGCTCGAACGCTCGGACGTCAGGCTGACGATCCCGATGCGGCCGCCCGTCGAGTCGCTCAACGTCGCGATCGCGGCGGCGCTGATCCTGTACGAGGCCTGGAGGCAGCGAACGTAGATGTCCCTATTCGACGACGACCCCGCAGAGGACCGCACGCCGGCATCGGCGCCGCTGGCGGAGCGCATGCGCCCGCGCACGCTCGACGAGCTCGTCGGCCAGGAAGCGCTGATCGGTCCCGGACGGCCGCTGCGGCTCGCGATCGAACAGGATCGCCTGCAGTCGCTCATCCTCTGGGGACCGCCGGGCACGGGCAAGACGACGCTGGCGCGGGTCATCGCCAAGGCCACGCGCGCGCACTTCATTGCCTTCAGCGCGGTACTCTCCGGCATCAAGGAGATCCGCACGGTCATGACCGAAGCCGAGGAGGCGCGCCGCCGCCGCGGCCGACGCACGATCCTCTTCATCGACGAGATCCACCGCTTCAACAAAGCGCAGCAAGACGCGTTCCTGCCCCGCGTCGAGGCCGGCGACATCGTCCTCATCGGCGCGACGACCGAGAACCCCTCGTTCGAGGTGAACTCGGCGCTGCTCTCCCGCTCGAAGGTGTACGTGCTTCGGCCGCTCGAAGCCTCGCACATCGTGACGATCCTGCGCCGCTCGATCGAGGATCGCGAGCGAGGACTTGGGAACCTCGAGTTGCAGATCGACGATGACGCGCTGGCGGCCATGGCGCGGTTTGCAAACGGCGACGCGCGAATCGCCCTGAACCTTCTCGAGATGGGGGCGGCGCAGGCCGCCGGCGGCGGACGCATCGATGCCGCGCTCGTTGCCGACCTCGCGCAGAACCGGGCGTTGCTCTACGACAAGACCGGCGAGGAGCACTACAACCTGATCTCCGCGCTGCACAAGTCGATGCGCAACAGCGATCCGGACGCGTCGGTGTACTGGCTCGCCAGGATGCTCGAAGCGGGCGAGGATCCGCTGTACGTCGCCAGGCGCCTGGTGCGGTTCGCGTCGGAGGACATCGGCAACGCCGACCCGCAGGCGCTCGCCGTCGCCGTCGCCGCAAAGGACGCGGTCCACTTCATCGGCATGCCGGAGGGTAATACCGCACTCGCACAGGCGGCCATCTACCTGGCGACGGCGCCGAAGAGCAATGCCGTCTACCGCGCGTATCTCGACGCGGCGCAGGCGGCGTCACAGGAAGTCGCCGAGCCGGTGCCGCTGCACCTGCGAAACGCCCCGACGAAGCTGATGAAGGACCTGGAGTACGGGAAAGGCTACCGCTACGCGCATGACGAGCGGGAGGGAATTGCGCGCGAGATGGAGTGCCTGCCGCCCGCGCACCGGGAGCGCCGTTTCTACAACCCTACCGACAGAGGATTCGAAGCTGAATTGCGGCGTCGTCTCGAACAGTGGCGCTCTGGACAACTCCCAAAGGCCAAGGGGCCAACTCCCAATTAAGGGAACTCCCAAACGGCAAAGGCCAAAGGCCAACTCTCAAGAGACTGCTTGGCAGTTGGTCTTTGGCAACTTGGGAATTGACTGATTTGGCCCGTGGTCCTTTGGTCCTTGGGAATTGACGCCGCACGCTCAGTTCAAGTGCGGCACCTTGCGGAACATGTCGGCGCGCAGCGGCAGGATGAACGAGAAGCGATAGTCGCCCTGCATCCGGCCCACCGGAATCCCCACGAGCTGTCCGTCGCGATTCAGCACGCCGCCTCCTGACACGCCGGGGTGCCCGTCCGTGAGGCAGGTCACCAGCTTGTTGGGCGTGTGCTGACCGACGTATCCGGTCGCGAGGATGATGCCCTTCGAGTAATCGTTGCCCAGTCGGAAGATAGGATCGGCGAATTCGAACGGGTAGCGCAGATTGACGTCGAGGGCAGGCAGATCGACGTTCTCGCTGACCTTGATGATCGCCCAATCGCCCGGATCGACTTCGACCTTCGCATTGCCGGCGTCGACCACTTTCGCAGAAACGGTGCGGCCCTTGTACGCCAGCTTCACCGAGGTGATCTTCCGGGGGTCGGACGAGCCCTCCTGCCCGAGCGCGACCACTCCGTGCTTCACGGTGATGAAGTAGCCGTTGCCGAGATATCCTGCGGTGCCGTAGCTGCTCGAGCCGCGATCGTCGTACGAGTAGAGCTCTACGAAGCTGTCGCGCCGCTCGCGCAGCAGATTGACGGGGAGCAGCCCCATCTCCTCCGATAGCTGCCGCTTCACGTCTTCCACCAGCGCCGAGCGGCCCATGTCGTTCGTCAGCGACGCGCGTCCGACCGTGCCGGCCGGATGAAGGTTGTCGCGGCTGCGCAGCAGTTCCACTTCCGTCCGGAGCCGCGCCAGAGCATCCGCGCTGTCCGCGTTCTGACGCGCGCCCAAGTAGTTGCCAAGGCCGAAGAAGAGCAGCGCGACGGTGATCGAGAGGGCGACAGGAAGAACGCGGCGGTTAGACATCGATGACTCCAAGTTCGGCAGCTAAACCGCTCCGCACTTGCGCGGAACTTACAGCTTTGCGATCCCTTGCGGGACAGCCTTTTCGCTTGGAACAGCCTTCGAACGGGTCGAAGACCGTTACGAACTTGCTGGGATGTCAAGAATGTAAGGCCTGAGCGGCCAGGAGTCAAGCGTAAATTCTACGCTCTCAGCACTTTATGCCTGAGATTACCGCGTGGCCGTACGACGGATCGCGCGACCTGGCCGACGTCCGGTCGCCACCCCGTTCTCGAAGACGGGTTCGCCGTTCACCCACACCGTCCGGATCCCGGTCGAGAGCGCCTTCGAGTTCGCCGTCGTCGCACGGTCGGTCACGGTCGCCGGGTCGAACAGGACGAGATCGGCGAACTGCCCGGGTGCGATCGCCCCCCGATCGGTGACGCCAGCGTTCGCCGCGGAGAAGGACGTCATCTTTCTGATCGCCTCTTCCAGCGGCAGCACCTTCCGCTCTCGCACGTAACGGCCGAGCACTCGTGGAAACGCCCCGAATCCCCGCGGGTGACCGCCCGAGAGCGCGCCGTCGCTGCAGATGTTGGCGAACCGCCACTGGATCAGCCGCTCCACGTCGCGTTCGGCCATGCTCGTTGCGACCACACCGGGTCCGCGTCCGCCTGCCTCTTCTATCAGTGCGAGCACCGTCGTCGCCGGGTCGGTGCCGCGCTGTTTCGCAATGTCCGCGATCGTCTTTCCCACATACTCGGGTCGCTGCTCGAAGCCGGTGATCAGAAGACCCTCGGGCGCAACGAGCTGATCGAGCACGAACTCCGCCTCACGACGGTCCTTGAAATCGCGTTTCGGGAACAGCACCGTCATCGTGGACTGCCAGTAGGTGTAAGGGTAGACGTCTGCTGTCACGTTGACGCCAGCGGCGCGAGCGCGATCGAGGACCTGCAGCAGCGTGTCTGCCTGGCCCCACAAACCACGCATGGCCAGCTTGATGTGCGAGATCTGGACGGGCATGCCGGTCTGGCGCCCGATGTCGAGTGCCTCCTCGACCGCCGCGTAGAGCTCGCGGTCTTCGCTACGGAGATGACTGACGTAGCGGCCGCCCATCGACGCCACCGCCCTGGCGACGGCGACCACTTCCGCGCGCGTCGAGTAGATACCGGGGTCGTACTCGAGGCCGGTGGACAGCCCCAGCGCGCCGGCCTGCATCTCCGCGCGCGCCAGCTCCTCCATGCGCGTGATCTCCGCCGGCGTGGCCGCGCGCTTGAAGTCGCCGCCCAGAACCTCGCGTCGCAGCGTGCCGTGGCCGACATACGACGCGACGTTCACCGCCGCCGGCTGCCGCTCGAGCTCGGCAAACGCGCTCTCGAGCGGGAACGCCGAACCGCCGTCCTGCCCCACGACGATGGTCGTGATGCCCTGACTGACGGCAGCGAGCGCGTCAGGCGCCGCCGCGAGCCCGCGATCGTGATGGCTGTGGGTGTCGATGAAGCCGGGCGCGAGTGTCAGGCCGCGCGCGTCGACGACTCGTTCGCCTTCGGTCGGCTGCAGCGCGCCGATCTCGACGATGCGGGCGCCGCGGATGCGAACGTCACCTTTGCGTCCCGCGGACCCGGTGCCGTCAACGATCACGGCATCTCTGATCAGAATCGACGAAGGGCTCCGCTCCTGAGCGACCGCCAGGAGGGGGAGCAAAAGCAAGGCGACAGCACGCAGCACGTCAGATCCTCTGGAAGTTCTTCTCGATCTCGCGTCGCGTGATACGCAGGACGACAGGACGCCCGTGCGGGCACACACTCGAATACGCCGTCCGCCGCAGCTCCTCGAGGATGTACCGCATCTTCTCCAGCGTCAGCGGGTAGTTCGCCTTCACCGCGGCGTGGCAGGCCATCGTCGCGGCGATGCGCCGCAGCGCGTCCTCGACGCGTGAACCGCGATCCAGACCCTCGAGATCTTCTGCCAGCGCGCGCACGGCGGCTTCGCACTCGACGGGATCGAGGATCGCCGGCACCGCGCGCAGGCGCAGCGTGTCGCCCCCAAACTCGTCGATCTCGAAGCCGAAACGCTCGAGCGTGGCCGCGTGCGACGAGAGCGCCTGGCGCTGCGCCGGCGACATCTCGATCACCATCGGAATGAGGAGCTGCTGGCTTTCGAGCCTTCCCGCGGTGAGCTTCTCCATCACCAGCTCGAACAGCACGCGCTCGTGCGCGACGTGCTGATCGACGATCGCAATCCCCTCATCGTCCACGGCAATGATGAACGTGTCGCGGAACTGGCCGAGCGGAATCATCGGCCGGACGTCCGCTGGGCCGAACGCCGTCGGCGGGCCGGGGGGCCAGGGGGCCGGGGTGTCGGAGGGCCGGGGGGCCGGGGAGTCAGGGGGCCAGGGGGCCGGGGGCGCCCAGCGGCTGCCCACCACAGCACCGGACATCACGCCGGGGATGGTCATCGGTCTCGGCTCTGATGGCGGCGGCGCGAACGGCGTGAACTGCAGCTCGGGCGCGCGTCCCTGTCCGAGCGCGTCCATCAGCGCGCGGCGCAGCACGTCGTGGACGAGCGACTGCTCGAGGAATCGCACTTCCGCCTTGGTCGGATGCACGTTGACATCGACTCGATCGGGCGCGATCTCGAGGAAGAGATGCACCTCCGGGCTGCGCTCCTTGATCGTCGCGACGCTGTAGGCATCGCCACTCGCATGTGCGATCGTGCGGTCCTTGACGATACGGCGGTTGACGAAGACGTTCTGCGCGCCGCGAACGGGGCCCTGATCGCCAAGCGCCGCCACGTAGCCGTGGATCCGCAGTCCGCCTGCTTCCTTGCGGATCTCGACGAGATCGGGCCGCTCGCCGAACAGTTGAAAGAAGCGCTCGCCGAGACCCGCAGCCGGCGGACACTCGATCAACTTGCGCGCTCCACTTACGAGCGTGAAGCCAGTCTCCGGATAGCCGAGCGCCATCTGCGTGACGAGCCGCGAGATCTGCGTCGCTTCTGCCGTGTCCGACTTCAGGAACTTGCGGCGGGCTGGCAGGTTGTAGAACAGGTCGGCGACCTCGATGCAGGTGCCTTCGGGCGCGCCCACTTCGCGGATTGACGACACAGTGCCGCCGTTGACGCGAACTTCGGTGCCCGTATCTGCCCCTTTTGCGCGGGTACGCAGCACGAAGTGCGACACCGACGCGATGCTCGGCAGCGCCTCGCCGCGGAATCCCAGCGTGCGGATCGCGCCGAGGTCCTCCGGGCTCGCGATCTTGCTCGTCGCATGGCGCTCGATCGCCAGCCGTGCGTCCTCCGCATCCATCCCGTCGCCGTCGTCCTCGACGCGAATCAGCTTCTTGCCGCCAAGCTCGATCGTGACGGCGATCCGGCGGGCGTTGGCATCGAGCGCGTTCTCGACCAGCTCCTTGACGACGGAGGCCGGTCGTTCGACGACCTCACCGGCCGCGATCTGGTTTGCGAGATGAAG
This sequence comes from Vicinamibacterales bacterium, assembly GCA_048594885.1. GTDB lineage: Bacteria > Acidobacteriota > Vicinamibacteria > Vicinamibacterales > 2-12-FULL-66-21 > JBMDXB01. The sequence goes on from JBMDXB010000150.1 coordinate 51,232, forward strand.
GGGAAGACGGTGAATGCGTGGCATGAGAGACGCTGGCACTCATCTTATACTGCCGCGCATGACTGACAGGCACACACGCGCCGGCACGCTCGAGCGGCTCTCGACCTCGATCACCCGCTGGACCGGCAGCGCCGCAGCGTTCGGCGTCGCGGCGATGGTCGTTATCGTGTGGCTGGCGAGCGGCCCCATCTTCCACTACTCGGACACGTGGCAGCTCGTGATCAACACGGGGACGACGATCGCGACGTTCCTGATGGTGTTCCTGCTGCAGCGATCGCAGAACAAGGAGTCGCTCGCGATTCAACTGAAGCTGAACGAGCTGGTGGCCGCGATCGAGGGGGCAAGCAATCGACTGATTGACGTCGAGGACCTCTCGGAACACGAGCTGCACGTGCTCCACGCGCACTTCGCCAGGCTCGCAGCGATGGCGAAGACGCACAGAGATCTGACGGAATCGCATTCGATCGAAGAAGCCGAACAGCGGCATCATCGCAAGGTCGGCCCGCGCTGAGACGGACCACGGCCGAGCACGTTCAACGTAAGCCGGTTACGTCTGTACGTCGATTCGGTGCGCGCGGCGGGCATCCCCGCGAAGGGCCTGCTGTCGCTCAACCGGCACGGGGTCCACGTCCATGACAACGACATCATCGTCAACCCCTCGCGTCTGCTGCCGCCGCTCATGCCAAGCTCGTTGAGCCTCTCAGCGAGGTGCTCGCCGGGATGAATTGCTGTTTGCGCCATGCTCCGGTCCTCAGTGATAGTCCACGATTTCAACGTTGATCGGTCCCGGGGACTTGTCGGGCCAGCCAAAGCAGATCCGATATTGGTCGTTGATACGGATTCGGACGGTTCGAAACATTGGAGGCCCTGTTCGAAACCGTCGGCAACCGCGGCGTGCGCGGCTCCGCGAGCGAAAAGGTGTCGAGCGCGCGCCAGGCGCTGTGGCTGATGCGCAATCGCCGGAGGAGTCGTTCCGCTGCGGGCCGCTGGCCGTCGATCAGCTTCTGCGGCTCGGCAAGGCCGAGTACACAACAACAGCAGTTGTAGCGCAGCCCTTCGGGACTGCAACGCTCTTCAAATCCAATGGCGCCGGCGGAAGAACCACAACATCACCACCGAGGTGGCCAGCATGATGGCGAGGATCCACCAGAACTGCGCGCCCTCGCCGCCTGGCAGGTGCGGCAGCGGCACGTTCATGCCATACATCCCGGTGAGCACGGTGAGCGGCATGAACAGCGTCGCGATGATCGTCAGCACTTTCATCACCGCGTTCAACTGATTCGAGACGGCCGACAGGTGCGCCTCGAGGAGAGTGCCAATGCGATCGTGGAAGAACATCGCTTCGTCCGAGAGCCGCACGAGGTGGTCGTAGACGTCGCGGAAGCGGTAGGACAGCGGCTCGGAGATCATCGGAAACTCGCGCCGCGCCAGACGGCCCACCGCATCGCGCTGCGGCTGGACGATGCGGCGCAGCGACGCCACGTCGCGCTTGAAGTCGAGAATGCGCCGGGCCAGTAACGGGTCCGGACGCTTGAACACCTCCTGCTCCATCTTGTCCAGCCGATCGCTGAGCTTCTCCACCTCCGGCCGGTAGTTGTCCACCATCGTGTCGACGATGCGGTGCATCAGCCCGGCGGCGCCTTCGCCGAGCGCGTCGGCATTGCGGCGGCACACGTCCGACATCCGCGCGATCGACCGCGACTCTCCGGAGTGGACGGTGACGAGGAAGTTGGCACCGAGGAAGAAGTCGACGTCGAGCGTCCGGAAGCAGTGCTCGCGCGCCCGGAAGTCGATGCCGTGCAGAATCAGATAGAGGTAGTTCGGATACGGCTCGATCTTCGGGTGGTGGATCTCGGCGACGGCGTCCTCGACGGACAGCTCGTGAAAGTGAAAGACGTCGGACAGGATGCGCGTCTCGTCGGGTGTGGGGTTCAGTAGGTCGACCCACACGATGACGCCGCTGTCAGGCTGGAGCCAGCGAGGGTCCACCTGGTCGACGCACCCGGTGGCCCCCGCCTCGTGCTTGTAGACGGTGATCAATCCTCGACCTTGACCTGCAGCGCGGCTTGCGCGGCTGCCAGCCGCGCGACGGGGACGCGGTACGGCGAGCAGCTCACGTAGTCGAGGCCCACGCGCTCGAAGAAGTGAATCGACGCCGGATCGCCGCCGTGCTCGCCACAGATCCCGAGCTTCAGCGCCGGCCGCGTGGCGCGACCCTTCTTGACGGCGACCTCCACGAGCTGGCCGGTGCCGCTCGCGTCGATCGTCGCGAACGGATTCTTCTTCACGATTTCGAGCTCCTGGTACTGTGGCAGGAACGAACCCGAGTCGTCGCGCGACATGCCGAGGGCGGTCTGCGTCAGATCGTTCGTGCCGAAGCTGAAGAACTCGGCGGACTGGGCGATTTCATCAGCCGTCAGCGCGCCGCGCGGAATCTCGATCATCGTGCCGACCAGGTAATTGAGCTTCACGCCCTTTTCCTTCTGCACCTCGGCGGCAACCCGGTTCACGACCTCGATCTGCAGGTCCAGCTCCTTCTTGAAGCCGACCAGCGGGATCATGATCTCCGGCCGGACCTTGACGCCTTCCTTCTGCACGTCGGCCGCCGCCTCGAAGACAGCACGCGCCTGCATCTCCGAAATTTCCGGATAGCCGATCCCGAGCCGACAGCCGCGGAATCCGAGCATCGGATTGAACTCGTGGAGCTGCGCGACACGCTGGTGAATGCGCGACGCAGGCACGCCGATCTTCTTCCCGAGCTCCTCCTGCTGCTCCTTGGTGTGCGGCAGGAACTCGTGCAGCGGCGGGTCGAGGAACCGGATCGTCGCCGGGTACCCCTTCAGCGCGCGGAAGATGCCGGCGAAGTCGGCGCGCTGGTATGGCAGCAGCTTGGCCAGCGCGGCCTTCCGTGCTTCCACCGTCTCGGCGAGGATCATCTCGCGCATCGCGTCGATGCGATCGCCCTCGAAGAACATGTGCTCGGTGCGGCACAGGCCGATGCCGACCGCGCCGAACGCCACCGCGGTCTCTGCCTGTTCCGGCGTGTCGGCGTTGGTCCGCACGTTCATGCGCGTCGCGTCCGAGCACCACTTCATCAACTGCTGGAAGTGTTTGAACTTCTCGGTCTTCTTTGCCGCGTCGTCTCCTTCGATCAGGCCGGCGACGATCTCCGAGGGCGCGGTGTTCACCTGCCCGGCGTAGACGTTGCCGGCGGTGCCGTCGATCGACATCCAGTCCCCTTCCGTGAACGTTCGCGCGCCGATCGTGACCGTGCGCGCGTTGTAGTCGATCTGCAGGGCGCCCGCGCCGGCCACGCACACCTTGCCCATCTGCCGCGCGACGAGCGCCGCGTGTGACGAGACGCCGCCGCGCGCGGTCAGGATGCCCTCGGCGGCGATCATCCCGCGGAGGTCCTCCGGCGAGGTCTCGATGCGCACGAGCAGCACCTTCTCACCGCTGTCGGCAGCCGCCACCGCGCGGTCGGCGTTCAGGTAGATCTTGCCGGACGCTGCGCCCGGTCCCGCCGGGAGGCCCGTGGCGATCGCCTGCGCCTTGGCGAGCTCCGCCGTGTCGAACACCGGCGCCAGCAACTGATCGAGCTGGTCGGCAGGATTGCGCATCACCGCCGTCTTCCAGTCGATCAGCTTCTCCTTCTGCATGTCCATCGAAAACTTCAACGCCGCCATCGCCGTGCGCTTGCCGTTGCGCGTCTGCAGCATGTAGACCTCGTCGTCCTCGATGGTGAACTCGAAGTCCTGCACGTCCTTGAAGTGCTTTTCCAGCGTCTGCCGGATGCGCTCCAGCTCGTGGTAGGCGTGCGGCATCTGCTTCTTCAGCTCCGCCACCGGCTCCGGCGTCCGCACGCCCGCGACGACGTCCTCGCCCTGAGCGTTAATGAGAAATTCGCCGTAGAACTCCCTGGCGCCGTTGGCTGGGTTGCGTGTGAACGCGACGCCCGAGCCGGACCGCTCGCCGGTGTTGCCGTAGACCATGGCCTGGACGTTGACCGCCGTCCCCCATTCGGTGGGGATGTTGTACTTGCGCCGATAGACGATGGCGCGGTCGTTCATCCACGAACCGAACACGGCGCCGACGGCGCCCATCAACTGATCCCAGGGGGAATCGGGGAACTGCTTGCCGGCGCGCTCCCTCACCAGCGCCTTGAAGCGGTGCACCAGCTCCTTCAGATCGTCGATCGTCAGCCGTGTATCCTCGACGTCTTCGTGATACCGCTCGTGCTTGAGCGCGTGGATCACGGTCTCGAACGGCTCGTGATCCTCGTCCGGCCGCTTCTGCACGCCGAGGACGACGTCGCCGTACATCTGCACGAAGCGACGATAGCAGTCCCACGCGAACCGCGGGTTGTTCGTCTTTCGGGCGAGCGCCTCCACGGTCTGATCGTTCAGGCCGAGATTGAGGATCGTGTCCATCATCCCCGGCATGGAATCGCGCGCACCGGACCGCACGGAGACGAGCAACGGGTTTCTGAGGTCTCCGAACTTCTTGCTGGTCTGCTGCTCGATCGACGACAGGCCCGCTTCCATCTGGCCGCGCAGCGCGGACGGATAACTCCGCTTGTTCTCGTAGTAGTACGTGCAGACTTCCGTCGTGATCGTGAATCCGGGCGGGACCGGCAGGCCGATGCGGCACATCTCGGCGAGGTTTGCGCCCTTGCCGCCGAGCAGCGGCTTCATCGATCCGTTACCGTCCGTCTTGCGGCCGAAGAGGTAAACGTACTTGGTGCCCTTCGTCACCTTCCGCAGCGCGGCGGCCGCGGCGACCGTCGTCGCGGCGGCAGCGGCCATCTTGGCGATCTTCTTCCTGGTGCCCGGTTTCGTGCGAGCGAGTGTCTTGGCCATCGATGTCGATTACTCCGTTTGAGGAACGATTTCCGATATGTCAGCGATTTGCAGAATGATGTCGCGCAGCTCCGCCATCAGCGCAAGACGCGCGGTGCGCAGCCGCGCATCGTCAACCATCACGAACACTTCCGCGAAGAAGCGATCAACGGCAGGACGGAAGGCCGCGATCTCTGCCAGCGCCGCGCGGTAGTCGCTGCGCGCGACGGCGGCTGCGATACGTGGGCGGCGGGAATCCAGTTCGGTGAGCAGTGCCTGCTCCGCCGCCTCCGTCAGCGCGGCGCGATCGGGCGCCACGGGCTCCTTCAGCTCGCGCGCGATGTTCTTCACTCGCTTGAACAGCACGGCGAGCGCCTGGAAGTCCTCGGAGCCCCGCATGCCCTGCAGCGCTTCCGCTACCCGCCGGGCGCGCAGCGGCGCCAGTTCGCCGGAGGAGGTCGCCGCGCGCGCGACGTGGACCGGGAAGCCGCGGCTTTCGAGCATGAACCGGACGCGCTCGGCGGCAAATGCGAGAAGCGATTGCAGCACCTCGGTACCGCTCTCGGCGACGCGCGCGAAGATTGTTGACAACGAGATCTCGCGGTCGATGCCCGTGAGCTCCGGAAGGTCCGTCAGAATGCGGACGAGGCCCTGCACCTGCCTCCGCAGCCCGAACGGATCGCGCGAACCAGTCGCCTTTTCGCCGGCGGCGGACAGTGAGGCGAACGTGTCGGCCTTGTCCGCGAGCGACACCGCCGCCCAGGTGACAGCGGCCGCGCCAAGCTGCTCGCGTGACGGCGGAGCATCCGCTTCTACACCGATCGGCAGGTAGTGGTAGTAGATCGCCTTCCACACCTGCTCCGGCTGCCCTTCTTCCCTCGCGTAGATCCCGCCCATCGCCCCCTGCAGCTCGGGGAACTCGAACACCATATCGGTCGTGAGATCCGCCTTTGCGAGCCGTCCCGCCTCCGCTGCTGCCGCAGCTTCGGCGGGCTGGCCGAACACGTCGGTCGCGATCCATGCGGCGAGCTTCTCAATCCGGTTCGCCTTGTCGCGGTAGCTTCCCAGCTTCTTGTGGAACACCACCGTATCGAGCCGATCGAGCCGCGACTCGAGCGGCGCCTTGCGATCGGATTCCCAGAAGAACTTCGCGTCCCGCAGCCGCGCGGTGACGACGCGTTCGGCGTTTTTCGCGATGCGGCGCTCGTCGGCAGGCTGCGTGTTGACGACGGCGAGGAACGCCTCTTTCAGCTCGCCGCCATCGGAGACGACCGGAAAGAAATGCTGATGATGGACCAGCGTGGTCGTCAGCACTTCCTGGGGCAGCGCGAGGAAGCCATGATCGAAGAAGCCGGCGACGACGCCCGGGTACTCGACGAGGTCGGCGACCTCTTCGATGAGCGCGGCATGCTCGCGCGGCTGGACGCGGCCGCCGAGACGCCGCGCGTGCTTCTCGAGCTCGCGCCTGATGCGATCGCGGCGCTCGTTGTGATCCAGCACGACGAAGTGCTCGGCGAGCCGCGCCTGGTAGTCGTCGAACGTGCGGACTTTGATCGAACGTCCAGCGCGGCCGCTCGTTGCCAGGAAGCGGTGGCCGTAGGTCAGCGCGCCGGACTCGATCTCCTGCACCTGCGTACCGAGCGCGCCCGGCGTCCGGCCGATCGTGAAGGGGACGACGCGCCCGCCGTAGAGAAACAGCAGCCAGCGGATCGGGCGCCCGAACGACAACTCGCCGCGGCCATCCTCCAGCTTCGCATCCCACCGCATCATCTTCGGGAACGACAGGTCGCGCAGCAGCGCGGCCATCAGATCCGGCAGCGTGTCAACGGCGCTGCGGCCGCGCTGCCGCTTCTGATAGGCGAGGTATTCGCCCTTGGGGGTCTCGACGCGACCGAGCTGTTCGAAGGGAACGCCCTGCTTCTTCGCGAACCCGAGCGCGGCGGGCGTCGGCTGTCCGCTCGCGTCGAACGCGGCGCTCACCGGCGGCCCAGTGAGTGTCTCTTCCAGATCCTCCTGGCGTTCGGCGATCTTGCCGACGCGTACGACCAGCCGCCGCGGCGTGCTGTAGCTCTCGGGCTCGTCGAGCGCCGGCAGCCGGAGCTCCGCGAGGCGCGCCTTCAGCTTCTCGCGCACCTGCACCGTCAGCCCCGGCATCCATGATGCGGGCAGCTCTTCGACGCCGATCTCGATGAGGAGCTCTCTATCCATCCCCTACACAGTCACACTGCACGTATTGACGATGTACACCACGAAGACACGAAGACGCGAAGGCACGAACACAACAACATTTCAGGTTTCGTGTCTTCGTGACTTCGTGCCTTCGTGCTCCGGCGGGAGCGCCGCCGTCGGTTCCGCGTCAGCCCCCACCCACTTCTTCGCAATCGACACCGCCATCTGCCGCACCCGCAGGATGTAGGCCGTGCGCTCGGTCACGCCGATGCCGCCGCTCGCGTCCATCAGGTTGAACATGTGCGAGCACTTCAGGCAGTAGTCGAGCGCTGGCAGCACGAGCCCGCTGCGCAGCAGCGTGCCGGCCATGGTGTAGTACTGATCGAAGAGGCTGCGGTGAATCGCATTCAGCTCCGCGTGCGGCATGTCGATCTGGCCGAACGCGTACTTCGACTGCTCCACTTCGTCGCGATGACGCACGTCCCGGTACTTCACGCCCGACGCCCACTCGAGATCGAACACGTCGTCGACGTCCTGCAGCGCCATGGCGAAGCGCTCGAGGCCGTAGGTGAGCTCGACGGAGATCGGCGACAGATCGACGCCGCCGGCCTGCTGGAAGTAGGTGAACTGCGTGATCTCCTGGCCGTCGAAGAGCACCTGCCAGCCGATGCCCCAGGCGCCGAGGGTCGGCGACTCCCAGTTGTCCTCCTCGAAGCGGATGTCGTGCGTGCGCAGATCGATGCCGCAGGCCTCGAGGCTCTGCAGGTAGAGCTGCTGCACTTCATCGGGTGCGGGCTTGAGGATGACTTGATACTGGTGATGCTTGAAGAGGCGGTTCGGGTTCTCGCCAAAGCGGCCGTCGGCCGGCCGGCGCGACGGCTGCACGTAGGCAACGCTCCAATGGTCGGGCCCGAGCACTCGGAGAAACGTCTCCGGATGCATCGTCCCGGCGCCCAGTTCGATGTCGAGCGGCTGTTGAAGGAGGCAGCCTTGCGAAGCCCAGAACTCCGACAGCTTGAAGATCAGTTGCTGCAGCGTCACCATTCCTACCGACGCATCTCCCTAAGAACGCGCGCGGACTTCAGCTCCTTCTCCAGGTGAAGGTTCAGGAGGCGCCGGTGCGCCGTCTCGAGCTCGCGCGCCGCCGGTGCCGGCAGATCGAGCGCATGCAATCTGTCGGGCGCCGCGGCGCCTGCCGCGCGGAGGAACTTCAGCGCGTCGCGTCCGAGCGTCGTACCGCTGGTGCCCGGTGCGCAGTTGCGGCACACGAACAGGTGCTCGCGCGGCGGCATCACGGCGGTGCCGTTGAACGCCGCGCCGCAGCCCGGGCAGGCGTTCAGCATCGGGTAGACGCCCTGGAGGCGCAGGATCCAGTACTCGAAATACCTCGCGAGCCGCTCGACGGGCGCACCGGCCGCAACCGCATCGGCAATCGACGAACCCAGCCGATACAGCCGCTCGTCGGCGTGCGACTCGGGAGCCCACTCGTCGATCAGCTCCGCGAAGTAGCCGACGTGGCCGAGCGCGAGATCCCGCTCGCCGGCGGCGCCCGCCGCCGACATCGGACAGCGCAGCGGCTCGACGTCGTTGATGCGCACGAGGTCGCGCTGCTCCCGCTCGTAGTACTGCACCTCGGCGCGCGTCATCGGCTCGAGCGCGCCCGTGAACCGCGATCGCGGCCGGCGCGCCCCCTTCGCGACTCCCCGCTTCTTCCCCCGGTCGCGCGTCAGGAACACGACGATCCGATCGGTCTCGCCGAGCTTGTAGGTGCGGAGAATCAGCGCCTCGGACTTGTGGACAGGCACAACCGATCAATTCTATCCCGGCGCGTGCAGGTACTTGACGAACAGCGTCGCCAGCCCGAGGAACGACAGGAACCCGAACACATCCGTGAGCGTCGTGATGAAGACCGACGAGGCGAGCGCCGGATCGACCTTCAGCGCGCGGAGCGACAGCGGGATCAGCGTGCCCGCGATTGCGGCGACGAACATGTTGATGATCATCGCGGACCCGATGATCAGCCCGAGCGGCAGGTCCCCCTTCCACACCCACACGACGAGCGCCGCAACCAGGCCGCACGCGATGCCGTTACCGAGCCCGACTGCAGCCTCTTTCAACAGCGCCTTGCGGGTATTCGCCCACGTCAGCTCGCCGAGGGCAATGCCGCGGACGATGACCGTCAACGTCTGCGTCGCGGCGTTGCCGCCCATGCCGGCGACGACCGGCATGAAGACCGCCAGCGCGGTGACCTTGTCGATGGTGCTTTCGAACAACGCGACGACGGAGGCCGCGATGAACGCGGTCACAAGGTTGACCTGCAGCCACGGCACGCGCTTGCGCAGCGAATCGCTGGGCGGTGTGAAGACGCGATCGTCTCCGGTCACACCACCGAGGCGGTAGACGTCCTCGGTCGCCTCGTCCTTGATGACGTCGATGACGTCATCGACCGTGATCACGCCGACCAGCTTGTTCTCTTCGTCGACGACCGGAATCGCGAGCAGGTTGTACGACGCCACCTGCCGCGCGACCTCCTCCTGGTCCATGTCCGCGCGCACGCTGATCAGATCCGTTGTCATGATCCGCTTCAGCGGCGTGGCCGGCGGCACGAGGAGCAGCCGGCGCAGCGAGACGACGCCGACGAGATGGCGGCGTGAGTCGATGACGTAGAGATAGAAGACCATCTCGACGTCGCGCGATCCCTGCAGCGCGGTGATCGCTTCCCCCGCGGTCATGTCCTCCGAGAGGGCGAAGACCTTCGGGTTCATGATGCGGCCGGCCGTCTGCTCGGCGTACTCGAGCAGCTCGCCGACGTCGCCGCCGGTCCGCTTCTGCAGCAACTCGAGGACGGCGGCCGACAACTCTTCCGGCAGGTAGTCGATGATCGCCGCCGCGTCGTCCGACGGCAGCTCCTGCGTCAGGCGGACGATCTCCTCGGCCGAGCGCTCGGCGAGCAGCGCGGCGCCGGCCTCGGGGCCGAGCTCTGACAGCGCCTCCATCGCAAGGCGGCTGTTGCGATCCGCGAGCAGCGAGAAGGCAGATTGCCGCTCCTTCTCCGGCAGCTCGGAGAACACCTGTGCAAGATCGGCGGGGTGCTGTTTCTGGAGCAGGTTGACGAGGTTCGACGTCGCGCCCATGCGCTGGAGGCGCTTGACGGAGTCCAGAACGACATCGAGCTTGCGCTGCTGCATGGCCACTGTTCTCGTAACCTGCGAGAACTGCCCAATTTACCACGGAAAACGCGTGGAGCGGTCAGCGTTTGCGGGGGCGGCGGGCGGTGCGGGGGACACCGATCTCGTCGAGCGCGCGGTCGCTGTCGCGCCAGTCCGGGTTGACCTTCACGCGCAGGTCGAGGAAGACCCTCGCGTCGAGCATCCTCTCGAGGTCCTGACGCGCCTCGGTGCCGATCCGCTTGATCATCTCGCCGCCGCGGCCGACGACGATCCCCTTCTGTGATTCGTGCTCGACGTAGATGGTGCAGTAAAGCCTGACGATCCTGGAGCGCTGCGACTCGTCGAACTCATCGACAACCACCGCGGTCGAGAACGGGAGCTCAGCGTGCGTGTGGTGCAGCACTTTCTCCCGCACCGTTTCCGCGACGAGCGACCGCTCGGGCTGATCGGTCAGGTAGTCCTCGGGATAGCCCGGCTCCCCTTCCGGCATCTGCTCCAGCAGCACCGTCTCCAGACGCTCGATCCCGTCGCCGGTCGTTGCCGACACCGGCACCATTGCGACGAAGTCGTGCCACTTCTTCGCCTGCTCCATCAGCGGCAGCAACCGCGGCTTGGAGATCAGGTCGATCTTGTTCAGCGCGAGGATGACGGGCGTCTTGACGTCTTTCAGGAGATTCGTGAGGTACTCATCGCCTTTGCCCGGCTTCGTCGATGCGTCGAAGACGAGGACGATGACGTCGACTTCGCGCAGCGTCTCGAGCGCGGCGTCGACCATGCGGACGTTGAGGCGGTGGAGCGGGCGATGAATGCCGGGCGTGTCGACGAAGGCCACCTGGCCGTCGGGGTAGTTCTTGACGGCCAGGATTCGATTGCGCGTCGTTTGCGGCTTGTCCGAGACGATCGCGACCTTGGCGCCGACGAGGGCGTTGAGCAGCGTCGACTTGCCCGCGTTCGGCCGCCCGATCAGTGACGCGTAGCCCGAGCGAGGCATACGAGCATCTTACGCGCTGTCGCTGTCCGCCGGGCGCGGTCCGCGGTCGGCTCTGCCAACTGCCTACTGCCTACTGCCTACTGCCTACTGCCTACTGCCTACTGCCTACTCCGGCCGGCGCACGATGCGCTGCTGAACCGTGTAGTCGGACGGCACCGTGAACAGGCTCGGGTCCGGCTCGGCGCGGACGATATTGCGCAGCCGGTAGACCGTCTCGCCGGATCGCGGATCGCTGTGCTTCGTCAGCACGAGGACCTGCAGATCGTCGGAGAACCACTGCTCCGACACGATTCGGATTTCCTGCAGGTTGCCAATGGCGCCGGCTGGAATCGTCGTCGTCGTCCGAGTGCCGCGCGCCGAGACGCCTTCGATGGTCTGCTGACCGAGGTCTTCCTTCTTCTGGTTCCCTGCGTCCGTCCTCGCCGCGACCACCGCGCCGCCAGGCACGCCACCCGGCACGCCGCCGATCACTCCTCCCGCGACGCCTCCCGGCACACCCGCGACAACGCCGCCAAATCCGCCCTGTCCCGTGCCCGCGCCGGTTCCGCGACCCTCGCCAGTTCCGCCACCGCCGCCGATTCCACGACCGCCGCCACCTCCGCCGCCACGGCCGCCGCCGCCCGCGCCAGCCGGCGCGATGCCGCTCGGCATCACAATGGCGATGCCGCTGCGATACGCGATCTTCTGTGCCGGATCGAGTGTGAAGCTCGTGTGCGACACGGGATCCGAGATCGCGATCGACTGGACCTTGCCGTCGGCGGTCAACTGCTCGCGACGGGTGCGCCCCTGCCCGTCGCGATGGACGCGCGTGAGCGTCTGCCGCTCGATACGGTTGCCGTCGGCCAGCGTCTGCGACACCTCGGTGATCGTTTCCGCCGAGTACGGCCTGCCGGTGGCGATCTTCGTCTCGATCCCAACCGCGCGGCCGGACACGATGCGGGGTTCAACGGTCTGCGGCTGCGCAACGGCGGGTTGTGTTTGGGCGATCGCTACGGCGGGCATCAGAACCGCGGCAGCGGCGACAGCGGCAATCATCTCGGTCTTCATGGTGTACTCCCCATCGTTGACGACTGATGAACGAGTCGAATCGCACGCGGCATGCCGTCCTGCGCGATGAGGAGATCCGCCTCGATGCGCCCTCCGGTCATCTCCGGCACGATGGCGATGCCGTAGTCCGGCAGGGCCGCGACCGGCAGCGACACGCGGACGATGCTCGCGCTCTCGATGTCCGGCAGCGCGTGCGCGAGCGGCAACGCGACGAAGCCGGCCGGGTGGATGACCCGCGGCGCCTCTTGCGTGCCCCGCTGCGCCACCCAGATGGCGCCGCCGACGGCCAGCACGAGCGCCGCGGCAAGCGGCAGCAGTCGATATGCCGTTGGCAGACGACGGCCGGACCCGCGCCGCATTTCTGCGAGGACGGCCTCCTCGACGCGCCGGCTGGCCGAGGCGTGCCGCGTCGTGTCGGCCAGCGCCCTCAGGCCGTCGGCCAGTTCCCGCTCCTGCCGTGCGTTCATGGAAGACGTTCTCCTGCAGTCCGTTGCGTCATCGCCGCCGGTCTCCCGTAGTGCAGGCCTTCAGGCCTGCCGGGCGGCCGGCGGGGCAGCCCTGAAGGGGTTGCGCTACTTTTTTGCTCTTCCTGCATCTTGATCGCGAGCAGCGCGCGTCCACGATGCAGCCGCGAGCGCACCGTGCCGATCGCGCAGCCAAGCGCGCCGGCTGCGTCCGAGTAGGGCATCTCGTGCAGGTCGCACATCACGACCGCTTCGCGATACCGCAGCGGCAAACTCAGGACTGCACGCCTCAGCGCGACGAGATTCTCCGCTCGCGTGAGGTCGCCCAGCGGGTCGGGATGGACCAGCGGCTCGCTTCCCTCCCGCTCGTCGTCGAGCGATTCGTCGCGGCGGCCGGCGTCCAGCCGCCGCCGGATGAAGTTGCGGGCGATGCCGCACAGCCAGGCGGATACCGTCGCGCGGCCCGTCTCGAACCGCCCCGCGTCTCTGATGACCTCCAGGAACACATCCTGGGTGACGTCATCGGCCATCGCCGGCGAACCCGTGAGGTGCAGCGCGAACCGATAGACGTTCTGCTGGCGGCGGCGGAAGAGGAGGCTCATCGCCTCCACGTCGCGCGCCGCGATCCGCGCCAGCAACTCCTCGTCGGAGCAGTTATCGACGGGCACCATCGCAGTGGGTCCGACGCATCTATACCGTATTCAGGTGGCGGAGGGGGAAGGTTCCAGAAAACTCGCGCTACACTAAGGCCGTGGCCGGCAACCCGATTCGCATCGAGCCGGATCCGGTCATCGAAGCCTTCAAGCGGGACATCGACCGCACGCTGATCCGTGCAAATCTGAAGCTATCCCCCGAAGAACGTCTGCGCAAGCTGACGTCTGCCGTGCGGGGTGCAGCCGCGTTGCAGCACGCGCGCAAGACGCCCCGATCGTGACGGTCACGGACTTCCCGGACTGGTCAAGCTGCTCGCTGGCGGAAGAGTGGAGTTCATCATCGTCGGTGGAGTTGCCGCGGTGATCCATGGTTCGGCCCACATCACGGTAGACCTGGACATTCTGTACAACGGACGACGGATAACATCGAACGACTCGCAGACGCGCTGCGGCCCATCAAGCCGTACCTGCGCGGCGCACCTGCCGGTCTGCCATGTCGGCTGGATGCCGCCACTGTCGCACGCGGCCTGAATTTCACGCTCGAAACCACTCTCGGTGATCTCGATCTGCTCGGAGAGGTCGCCGGTGGCGGCACCTACGATCACCTCGCCGGAGAAGCCGAATCGATACTCGTGGAAGGTCTCGAAGTTCGATGCGTGTCGCTCCGCCGGCTGATTGCGCTCAAACGGGCGGCCGGCAGGCCGAAAGATCTGAACATTATCGCGGAACTGGAAGCGCTGCTCGACGAACGCGAGCGCTCGGAGTAGCAGACGTCGATCGCGCCCTATAATTGACGAATGGATCGCACTCTTCCGGGCGCTGATCTCGTGCAACAGGGTCTCGATGATCTGGCAAGCCGCGCGGAGTCGATCGCGTCCCTTCTTGTTTCGATCGGCGCGCCGCGCTTGCGGGCGCTCGGATACGCGATCGAGGATCCGTTTCCCAACCCCGAGCGCCGGCTCTACGATCGGTTGGCGGCGGACGATTCCGATTCCGCACACTCCCGTTACAACGCCCTCGTGAGACGTCTTGTCAGCTTCGAACGGGCCGCCGAATGCGTGAGCCCGCGAACCTGACGCGCATCCGGCAGTTCATGCGCGAGCTAGGGCAGCGGGCGCGCGCGGACAGTCGTGTCTACCTGACCGGCGGCGCGACGGCGGTTCTGCATGGCTTTCGTCCGAGCACGATCGACGTTGACGTAAAGTTCGTCCCCGAACGGGATGAACTATTCAGGGCGGTTCAAGAGTTGAAGGATCGGCTGCAACTCAACGTCGAACTCGCGTCACCGGCAGACTTCATTCCGGTACGCCGCGACTGGGAGGAGCGCAGCCCGTTCATTGCTCGAGAAGGCCGCGTGTCCTTCCATCACTTCGACCTGTGTGCGCAGGCGCTGGCGAAGATCGAACGCGGCCACGACCGGGATGTGCGTGACGTGGAAGACCTTCTTCGCGCCGGGCTCGTGAGCCGCACGCAGCTCGCGGAGTACTTCGACGCGATCGCGCCAGACCTGTATCGCTACCCTGCGCTGGATGCCCGCGGGTTCGAGCGGCGTGTCCGGCGAATTGTCGACAGCGGCCTGAATGGCGGAGACGAGGCGTAGCGCCACTACTTGCGATGGCGGTGCGGGGACTCAGCGGCCGTTCGGTTGCGGCTCTGGCACGTCGCTGCGGCGGAAGCGCACCTTGTGGATCCTGCGCCGCTCGGCCTCGAGCACCGCGACCTCGAGGCCGTCGAGCTCGAACGTCTCGCCGACGGCGGGCACGCGGCCGACCCGCGTGAGAACATAGCCGCCAACGGTCTCGAAGCCCTCGGGTTCGATCTCGACGCCGAGCCGCTCGCGGATCTCGCCGATGTGCACCTTGGCGCTGAATACGAACGATCCGTTGCCCTCGTCGACCACCGGCTCGGTCTCGACGTCGTACTCGTCGCGAATCTCGCCGACGATCTCCTCGAGCACGTCCTCCAGCGTGACGAGTCCTGCGGTGCCGCCGTACTCGTCAACGACGATCGCGAGCTGCACCTGCTTGCGCTGAAACTCCTTGAGCAGATCGGCGACGCGCTTGGTCTCGGGCACGAAGGTCGCCGGCCGGATGAGGGACCGCAAGTCGTCCTGCGGCGTCGCGTTCGGGCTCGCCGTCTCCGGCAGGCCGATCAGGTCCTTCACGAACACGATCCCGACGATGTTGTCGAGGTTCTCGTTGAAGACGGGCACGCGCGAGTATTCCTGCTCCCGGAACAGCGTCCGGAGTTCGTCGAGCGTCGCCTCGACCGGGATCGCCACCATGTCGGGCCGCGGCGTCATCACCTCGCGCACGAGCGTGTCGCCGAAGTCGACGATCGACTGCAGCAGCTTGCGCTCGTCCCTTTCGATCAGCCCCTGCTCCTCGCCGGCCTCGAGGTAGGCGTGCGCGGCTTCGCCGCCGTCCTCGCCTCCTGCCTGGCCGTTGCCCGCGGCGCCCGGCTCGGTGCGGTCGCGCCGCTCGCTCACGATCAACTGCACCAGCGCCGTCGTCAGCGGCTGCACGAAGCGCGCGGCGACGTCGAACGGGGGCAGCAGGATCTCGAGCACGCGCTCCGGGTTCTTGCGGACGATCAGCATCGGCACGACGTGCTCGCAGACGAGGATGAACACCGCGACGAGCAGGAGCAGCAGGCCGATGCCCTGCAGCCGCCCCAGCTCCGCGATCAGCATCGCGATGAACATCGTCGCGAGCGAGAAGATGAGGCCGAGAATCAGCCGGGCCGGCACGAACAGTTGAATGGGATCTTCGAGGTAGAAGCCGAGGCGATCGTCGCGCCCGCCGCGCTCGGCCATCAGACGCAGCGAGAGCCGCATGAGCGCGCTGAAGGCGGTCTCGATGATGCCGACGTACACCGCGGCAAGCGCGAGGAGGAACAGAAGCAGCGGGATCATGACTTGGTGCGCGTGGGGCCCCACCCCCACGCGCTGGCGCTCGCCGGCGCCGCTGCGCGGCGCTGCCCTCCGGCGGCTCGCGCCGGCCGCAGGCGCGTCTTCGCGCGCGGCTCAGGCCTCCGACGCCCCGGCGTACGCTCGATCAACCCGACAGCCAGCCCGCCCTTCCGTCGAAGCCGGGCCTCGGCTCGCGCCATGCGCCCCTTGTCCGCCGGACTCTCGTGATCGTAGCCGAGCAGGTGCAACAGCCCGTGCAGCGCGAGCACGCGCAACTCGGTCGCGTAGGAGTGACCCGCGTCACGCGCCTGCCGCCGCGCGACGCCGGTAGCAATCACGAGATCGCCGAGCAGCCGCCGATCGCCGATCGCTGATCGCTGATCGCTGATCGCCGATCGCCGATCGGGCTCCGCCGGGAAGCTCAGGACATCGGTCGCGTAGTCCTTGCGCCGGTAGCTGCGATTGAGGGTGCGCATGCGCGCGTCGGAGACGAGCGCGATCGCAAGATCGCCGCGCGCGCTCTTCGGCGCGACGCGCGTGAGCCAGCGCGCAAGGCCGCCGTCGCGGACGGCACGCCCGCGGCCATCCGTGACCGAGACCTGGAGACGACTACTGTCGGGGTCCACTGCCGTAGGCGTCGTACGCCTTCACGATCTGCTGCACCAGCGCGTGGCGGACGACGTCCTTCTCGTCGAAGTGAATGAACGCGATGCCGTCGATCTTGCCGACGACCTTGATCGCCTCGACCAGGCCGGACGTCCGGCCGGTGGGCAGATCGATCTGCGTGATGTCCCCCGTCACCACCGCCTTCGATCCGAAGCCGAGCCGCGTGAGGAACATCTTCATCTGCTCGGACGTGGTGTTCTGCGCCTCGTCGAGGATCACGAACGCGTCGTTGAGCGTCCGTCCGCGCATGAACGCGATCGGCGCCACCTCGATGGTGCCGCGCTCGATCAGCCGATCGGCGCGCTCGATGTCCATCATGTCGTAGAGCGCGTCGTAGAGCGGGCGCAGATACGGATTGACCTTCTCCGCGATGTCGCCCGGAAGGAACCCGAGCTTCTCGCCGGCTTCGACCGCCGGCCGCGCGAGGATGATGCGGCTGATTCGCTTCGCCAGCAGATAGGCCACCGCCTGCGCCATCGCCAGGTAGGTCTTCCCCGTTCCGGCGGGCCCGATGCCGAAGACGATGTCGTGCTCGTCGATGGCATCCAGGTAGCGGCGCTGGTTGACGCTCTTCGGCATCACCTGGCGCTTGCCGGACGTCCGCTGCGCGCCGCGCAGGAAGTAGTCGGCGAGCTCGACGTTCTCGTCCTGCACGACGAGCTGCGACGCCGTCTTCACGTCCCCCTTCGCCAGCTTGTAGCCGTCGCGCATCATCGCGGTGAGCTGATCGAGGACGCGCTCGGCGCGCGAGACGTCAGGCGATTCCCCTTCGATGATGAGCTCGGCGCCGGTCGTGCGAATCCGGACGCTGAAGAGCGATTCGAGATGTTTCAGGTTCTCGTCGTGGGTGCCGAAGAGCGCTTCCACCCCCTCGTCGGGGACGGCAATCTTGCGCATCACGGTGGCTGGCGGTATGGCGTAACTCCTTGCGCGCTAGTGAATTACCTCGAGGATTCTAGCACGAGCCGTGCCTACTCCGATCTGATGCGCAGCTCGCGCAGTTGCCGCGGATCGACAGGAGACGGCGCGCCAGCCATCAGATCGACCGCCTGTGCGGTTTTCGGAAACGCGATGACGTCGCGAATGGACGGCTCGCCGCACAGGATCGCGACAATGCGGTCCAGCCCGAGCGCGATGCCGCCGTGCGGAGGCGTGCCGTACTCGAACGCGTCAACGAAGAATCCGAAGCGCAGCCGCGCTTCTTCGTCGGAAATCCCGAGCAGCTTGAAGATGAGCCGCTGCAGATCCTGATCGTGAATCCTGATGCTGCCGCCGGCGATCTCGCTGCCGTTGAGCACGAGATCGTACGCCCTCGCGCGGGCGCGGCCGGGATCCGACTCGAGCAGCCGTGCATCCGACTCGAGCGGCGACGTGAACGGGTGGTGCATGAACTCCCAGCGCTTCTCGTCCTCGAGCCACTCGAACATCGGGAAGTCGACGACCCACAGGAACGCGAACACATCCGGCTTCAGCAGGTTCTCTTTCCGCGCGACGTTCAGCCGCAACTGCCCCAGCATCGTCGACGTCGCAGCGTGCGGTCCGGCCGCCATGAGCAGGAGATCTCCGGAGGCCGCACCAGCGAGATCCAGCGCCGCGCGGATGACGTCCTCACCCGCGGCTTTCAGCGCCGGACTCTGGACCGCACCCTCGGCGTGACGAGCCCAGACGATACCGGCTGCGCCGAGTTGCTTGGCCTGCTCACCGATGTCATCGAGCTCCCGGCGCGAGTAGCGTCCTGCGCTGGGCACGACGAACCCGCGCACCTCGCCCGCCGTGGCAATCGCGTTCCGGAACGGCGAGAAGCCGGACGTGCGGAACGGATCCGAGAGGTCCTTGATCTCCATGCCGACGCGGAGGTCCGGCTTGTCGGAGCCGTACTTCGCGATCGCTTCGGCATACGGCAGGCGCAGGAACGGACGCGGCGCCTCGCGACCGACAATCGCCATCAGGCGTGCCATCAGCGGCTCGACGATCGAGAAGACCAGATCCTCGGTCGCAAACGAGATCTCGAGGTCGATCTGCGTGAACTCCGGCTGGCGGTCCGCGCGCAGATCCTCGTCGCGGAAACATTTGACGATCTGGAAATAGCGATCGAGACCCGAGATCATCAGGATCTGCTTGAAAATCTGCGGCGACTGCGGCAGCGCGTAGAACTCGCCGGGATGCACGCGGCTCGGCACCAGGTAGTCACGCGCGCCCTCGGGCGTCGACTTCGTCAGCATCGGCGTCTCGATCTCGAGGAAGCCCTGCTCGTCGAAGTACTGCCGCGTCTCCATCGTGACGCGGTGCCGCAGCGCGATGTTGCGCTGCATGCGCGAACGCCGCAGATCCAGGTAGCGATACTTCAGACGGACGTCTTCGGACACCGGCGTCTCGTCGGCGATCGGGAACGGCGGCGTCTTCGCCACGTTCAGCAGCCGCACTTCGCGCGCCGCGACCTCGATCTCCCCGGTCGCGATCTTCGTGTTGACAGCCTCGGGGGCCCGCGGCTCAACGCGGCCGATCACCGCGACGACGTACTCCGGCCGCAGCCGCTTCGCGTCGGCGACGAGCGATTCGTCGTCACGGACGATGACCTGCGTGAGGCCGTGCCGATCGCGCAGATCGACAAACACGAGCGAGCCGAGGTCGCGGACGCGATGCACCCAGCCGAGGAGCACGACGTCCTGTCCGACGTTCGAGCCGTTCAATCCGCCGCAGGTGTGCGTGCGCGCGAGGGGTCCGAGCGGTTCAACTTCCTGCATATCGCGTTTCGGCTGCGCAGCGGCGGAACCAGAGTTCCCCGCGCAACGGCGGAACTAAAGTTCCGCCCTCCGTACTTCTCTTACCACGTCGCTTCTCGCGACGGAGCGCTGCTCGCCCGTCGTCAGGTTCTTGAGCGTCACGGTACCGGCCACGATCTCGTCGCCGCCGAGCACGGTCACGAACTTCGCGCCGCGGGCCGCGGCGTACTTGAACTGCTTGCCGAGCTTGTCAGGCTCCGGATACACGTCGACGCGCAGCCCCGCCGCGCGCAGCGCGGCGGCGAGCTTCAGCGCTTCACCGGGCGGCTGTCCCTCGAACAACGTGACCATCACGTCCGCGGCGACGTTCGTGAGATCGGCGGGAAACATGTTGCGCTCGCCCATCACGACGAGAATGCGCTCGAGGCCAAGCGAGAAGCCGCATGCCGGGATGCTTTCGCCACTGAACATGCCAATCAGCCCGTCGTAGCGTCCGCCGCCGCCGAGGCTGCCCGCCAGGTCCGGGACCGTCACCTCCATGATCGCGCCGGTGTAGTACGACAGCCCGCGCGCCAGGCGCGGCGTGAACTGCACGTGACCGGCGGCGGTCGTCGCCTCGCACAGGCTCATGATGTCGGCGACGTTTTGCGCGCCTGGCATGGCGGTGTCCCCGAGCGAGAAGAAGCTCACCGTCTCGTACACGGCCTTTGCCGTCGCCTCGGGAATGCCGCGGGCGGCCATGTCGTCGATCACGCCCTCCGGGCCGATCTTGTCCAGTTTGTCCATCGCCATCAGCGCCGCGGTGTGCTGCGTGCGCTCCAGCCCCGCGGTGTCGAGCAGCGCCGTGAGCAACGCGCGGTGATTCACCTGGATCGTGAAGTCGCGAAACCCCAACTGAAGCAGCACGTCGCTGACCGCCGCGAGCATCTCCGCTTCGACGACGGGAGAGGTCGAGCCGATGACGTCGAGGTCGCATTGATAGAACTCGCGGAAGCGTCCGCGCGCCGGACGATCGGCACGCCATACCGGCTGGATCTGATAGCGCTTGAAGAACTTCGGCAGCCTGCCGCGATGCTCCGCGACGACGCGCGCGAGCGGGACGGTCAGGTCGTAGCGCAGCGCGAGGTCCGTCTCTCCCGACGCCTCGTGCTCTCCTCGCCGCAACACCTTGAATATGAGCTTGTTGCCCTCTTCGCCGTACTTGCCGGTCAGCGTCTCGATGTTCTCGAGCGCCGGCGTCTCCAGCGGCTCGAACCCGTAGCGGCGGAACACGCTCGCCACGATACCGATGACGTACTCGCGGCGTCGAACGTCCTCCGGCAGGAAGTCCCGCATCCCCCGGGCGGGGCGCGTCGAAGCAGGCATTCGACGGATCTTATCAGCACCGTCATTTCTTGATCGTCGGATACTGGATGCCAAGCTGCTCCAAGTAGGTCTTGTATCGCGACGGATCGTAGTAGTACTTCTTCAACTCCGGCCGATACCGCTCCATGATCGCCTTATTGAGCTCGATCGCCGGCTTGTCCTGCGGCCGGATGAGCGGCTCGTACTTCTGTGCCTTGGTCTGCACGTTCCTGAAGTAATCCCACGCCTGCTGCACCAGATCCGGCTTCATCAGCAGATCGATCATCGTCATCGCCTGCACCTTGGCGCCGGCGGTCACGCCCTTGTGCGCGATCGGCGTGGCCATCGCGATCGCGTTTGCCCAGTTGTGCCCGGGCAGTCCCGGGATGTTCGACGGGTAGCGCAGCGTGACCGTCGGGACGTTCCAGGAGATGTCGCCAATGTCATCCGATCCGCCACCGCGGTTGTCGCGCACGGGGCCCTGCAGCTCCTTTCCGATCTGCGTCGACATGCCCTGCTCGCGGCTGCCGAGTTCCTTCTGCAGCGCCTTCGCGAGCGCCTGATCCGCGTCGCTCCACTGCGGCATCCCGACCTTCTGGATGTTCGCCCACGTCGTCTCGGCGACAACCTTGTTGAAGTGCTGCGGCCAGGCGCTGCCGAGCACGCGCGTTCCCGCGAGCTCGGTGGCGGACATCAGCGCAGCGCCCTTCGCGATGTCATCCGCCATCTGCCACAGCTCCTTGATCTTCGGGTAAGTCGTCTGGCGCAGGTAGTACCACACGGCGGCGGTGCGCGGCACGACGTTCGGCTGATCGCCGCCGTTGGTGACGACGTAGTGCGAACGGTGCTCGAGCGGGAGATGCTCGCGCCGATAGTTCCAACCGATGTTCATCAGCTCCACGGCGTCGAGCGCGCTGCGGCCGCGCCAAGGGGCTCCCGCCGAGTGGGCGGTCTGGCCGCGGAACTGGTACTCGACCGAGACGAGCCCGGTGCCGTCACGATCGCCCCATGAGACGCTCAGATCGTTGCTGACGTGCGTGAACAGCGCGACGTCGACGTCCTTGAAGAAGCCCTCGCGCACGAAGTACGCCTTCGTCCCCACCAGCTCCTCGGCCGTGCCCGGCCAGATGCGGATCGTGCCGGGCAGCTTCTCCCGTTCCATGATCTTCTTCACGGCGATCGCCGCCGTGATGTTGAGTGGCACGCCGGAGTTGTGCCCTTCGCCGTGCCCCGGCGCGCCTTCGACGAGCGGGTCGTGGTACGCGACGCCGGGCTTCTGCGACGCCTGCGGAATACCGTCGATGTCGGAGCCGAGCGCGATGACCGGCTTGCCGGAACCCCAGGTCGCCATGAACGCGGTCGGAATGCCGGCGATGCCTTCCTGCACGGTGAAGCCGTTCTTCTTCAAGATGCCGACGATATAGCGGTGCGTCTCGAACTCCTGGAAGCCGAGCTCGGCAAAGCTGAAGACGGAGTCGACCATCTGCTGGCTGAACTCCTTCATGGCCTCGACACCGGCGACCGCCTCCTGCTTCAGCTTTTCTATCCGCGCGTCGTCCTTTGGCGGCTTCGCGGCCGGCGCGGCCGGCTTTTGCTGTGCGATCGGAGCGGCGGCAATGGCGGCGAGCATGAGCACGACGATGACTGCACGTTGCATGGAACCTCCGGAATCGGGCAAGAAGATAACAGTGCAATAATCAAAGCTGCAAATGCTGTTGGATCGATTCCAGCGTCCGCTGCACAGCCTGCGGCTTTCCGTCACCGATCGGTGCAACCTGCGGTGTCAATACTGCATGCCGGAGCCCGACTATTTGTGGCTGCCGCGGGAGAGCATCCTCACGTTCGAGGAGACCGCAACCATCGTCGACGCCTTCACGAGCGTCGGTGTCGATCGCGTCCGGATAACTGGCGGCGAGCCGCTCCTGCGACGCGATCTGCCGGTGCTGATCGATGAGCTCGCGGCACGGCGGGCGATCGCGGATCTCGCGCTGACGACAAACGGCGTGCGGCTCGCGGGCCTGGCGCGGACGCTGCGGAGCGCCGGCCTCCACCGCATCACGGTCAGCCTCGACACGCTCCACCGCGACCGCTTCCGCGCGCTGACGCGGTCGGACGAGCACGCGGCGGTACTCGCCGGCATCGACGCCGCCGCAGCCGCGGGCTTCGACTCGCTGAAGATCGACACGGTCGTCATTCGCGGCCTCAACGAGGACGAGCTGTTGCCGCTGCTCGAGTACGGAAAACGCGCCGGCGCGGAGGTGCGCTTCATCGAGTACATGGACGTCGGCGGCGCGACGCACTGGCGGCGCGACGCCGTCGTGACCCGCCGCGAGATGCTCGCCGCGATCGAGGCGCACTACGGCCCCGTGAGAGCGCTCGACGAACCGTCGTCTTCGGCGCCGGCCGATCGCTTTGCCCTGCCTGACGGCACGACGTTCGGCATCATCTCGTCGACCACCGAGCCGTTCTGCTCGACATGCGATCGCAGCCGCCTGACGGCCGATGGCATCTGGCTGCTGTGCCTGTACGCCTCGGCGGGCACGGACCTGCGCCGCCCGCTCCGCGCGGGAGCCACGCGCGACGATCTGATTCAGCTGATTTCCGCCGTGTGGTCGCAGCGCGCCGACCGCGGCGCCGAGGAGCGGCTCGGACTGGATCGTGAAGCGGCGCTCATCCCGCTGCGCGTGCTGAAGAAGGACGCCCACCTCGAAATGCACACACGAGGGGGTTGACGCTCTCCCTTATCTGCTCCCGCCGGCCGTCAGCACGTCGTCGAACTCCACATCCAGATCGAACACGCGCAAGGCCAGCTCGCGCTTGTCCCCTTTGCCGCGCGTCTGATCCGGTGTCACGGCCGCCTCGGTAATGAGCGTCACTCCCCCCTGTGAACGGCCGATGACGTCCGACGCGATCGGCACATGCCAGTCGATGTCGTGATCGAACCGATGCGTCGCGATCAGGCGGCCGGCAGCGCGCACCTGCACCGTCACGGCACGTCCGAGCGTGCGGGTCGGATCGTCCGCCTTGATGGCGAGCACGACATCGCGGCCGAAGTTGCGCACCGTCATCACGGCGCGTTGCCGCGTCCAGCGCCAGCGCTGGCCGGTGTCGGGCTCCAGCTCCGGCTCGTGCCAGCCCTGCCCCAACGCGACCACCGGCCGCCGTCCGGACTGCGCGTCGAACTGCTCGAGGGCGACATCAACGCCGGCACCGGCGCCAGACAGATCGGACGCTCTCAAACGGAGCTCCGCGTATCCCTCGCCGCCGAGCGCGCCCGCGGGCAGATCGACGAAATAGGCGAACGGCTGTCCCGCCGGGATGTGCCACTCGCCGATTTGACGCCCCTCGAGCAAGGCCTCGAGCCGGGCCGGCGTCTGGCACGGCCCGCCCAGGTTCCGGCCGCCAATCATGAGGACGACCGGCTCCGGCCGTCGCGCGATGTAGGCGACCGCGCCGCCCGTGCCCGGAGAGCGGCGCGAGCGTTCCGCGACTCCGCGAGTCTCGGGCGTCAGCGCCCAGCCTTCGCCAGCCATCCAACCCGGCCGGTTGATCTCGTACCAGACGACGCCGCGGGGCCGCACGGCGCCGAGCACCGCCTGCGACGCGAACGTCCAGCGGTATTCGTGCACCGTGCGCCGCGCCGCAGAGTCGAAGAGCGCGAGATCCGAGCGCCGCACGCTGGCGAGGAACCAGACCGGCGATTCGCCGCCGGACCGGAAATGATCGACGACCGCCAGCCATTCGTAACGCGCCGGCGCCTGCAGCGGCGGCTCCTCGAATCGCGCGAACCGGAGCTGCCGTTGCACCGCATGATGCATGCCGATGACCGGACGGTTCGTCGTGTGCCGCAGCGCGTCCGACACGTCGGCCCATACGCGCGCGACCGGACTGCCGAACCGCGCCTGCGCCATGATCGGACCCATGCTCGTCGTGACGGCGACGGCAACGAGCGCGGCGCCCACCGCCATCCGCCAGCGCGTGCACGGCATCAGCCCGCACGAGGCAAGGAACGCGACCGGTAACAGCAGCGGGATGGCGTACCGCGTCTCGCTCGTCGAGTGAAACAGCAGGTGGAGCACCAGATAGGGTCCGAAGACGATCGCGATGAGCGCCGCCGCGCGCGGCCGCTCGCGCAGCAGCCGCAGGCCGCCGGCGATCGCCAGCGACAGAACGGGCACCGCGAGCACGGGTCTCCCCCAGGGCAGGACGAACGTGTCGCGCAGCGCAAACGCGAGCTCGCGAACCGAGAAGTTCGCGGCGAGAATCGCGCCGCGGAAATCGTCGGCGGCCTGCGCGCTCAGAAGCTCCAGATACGTGCGCCAGCCCCCCGCGACGACGAGGAACGGCACCGCCCAGACCGTGACGCCCAGCGCCAGACCCGCCGTCGCGAACGCGAGGACCCGAAGATCGCGTCGCCACAACATCACCGCGGCGGTGAGGACGATCGCCGGCGCCGTCAGCCAGAGCGTCTGCGCGCGGATACCAGCGGCAAGGCCGGCGACGACAACGCCGGCGAACACCCGTCGCGCCGGGCTCATCGTCTCACGCTCGAGGATCACCGGCGTCAGCAGCGCGAGGCTGGCCACCGCGGCCGCGAGTCCCGGCAGATCGCTCAATGGACGCACGCCCGTGTACCAGAACAACGGCGCCGACATCGTCAGGAGGGCGGCAAACAGCGCGCACCCGCCGTTGCCGTCGACGGTGCGCCACATTGCGACGAGCGGGAAAATCGTCAGCGCGCCGAACAGCGCGCTGCACAGGGCGAGCGCATAGACGTCGAGCGTGTCCGCGGGCGGCACAGTCGCAACCGAACCGGCCGCCTCGATAGCGGCGCGCGCGACGTGCGCCATGGCGATGAAGACGGGGTACCCGGGAGGATGCGGCTGGTGCTCACGGAGATCGAAGTGACGCAACGCGAGCATGAAGTTCGTCGCGTCGATGTCGTCCGGCGCCCACGCCAGAAACGGCACGTGCAGCGCGAGATACACCACGGCCGCGAAGATGGCGACGGCGATCGGCCGGCGCGCCTCTGCCAGTACGCGTGGGGCCACGAGTTCCTCCGCAACGAATGGCCAGCGTCTTTGACGAGCTGAAAGGTATATCTCAGGGCACGGCCGAAATGGAAGCGGAAACCCTCAACGCTGAAGGCGGAAGGCCAGGTACAGCAGCGTGCCCTCGCGCTCGATTTGCAGCACGGCGGCCGATCCTGGTTCGAGCGACGCGAGCGCCTTTTGCAGATCGCCGATGCTGCTGACGAGGGTGCCGTTGACCGCGTGGATGACGTCGCCGGCCTGTAACTCTCCCTGCTGGGAGTAGGGCATGTCCGCGGTCGGGCGCACGACCGCGACGCCGGCGCTGCGTCGCAGCGGCGGCAGCAGTTCGAGAATCTTCGGCGTCAGCTCCAGCGCGGTGACGCCGAGCGCAGGTACGGCTTGCTGCCCGGCGGTGATCTCGGCGAGACGCGCGCCGTGATCCTCGCGCTCGACGACCGGCACCTTGAGCGTCATCGTCTGCTCGCCGCGTCTGACCTCGATCGCGATCTGTTCGCCCACGCCGTAGGTGTAGACGTTGATGCGAAACTGCCGGCCGTTCTCCATCGGCTTGCCGTTCAGTGAGAGGACGAGATCGCCGGGCCGCAGGCCCGCCGCTGCGGCGGGCCCGCCGGGAAGCACGTCGGCGAGGATCACGCCGCCGTCCTGCGGCAGTCCGAGCCCCTCGGCGATGATTGGCGTCACCGTCTGCGCGTTGACGCCAATCTCGCCCCGACGCACGCGGCCGTAAGTGCGAATCTGCCTGAACACGTTGCGCACGATGTTGCTCGGCGCCGCGAAACCGATGCCTTCGCTGCCGCCCGACTGCGAGTAGATGAGCGTATTGACGCCGACCAGCTTGCCGTCGACGTCCACGAGTGCGCCGCCGCTGTTGCCCGGATTGATCGGCGCGTCGGTCTGCACGTAGATCATCGGGTCTTCCGGCGTGAGCTGCCGCGCGACGGCGCTCACCACGCCCATCGTCACCGAGGAATCGAGGCCGAGCGGACTGCCGAACGCGAGTACGAGCTGCCCCGGGCGCAGGGCATCGGAATCGCCGAACGGCAGCACGGGCAGATTCCGGGCGTTCACCTTGACGACCGCGATGTCCGTTTCGCGATCGATGGCCACGAGCTGCGCGCCGGCGATGCGGCCGCGCCGCTTGAGGATCGACCGGCCCTGCGCGCCGCCGGTCGCGGTCAACGGCAGCTCGACTTCCAGCTTCGTCGCATTCTCGACGACGTGCGCGTTCGTCACGATGTAGCCGTCGCTATCGACGATCACGCCGGACCCGCTCGTGCGCTCGAGCACGGGTTCGCCGCGCGCGGAACGGTCGTCCTCGTCGCGCGCGGGATATCCTGTGACGAAGATCTGGACGACGCTGGGGCTGACGCGCTCGGCTAGGTCCTGCAGCGATCGCGACAGGTCGGCGAGCCCGGCGACGCGCGGTGATTGACGCGCCGCGGCAGGCTGCGCGAGCGCAGCAGGCGCGCTGAGAACGGCGGCGATCGCGAGGGCTGCGGCAAGCATCCGAGGCATAACGGCAGCTTATCATCGCGCCGCTCGAATTAGTTTCTCCGCCGGTCGATTCGGTGCTACTGTGCGCCAACCGCGTGAGGCGCGTGGGAAGGGGGAGGCTCATGCTCTTTCGTGTGCTCGCAGGCGGCGCAGCCGCTGCGTTGATCATGGTCTGCTCGAGTGCCGTGGCGCAGGAGGCGCGCGGCACCATTCAGGGACGCGTTCTCGATACGACGGGCGCCGCCGTTCCCGGCGCGCTCGTGGAAGTGCTCAACACCGCTACTGGCGTCGTGACGCCGACGACCTCGAACGAAGAAGGCAGCTATCGCGTGCCCTTCCTCATCCCGGGCACCTACCGCGTCACGGTCTCGCTCGAAGGGTTCAGCAAATTCATCAGCGACAACATCGAGGTCCATGTCGCCGACGTGCTGACGGTGGACGCGACACTCAAAGTCGGGGCGCGATCCGAGGAAGTGACCGTGACGGCGACGGCCGCAACCGTCGACCGCACGACCGCGGAGCTCGGTCAGCTCGTCGACGCGCGGCGCATCGCGGAACTGCCGATCCGCGAAGGCAGCGCCGTCGAGCTGGTGGTGCTCGCCCCAGGCGTGCAGAACACGACGGATCTTCGCTCGCGCAAGGCGGCCTTCAACAACGGCCTGTCGCAGTTCTCGAGCGACGGCGCCGGCGACAAGCGCAACGACTTCACGATCGACGGCGTCGCCAACGTCGCCGCCGACCGCGTCGCCTACAGCCCGCCGTCGGCGTCGGTCGAGGAGTTCAAGATTCACACGAGCTCGTACGACGCCGCCGTCGGCAATGCCATGGGCGCGGTCGTCAACCTCGTGACCAAGAGCGGGACGAACACCGTTCGCGGCCAGGCGTACGAGTGGTTCCGCGGAGCGGCGCTCGATGCCCGCCAGTTCTTCGACAAGTTGAACAACCGCCCGAAGCGCGACTACGACGACAACCGGTTCGGCGGCGCGATCGGCGGTCCGATCCGCGCGAACCGGACGTTCTACTTCGGCAACTTCGAAGCGAACGTCTGGCAGGGACCGCAGCCGCAGATCCTGACGGTGCCCACGGCCAAGATGCGCACCGGAGACTTCTCGGAGCTGCTGGCGCTCGGGCCGCAGTACCAGATCTACAACCCGTTCAGCACGCGGCGCCATCCGACGCAGGCCGGCCGCTTCACGCGCGACCCGTTCACCGGCAACATCATCCCGGCGAACCTGATCGATCCGATCGCCAAGAAGATCCTCGAGTACTATCCGCTGCCCAACATTCAGGGGACGGCGGACAACCGCAACAACTTCCAGAACCCGACCGCCGTCGCGTTCGAGGAGTACTGGACGGCCACCGGCCGTGTCGACCACAACTTCTCGGCGAAGCACCGTCTGTACGGCCGGTTCAGCTGGGACTTCTGGGAAGAGGAAAAGGACGACCGCTTCGACAACGTCGCCACCGGCATCTTCCTCAACCGCAAGAACCGCATCCTCGCCGTCGACGATGCGTATACGCTGCGCAACAACCTGCTGATCAACGTGCGCGGCGGCTTCACCCGGCAGTTGTTTCCCGAGCGCCGCCGCAGCCAGGGTGTGGATCTCGGCGCGCTTGGCTTCTCGCCGGCGCTGCTCTCGCTCATCCCGTCGAAGAGCCTGGCGACGCTGCCGTTCATCGACTTCGACAACTTTCAGGACGTGAGTGGGTGGGAGTCGGGCGACGGCTGGTTCACGACCGACGTCTACTCCGGCGTCGGCAACCTGATGTGGCTCGTCGGCGGGCACAACACGAAATTCGGCGCCGAGTACCGGCGCTATATCGAGGACGCGAGCCGCTTCCCGCGCGGCGTGGCGCCGCAGATCAACTTCTCCACCACGTGGACGCGCGGGCCACTCGACAACTCGACGGCGGCGCCGATGGGCCAAGACCTGGCGTCCTTCCTCCTCGGCCTGCCGACCGGCGGATCGATGGAGCGTTCCGCCGCCTATCGCGAGACGAGCAGCGTGCTCTCGCTCTACGCGCACGACGACTGGCGCGTGCGCAACAACCTGACGCTGAACCTCGGCGTGCGGTGGGAGATCGAAGGCCCGCTGAGCGAGGCCGGCAATCAGTTCATCAGCGGCTTCGACTTCGGCGGCGTGCCGCAGATCGCGGCGGCGGCGGAAGCGAACTACGCGCGCAATCCGATTCCCGAAGCGCCCGTCAGCCAGTTCAAGATTCGCGGCGGCCTGCTCTACCCGGACACGGGCGGCCCGAAGGCGCCGTTCGAGCGAAATCTCGGCAACATCATGCCGCGCGCCGGTTTCGCCTGGCTCGTGACGCCGCAGACGTCGATCCGCGGCGGCTACGGCCTCTACTACGACATGATGGGCAGCAACCGGATCACGGTGAATCAGGTCGGCTACTCGCGGACGACGTCGCTGACGGCGTCGCTCGACAACGGGCAGACGTTCGTCGCCACGCTCGCCAACCCGTTCCCGAACGGGTTGCTCGAACCCGTGGGGTCCGGCCTCGGACTCATGACGTCGGTCGGCCAGGGCGTGTCCTTCCCGTACCTCGGCGACCCGAGGACGCCGCGCACGCACCGCTCGTCGATCGGCATCCAGCGCGAGCTGCCGTTCCAGCTGCTCGTCGAAGCGACCTACGTCGGATCGTGGGGCGAGCACCTGCCCGTGACGCGACAGCTCAATGCGGTGCCGCGGCAGTACCTTTCGACGTCGCCGACGCGCGACAACGCCACGAACAATTTCCTGACGACCAACGTGACCAACCCCTTCGCCGGCCTGCTGCCGGGCACGGGACTCAACGGCGCGAACGTCTCCCGCAGCCAGCTGCTCCGGCCCTATCCGCAGTTCACGTCGATTCAGGCCTCGGAGAACATCGGCAGCTCCAGCTACAACGCGCTGCAGCTGCGCGTCGAGCGCCGCATGGCCCATGGCGTCACCGTGCAGGCGGGCTACAGCTGGGCGCGGTCGATCATCCAGGCCGGGACCGCCAACAACCCCGCCACGTCGGGATTCCTGAACGACTCCGACGAACAGCCGGAACGTGTCATCAGCCCGTGGGATCGCCGGCACACGTTCACGTCGAGCGGGCTCGTCGAGCTGCCCTTCGGCCGCAACCGCCGCTACGGGCGCGCGTGGAGCGGCGTGAAGAACCTGGCGCTGGGCGGCTGGCAGGTCAGCTACATCTTCAAGATGCAGAGCGGCGCGCCGCTCGGCTTCGGCAATTTCCTGTTCGCCTCCGGCAAGTCGATCGCCGACGTGCCGATCGACGACCCGACGTACCGCCGCTGGTTCAACGTCGAGGCCTTCAATCGCGTATCGGGTGAACAGCTCGTGTCCAACGTCCGCACGCAGCCGAGCCGATTCGAAGACGTGCGCGGGCCCAGTTACAAGCTGCTCGATCTCGGGTTGCTGAAGAACATCAGCCTCGGTGGCAGCCGTCAGCTGCAGGCGCGCTTCGAGCTGTACAACGTGCTCAACACCGTCAACCTGGCAAACCCGAACACGGCGCCGACGAATTCGGCGTTCGGGACCATCACGGGACAGAATGGGCTGTCGCGGCAACTTCAGATTGCTGCGCGGGTCAGTTTCTAGGTCCCTGGTCCCTGGTCCCTGGTCCCGGGTCCCGGGTCCCGGGTCCCGGGTCCCGGGTCTCGGGTCCCGAGTCCCGCGTCGTGCATATGGAGAAACGACAGTGAAGAGAGCCGTCATCGTCCTGGTGGTCGCCTTGACAGCGGCGGTTGGTGGCCAGGTGCCGGCTGAAGTCCGCATCGGGTTGATCGGCATCGACACCTCGCACGCTGGTGCGTTCACGCAGCTCCTCAACGACCCGTCGCGCGCCGATCACATTCCCGGCGCGCGTGTCGTCGTCGCCTACAAGGGGGGCAGCCCCGAGGTGGAAGCGAGCGCGACACGAATCGAGAAGTTCAGCGCCGAGCTGCGCGACAAGTGGAAGATCGAGTTCGTCGACTCGATCGACGAGCTCGTTCGCCGTGTCGATGCGGTGATGATCGAGAGCGTCGACGGCCGCGTGCACCTGGCGCAGGCGCGGCCGGTGCTCAAGGCGCGCAAGCCGCTGTTTGTCGACAAGCCGTTCACCGCGAGCGTCAAGGACGCGGTCGAGCTCGCGCGCCTTGCGCGCGAGACCGGCACACCCGTCTTCAGCTCGTCGTCGCTCCGCTACAACGACGACGTCGTCGCGATCGAGCGGGATCCGCGGATGCAGGAGGTGCTCGGTGCGGTGACGTGGGGGCCGGCGCCGACCGAGCCTCATCACCCGGATCTGTTCTGGTACGGCATCCACTCGGTCGAGATGCTCTACACGTTCATGGGCCCGGGCTGCGAGCGCGTGACCAGAACCCACAGCGCCGGTGCGGACGTCGTCGTCGGCCAGTGGAAGGACGGACGCATCGGCGTCGTCCGCGGCAACCGGGAAAGCCCGTCGACGTACGGACAGGTGGTCTACGGACGCAAGGCGATTTTGACGGCGCCGGAGCGCGATCCCAACGCGCAGCCGGTCAAGCGATCGAGCTACTACGGCCTGCTCAAGGAGGTCGTGCAGTTCTTCCGTACGGGCAAGTCGCCTGTGCGGATCGAAGAGACGATCGAGATCATGGCGTTCATGGAAGCGGCCGATACCAGCAAAGCGCGCAAGGGGGCGCCGGTGGCGCTCGCGGACGTCATGAAGCAGCCCTGAAGGGCTGCACTACGAATGCTGAACGACAAAGTAGCGGTGGTGACCGGTGCTGGCGGCGGCATCGGTCGCGCAGCCGCGATCGAGCTGGCGCGGCGCGGCGCGACGGTGGTCGTGAACTACCGCCGCAGCCGCGAGGGCGCCGAACGGCTCGTCGAAGAGCTTCGCCGGATCGGCAGCGAGGGGCAAGCGTTCGGCTGCGACGTCACCCGGGCTGACGACGTGCGCGCGATGTTCGAACGTGTCCATCAGCAGTTCGGCCGCGTCGACATCCTCGTCAACAACGCAGGTGATCTCATCGAGCGGCGCTCGCTCGAGCAGATGACGGAGGCGCTCTACCGCGACGTCCTCGACGCCAACGTCCTGAGCACGCTCCTGTGCACGCAGGCCGTCGTCGACGGCATGAAGACGCGCCGCGCTGGCGCCATTGTCAACATGTCGTCGCTCGCCGCGCACACCGGCGGCGGGCCGGGCGCGTTCGTCTACGCCGCCGCGAAGGCGGCCATCATGGCGATGTCGAAGGGCATGGCGCGCGAGCTGGCGCCGCACGGCATCCGCGTCAACTGCGTCGCCCCCGCGCTCATCGGCGACACCGAGTTCCACGCCCGCTTCACCCCGCCGGATGCGTTCGCCGCGATCGAGAAGACGATCCCGCTCGGCCGCGCCGGGACGCCCGAGGAGGTCGCCAAGGTAATCGCATTCCTTGCCAGCGACGACGCAGGCTATCTCGTCGGCGAAACGATCGACATCACGGGCGGGCTTGGGATGCGCTAGATCGATTGCGGATTGCCGATCGTCGATTGCGGATTGACGGGATTGTGGATTGAGGATTGGGATTGACCGATTGGGGATTGCATTGAGGATTGGGGATTGGGGATTCGCCAATCCAATCCTCAATCCCAATCGTCAATCGAATCCTCAATCTTCAATCCAATCCACAATCCACAATCCACAATCCACTCCCCAATCGACAATCGACAATCCAATCCTCAATCAACAATCCCAATCGCCAATCCCCAATCCCGTCAATCCGCAATCGACGATCGGCAATCCGCAATCGACTGGAGCTATGCCGTGTCGAACTCTACGAAGAGAGGAAAATGGTCGGATGCGGTGAGTGCGTGAGCGCCATTGACCACTTCGCAGGTCCGGAGACGGCCGCGCGCGGCGGCGGGCACGAAAGCGTAGTCGAGGCGAAGGTGCGGCTTCCACGTGGGGAACGTGAATCCGGGGTTCTCGGGATGCAGCGTGCGGTAGCCGTCGATGTAGCCGCTGTCGAGAATGCTCTGTACGGTGCGCCAGCGAATGCGACCGCCGCTCAACCAGACCAGCGTGCGCAGGCGGGCCGGCAACTGACGGATGTCGAGCAGCTCGCCCGGGGCGAGCGTGTTGAAGTCGCCCATCAGCACATGCGGACCATGCTGGTGGCGCGCGATGGCGGACAGCAGCGCGCGCAGCTCGTAGAGGCGGCGGCGCTCGGTCCATGCGGAATGCACCGCGGCGAGATGCACGCCGAAGATGCGGCTGTCGGTGCCTGACGGGACGATTTCCAGAAACGCGTGCCGCGAGACTCGCGGCTGGTGCCAGGCGTGGTGCGCCACTGGCCTGCGGCTCATGAAGCCGAGCGACGTGCGGTCGGCCGCACCCCACTGCGCCATGCCGGCCGACGCGGCGAGCTTCGCGATCGTCGCCGGCGTGCGCGCCTCCTGAAACAGCACGAGGTCAGGATTGCAGCCGCGGATCACCGCGAGGAGATGATCCTCGCGGCCGGCGCCGCCGCGGCGGATGTTGTAGCTCAGGATTCTGAGGAGCACGCGCTGTCGTCCTTGTCGATCAGGACGAGGTACGGCTGGCCGATCAGATCGCCGCGCAGCTGCATGACGATGTCGCGCGACGCCTGGATGTTCACCGGCCTGCCGACGAGTTCCATCAATTGCCTACGCAACGGCACGAGATCCGGAGCGATGTCCGGATCCTCGTCGCTGAGCGGCCGCGAGTGCACGCCGGGCACGAAGAACCCGGTCAGCTTGAACAGGCCAATCACCGTGTCGCCCACCAGCGTGATGTCGAGGTCGCTGCTGCCCGGTCCGTCGGCGTCGAACCCTGCCCCGTCCTTCCATCGCTCGCCCGTCACCGCGCTGCCCCGCAGCACGACGGCCGTGGCGGGCGGAATCGCCTCGCGGATCAGGCGGCAGAACTCGTTGAAGCGCGGCTCGCTGCCGCCGAACGCGAGCCGGATCACGTTGGCGCGGCGCTCCGCAGCCGTCAACTCATCAGTAGCGGCGGTCTCACGCTCCCCCATGCGGCCGAACGTTGCAACGCCCGGGCCGCCGCGTTTCCGGCCGTTGTAAACGTTTTCCCTGTTGCGTATTCTGTCGCCGATGGATTTGCTCCAGCTCGAACATTTTCTCGCCGTCGTCGAGGAACGCACCTTCACCCGCGCCGCCGAGCGCGTGTGCCGCACGCAGCCGGCCGTGAGCCAGAGCATCAAGAAGCTGGAGGAAGAGGTCGGCTCACCGCTCTTCGCGCGCGACGTTCACGAAGTGTCGCTGACCGAGGCCGGCCGCGTGCTCGCCGATTACGCACGGCGCATGGTCCACCTGCGTGACGAGGCGATGCGACAGGTCGCCGAGCTGAAGTGCCTGAAGGCCGGCACGCTCTCGATCGCCGCACACGAGTCTGCCGCCGTCTACCTGCTGCCCGCGCCGCTGCGACACTACCTCCAGAGATTCCCCGACATCAAGATCGGTATTCACCGCAGTCGCCTGACGGAGATTCCGCGCCAGGTGATGGACCGCGAAGTGGACGTCGGCTTCGTGAAGGACGAACCGGTGTTTCACGAGCTGCAGTCGGTCGAGGTGCACAGCGATGAGATGCTGTGCATCGCGGCGCCGGATCATCCACTGGCGTCGCGGTCGGCCGTCAGTATCCGCGATCTCGGGTCGGAGCAGTTCGTGGTCCACCATCTTTGCAACTCGACCTCCGACGTCATTCAGCGGCTGTTCGAGCATCACGGCACCCGCTGCCGCATCGTCGCGGAGCTCTGGAGCTTCGAGAACATCAAGGGATTCGTGCAGGAGGACGTCGGGCTGGCGATCGTGCCCGGCGTCACGGTGCGGCAGGAACTGCGCGACGGCACGTTGGCGCGCATCCCGGTCCGCGAGCTGTCGATCCCGCGCCGCACGCTCATGATCTACCGCGAGCAGGGCTACGTCTCGGACTGCGCACGCGAGCTGATCAAGATCGTGCGCGCCTTCAACTGGGATCGCTGGCTGCTTCATTCCTGAGAGCCCGCCGGATTAAGATCGTCGTGACAGGAGAATCTTCGAATGGCGACGCAAAGAATCACGTACGCGACGATGAGCGCGGATCCGAATCTCCATACGGAGTTCGACGCCGCGATCGAACGGGTCAAGGGAACGCTCGGGCGCACGTACACGATGTACGTGAACGGCACCCCCGTCAGTGCCACGGGACAGTTCGACGATCGCAGCCCGATCGACACGCGCATCGTCCTCGGCCGCTTCCAGCAGGGGGGACGCGAGCACGTGCAGCAGGCGATTGCCGCGGCGCGCGCGGCGTTCCCGGCGTGGAGCGGCCTGCCGTGGCGGGAGCGCGTGCAGCGGGTGAAGCAGGTCGCGGAGGCGATCCGCCGGCACCAGTACGACCTGTCGGCGCTGATGATCTACGAGGTCGGCAAGAACCGCCTCGAGTGCCTCGGCGACGTCGTCGAGACCGCGGACCTCATCGACTACTACTGCGACGAGTACGCGAAGCACCAGGGTTATCACTTGCCCATGGGCACGCTCGGGCCGAACGAGGAGAACTCCAGCGTGCTGCGGCCGTACGGCGTGTTCGCCGTGATCTCGCCGTTCAACTTCCCGATGGCGCTCGCCGGTGGCCCGGCGGGCGCGGCGCTCGTCGCCGGCAACACCGTCGTCTTCAAGCCCGCAACCGACACGGCGCTCATGGGCGCGAAGATGAACGAGATGGCGATCGAGGCCGGGTTGCCGCCCGGCGTCTTCAACTTCATCACCGGCCCGGGCCGGACGGCCGGCCAGGAACTGATCGAGAACCCCGGCATCGACGGCATCGTGTTCACCGGCTCGATGGAGGTCGGCATGAAGCTGCTCCGCGAGAACGGCTCGCGCCCGATGCCCCGCCCCGTGATCATCGAGATGGGCGGCAAGAACCCGGCGATCATCACGGCGAAAGCCGATCTCGACAAGGCCACGGACGGCGTGTTCCGCTCGGCGTTCGGCGCGCAAGGGCAGAAGTGCTCCGCCTGTTCGCGCGTCTACGTCTCCAGAGAGGTCCGCGATCGATTCATCAAACTGCTCGTCGAGAAGACGAGGCGGATCAAGATCGGTAACCCGCTCGAACGCGATGTCTGGATGGGGCCAGTCGTCAACGAGGCCGCCGTGAAAACATTCGAAGACGCGGTCGCGCGCGCGACGCGCGACGCCGGACGGATCCTCACCGGCGGCAATCGCATCATGACGGAGCCGTTCAACCACGGCTACTTCGTCGAACCGACGCTCATCGACAGCCTGCCCGTCGATCACCCGCTGTTCAAGGAAGAGCTGTTCGTCCCGATCACCGTCATCGCCGAGGTGATGTCGCTCGACGAGGCGATCGACCTCGCGAACGGCACGATTTACGGTCTGACCGCCGGCATCTTCTCGGAGGACGATGCGGAGATTCAGACGTTCTTCGATCGCATCGAGGCGGGCGTCACCTACGCGAACCGCCGCTCGGGCGCGACCACCGGCGCCTGGCCCGGCATCAACCCGTTCGGCGGCTGGAAAGCGAGCGGCTCGACCGGCCGCGGCACCGGCGGCCCGTGGTACGTGCAACAGTTCATGCACGAACAGAGCAGGGTACGGATTCGATAGATCGCGCATTCAACAGGAGCACGGGAGAAAGGGAGCATCTTTATTCTTGAGAACAAGAAAGAGTTGCTCCCCTTCTCCCCTGCTCCTGTCGGCCAGACGAGCCTCCAATGAAGAAGGCGTCGATACCGATTGCAATCCTGGCGACACTTGCGGTAGCCGCTGCCGTGCCGTCACAGCCCGCTCCGCGCAGCGCCGGCACGATCACGATTGACGCGGCGAAACCAGGCGCGCGTATTGCGCCGAGCCTTTACGGCATCTTCTTCGAAGAGATCAGCCATGCCGGCGAGGGTGGCCTCTACGCGGAGCTGATTCAGAACCGCGGGTTCGAGGACTCGCGGCTGCCGCCGACGTGCACGCTCGAAAAGGGCTTCGTCGTCCCGCCGCGCACACCGCATTTCGACACCGGCAAGCCGAGCGACTGGCGGCTGCGGTGGGACGTGACCAGCGAAACGCCGGCCTGGACGCTGGACGTGAAGGGCGGCGCCGCTGCGGAGATGACGCTCGTCGACGTCGAGCCGCTGACGGAGGCCACGCCGCACTCGTTGCACGTCGACGTGAAGACGGTGACACCAGCGGGGCGAGCGGCGATTCTGAACTCTGGATTCTGGGGCATCAACGTCACGCCGGGCGCGAGCTACACGCTGAGTCTCTACGCGAGATCGGACGGCAGCTTCCGCGGGCCGCTGACGGCAACGCTCGAGCGCGCGGACGGTTCCGTCCTCGCCACGCACACGTTCACCGCAACGCCCGAATCGTCGTGGCGCAAGTACGAGGCGACGCTGACCGCGAAGGCGGGCGACCCGAAAGCGCGCTTCGCGCTGTCGTTCGGCTCGCCGGGCCGCGTGTGGGTGGATTTTGTCTCGCTCTTCCCCGTCAACACCTGGCGCAATCAGCCGAACGGCCCGCGCCCGGATCTCGCCGAGCTGATTGCCGGATTGAAGCCGGCATTCATCCGCTGGCCCGGCGGCTGCTTCGCCGAAGGCATCACGATCGAGAGCCGGCCCCAGTGGAAGCGCAGCATCGGCCGGCTCGAGGACCGCGTCGGCACCTACAGCCCGTGGGGCTACTGGTCGTCCGACGGCTTCGGCTACCACGAGTTCCTGCGCTTCGCGGAAGACGTCGGTGCCGATGCGCTGTACGTCGCGAACGTCGGCGTCTCCTGCTCCTTCCGCAGCGGCACGTTCCTCGAAGACGACGCGGTGTCAGGATTGATCCAGGACACGCTCGAGGCGATTGAGTATGCGATCGGCCCCACGACCTCGAAGTGGGGCGCCGTGCGCGCGAAAAACGGCCACCCCAAGCCGTTTCCGCTGAAGTACGTCGAGATCGGCAACGAGCAGCAGGGCGTCCGCTACGGGCGGCGCGTCGCGCAGTTCTACAAGGCGATCAAGGAGAAATACCCCCAGATCAAAGTCGCGCTCAGCTCGTGGATCGCCGGCGTCGACCAGCGTCTCGTCGACGCCGCGGGCACGATCGACATCGTCGACGAGCACGCGTACAAGGGCGTGCACTGGGCGATCGAGAACTTCGACAGCTTCGCGTCCTACAAGCGTCAGGGGTGGGAGCTCTACATCGGCGAGTTCGCCACGAACGCCGGCGTCGGCCGCGGGAACGTGCTGGCGATGCTCAACGACGCGGCCTACATGATGAGCATGGAGAAGAACTCCGACCTCGTCACCATGGGCAGCTACGCGCCGCTGCTGGAGAACGTCAACGACCGCGACTGGCCGGTCAACATGATCCACTTCGACGCCAGCCGCTCGTACGCGCGCGCGACCTACTACGCGAACAAGCTGTTCGCCGAGAACCGGCCGGACGTCAATCTGCCGACGACAGTGCAGTACCAGCCGGCGGCGTCGAAGCCGATTACCGGCCGCATCGGCCTCGGCACTTACAACACGTCGGC
The DNA here is from genome assembly GCA_048594885.1 of Vicinamibacterales bacterium. GTDB lineage: Bacteria > Acidobacteriota > Vicinamibacteria > Vicinamibacterales > 2-12-FULL-66-21 > JBMDXB01. The sequence continues at coordinate 90,258 of JBMDXB010000150.1, forward strand.
AGAATACAAGGACATCGTCATCGAGGAGAACGGCCAGGTCATTTACAGATCGGACTTCGCGAACAGCGCCGAGGGTTGGGAGCCCCAGCGCGGGCGCGGGGGTGGTCCCGGCCGTGGCAACTGGACGCCGGCAGAGGGCGCGTATCGCCAGACAGAGAACACCACCTCATGGACGGCGTTCGGCAGGGACGGCTGGCGCGACCTGACGATCACGCTGAAGGCGCGCAAGCTCTCCGGCGCGGAAGGATTCGTCGTCGGCGCCGGCTTCGCTGACGGACGCCGAGTGCAGTGGAACGTCGGCGGCTGGAACAACCGTCGCACGGCGATTCAGACGAACGACGCGATCGTCGGCGAGGCGATGAACCACAGCGTCGAGACCGGACGCTGGTACGATGTCCGGCTCGAGGTGCGCGACCGCACCGTGAAGGCGTTCCTGGACGGCAAGCTGCTGCAGGAGCGAACGCTTCCCCGCGTGGACACCGTGCTCGCGATCGCCGGACGTGACGAGCGTGCCGGCGAGATTGTGCTCAAGGTGGTGAACAGCTCGGACACCGCGGCCGACGTCAAGGTGAACGTGGCCGGCGTCAATACGCTCGCGCCCCAGGGGACCGTCACGGTGCTCACCTCCGGGGCGCCGACCGACGAGAACACATTCGAGGAGCCGCGGAAGATCGTGCCGAAGACGTCGGCGATTGCCGTTCCGTCGCCGCCATTCACGCACACGTTCCCACCCTACTCGCTGTCGATTATCCGCGTGAAGACGCGGTAAGCTGTTCGCTCCTTTCTCCGAGGAGCCGATCATGCGACGCGTCTTCGCGCTTGTTCTCGTCCTGCTGTTCCCCTCGCTGGGCGCCGCCCAGGTCACGGCCATCCGTGCCGGCCGGCTGATCGATCCGGACGCCGGCACCGCGGCGGCCAACCAGATCATCCTCGTCGAGAACGGCCGCATAACGGCCGTCGGCGGCAACGTGCCGATCCCGCAGGGCGCCACCGTCATCGACCTGTCGAAGCTCACGGTGCTGCCCGGTCTCGTGGACGCGCACAACCACCTCGCGCTCACCTACAAGGACGTGCCGGAGAACAACGTCTACTACCTGACCTACGTGCTCGACTCGACGGCACTGCGCGCGATCCAGGCGGTCTCGAACGGCATCCAGATGCTGTCGGCGGGATTCACGATCGTGCGCGACATGGGGAACAACGGCAACTATGCCGACACGGCGCTGCGTGTCGGCCTCGAGCAGGGCTGGGTGCCCGGACCGACGATCATCAACTCCGGCATCATCATCGGCTCGATGGGCGGCCAGTTCTTCCCCACGCCCGAGATGGCGAAGGACCACAACATCGTTTATCCCGAATATCTCGATGCCGACACGCCGGACGAAATCGTCAAGGCCGTGCGCCAGAACATGCTGTTCGGCGCGAAGGTGATCAAGATCTGCGCGGACTGCAAGCCGTGGGGCTACTCCGTGGACGACATCACGCTGGTGGTGAAGGAGGCGGCGAGCGCCGGGATGAAGGTGGAGGCACATTGCCAGACCGTGGAGGGCGTGCGGCGCGCCATCGAGGGCGGCGTCTGGTCCATCGCCCACGATTCAGGCATGACGGAAGAGAACCACCGTCTGATGGCGCAGAAAGGCGTGTGGCGCGCGGGAACCGAGACGCCGATCTCGCTCACCGGCCACACGACAAAGCCGCGGTACGAGCGCACGGTGAAGATGCTGAAGAACGCGTACGACCTCAAGGTGCCGCTGACGTTCTCGACCGACGCCGATTACTGGGTGCCGGGCAAGCCGCGCGGCGCCGTGGCTATCGAGTTCATCGAGACGTGGAAAGCCGCTGGCATTCCCGCCCGCGACATCCTTCGCGCCATGACGACGAACGGCTACAAGGTCAGCGAGACGGAAAGCACTCGCGGCCCGATCCGCACCGGGCTCGCCGCTGACATGATCGCCGTCGATGGCAATCCGCTGGAGTCGATCGACGCGCTGCGTAAGGTGGTGTTCGTGATGAAGGACGGTCTCGTCTTCAAGAAGGACGGCATCGTCCAGCCGGAGCAGTTCTTCAATCCGGGGCCGGTCAAGGGCTGGCGGATCCGCTAGGCGCAACATGCCCTGCCCGCGCGTCGTAATGAAGGTCATGCAAGCTGCCTGCTGCCTTGGAGAACCGACATGAAAGCGCGCCTCCTGCCCATCATCCTCTTTGCCATCATGCTCGTTCCCTGCACCGCTCTCGCCCAGGAGCGTGGCCATACCGGTCTGGTCATGGGCTTCCCGACGAACATCGGCTTCATCTGGCACGCGACGGACACGCTCGCCATTCGGCCCGAGGTCGCGTTCACGCACGCCTCTGGGGAGTCCGAGTCGTCCGTCTTCGGGCGCTCCTCGTCCGGCGACAGCGACTCGTTGAGCGTGGGGGCCAGCGTGCTCTGGTATCGGGGAAAGATCGACAACGTCCGGCCCTACGTCGCTCCCCGCTTCAACTACGGCTGGGCGTCGTCGGAGATTAGCAGCAACGCGACGCCGGTCGAGAGCCGTGCCTTCTCAGTGAGCGCGAGCTTCGGCGCGCAGTACGCGCCGGCGCGCAGGTTCAGCGTCTTCGGCGAGATCGGCTACGGCTTCAGCCGCTCGACGTCGGAAATCGACACGCCAATCTCGAGCAACAAGTCGACGACGAAGACGTGGTCGCCGAGAAGCGCCGTCGGCGTGATCTTCTACTTCGGGAACTAGCGAGCCTCTCTCCTGCAGGGCGGAACTTCGGTTCCGCCTCGCTGCCTCTGTCACCGCTCCGGCCGCAGCGTCATGACCGCTTCGAACAGCGGAATCGGCTCCTTGCCCTTGCCTTCCGCCATCCACTTTCGGATCTTCTCGTCGGGATGGAAACGCTCGACGAGCGCGTCCGTCACGTCCACGTACTCGACATCCGGGTCGCGATACGCGAGGTCCCATTTGGACACAATGACGCCGACGCGTTGCTCACGGGCGATGCGAGCGAGGTCGTCCTGCAGCTTGGCGGTGATGTTCGGGATCGAGGCGTTGCTGAACACCTGATAGTGCATGAGGTTCTGGAGCGCGGGGCCCTGGAATTCCAGCTCCGCGATCCTCGTCTTGTTGTCGGCCTTTTTCGCCGCGTCCAGGTCGGACATCAACTGCCGGACGAACGTCCTGTGCTCGGCGGAGTTGTAATAGGCCAGCGCCACCATGCGGGAGTCGAAGACGCCGACTCGCATCCTCGACGCCGGCGCTGGACCGGGCTTCGCGGTTTGCGCGGAGACCGCAGCGGTCAACGCGCCGACGATGAGAAAGTTGAGAACGACGCGCGCGCGATGCATGAAACCCTCCTCGTGGTGGGCCTTCCTACATACACTACGCGCCGCCGGGGGAGGAGTCGTGACGGTTCGCTGAGGAAGGCTGAGATAACTCTGATACCGCCGGAGGCGCTTCAGTAGAAGCCGAGCACGTCGACGGGCTTCAACCCGATCCCCGGCAACACCTCGCTGAGGACTGCTTCGTCGTAGAAGAAGGCTGTCCGCCGCGCCATCGTCCGGTCCTCGAAGCCGATCACCTCGACGCTCCGCTGCGGCAGGTTCGCGAGCCAGCACTCGCGGACACCGTAGCGAGCGAACCAGGCCAGGTGTTCGTCCAGCTTGCCGATCCGCGTCGACGGTGACAGCACTTCGACGACGAGATCCGGTGCGCCATGTATGCGGTCGGCGACGATGTGCGATCGCGCCGCCGACAGGAAGAGGATGTCCGGCTGGACGACGACTCCGGCATCAAAGTCGAGAATGACGTCCATCGGAGACAACACGACTTCGCCGAGCTTGTGCGCGTCGACAAAGGACGCGAGCAGCCGGAAGATCGAGCCGACAGCGCGCTGATGCGTGACGGAGGGAGACTCCGCAACGCGAAACTCGCCGTAGGCCAGTTCCTGCGGAACTACCGTTTCCGGTGTTTTCAGGTACTCAGCCGTCGTCATCCCGAGCCACCAGTCACGACTCAATCGATTCTCACGCGAACGGGACACAGAGCGATCCTCCTGCCACTCCGTGGTCCGACCCCTCTGACGACGACGATGGCATCGTCGCCGGAGACGACGCAAGCGAAAAGATCGTGCCAGGCGGTTACAGCTTGACCTCGACCGCCTTCCCCTCGAACACGACGCGCTTCATCTGCTTCTCACCGGCGACGCGGACGTCGAAGGCGCGGCGCAACGGCGGCAGCATGCGCGAGCCGCGGGCGAGGCGGAGCGTCAGACGCCGGTCCGCGTCACGCCACGCCATCTCGATGCGCATGAACACCCCTTTGCGGTGATCGAACGTGACACCGTCGTCTTCATAGATCGCCGACACGCCGTCGGCGCCTGGATAGACGACGAGCGACGTCGGCGCATCGACGGGCTCCTCGACATACTGCTTGATCGGCGCCAGCGCGATGAGCGTGCCCGCGCGCACGTGAAGTGGCATCGTCTCGAGATCGACGGTGCGGTCGATCTCGCGTCCGCCCTGCAGCTTCTCCTCGGTCCAGAAGTCGAACCACGAGCCGCGCGGCAGATAGAGGCGACGGCTCGTCGCGCCCCTCTCGACGACAGGTGACACCAGGATGTCGCGGCCCCAGAGGAACTGGTCGCCGCGCACGACCGCTTGCGGATCGTCGGCGTGATGCAGCCACAGCGCGCGGATCATCGGCAGTCCCGTGTCGCTGCACTCTCGCGCCACCGTGTAGGTGTACGGCAGCAATCGGTATCGCAGCTCGAGGTACTTCCTGACGATCGGCTCGACGCGCGGGTTACGCAGCTCGCTCGGGTCGGGATGCCCGGCGCCGCCGGTGTAGCCGCGCAGCTCCTCGTGTCCGAGCTTGCCGGTATTCCATCCCCACGGCAGCCGCAGATGCCAGGTGCGGCCGTGCGCGCGGAACGACGGACAGAACGCTCCGAACTGGAACCACCGCACGTGCAACTCGCCGGTGTACTCGGGCGTGGGGACGAAGCCGCCGATATCGGTGCCCCAGAACGGAATGCCCGAGAGTCCGGTGTTCACCGCTACCGGCACGTGCGTCTTCAGTGTCTCCCAAGTCGAGTAGACGTCGCCCGACCAGAGGAACGCGCCGTAGCGCTGCATGCCGACGTAGCCGTTGCGGTGCAGCGCGAAGGCGCGATGGTTGGGCCGATAGAGCCGCTCGCCTTCCCAATACATGCGGATGCGCGCGAGCCGCGACGGCGCGTCGAGGCCATCGCCCTGATCGGGCCAGAATCCGTCGACGCCGAGGTCGTACAGCGGCTTGTGATAGGGCCAGTAGCACGGCACCGAGCGGTCCTCGGGCCAGCGGTTGTCGGGCGTCCTTCCGCTCGGTACCGCCTTGTCCGGCGTGCACGGATCCGTTACCGCGCCGCTCATGCGACGCCCTTCGATGACGACGTGGAGGACGACCTTGAAGTGCTGTGCGTGCAGGTCGTCGATCATCCTCTTCGGATCCGGGAAGTTCTCCTTCTTCCACTCGAACTCGCCGTTGCGCGTGTTCCACCCGGACGGCGTGAACTCGGTGCCGAGATAGATGAGCCCGTCACACGGCAGCTTCTTCGCGCGAAACGTTCGCGCCACCCACATGACCTCGTCGGGGCCGCCGAGCGTGCGATGCGACTGCATGTAGCCGAACGCCCATTTCGGCGGCAGCTCCGCGAAGCCGGTGATCCGGGCGTACTCGGCGAGGATGACCTTGGGATCGGAGGATGCGGTGATGAAGACGTCGAACGGCAGCAGATCGCCGCTCGGCGTCATCGTGCCTTCGGTTCCGGTGAAGTCGAACAGGCCCGACGGCGCGGGTTCGGACCCGGGAAGGGCGCGTCCGTCCGCGGCGCGCGGGCCCGTCGGAACGACGACCGGCTGGTGGATGTACATGCCCCACCCGTCGGTGCCGACGAGCCACTGAATCGGCACGCGTCCGCCGTGCGTGCGCAGCTGGTAGCCGCCCTGTCCGTTGCGCATGCGATCGGTGGTGCCCTTCTTGTCGAACTGTGGCCCCCCTTCCCCGAATCCCAGCAGCGGGCCTTTCGGCAGCAGGAACGACACCGTGGAGCCGCTCGGGCTCATCGTCAATCGCTGTACCGTCTGCGCCGCGGCGTTCTCGACGTGGAGTGTTGGCGGATCGACGGTGAAGCGCACCGAGAGATCGCCGGCGCGAACCGGCGCGAACGTCCCGCGCTTCCGTCCGATCGGCTTGCCGTCGGCGGCACGCACGAGCGCGTTGTGATTGGGAAACGGAAGCGGCTTGCCGCCCTCGAGCGCCAGCACCGTGATTCGCACGGTGGAGCGGCTCACCGCTGCGATCGCGATTTCGACCGGCTTTCCGGCAATGACAATGGGTGATGACTGTCCGCGGATGATCCCGCCGCTGAACACGACACCGGCGCCGGCGGCGCTCAGGCGCTTCAGGGCGTCGCGGCGGCTCACATGTCGACGCATGGCGTGCATGCTACCGCACGCGTCACGTCATCTTCACCGTGTAATCGAAGAAGAGCGTCGTGCCGGTCGTGCGGCTCCGAAATGCCTCCCACTCGGCTTCCGAGCCTTCCGGCGCCATCGCCATCTTGTCCAGATCGGTATCTGTCTGAAACACGCGGCCGCCGGCCCGCTTCAGCAGCTCGTCCTTGATCGCCTGGAGCGGATGGTCCCACCCGTCCTGCGTCTCGGCCCACGCCCTGACGGCGGTGATCATCGCCGTGAACTCGCGCCCGTGATCGCCCTGCGCCATCCAGCCGAGATTGGGGTACGGCTCGTTGACGGTCCCGTTCAGCGTCGCGTTGTGGCTGCCGTGGTGTCCGACCTTGTACAGCACGGTGCGCGCGAGCAGATCCTTCGCGGTGACCTTGCGGTCGCCCTCGGTCCACTTCTTGTTGCTCCACGACAGCCAGTTGCCGCGCTGCGCATCGGCCGCGAACAACAGTACTTTCCCGCCGCGTCCGAGCTCGAAGGCGAGCACCAGGCTGGCGTTGTTCGTGTAGTCGTTCATGTCGAGCGCGAGCTGCTCGACCGAGTACAGCCAGTCGCGATCGATGCGTCGCCAGGGAGCGTTACTTGGCGTCTCGAGCGGCCGCCACGATCCTGACGGGGCATCGCCGTCTTTTCCATAATGCATCGTCAGAAATGCCGCATACGGCGACGTCCGATCCTCGCGCGCTTCGTTCCACGGCAGGCAATACCGCGGCGCGAACGGCGACCGCGGCGTGGTGCCGGCCTCGGCGGCGCGCGCAGCGGCGCCGAAGTACGCGACCGGTGACGCTGCCGCGAGATGGAATTCCTCCTCGCCCTCGGGATCCAGGCTCTTGAGTGCCTTCTCGTCGCGCGGCGGTCCCAGGACGAACACGCGAACGCCGTCGACGCCGGGGAGGACGCGGCAGTCCTCGTGCGGCCGCAGGAACTTCGGTCCTTCGGATGCGCGCGTCTTGAACAGCTTCATCGACTGCTTGTTCTTCGAGTTTTCCGGCTTCGCGGCCGCCGACAGCAGCGTCTTCGCCGCGGCCGCATCGAACGCCTCGTCCTCGCCGCCGAATTCGAACGCGAGGAAGCGATCGATCTTCGCGGCGGTCTTCGTGTCCCCGTCCGCGTGCAGGCGATTGCGTGCCGCGAGCAGCCCGATCAACTTGTCCTTGTACGCCGTTCTCAGGTCGTTCGCGAGGTCATCGGTCGGGTCCTCGGTCCAGGCAAACCACGCTTCGCCGATGGTGACGTTCTTGAAGTTCGTCTCCGAGATCGCGTTGACGTGGTCCTGATGTTCGTGGGTGATCACGGCAACGTGGATGTGCCCGCCGGTCGCCTCACGGATGCTGGTGGTGACGGCTTTGGCGGTCGTGTTGATGAACTGCGACGAGCCCGGCTTGTAGCCGCAGTCGATCAGGACGTAGGTCGGCTCGGCCACGTTCTCCGTCGGGAACGCGAGCAGGAAACAGTCGCCGTGACCGATGCGATACATGCGAACGACCACGCCGTCGGGTGGCGGAAGGAGGCGCGCCATGCTCAGACCTCCGCGCCGCGGTGGAGCAGCGCAAACGGCTCACGCGCATTGACGAGATCGCGGGCGCGATTGAACGCATTGGGCGGCTCGAGCCCGCCGTCCACGAGAAACCGGCGCACGCGCTCCAGCTCGCGGTTGTCGGCGATCGTCCCGCGGGTCCTGATCACCCGCCGCACTTCCATCGTCACAGGGTTGATGAGAAGCGTGCAGCCGGCGCGGTACTTGAAGTCGTACGGCTGATCGTTCAGCGGCGCCTGTCCGGGCGCGTCCATCTTCTTCTGCTCGTCGCGCTCGAAATACCCGCGCCGCCGCTGCGTGATCTCGACGACGAGGTCGGAGACCGTCGCCCCGCGCGGGGATCTTCGCAGCGCAGTGCGGACCGAGTGCACTTCGACGGCCACGCTGCCGCTCTTGCGCGAGCGAAACACCGTCGGCGGCGGATTGTCTTCGTCGGTGACCAGGCCGATGGCGTGCAGCAGCGCGCGCCCCTTCCCTTTCATCAACCAGCCCCAGAGGACCGTCGCGTTGAACTCGATCCCTTCCCAGGTCGCGTGGCGATCGCTCTCGAGAGTCCACGGCCGCAGCCGTTCCTGCGGTTTGCGCGCGGAGACCGACGGCCGCATCTGCTCCGGCGAGTCGGTCGGCTGCTCCTCCGTGAACAGCGAGCTGACCGTGTCCTGGGCGGTGGCGAGATCCGGCCACAGCAGGCTCTCGACCGACATGCTGTGCATCCCCTCGGGATGGATGCCCCACTGGCGGAAGCTCTCGACGAACGCCAGCCGGTATCCCCACGGATCCTCCGGATTCAGGTCGTGATCCGCCGTGACGATCGCGCGCAGGTAGTCGCCGAACGTGATGCCGACCGGGGCGCAGTAGTCGATGGCGCGGATGCACATCTGCAGAACGTTTTGCGCCACGCGTCCCGCCTCCTCGGCGAGCCGGGTCGAGAGGTCGGGCGGAATCTCGCCGGCGCGCAGCACGCCCGTGCCCTCGCTCGCGATGCGGTAGAGGTCCGCCGTGCGCGCGCGATAGACCTTCAGGAACGCGCCGAACACCGCCGCCACCAGAATCGCGCCGCGCGCGTGCGCTTCGCTCGTGCGGTCGAGCGCATTGACGTCCGGCTGTCTCTGCTCCCACACTCCCGTGGCGCGGTTGATGCCGCCCAGCGCGTCGCGCAGCGCGGCGCCCCGGCCCGACGCGCGGCCGAACTGCTGCGCCAACTGACCGAGCAGGTTCTCTGTCGCCAGATTGCCGCGCGTGCGCGCGATCTGGTCGCGCAGGATCCCCGGATACGAGAAGTGCTGGAACAGCGCGACGATGTCGGCAAACGCCTCGTGGAACGCCAGCACGTCGGGGTTGTGCGGCTCGTTGAACCGCGGATGCACGCCGTCGAGCAGCGCGTGCGTCGTCTCGTGCGCGACGATATCGTGCGAGAGACACGTGAACACGAGCGTGCCCGGCGTGTTGGCGGCGTCCTTGCGCTCGACCGGGAAGTAGCCGAACAGGAGCGCCTTCTTCTCCGGGCTGTAGTAGGCGTTGCGATCGCGCAGCGCGTGCGGATAGATGCGCAGTCGCCGGACGAACTGCGCTTCCGCATCGGGACTGTCGTCGCGCCGCGACGACCAGAGCGCAACGCGCCCGAGCGCCTGTTCGAAGTGCCCGATCGTCGTCATCGCCACCGCGTAGACCATCTGCTGGTGAAAGAGCGGGTTGGTCTCCGACGGCGCGACGCCATTCTGCGCCAGCACCCACTGTTCGTTCAGATCGACCGGCTTGTAGAACGCGCCGCTGGCCGGGTCGGCATCGACGACTTCGATGTATTCGCCCACGGGCCCGGGCTCCAGGTCGCGCTCCCACGGGATCGAGATCGTGATCTCGCCGATGCTGGCGAGGTCGAACTGCGCCGACACGCCAGGATCGAAGGCGAAGATGCGGAGCTTGCGTGACACCGGTTCGGCGATCAGATCGCGCATAGGGCTGTCCTCGTCCGGGCGCCTATGCTACCGCGAGTTCGACGCGCCGGCGGCCACTTCCGGATAAGATCTGCAGGTTCCGCGAGGGGTAGATCGTGCCCACAGCCCGCGCGAGGCGACGGAGTGAAGCCGCGCGTAGCGCGGCCGCCGAGCAAGAGCGCCTGGGGGTGGGGCCCCACGCGCCATAAACCATAAAGAAGATGGACAAGATTCGCTGGGGCGTGCTCGGCGTCGCCAAAATCGCGACGGAGAAAGTCATCCCTGCGATGCAGCGCGGCCGCTGGTCGGCGGTGACGGCGATCGCGTCGCGCGATCGCGCCAGGGCGGACGCCGCCGCGGGCCCGCTTGGCATCGCGAAGGCGTATGGCTCGTACGACGAACTGCTCGACGATCCGGAGATCGACGCGGTCTACAATCCGCTGCCCAACCATTTGCACGTGCCCTGGACCACGCAGGCGGCGGAGCGGGGCAAGCACGTGCTGTGCGAGAAGCCGATTGCGTTGAGCGCCGCGGAGGCACGGCAACTGCTCCGCGTGCGCGATCGGACCGGCGTGCGCATCGAGGAAGCGTTCATGGTGCGGACGCATCCGCAGTGGCTCAGGGCGCGCGACCTCGTGCGCGACGGCCGCATCGGACGCGTGCGGTCGATGCTCGGCTACTTCAGCTACTTCAACGACGACCCGTCGAACATCCGCAACGTGCCCGAATTCGGTGGCGGCGGGCTGATGGACATCGGCTGCTATTTGATCAACACCTCACGCTTCATCTTCGAGCGGGAGCCGCAGCGCGTCATCGGAGTGCTCGACACGGATCCGCGGTTCGGCATCGACACGATGGCGTCGATGCTGCTCGATTTCGGCGGCGCGCATTCGGCCGGCACGTGCAGCACGCAAATGGCGGCGTATCAGCGGATCCACATTCTCGGCACGAGCGGCCGGATCGAGATCGAGATCCCGTTCAATGCTCCACCGGATCGACCGTGCCGCATCTTTCTCGACGAGCAAGAGATTCCTTTCGAGGTCTGCGACCAGTACACGATCCAGGGTGACCTGTTCTCGAAGGCGATTCTCGATGGCACCGATACGCCTGTGCCGCTCGAGGATGCCGTCCGTAACATGGAGTGCATCGACGCCATCGTTCGTTCTGCCGAATCGGGACACTGGGAAACGCCGGCAGGCCAATGAAAAAGAGCGGCCTGCCAAAGGCCAAGGGCCAAAGGCCAACGGCCAAGGGCCAACGGCCAAGGGCCAACGGCCAAGGCCAAGGACAGACGCTGCGCTCAAGCCGGCGAACTTATAGGCGGATAACCCTCGCAGACAGTAGAATCGCCCACCATGAACATGACCCGTGTCCTCTGCGTATCCGTCCTGGCGATCGGCCTGCTGCCCGCGACGGGACAGCTCGCCGCACAGGGCACGATTCCCGACTATCAGCGCGCGACCGGATTGCGCGAGAAGTACGACAGGCTCGTCGTGAATGCCGCGGAGACGGCCCGGTGGATCGAGCGGACGAACCGCTTCTGGTATCGCAAGACCGTCACGGGCGGACACGAGTTCATCGCCGTCGACGCCGAGGCAGCGGCCAAGACGCCGGCGTTCGACCACGCCAAGCTGGCGGCGTCGCTAGCGACGGCGCTCAAGCGGCCGATCACGGCGGTCACGCTGCCGTTCAATCAGTTCGCGTACATCGACAACGGCCGTGGCATTCAGTTCGTCGTCAGCGAGGGTCCGGCGGGACGTGGTGGCGGCGGTGGACGCGCGGGCGCTCCGCTCTTTGGCCCCGACACGCCGACATGGCGCTGCTCGCTCGATACCTACACGTGCCGCCCTCCGGCCGAGGGACGCGGCCGTGGTTCCGGCCGCGGGCGCGGGACCGGCGGCGGCGGCCTTGCGGGTCCCGTGCGGCCGGAATCGGACGTCCACGCGGCGGAGCCGAAGCGCTCGCCCGACGGCAAGCTCGAGGCGTTCGCCAACAACTACAACGTCGCGATTCGTGAAGTCGGCAAGCGCGACGTGACACTGCTCAGCACCGATGGTTCCGAAGGCGGCTACTACGATCCCGCGACGATCGAGTGGTCGCCCGACTCGCAGAAGATTGCTGCCTACAAGGTGAAGCCGGGCTACCGCCGCTACGTGCATTACGTCGCCTCTTCGCCGGAGGACCAGCTCCAGCCGAAGCACTCGACGCTGCAGTATGCGAAGCCGGGCGACGTGCTGGACGTCGAGTCGCCGGTGCTGTTCCACGTCGCTTCGAAGAAGCAGATGTTCGTGGACAACGCGTTGTTCCCGAACGCATACGACAACTCACGGCTCGCGTGGCGCGAGGACAGCTCCGCCGTCACCTTCGAGTACAACCAGCGCGGCCATCAGGTCTTTCGAGTGATCGAGATCGACGCGCAGACGGCCAAGACGCGCGCCGTCATCAGCGAAGAGCCGAAGACGTTCTTCTGCTACTCGGGCAAGAAGTACCGGCGCGACATCGGCGATGGCAAGGAAGTCATCTGGATGTCCGAGCGCGACGGCTGGAATCACCTGTATCTGTACGACGGCAAGAGCGGCCAGGTGAAGAACCAGATCACGAAGGGCGAATGGGTCGTCCGCGAAGTCGTCACGGTGGACGAGGACAAGCGGCAGATCTGGTTCTCCGCGAGCGGCATGTATCCGGGCAAGGACCCGTACTTCGTCCACTATTACCGCATCAACTTCGATGGCACGGGATTGACGGCGCTGACGACGGTGGACGCGAATCACGGCGTGACGTTCTCGCCGGACCGGAAGTTCTATGTCGATTCCTACTCGCGCGGCGACCTGCCGCCGGTCGCGGAGCTTCATCGCGCGTCTGATGCGTCACTCGTGCTGGAGCTCGAGAAAGCGGATCACAGCGCGCTGGTGAAGGCCGGATGGAAGGCGCCCGAAGTCTTCGTCGCGAAAGGACGCGACGGAAAGACCGATATCTGGGGCGTCATCTACCGCCCGACGAACTTCGACGCGGCGAAGAAATACCCGGTCATCGAGAACATCTATGCCGGGCCGCAAAGCTCCTTCGTGCCGAAGTCATTCCAGGCGTACAACGCGATGCAGTCGCAGGCCGAGATCGGCTTCATCGTCGTGCAGATCGACGGCATGGGCACGAACAATCGATCGAAGGCATTCCACGACATCGCGTGGCAGAACCTCGGCGACGCCGGCTTCCCCGATCGCATCCTGTGGCACAAGGCGGTCGCGGCGAAGTACCCGTATTACGACATCACGCGCGTCGGGGTGTATGGGACGTCGGCTGGCGGCCAGAACTCGCTCGGCGGCCTGCTGTTCCATCCGGAGTTCTACAAGGCCGCGGTGTCCTCCGCCGGATGCCACGACAACCGGATGGACAAGATCTGGTGGAACGAGCAGTGGATGGGATGGCCCATCGGCCCGCATTACGCCGCGTCGTCCAACGTGGACAACGCGCATCGCCTCCAGGGAAAGGTGCTGCTCGTCGTCGGCGAGATGGATCAGAACGTCGATCCGTCATCGACGATGCAGGTGGTCAATCAGCTGATCAGGCACAACAAGGATTTCGAGCTCCTCGTGGTGCCGGGGATGGGGCACGGCTCCGGCGGCGCCTACGGCGATCACAAGCGCTTCGACTTCTTCGCGCGGCACCTGCTCAACGTGAAGCCACCCGAGTGGAAGGCGCTCGAGGACGCGACGAAAAAAACGACGACCACGACCGCGGTGCGCTGAGCGGGTCTGCCGCTTCTCAGCGATGCCGGAACTTGCCGTATAGATCGGGACACATTCCACAATTCTGCTGGAACAACGCCGTGCTTTGCGCGTCAACCTGAGACATGCCGGTGCGCGCCACGCACTGGGCCGTGCCATAGTGGTCGAAGTTGCCCTCCGTGCCGAATGGATGCATGAATTCGTGAACCGCGCTGCAGCCGGTGAAGTAGTCCGGATCGGCGTACAAGTCGTTCAACGCGTCCGGACACATCCAGTACCGCCCGTTGTTGATGCACGTGAGTCCCGATCGGTTGCGACACTCGCCTCCGCCCGACCGGTCACGGGTGCGGTTGCCCGCGCTGTCGTAGCCACAGCGCGCGTACTTGTGGAAGAAGTCCACAACCGCGAGATACCCGCGGTACTCCCCCACAACCGGTGAAGGGAAGCGGTTCACGTTGCCGGGAGGCAGCGCAAAGGTCTGCGAATAGCCGCCGTAGGTCGTAGCCACGAAATCGTCGGAAAAGGCGAGGACGCCATCGGGCGGCGACGATTCGTGTGCGTTGACGTAAACCACCGCCTGTGACAACGGCGATCCCGCTCCGACGGCGACGAGGTCCGATTGCGACATGCGTTCGCCGGTCTTCTGGAACAGGATGTCACTTGCGCGCGCGAGCACGCGCTGAACGTCGCCGTCGGCGGGCACGCTGGCCGCACTGAGCAGCACGGCGACCCGGAACAACTGGTTCTCGCTCGGGGGTTCGGCGAGTGGTGGGTTGACGGCCGTCGGTGCGCTCGGCGCCGACCCGCCGCCGCAGGCTGCGGCCAGTACGCTCAAGAGCGCGACACCAGTGCGACATGCGCACGCTGCGACGGTTGACATACTGCGCGCGTTACGTCAACGGCTGTAGCGCCTTCCGCGCTTCGCGATCGGGATCGTTCTTCACCTCGCAGACATCGTCGAGGATCATCGTCTCGCCGTTGGCGGACGTGTACTTCGGCCAACGCGTGCGGCCGGCTCCGTTCGGATCGCCGGTCTTCATGAACTGCACGAGGTATCCGGCCATCTGCGTCGCCAGCTTGCGCGGCCGCGCACCACCGCCGGTGTGGCTCAGCATCAAGTCCGTATTGTGGTACCAGAAACAGATGTCGACGCAGTGGAAGGCGCGCATGCGATGGTCGAACATCGGCGGCTGCCAGCCGAACCAGCTCACGAACACCGGCGCGCGCTGCTTCGACTTGGCGTCGGCGAGCGCGACGACACGCTGACGGTTGCTGCTGACGAGCGACCAGATCTCCACGGGTTTCCTGCCGGGAAACACCTTCGCATACGCCGATACGATCTCTGCCGCTCGATCGCCGAAGCCGGCGCCGAAGCCGGCTCGTCTCTTCACTTCCTCGACGACGCGGTCGAGCGTCACGGTCTCCAGTGACGAATCCACCCAACTGGGCGACTGCTCGTTGAACGTCGAGCAGATCAGCATCGGGATGTCGGCGGCCGTCGCGGCCGGCTCCGGGAAGTAAGGATGTTGCGGCAGCACGCGGCCGTCGACGACGGGGCTGAAGCCGCGGCGGATGGGACCGACCGCTGGCCCCAGCTCCTTGTCGAGCGCCTGCTGCGCCCTCGTCGCGATCGCGTAGAACTCCTTCCACGGCAGTTCCTGCAGCCTGCCGATGTCAGAGGGCGCCAGCTTGGCTTCCTTCAGGACGGCCGCGCCGAGCCGCTCCGAGTAATCCTTCTCGCCCGAGTGCGTGGCGGCGCCGCTCAGCACGACGGCCTTGTGAAACAGCCCCTTCGCGGATGGCATCGCGGTCAGCGTGCAGACCTTCGCACCACCGCCCGACTGCCCCATGATCGTGACGTTGCCCGGATCCCCGCCGAACGCCGCGATGTTGTCGCGCACCCATTCCAGCGCGGCGACGATGTCGAGCATCCCGGCGTTGCCGGACGCGCGGAACGTCTCGCCGCCGACGCCGGCGAGATTGACGTAGCCGAGCGGCCCGAGCCGGTGGTTGAGGCTGCAGAAAACGACGTCGCCGAACCGTGCGAGGTTCTCGCCGTTGTAGCCGTCCTGCTCGATGGCGTTGCCGTTGGTGAAACCGCCGCCGTGGATCCAGAACATCACGGGCCGCTTGCGGCCGTCGTTGATGGCTGGCGTGAAGACGTTGATCCTGAGACAATCCTCGCTCACATCGTCGTAGTTCCAGCGGTCGCGGAACGCCGCGAACTTGTTGGCGTAGCGGTTCTCCATGTTCTGCGGCGCGCTGTTGCCCCACCAGAGCGCCGGGTACACGGTGGTCCAGGGCTTCGGCTTCTGCGGCGGCATGAACCGGTTCGTGCCCGACGTGTCGGCGCCGTACGGCATGCCGAGGAAGTGATGGATGCCGCGCAGCACGTAGCCTCTGACCTTGCCGTAGGTCGTGTCGACGACGGCGATGTTGTCGCCGACCAACAGGATCGGGCCGTCGTCGTCGGCCTTCCGGAGCGCTTGTTCGACCGTCGTCGCCGACGACACTGCTGGCAATGCGGCGGCTCCGATGGCCACGCCGGCGGCGCTGGCTCCGAGCGTTTCGAAAAACTCTCGTCTGTTCGCTTTCGTGTGCATGTGTCCCCCTCTCGGTTCGTCACGGCACAGCCTGCAGGGCATGCGTGCGCATGAGTGCGCGAATCGGCTCGTTGTCTGCGTACACCTGCCACGTCGTCACGCGTTGCCGCCGCACGACTGCGCGCCACGCCGCCGGTGTTTGCCACCTGCCCGCAACACGTCGTGTGTCCGGCGCGCGGTAGCTGCCCGAAGCGATTCCGAAGACCACGACGGTGTTTCGCTCGGCCATCACCTGGGTGGCGCGAATCCGATAGTCCGAAACCAATCGCAGATAGCCAGCCCACGCCGACCGTGTCGCGTCTCGGCCGATGACCCGACTGCCGAGAGAATCGATGAACACGTGATCGGCGGTCAGGAACGTTTCAATTCGATCGAGTCTGCCGCCGTTGATGGCGCGGATGAAGGCACGCACCACGTGCAGCGGCGTGCCATCCCGTAAGCGGTTCATGCCTTTCACATGAGGGATTTCAGCGCTTGAAACGTTCCGCGTCAAGAAGAACGCGGTTCGGATCGACCATCAGCAATTCGGAATCCAGCGTGTCGATGCGGTCGCGATGCCGGCGCACGAACCATCCTGCCAGCAGTGGACGGTACTCGCGCTGCCGCTCGAGCGGCAGCAGGAAGTAGTCCCCAGCGACCGTTCCGGTGCACCGCGCCGCGGCGCAATGGCACGGCCACGACGTGCCACCGCTGATGTTGATGTTGTAGTCGATGGTGATCTCCTCGCCCTCGGCGATCTCCCGTCGTGCAACCAGGCAGGACGCGCCGTCGTCGAACCGCTCGTAGGTGTTCGGATCGCAGGAGTGGTTGACGTGCCGCTCGGGGAACGCAATCAGCACCATCCTGCCGTCGGGGTACGCGCAGTGCTCGACTCGTTCTCCCAGGTCCTCGCGGACGGGCGCGTCCGGCGTGATCTCCCGCACAACGTTGACCGCCGCGATGCGCTCTCCGGCGCGGAAGCACCGCAGGGCAAAGATGCCGAGGCCTTCGATCGCCGACGGACGGACGGCGATGTCAGTCATCGCCGCTGCGAGCCGACTGCGCGTAACGGCGATCCATCCGGAGTCCCTCTTCGATCGG
The DNA here is from genome assembly GCA_048594885.1 of Vicinamibacterales bacterium. GTDB lineage: Bacteria > Acidobacteriota > Vicinamibacteria > Vicinamibacterales > 2-12-FULL-66-21 > JBMDXB01. Next base: position 107,627 of record JBMDXB010000150.1, read on the forward strand.
CCGCACCTCGATCGTTCCGAGCCGCGCAGACGGCCAGTTCGAGGCGATGCGAACCGCTTCGGTGAGGTCGCTCGCGTCGATCAGGAAGAAGCCGCCGATCTGCTCCTTCGTTTCCGCAAACGGACCGTCGGTGACGGCGACCTTGGCGTCACGGACGCGCACGGTCGCCGCCGTCGTCGCGCTCTGCAGCGGGTGGGCCAGCAGCAAGGTGCCGCTCGTCCGCAGCGCCTCGACGTAATCGAGCGTCTCTTGCCGGAGCGCCTGCCAGTCGCTCTGCGACAGGTCGTCGAGCTTGCGCTGCTCTTCGTATGCCAGACACAGGAACTTCATCGCGTCGCCGATTCTACAAATGGAAGCGGTTACAATGCACGCGCCATGACAATTCGACGTCGCAGGTTTCTCCAGGCATCCGCTGCTGCCGCGGTGGGCGCGTATGCCTCGCCGGCGCTCGCACAGCGCGGTGGTGGCGCGAGCAGTCAGCATCCCGCAATCACGTCGTTGAAGCCGTTCCCGGGCAAAGCGGCGCCGATCACCGACGACGAGCGTCGCGCGCGGATCGACAAGGCGCGCCGGCTGATGGCCGACAACGGCATGGGCGCCATCGTCCTCGAACCGGGGACGAGCATGTCCTACTACGTCAACGTGCGTTGGGGGCTCAGCGAGCGGCCGTTCCTGCTGGTCATCCCGGCGAAGGGCGAACTCGCCTACGTTGCCCCGGGGTTCGAAGAAGCGCGCGCCCGCGAAGTCACCAAGTTCACCAACGACGTGCGCGTGTGGCAGGAGGACGAGGACTGGGGCGCGGTGGTTGCGGGAATTCTGAAGGATCGCGGCGTCGCATCCGGCAAGGTCGGCATCGAGGAGCGCGTGAGGTTCTTCATCGCTGACGGACTGGCCGCGGCGGCGCCGCAGGTCGAGTTCGTGCTCGCGACACCCGTGACGGCCGGCTGCCGCATGATCAAGTCGCCGGCGGAGATCGCGCTGATGCAGCGCGCCAACGACATCACGATCGAGGCGTTCAAGGCGGCCTTCGCCACGCTGCACGACGGCATCACGCAGTTCGAGTTCCAGAACCACATCCGCGCGGCGTTCCAGGCGCTCGGCGCGGCCGGTGGCGGCGCCAGCGCGCAGTTCGGCGAATACACCGCGTTTCCGCACGGCAGCATCCAGCCACAGCGCCTCCGCCAGGGAGACGTCGTCCTCGTCGACGGCGGCTGCACGGTCGAGGGCTACCAGTCGGACGTGACGCGGACGACGGTCTTCGGCAAGCCCACACAGCGGCAGATCGACGTGTGGAACCTCGAAAAGCAGGCACAAACGGCGGCGTTCAAGGCGGCGCAGGTCGGGGCAACGTGCGAATCGGTCGATGCCGCGGCCCGGAAGGTCATCACCGACGCCGGATTCGGACCGGATTACAGAGTGCCGGGGCTGCCGCACCGCACGGGACACGGCATCGGCATGGACGGCCACGAGTGGACGAACTTCGTCCGCGGCAACAAAACGAAACTGGCGCCGGGCATGTGCTTCAGCGACGAACCGATGATCGCGATCTATGGCGAGTTCGGCGTGCGTCTCGAGGATTGCCTCCACATCACCGAGAACGGTCCCAGGTTCTTCACCCAGCCGAGTCCGTCGATCGACAGGCCGTTCGCATGAGAGCGCTCCCCATCGTCTTTGCGTTCGTCGCGACGCTGGCGGGCCAGCCGTGGTTCAGCGACGTCTTTCCGCCAGAGGAGTACGCGGCACGCCGCGCGCGGGTCATGGAGCAGATCGGCGACGGCATTGCCATGCTGCAGGGCGCGGCGGAGCGGCCGGCGGAGGCGCCGTTCCGGCAGAACAATCAGTTCTTCTACCTGACAGGCGTCGAGGTCCCGCGCGCGTTTCTCGTCATCGACGGACGGTCGAAGAACTCGACACTGTATCTCGCCGACAACAGCCGCCGCGCGCGCGCGATGGGCCCGCTTCTCGAACCCGGCGACGAGGCGGTGAAGATCACTGGAGTCGAGGCGGCAGTGAAGCGCGACGAGCTCGACGCGGCGATTGCGGCGGCCGACGGACGGCCGATCTACACGCCGCACCGGCCGGAAGTCCTCGGCAGCGGATCGGCGGGTGATGCGGCGGCGTGGCAGCGCGCGACGGCGTCCGACCCGTGGGACGGCCGTCCCTCGCGCGAGCAAGTGTTCATCGAGAAGATGAAGGTGAAGGCGCCGCGATCGGAGATCCGCGATCTCGATCCGATGCTCGACGCCCTGCGGTTCATCAAGTCGCCGCGCGAGGTCGCCGTCATCCGCGAGGCCACACGCATCACCGGGCTCGGCATCATCCAGGCGATGCGCGAGGCGCGGCCCGGCGTCCACGAGTACGAGCTGTTCGCCGCCGCCGAGTACATCTTCCGCAAGCACGGCGCGCAGGGCGCGGCCTACTTCCCGCTCTCCGCCACCGGCAAGAACACGATCTACTCGCACTACCACCGCGGCACGGCGAAGCTCGCGGACGGCGACCTCGTGCAGTTCGACTACGCGCCCGACTGGAACTATTACGTCTCCGACGTGACGCGCGTCTTTCCCGCCAACGGCCGTTTCACACCGTGGCAGCGCGAGTGGTACACGATCTACCTTCGGCTCTATCGCGCGGTGTTGACGTCGATCCGGCCGCAGGCGACGATTCGAGAGGTGATCGCCGACGCGGTAAAGAAGATGGATGCGGCGATGGCGGACTACAGGTTCACCGACCCGCGCATCAAGGAGGCCGCGACGAGATTCGTCGAGCGCTACCGCAGCAGCAAGGCGACGAGCCTCGGACACGCGATCGGCATGGAGGTCCACGACGTCGGCCGCCATGGCGAGCGGCTGCAGCCAGGCCAGACGTTCACGATCGAACCGGCCATGCAGATTCCGGAGCTCGGCCTGGCCATGCGGCTCGAGGACGCCCTGCTCGTCACCGAGAGTGGCGTCGAAAACATGTCAGCCTTCGTGCCCGTGGAGATCGAGGCAATCGAGAAGCTGATGCGGGAGAGCCGGGACTGAAGTCCCGCCCTACTCGGACCCTCGGGCTGGGATGAACACCTTCCCCGCCATCGCCTTGTTGAACGCGGGAATCTCCTTCTGCAGCAGGTTGTCGTAGCCAGCCTTCGCCGCCGCCAAATCCTTCTCGATCTCCGCCAGCACCTGCAGTGACGCGTCCGTCGGACGGTAGTCGGCGCCGCCGGCGACGTCTCCGGCCCCGGTGCCAACGACGCCACTCAGCCAGATCAGGTTCATGTAGACCTTGTAGGCCTCGACGTACCACTTGTCGTCGCTGTGCAGGTCCGTGCGTGAGAGCAGCTGAAGCTCGACGCCCATGATCTTGTGCTCGAGTTCGCGGAGCGCCTTCGCGACGTCCGCCTTGGCCGCGTTCGCCGCGATCGCATCTTCGATCTGTTTCCGGATTGCTTCGACGCGGTTGATCATATCGACGGCCGCGTTCATGTCGTCGCGAATCCGGATCTGCGTCTTCGTTGACCGAACGATGTCCTCATCGCTGGACGGAATCGCGGGATCCTTCAGGATCTCGAACGGCTTTGTCAGCGTGGCGCCGCCGGCGCGCAGACGCACCGTGTACTTGCCCGGCGCCGCGATCGGACCCGACCGCTGCGGCTGCTGAATACCCCAGTGCACGATCGGCCGGGTCGCTTGCCCCCTGAACCGCGGCTCTTCCCAGATGTGCGGGTTGTCCGGTGGCGTCGTCCGCAGCTCGACCTGCTTCGGTCCGTCGTAACGTAGATCCCACGTCGCTCGATTGAGACCGGCACGCGCGGGCGCTGAGATGCGGCGGATCACCGCTCCGGAAGAATCCATCACGTCCAGCTCCACCGGCTCCGCCGGCGCCGGGTTGAGCGAGAAGAGGAACTCCGCCGACCCGCCGCGCGCCAGCCTGAACGCTGGCCGCGGCGCGTAGAGAAACGCTCCCGCTGTCGTCGTCACCTGGTCGGCCTGCTCGAGCCGCGTGATGTCGCCGAGGATGTACAGCCCGCGGCCGTAGGTCGACACGACGACGTCGTGGTGCTCCTTTTGTACGGCGATCCACGTGACCGGCGCGGCGGGAAGCCCTTCCTTGAACTGTGTCCATGTCTTCCCGTCGTTCACCGAGTAGTAGAACGCGTTGCCCGTGCCCGCGAAGAGCATCCCGCGGCGATTGGGGTTCTCCGCGAGCGAGAGCGCGTACGCGAGCGGATGCCGCTTCGGCAGCGCGTCGCTGATCTTCGTCCACGTCTTTCCGAAGTCCGCGGTCTTGTAGATGAACGGATCGCGGTTGTCCATCAGGTGGTAGTCGACGACGACGTAGGTGGTGGCGGGGTCGAAGTGGGACGGCTCGATCTTCGTGATGGTGCCCCACGCGGGCATGCCCGTGACGTTCTTCGTCACGTCGGTCCACGTCTTGCCGCCGTCGCGCGTGTGCCAGATCTTCCCGTCGTTGGTGCCCGCCCAGATGAGTCCTTTCTGGATCGGCGACGGCGCGATCGCGTAGACGACTTCGCCGTAGAACTGTCCGAGGTTGTCGCCAATCACGCCGCCTGAAAAGACGATGCGCGAGGGATCCTGCGTCGACAGATCCGGGCTGATGACGTCCCATGATTGGCCGCCGTTGGACGACTTGAGAATCACCTGGCAGCCGTAATAGACCGTGTCCTCCTCGAATGGATCCGTCGCCAGCGGCGGCGTCCAGTGACAGCGGTACTTCAGCCCGACCGGCTCGTGGTCCAGCGTGTGCTTCCACGGCGAGACCGAGCGCGCCCTCCGCGTACGATGGTCGTAGCGCGTGACCTCGTTGCCATAGCAGCTCGCCCAGATGATGTCGGGATCGCGCGGGTTCGGGATCGTGAATCCGGACTCGCAGCCGCCGATGCTCGTGTCCCACGCAGTTCCGCCACCGCGACCGCCGCGTCCGCCGCCACGGCCACCGCGCCCGGCGGCGCCGCCGGCCGGCTGCGGCGAATACGACGGTACGTTGGTCACCGGCACCGGCGAATCCGCCGGCCCGCGCATGGTCCCGTCGTCCTGACGGTTGCTGTAGATCCAGTACGGCACGCGGTGGTCGACCGCCACGTGGTACATCTGGCCAATCGGCAGCACGATCGACCTAAAGCTCTCGCCGTGGTTCGTGGTGATGCCCATGCCGCCGTCGCCCGTGGCGGCCCAGTGGTTCGGATCCTTCGGATCCATCCAGATGTCGTGACAGTCGCCGCAGCCGCCGCCGGTGATCGGGAACGTGCGACCGCCGTCAGTCGATCGGTGGAAGCTGCTGTTGGCGACGAGCACTTCGTCCGCGTTCGCCGGGTTGACGGCGACGCGGATGTAATAGCCGGCGCGCCCAATCAGCCGGCGATCCCAGCTCACGACGCGCCACGAGTCGCCGGCATCGTCCGACCGCCACAGCGATCCCTGATTGGCCGTCTGAATCAGCGCATACATGCGCTTCGAGTCGGACGGCGCGATGGCGACGTCGATCTTGCCGACGTCCGGCTTCGGCATGCCGTTCGAGACCCTCGTCCACTTCGAGCCGCCGTCGCGCGAGATGTGGACGCCGCTGCCCGGTCCCCCGCTGAACATGCCCCACGTGTGCATCACGACGTGCCAGGTGCCGGCGATGAGCACGTTCGGATCCTTCGCATCCATCGCGATGCCGGAACAGCCGGTGTCCGCGTTGACGAACAGCACGCGCTCCCACGTCCCGCCACCGTTCGTGCTGCGGAAGACGCCGCGCTCCTCCTGCGGGCCGGTCACGCGGCCGAGCGCGCAGGCGAACACGATGTCGGGATTCGTGGGATGAACGAGGATGCGGCCGATGCGCCCCGTCTCGCGCAGGCCCACGTGCTTCCACGTGGCGCCGCCGTCGGTCGACTTGTAGATGCCGTCGCCCATGACGTCGGTCGGCCGGATCACCCACGCCTCGCCGGTACCGGCCCACACGATCTTCGGATCCGACGGCGCAACAGCGAGGGCGCCGATCGCCTGCACCGGCTGATCGTCGAAGATCGGCGCGAACGTTGCTCCGCCGTCAGTCGTCTTCCACACGCTCCGGTGTAATCGCGCTTTTGATACCGGCGCATCGCCATCGCGAACGGCTCGCCCGACTCCTCGAGCCGGCGGATGTACGGCGGCGCCACGACGCTCGCGAGCGCTGGCAGTGAGGACGGAAGCAACCTGGCTGCGCGACCTTCGCCCGGATCACGCGACATGTCGCGCTGCAAGCCGATCGTGACGAGCAGGACGCCGAGGCACGATGCCACCATGCGGCGGCGCCAGCGCCGGCGTGCCGCCGCGCGCGAGCGAGCCAGCGCCCGACGCGACAGCGCGAGCCGCTCCTCCGGCGCGAGCTGACGGTCCGGGGGGGTCACCGCAACGGCGCACATGGTTGCCTGCGCTGATTATCGACCCGTACGCAAAAAACACGGCGGCGCATGAACGGAACATTCGCCGCCGAAAAGATACGCGAACCGCGCGCCAGCTACTGCTGCGCGACCGTGCACGCAACCCCGTGTGCGATCACGTAGGACGACGCAGGCGCCGCGACCGTGTAGGTGTCGGACGTCGCCGCGTCGAGCGAGTGCTGGTACGGAACTGGCCCGGCGAGACGGTGAACACCATCTTGTTACCCTGCTTGACCGTCGGGTACATCTGCGAGCCGACGTAGCGGTGCGTCTCGTTGAAGAACCAGCCCGGCTTCCCTTCGTAGGTCACGGTCGCCGACGAGCCGTCGTGATCGATCGTCAGGTAGCCCTTGGTGATGTCGCTCTGGCCCGCGCCCGCGTAGATGTCGAGCACATAGCGGCCGGCGGTGTACGGCCCGTTCGACCAGCCCAGCGGCTGAAGCCGTAGTCGAGGAAGCTGGCGTTGGCGTTAGCGTCATACGCGAAGGCCGTGTTGCACGACGGCCCGGCCGGGAATGCGTTCTCCACCGAGCAGAGGCAGGTGAGCGTCACGGTGCTGAACGTCGCCCAGTTGCCCTTCGCGGTGAGGCGGCTGCCTTCCGACCAGCCCGTCTCGGTCTGGCCCACACGCTTGCGAAGCGCCGCATGCGCCGCGACGCAGTAGATGCTGTCGTCGCCCGGGCACGAGAAATTGAGCTCGGGACTCGAGAGCGGAATCGAGAACGTGTGCGTCGTCGCGCCGCCGAACGCCGCTTTGTGCGGGAATTTGCCCGGTGTGGGATTCCAGGAGGTGGTTTGTGGAAGCTCGCCGATCCTCGATCCCACCCAGAGCTGCGCTTCCGTCAGCTCCCAGCCGTCCCTGGTGGCATACGTGATCCGAAGGGCGTCCCCTCGATGGTTGCCGAAACCGTCCCCGCGTCGATGTGCTGACCCGCGTACAGCACGTACTGGCCCGTGCCGGCTACGGTGGGAAGACACTCGGCGCCGGCCGCTGCCGGCGCACATACTGCGAAGGCAGCCGCGCAGGCTGCCGCCATTCTCCGAGCTGGAGTCATGAACGTCTCTCTCCTAAAAAAGTTGTGAGAACACGTCCGCGCGCGCACTGGTGACAGAACTGAGATGGATCTTTCAGTTTTGTCGCACGAATGGCCGTTTCAGTCGGTCTGGCAGACTCTCACGCAATCCATATGCCTCGATGTAACACTTTGTAACGGTTGCTCGCGTGTTACATGCGACCGGTGGTACACTCGGTGAGCTCAGCATGAACATCGCCGAGATCGCCCGCCGTGCGAACGTGTCGACGGCGACCGTGTCGCGCACCATCAATCAGAGCGGCCCCGTGAAGGCGGCCACCGCGCGCAAGGTGTGGCGCGTGGTCTCCGAGTTGAATTACTTCCCGAACAGTCACGCGCGCGCGCTCGTCTCCGGCCGCAGCCGTCTGCTCGGCCTGATCGTCTCTGATATCAGCAACCCGTTCTTCTCCGAGCTGATTCGCAGCTTCGACGCAATGGCCGCGCAGCAGCAGTACGACGTCCTCATCACGAGCACCGACTACGAGACGAACCGGATGACGGCGACGCTGCGCCGGATGATGGAGCGCAAAGTCGACGGCGTCGCGCTCATGACGTCGGAGATGGACGTCGGCCTGATTCGCGAGCTCTCCCGGCGCGGCGTGCCGATCGTGTTCATGGACGTCGGCCAGATGGGGCCGCGCATGAGCCACGTCCTCATCGACTACGGCAACGGCATCATGCAGGCGGTCGAACACGTCGTCTCGCTCGGCCACCGCAACGTCGCGTTCATCAGCGGACCGCTGGACCTGCACTCCGCGCGCACGCGCCGGCAGGCGTTCATCGACGGCATGCGGCGGACCGCCGTCCTGCCCGATCGCAGGATGCTGCGCGAGGGCACGCACACGGCGGAGGGGGGCTATCGCGAGATGGCGGCGCTGCTGCGGCTGGGGAAACGGCCGACCGCCGTCGTCGCGTCGAACGACTGGACGGCGATCGGCGCGCTGCACGCGGTCCACGCCGCGGGGCTGCGTGTCCCCGACGACATCTCGCTCGTCGGGTTCGACGACATCCCGCTCGTCAGCTACACGACGCCGGCGCTGACGACCGTGCGGATGTCCGCGGCCGACGTCGGCGGCACCGCGTTCGAGGCGCTGTTCCGGCTGATTGGCGGCGAGCGCCACGAAGGCGACGTCTACCAGATCCCGACCAAGCTCGTCGTCCGCGCCTCGACCGCGCGCGCGAAGGGGGTCAGGTCTTGAATTATCACTTCTTCACGGTTTCGGGACGCTGATCGTCAAAAAGTGATAATTCAAGACCTGACCCCCACCAATCGGTCGAAGGTATCGTCGGCGAGATCCGCCAGCGATCTGACGAAGACGTCCGCGTCCAGCACCGCCGTCCGGCTGACGCCAATCGATCGCATGCCGGCGCGCCGCGCGGCTTCGACTCCGGCAGCGGCATCCTCGACGACGATGCAGCGGTGCGGCGGAACGCCGACGCGTTCGGCCGCTTTGAGGAACACCTGGGGATCCGGCTTCCCCGCCGTCACGTCTTCGGCCGAGACGATGGCGTCGAAATCGCCCGACAGCCCGAGGACGCCGAGCATCACTTCGACGTTCGCGCGCGGTGCCGACGACGCGATCGCCTGTTTCCATCCGCGCTCGTGCAGGCGCTCCGCCCACTCGCGCGCGCCGGGGAGCGGCGTCAGTCCTCGTTCGCGCGCCAGGCGGCGGTACTCCTCCTCCTTGGCGTCGCCGATGCGCTGAATGCGTGTCGGATCAGCGTCCGCGCCAAGCCAGCCGCGCAGGATACGATCGTTCTTCTGCCCGAAACTGTCGAGGAACTGCTCGTAGGTGACGGACACACCCTCGGCCGCCAGCGTGTCGCGCCAGGAGAGCCAGTGAGACTCCTCGGAATCGACGAGCGTCCCGTCGAGATCCCAGAGAACGGCGCGCTCGATCATTTCTGCCCGTAGTAGGCCTGCGCGCCGTGCTTCCGCTCGAAGTGCTTGTCGATCAGGAACTCGTCCGGGCGGGGCGCGTCGGGCGCGATCGTGCGCACGCGCCACTCGAGGCGCGCCAGGTACTCGAGCACACGAGCGTGCTCGATGGCTTTCGCGGTGTCCGGTCCCCAGGCAAACGGACCGTGATTCGCAACCAGCACTGCCGAGACCGCTGACGGCGAGACCTTGCCCTTGCGGAACGTCTCGACGATCACGAGGCCGGTGTTCTTCTCGTAGTCCTGCTCGACTTCTTCGCGCCGCATCGGCCGCGTCACCGGCACGTCTCCGTGAAAGTAGTCCGCGTGCGTCGTCCCCATGCACCGCACCGGCAGCCTCGCCTGCGCGAGCATGGTCGCGTACTCGGAGTGCGTGTGCACGATCGCGCCGCAGCCCGCGAAGGCGCGATAGAGCTCGAGATGCGTCGGGGTGTCGGAGGACGGCCGCAGCGTGCTGTCGATCACCTCGCCCGTCTGCAGCGACACCGGGACGATGTGCTCGGGCGCGAGGTCGCCGTAGGGGACGCCGCTCGGCTTGATGGCGAGCACACCGGCCGCGCGATCGGCCGCCGAGAGGTTGCCGAACGTGCCCATCACGAGCCCGCTCTGCGCGAGCTCCATGTTCGCGGCATAGACGGTTTGACGAAGTTCTTTGAAGTTCACATCAGTTCGTGCATCAGCGTAGGGGCGGAGCTTGCTCCGCCCGGGTTCGCACCGGCCAAGGCCGGTCCCTACGTCAGGACGGCTCCCTCGACGGCCCGTGCCTTGATCGCGAGCAGGCGCTTCATCAGCGTGGCGAGGTCGCCGCGCGCGCCGGGCACGCCACCGAACGCGTCGTGCAGCTCGCGGTAGATCGCGTAGAGCTCCGTGTAGACGGCATGCCCCACGGGATCCGGCATGAACCGCTTCTCCTTCAGCGTCGTCATGCGGTCCTGCGCCTCTTCCCACGAGTCGTATCCGCCGGCCGCCGCGCCGGCCGTCACCGCTGCGGACACCGCGGACCCAAGAGCCGGCGTCTGCGGGGAGCCGGCGATCAGCATCGGCTGGCCGATGACGTCGGCGTAGATCTGCATGAACAGATCGTTCTTCTCGGCGATGCCGCCGCAGCAGACGACGCGATCGATCGCCACGCCGTATTCGCGGACGCGTTCGATGATGGCGCGGGCGCCGAACGCCGTCGCTTCGATGAGCGCGCGATAGATCTCGGCGCGCGTCGTGTGGAGCGTCTGGCCGACGATGAGTCCGGTCAGCCGGGTGTCCACGAGAATCGTGCGATTGCCGTTGTTCCAGTCGAGCGCGACGAGGCCGGATTCGCCTGGCTTCAGCGTCGCGGCCTCGCGCGACAGCTCCGCGTGCAGCGCGTCCCCGCCCTTGCAGACGCCCTCGACCCACCACTTGAGGATGTCGCCGACGGCCGACTGCCCCGCCTCGATGCCGAAGTAGTCCGGCATGATCGAGCCGTTGACGATGCCGCAGATGCCGGGAATGTCGTCGATGCGATCGGAGGTTGGCGCGATCGCGCAGTCGCACGTCGAGGTGCCGATGATCTTCACCAGCGTGCCGGTGCGCACGCCCGACCCAACGGCGCCGTAGTGCGCGTCGAAGCCGCCCATCGCAATCGCGATCCCCTCGCGAAGGCCAAACGACTCCGCCCACTGCTTCGAGAGACGGCCGGCAGGCCGTCCGGGCGGCCATGCCTTGGCATAGAGGCGATCGCGCAGCTCGGCGAGCTTCGGATCGAGCCGCGCGAGGAAGTCCTTCGATGGCAATCCGCCCCAGGTGTCCGAGTAGAGCGCCTTGTGGCCGGCCGCGCAGACGCAGCGGACGATGTCGGCGGGCCGCTCGACACCGGCGAGCACCGCGGGGATGAAGTCGGCGAGCTCGACCCAGCTCGCGGCGGCATCGAACACGTCGGGCGCGACGTCGAGGCAGTGCCAGATCTTCGACCACCACCATTCGGAGGAATACGTGCCGCCGATCGGCGCGATGTACTGCGGCGCGTATTTGCGCGCGGTCTCGGTGATCCTCGCGGCCTTGTCCGCCGAGGTGTGGTCCTTCCATAGCCAGGCGTGCGCAGCGAGGTTGTCCTTCCACTTCGGATCGAGCGCGAGCGGTCTGGCCGACGCGTCGATCGGCAGCGGCGTCGAGCCGGTGGTGTCGACGCCGATGCCGATCACGCGATCGCGCGAGAAGCCGGGCGCCGCCCCTGCGGCCTTCAGCGCCGCGCTCACCGACGCGCGCAGCCCGTCGATGTAATCGGCGGGATTCTGCCGCGCGAGGTGCGGATCCTTGGGATGCAGCAGCACCCCCTGGTCACCGCTCGGATAGTCGAAGACGTTGGTGCCGATGACGCGGCCGTCGGCGCAGTCGACGACGACGGCGCGGACGGAGTTGGTGCCAAAGTCGATGCCGATGGTGTAGGTCGCCACGTGAATCCTCGTCGCTGCCGGTTATCCGCCGATCATCCCATAAATGCCGTTATTGGTCCTATCAATGCGGCTGGTATTGCGCGTGCATCCGGCGCGGCGTTAACATCGCGGCGATTGTGTAAGCGATTACAGCAATCGCGTTCAAAACAGACCATAAGCGCAGGCCGGCTGTCAACGAACCGCAAGCAAGAACGGGAGGCGGGGTCATATGAAACGGCAACATGTCGACGCGCGACTGTGGGGCGCCCTGTTCGGATGTCTTTTGCTCTGGCTGTCCCTGGTCCCTTCGGCCTCGGCACAGCAAACGCTGGGTACGGTCAGCGTCACCGTCGTGGATTCCAGCGGCGCGGTGGTGCCGGGCGCGACCTTGACACTGACCGACGTCATCACCAACTACGCCCGCACGGCAACCACGCAGGAGGGGGGCAACTACACCTTTGTGAACCTCAACTTCGGCCAGTACAAACTGACCGTCTCCCTCGTCGGTTTTCAGACGCAGAGCCTCGATGTGCTCGTGCAGTCGGCGCGCACGACGGACGTGAAGGCCACGTTGACCGTCGGAGCCGTGGCGGAAGTCGTCGAGGTGGCGGGCGGCGTGGCGCCCCTGGTGGAGAGCACGACCAACGCTGTCGCCACCACCATTGACATGAAACAGATCGAAGACCTGCCACTGGCCGGCCGCAATATCGCACAACTGTCCCAGTTGGCGGCCGGCTTCAACGGCACCTGGAACGGGCTGCCGTCGGCGGCGCAGGGCAGCACGGTGGACGGCATCGTCGGCAACACCAGCCGCTGGCGCTATCAGTCCAACACCGCCGGTTCGTCGACCGCCATCACGCCGCGTCTGGAGAACATCGCGGAAATGGTGATCAGTACCGATCAAATCGACATGAACCAGGGCTTCGGCAATTCCACGATGCAAATCACGTACGTCACCCGCCGTGGCAGTAACGCGTTCCATGGCCGGCTGTACGAAGGCTTCCGAGCTCAATTCCTGAATGCCCGGAACTGGGGCAGCAGCGTCAAGCCAAAGTATCACCAGAACGAGTTCGGCGCCTCTCTCGGCGGCCCTGTTTTCAGGAACAAGCTGTTCTTCTTCGCCAGCGGCTCTGCCCTGGACGTGCCCGGCGGCAGCCGCACCACCCGCACCTACTTCTCCGACGACGCGAAGCGGGGCGTGTTCACCTATGGCAACGGCTCCACGGCGAACCTGTTCGATATCTATGCGGCCTACAACGCGGCGAACCGCACGACCTTCCCCGCTGCGGTATCGCAGATCAATCCGATGTCGCAGGCGCGCATCGCCGAAGTGGATCGCTACCGGCAGAATGCCGGCGTTCTGTCTGCTCCGGAATCGCAGCCGACCGATCCGAACCTGCGTCAGTGGGAGTGGCAGTACGCGAATCCGCGGCGGACCTACTACCCGACGTTCCGCATGGACTACAACATGTCGGACCGTTGGCGCGTGAACCTGGCTTACAACCAGTCCAAGTTCAATGCGCCGACTTCCTACTCCGATCACTGGCCGGGGGATGGCCGGGGCGCGGCGCAAAAGAGCAACAACGCCAGCGTGTCGCTCGGGTTGGACACCAACATTACGCCGACGTTGCTCAACCAGTTCACTGGCGGGTGGCTGTATACGGCCGCGTGGTTCGGGATTGGCGGTTCCGACGGCTTCTACACCAATCCGACCATCAACTACGGCTACGCTGGCTACACCGACAACTACGAGTTGCCGAACTCGCGCATGCAGCCCAATTTCAGCGTGTCGGACAACATCACCTGGGTGAAGGGCTCCCATACGCTGCGCTTCGGCGGCAACGCCTATCGCGAGGTGAACAAGTATTGGGATCCGCCGGAAGGGTACACAGCGATCAGCCTCGGCCTGGTCGAAAACGATCCGGCGCGCGACGTACTGACCAAAGAGGCTATCCGGGCGGCGGCCGGTCCAGGGGCTCCCTTGCCGACCGATGCCGAGTGGGCCAACGCCCGCGCGCTGTATGCGATGCTGGCGGGACGGATTTCGAACTTCTCAGGACGTCACGCCTATCGTCCCTCGGCCGGTACATACGCGACTGGAAACACGCCGGACCCGAACGGGGTCGCGTACTCGACGTTGTACGAACTCCTGACGTCTTGGGGACTGTTCGTCCAGGACTCCTACAAGATGAAGCCCAACCTGACCGTCAACATGGGCCTGCGCTGGGACTTCGTCTCGCCCGACAAGGATCGTACCGGGAAGTATCACTCTCTGACGCCCCAGGATTTATTCGGCCCCACCGGCGTCGACAACCTCTTCAACCCCGGACCGCAGTCGCTGACCGGAACCTATGATCCGGTGTACACCGCCCGGGAAGCCCCGTACGGGCACTGGCGGGTCACCCCGCAGCCGGCTGTCGGCATCGCCTGGACGCCGCGGTCCGAGGGCAACTTCTTCGAGCGGCTGCTGGGCGGCGACAGGTCGGTGGTGCGCACCGGCTACTCGTTCCGGCGATTCACTATGCCGCAGCAGTTCGTGTGGGACATGGGCTCGTCGTTTGGCCTCGCGTTCTACCAGAACTTCAGCGCGAGTCCCAGTACCTCAGGATCCCCCGGAACGTTCAGGCCTGGCAGCATCAGGCTCGGCGATCCAGGCTGGCTGCCCCAATCGTGTGCCACGGCGCCCTCCGCTCCGGCGTGCCTCGTGTACAGCCCGCAGCAGTACGATCAAGTCATCCACATGAAGGACTCGACCTTCATCGGCGGCGCTGCCGCAGGCATCCGCAGCGACATTCGCCAGCCCTACACTCAGTCCTGGACCGTGGGCATCCAACGGGAGCTAGGCAGGGGACGCGCGATTGAGGTGCGCTATAACGGCAATCGCACCCGGAACCAGTGGCTCGCGATGGACATCAACGAGGTGAACATCTTCGAAAACGGCTTCCTGGATGAATTCAACAAGGCTCGAACGAACTTGAGCATCAATCGGGCGGCCGGCGTGAATTCCTTCGCCAACCGCGGCCTGCCGGGGCAGGTGAACCTCCCCATCATGACGGCGGCCGGCATCAGCTTCAGCAACGCAACCTTCATCAACCAGCTGGGGAACGGCGCGGCCGGCAGTTTTGCCAACACCTTGGCGACCAACCGCGACTACTTCTGCCGGATGGTGGGCAGTTCGTTCGAGCCGTGCGGCACCAGCTACGGGGCGGGCGCTGGCTATCCCATCAACTTCTGGCTGGCGAACCCGTTCGCCATCGGCTCCTGGACCAATGCCTCGTACATGAGCGACACCGGCTACTCCAACTACCACGGCTTGCAGGTGGAGTATCGGCAGCGCCACTGGCACGGCGCGAGCCTGACCGCGAACTACACTTGGAGCAAGACCAAGGGCGTGGCCACCGCGGGCGACTGGACAGGCGGCTATAACCAGTTCACTTTGCGCGATCTCAACTCCAGCTACGCGCCGCTCGGCACCGACCGAACCCACGTCGTCCACGTGAACGGCACCTATGACCTGCCCTTCGGTAAGGACAGACGGTGGCTGAACAACGGCGTCCTCGAGAAGATCGCAGGCGGCTGGACGGTCTCCACGATCATCACGTTCCAGACCGGTACGCCCTTCCGGATTACTGGCAACAACAACACCTTCAACAACAAGCGCGACGGCGGCCTGATCCTGAACGGCATCACTCGCCAGGAGATCCAGGATCGCGTCGGCCTGTACTTCAACGCGGCCGGACAGGCGTACTTCCTGCCTCCGGACTGGGTCGCCCAGCTCAAAGCCGATGGAACCATCATCTCCAACAACGTGCCGGGAACGTGGGGGGAGATCTTCTATTTGTATGGGCCGACCCAGACTTACACCGATATCGGGATCTCGAAGGCCGTGTCCCTGACGAACCAGATTCGGTTCAAGTTCCAGGTGGAAATGCTGAACGCCTTCAACCACCCGACGTTCGGACAGAACACCACCGGCCTGGCGTCGACCGGGTTCGGGCGTGCCAGCCAGCAAGCGACCTCGCGCCGCATCGAGTTCCGGGCGAACGTGGAATTCTGAGCCGAGCGGGCGAGACGTCATGCGTTCGCTGGGGCCTCGAACCTCGGGTCTCCAGCGAACGCTTCTTCCCATAAGCGCGGTTTACCGTGCCAGTAGTCCTACTCTATTGCGCCCGCGTCCGGCGCGGCGATATCATCGCGCACTGATCTTGTAAGCGATTACAGCGCGCTCAAAAGACACGAAGGCCGGCTGTCCACGAACGGCAAGGGAGAGGAGCCGTACAAACATGAAGAACGTCTGCCTCGGACTGCTGATGTGTGTCGCGCTGCTGTCGGATGTTCCGCCAGCGGCCGCGCAGGTCCGAATCACGGGCGCCATTTCCGGCACCGTGACCGATACGTCCGACGCCGTCATCCCGGGCGCCACGGTCCTCCTGAAGGACGAAGGCACCGGCGTGACGAAGGAAACGATCTCCAGCGAGTCGGGGTTCTTCAGCTTCCCCGACCTCAATTTCGGCACCTATCAGCTGACGGTCTCGCTCACCGGCTTCCAGAAGTCGGTGCTGAGCAAGATCGTCGTCGAGGCCGGGCGGACGACGGACCTCCGCGTGCGGCTGTCCGTCGGCAATCTCGAGGAGGTCGTCACGGTCGAGGGGTTCACGCCCGTACTCGAGACCAGCTCGAACATGATTTCCGGCACCATCAACCGGAAAACGATCGAGGACATGCCAATCACCGGCCGTAACCTCTTCACGCTGGCGGCACTTGTGCCGGGCGCCGCGGCGCCGCAGGGAACCAGCAGCTATCACTACAACGGCATGCCGGGCGGCACGATCAACCCGACCATCGACGGCGTCAACAACTCGTCGAACGGCTGGAAGAGCGGCGGCACGAGCTTTTTCGGGACGGTGCCGGCGCGACTCGGCGCCATCGAGGAAGTGACGGTCGAAACCTCCGGGCAGGGCGCCGAGGCTGGTGCGATGGGCGGCGTCAACTTGAAATTCGTGACGCGCCGCGGGACCAATCAGTATCGGGCGAGCACGTTCTGGCAGCACCGCAACGAGTACTTCAACGCGAACAGCTTCAACAACAACGCGCGCGGCATCCAGAAGAACAAACTGCGGCGCCACGATTTCGGCGGCAACTTCGGCGGGCCGCTGCTGCCCGGCACGGCGCTGCGCGACAAGCTGTTCCTCTTCATCAACTACGAGCAGGAGTACATCCCGCAGACCGGCACGCGCACGCGGACGGTGCCGAAGGCTGAAACGGAGCTGGGAGTCTACACCTACCGGACGACCGCGGGCGAGATCCGCACTGCGAACGTCCTCGACATCGCGAGAGCCGCGGGGTATCCGTCGACGATCGATCCGCTCATCGCGCGGCAGCTGGCGGGGATGCGCGAGGCGCGCCAGTACGGCGTCGTCAACAGCACGAACAGCCTGCTCACCGAAGAGCTCTCCTGGCGCGAGCCGCAGCAGAACGATCAGTACTACCCGACGGCGCGCATGGACTATCAGATCACGCCGTCGCTGTCCTGGATGGGAAGCTGGAACCTCTATCGGCAGGACACCACGGGCCGGCGCTTCTGGCCGATTCCCGGCTACCCGCCGCAGGACGACACGCAGATCCGCTCGTGGTGGATCACCTCCACCGGCCTGAACTGGTCGGTCAGCCGCAACATGCACAACGAGTTCCGCTACGGCGTGCAGCACAGCGGCGACGTGATCCCGTTCCGTGAGGCGCGGATCTACGAGGAACTCAATGGAACGTTGAACGGCAAGCCGTTCCGCCTGCCGAACAACCTGCCGCTCGGGTTACGGCCGCTCGCAAACGATGCCGCGCCGATCACCGGCCGGCACTACATCACGACTATCACCGACACGCTGACCTGGGTCCGCGGCAATCACTCGTACAAGATCGGCGGCTCGTTCCGGCTGAGCGACTGGCGTGACACCTCGTTCGACGGCCCGGGCTCGAACGGGTTCCTCGGCCTTCCGCAATATCAGCTCGGGATGCCAACGGGTGATCCGGCACAGGGTATTTTCAGCGCGACGTCGATGCCCGGCATCCAGAGCGGCGATCTCGGAAACGTCCGCAGCCTCTACGCGCTGCTGACCGGCCGCGTGTCGTCGGTCACGACGGGCCGCATTCTCGATCCGGCCACGCTGCAGTACTCCGATCAGATCTATCGCGAGAACTGGACGGCGTCGAAGATGGGCGGCGTGTACGCGCAGGATTCCTGGCGCATGAACCCGAACTTCACGCTGAACTACGGCTTGCGTTGGGAGATCACCGGCGCGCCGCACAGCAAGCTGGGGAACGCGAACTTCCCCGACATCCCGAACTTGTTTGGTCCGTCGACGAAGCTGTTCAGCCCCGGCGCGCTCGACGGCATCATGAACCCGACCATCAGCCGCGGGACGCACGCCGCCAAGGCCGACTACAACAACGTCGCGCCGAACGTCGGCTTCGCGTGGACGCCGATGTTCAAGGACGGCCTGCTCGCAAGAATCGTCGGCAAGGGCGACCAGAGCGCGATTCGTGGCGGCTATTCGCTCACCTTCTATGACGAAGGCACGAATATGTTCGCCTTCAACGCGGGCAGCAACCCCGGCTACGGCCAGTCGCTGCGGCTGCAGCCAGGCATCGGCTTCCAGCCGGGCGAACTGACGCTGCGCTCGCCGCTGCCGCCGTTCGTCGCGTTCCCCCTCGAGTACAAGGAGACCTTCCCGCAGTCCGACTTCACGTTCTCGAACGGCTTCCGGACGATGAAGCGGGACCTCGAGACGCCGTACGTCCACTCGTGGAACATCGGGCTGCAGCGGCAAATCACCAAGGGCACGGTCGTCGAGGCGCGCTACCTCGGCACGCGCGGCGAGCACGTGTGGCGTACCTACAACATCAACGAGGTGAATGTCTTCGAGAACGGGTTCCTGGACGAGTTCAAGAAGGCGCAGAGCAACCTGGCGATCAGCCGCGCGAACGGCAACGTCGCGAACTTCTCGAATCGCGGTCTGCCCGGCCAGGTGGCGCTCCCGATTTTCGAGAGCGCATTCGGCGCGCGCGGGTCGCAGCCTGCGCTGCCGGCGGGCTCCGGGTTCACCAACGGCGGCTTCATCACCGATTTGGATGAAGGCACTGTCGGCAACCTGGCCAACAGCCTCGCCGGCAACTCGAACTACGTCTGCCGGCTGTTCGGCAGCGCGTTCGCGCCGTGCCAGCGGCTCGGCTTCAACGCGCCGGGCCCGTACCCGATCAACTTCTTCCTGACGAACCCCTTCGCCGGAACGCAGGGTGCCTGGATGGTGGACGACGTGTCGTTCACGCGCTACCACGCGCTGCAACTGCAGCTGCGCCGGCGGTACGCACAGGGACTCCAGTTGACGGCCAACTACACGCTCGCGAGGAGTACGGGCGACATCTGGAACGAGGATTCGATCCAGGCGACGAACTACCGGACGCATCGCGACCGCTCGCTCGACCACACGACCGCGCACTACGACGTGCGCCACGTGTTCCAGACGTTCGGGACCTACGACCTGCCGTTTGGCAGGAACCGGCGCTGGGGAACGCAGAATGCGGTGCTCGACGCGGTCGTCGGCGGGTGGACGCTCGGCGGGGTGCTGACAGCGCAGTCCGGGACACCCTTCCGTCTGGTGTCCGGTCGCGAGACCTTCAATCAGTATGAAGCGGGCGTCGTCCTGGTGAATGGCACTAGGGTGGAAGACCTCCAGAAAGCGATTCGCCTCAGCCCGGCGGCGGGCCTGAACCGCTACTGGATCGATCCGAAGTACATCGGTCCGGACGGCCGCGCGAACACGGAGTACATCAGGCCAGCGAGCACCCCGGGCGAGCTCGGCCAGCTCGTGATTCTGCGTGGCAAGAACACCTGGAATCTCGATGCGTCCCTGAACAAAGACTTCGACCTGCCGGGCCGTGCCAGCATGCGGCTGCACGTGACGATCCAGAACGCGCTGAACCATCCGGTCTTCAGCACGGGCGGCTGGAACAGCAACCCGAACATCACCGGCACGACGTTCGGCCAGACCGGCGGCCCGATCAACGGTGCTCGCCAGATGTACCTGCGCACGGAAGTTCGCTTCTGAGAAGGGGGGTCAGGTCTTGAATTATCACTTTTTCGAGACCTGATCCCTTCACGACGAACGGTCACGTCTCGAAAAAGTGATAATTCAAGACCTGACCCCTAACACTATGCGACGCATCACGCTTTCATTCGCCCTCATCGTGGCCTCGCTCGTCGCCGGCACGGCGCAGACGCGCAGCGGCGGCGCCAAGCCTGACTACCCCGTTCAGCCGGTGCCGTTCACCAGCGTGCACCTCACCGACGTCTTCTGGGCGCCGCGCATCGAGATCAACCGCACGGCGAGCATCCCCGCGGCGTTCGAGCAGTGCGAGCTGACGGGGCGCGTGAATCACTTCGTCCGCGCGGCGAAGGTGTTGAAGGGCGAGAAGCTGGAGGACACGCGGTCGCCCGGCTACCCGTTCGACGACACCGATCTCTACAAGGTGATCGAAGGTGCGTCGTACGCCTTGAGCGTGACTCCCGATCCAAAGCTCGATGCCTACGTCGACAGCCTGATCGAGAAGATCGCCGCGGCGCAGGAGCCGGACGGATACCTCTACACCACGCGCACGATCAACCCGGCCAAGCCACATCCGTGGGCCGGTCCGGCGCGCTGGGTGCTCGAGCGAGACGACAGCCACGAGCTCTACAACCTCGGACACATGATCGAGGCCGCGGTCGCCCATCATCTGGCGACCGGCAAGAAGACGTTCCTCAACGTCGCGACCAAGGCGGCCGACCTGCTCGTCAACACGTTCGGCCCCGGCAAGCGGTCGACGTGGCCGGGCCACCAGATCACCGAGATGGCGCTGGTTCGTCTCTATCGCGTGACGGGCAACGAGGCGTACCTCAATCTCGCGAAGTTCCTCATCGACGAGCGCGGGCCAGGTCCCGATCCGAAGAACCCGACGCAATACTCCGGCGGCGAGCGCGCCAACCCGCGAGGACTGCAGTACAACCAGGCGCACCTGAAGGTCGTCGAGCAGAGCGAGCCGGTCGGCCACGCCGTGCGCGCCACCTACATGTATTCAGGCATGGCGGACGTCGCCGCGCTGACCGGAGACGAGAAGATTCGCGCGGCCGGCAAGCGGATCTGGGATCACCTGATCAAGAGCAAGCTGTACATCACCGGCGGCATCGGCGCGTCCGGCAGCGGCGAAGCGTTCGGCAAACCCTACGAGCTGCCGAACATGACGGCCTACAACGAAACGTGCGCGTCGGTCGGCATGGACTACTGGGCGCACCGGCTGTTCCTGCTCGAGGGGGACGCGCAGTACATCGACGTCATGGAGCGCACGCTCTACAACGGCCTGATCTCCGGCGTCGCGCTCGACGGCAAAACGTTCTTCTACCCGAATCCACTCGAGTCGCGAGGCCAGCACGCGCGCAGCCCGTGGTTCGGCGTCGCCTGCTGCCCCGGCAACATCACGCGTTTCATGGCGTCGGTGCCCGGATATGTCTACGCGCGGCGCGGCGACACACTGTACGTGAATCTGTTCGCTGCCGGCACGGCCGACGTCGATCTCGGCGCCAGCAAGGTCAAGATCGCGCAGCAGACGCGTTACCCGTGGGACGGCGCCGTGAAGCTGACGTTGACCCCTGCGCGCGCGCGGCAGTTCACGCTGAACGTCCGCATTCCCGGCTGGGCCCGCAACGAGCCGGTGCCGAGCGATCTGTATCGCTTCTTCGACAAGAACGACGAGACCGCTTCCGTGAAGGTGAATGGACGCGCGGTCGATATGAAGCTCGACAAAGGCTACGTCACGATCTCGCGCACCTGGCGTCCCGGCGACATCGTCGAAGTGAACCTGCCGATGCCGGTCCGGCGAGTCGTCGCGCACGAGACCGTCGAAGCGGACCGCGAGCGCGTGGCACTGCAGCGCGGGCCGATCGTCTACGCGGCGGAGTGGCCGGACAACGCCGAAGGCAAGGTCCGGAATCTCGTCCTCGCGGACGCGAGTCCGCTGAAGTCTGAGTTCCGCGCCGATCTGCTCAACGGCGTGCAGGTGATCACCGGCCGCGCGGTCGCGCTGAAGACCGACGAAAAGGGCGCCGTACAGAAGAACGAGCAGGCGTTCACGGCGATCCCCTACGCGACGTGGGCCAATCGGGGCCGCGGCGAGATGATCGTCTGGATTCCGCGGACCGAAGCCGTCGCGCGTCCGGCGCCCTATCCAACGTTGGCGATGGCGAGCAAGCTCTCCACGTCCCGCCCGCAGGGCCAGGGGTGGCTCGGCGCCGTCACCGACGGCGAGGAGCCGCGCAACTCGCGCGCCGGCGGCTCGATGTTCAACTGGTGGCCGACGCTCGGCTGGAGCGACCAGTGCGAGCCGACCGCCGACTCCCCCACGCCGCGCCGCCGCCAGTGCAGCAAGGGCGAGTGGATCGAGATGGCGTTCCCGAAGCCGTCGACCGTGTCGGAAACGCAGGTCTACTGGTTCGACGACACCGGCGGCGGCAGCGTGCGCGTGCCGGCATCGTGGAAGCTGCTCTACAAGGACGGCGACCATTGGAAGCCGGTCGAGACCTCGACGGCATTCGGCGTCGCCCGCGACGGGTGGAACACCGTCACGTTCAAGCCGGTC
This sequence comes from Vicinamibacterales bacterium, assembly GCA_048594885.1. Lineage (GTDB taxonomy): Bacteria > Acidobacteriota > Vicinamibacteria > Vicinamibacterales > 2-12-FULL-66-21 > JBMDXB01. The sequence goes on from JBMDXB010000150.1 coordinate 130,117, forward strand.
ACCACGACTGCGCTGCGGCTCGAGATCGTGATGCAGCCGAACTTCTCGGCGGGGCTGCAGGAGTGGAAGGTGAAATAACGGAGGAAACGGAGGCGGCGCGCGGGGACGGAGCAACGGAGGAGTGAACGGAGGGGGGCGGAGAGCTGCTGTCAGCTGCCGGCCAACGGTATCCCACGAACCTCCAGCGTCCGCCGCACCGAGCCGTCGTGCGTCGCGCGGACGATGACGAGCTCGGCGCCTTCGACCCATTCGCGATCGATATCGATTGGCACCGGCTGCTCCGCGTCACGGCCTCCGAAGCCGCGCTGCATGAAGTTGACGACCAGCGGGTTCGTGGAGAATCCGTTCGGATCAGCCTCGGCCGTCGCCCATGACCAGCCGAAGATCGGCAGGAACGTATGGTGGCGCGCGAAGTGCCACGAACCGTGCACGGCTTCTCCTCGGCCCCGGTTGCGAAGGTAGTAAAGGTACATCGGCCGCGGCCGTCGATCGAGGATCGTTGCGACGCGCGTCACGCGCGCGCGTATCTGGAGCTCGGGCTCGCGCAACCTCGCCTCGTCGACGACGAAATGGTACGCGCCGTCGTCGAACCTTCCGTCCGATTGAAAAGGCATCGCCGCCACGACCTCCAGTCTGGTGAGGTCGACGCGAACCTCCGCGACGAGATCAACGCTGCCGTTCGACCCACGCTGCAGAATGGGCGCCGGCACGTGCAGCGCGATGTGCGTTTCCGGCGTGCGAGTGCTGTCGGCGAATGGCAGCACGACACGCGACACGCCGAGCACGTGCCGCAGGGACTCCTGCCACGGTGCTGCGCCGCTTTCGTCCGCCGCCACGACACTCCCGCTGCCGCCACCGGCAAGCGCTCGGTGCTCGCCGTCGCCGGCGTGGAGCGTTGCCGCCGCCGTGCGCACGGTCGCAATCCAGCCGGGCGCCGCTGGCGTCAGCCGTACCGGCACGCGTGCGGTTCGGGTGGCAGCCACCTTGTCCGAGGCCGGCGGCGGATCGAATCGGACGGCGGAAGGTTCTCCCGTGAACTGGAGCGCCGACGCCTCGTGGGCCCACTGTGGCGCCGGCACATCCTCGCGCAGCACGCCCCACCGGCCGGTCGCCGGTACGCCGAGGGCAACGGCAAAGCCGAGGCCGCCCACGAGGAGCGAGCGCCACCACGAGCGGACCGCGTACTGGACGAAGACAGCCGCGAGTCCTGCGGCCACTGCGGTGAGCGCCGCCGCGACGAGCGGTGACGGGTCGCGGCCGACGGCGGGCATCCGCATGTCCATGTTTCCATACAGGCTGACTACCAAAGCGGCGGTCCGGCGCGCCGGCTGCCACGAGTCAACCAGCATCACGATCGCCGGGATCATCGCCACGGCCAGAAGAACAGCGCCCGTCGCTATCGCGTAGCGCGCGAAGTTTGGCGTCAACACTGCGACGACGAGAAGGCCGGCGAGCAGAAGGCTGCGGTAGAGCGACGTCTGCAGCGCCACGCGGAGCATGTCCGTCGCAGGCACGTCGTGCACCGCCATCAGCGCCAGCTCCATGACGACCGGAACGCCGGCAAAAAGGGCCGCCAGCATCAGCAGCTTCGACGCCGCGAGCGTGCGTGGCGGAAACGGCCGCGTCATCCAGAATGCCTCGCTGCCGACGGCGGGGTGCGCGTGCACGACGAGCGAGATCAGCGCGAAGCCGAGCACGGCGCCTGCCAGCCACAGCAGCATGTTCGCGAACGCCACCGTCTCGGCGCTGCGCGGGTCCCACGCGGCGAACGGACGCGCGTAGATGGTCGCGGTCTCGACGGCGGCAACAACGATCCAGAGAATCGTTGCGAGCCGCAGCCGCTTCGCATCCGTCGCGAGGAGATGGGCAAGGATACTCATACAGTTCTCTCTTCGCTCTCAACAGCGCTGGTTGACGAGCGCGCGAGGGCGACGAAGATCTCGCGCAGCGGCATCGGTGAGGTTCGAATCTCGGCGCCACCGAATGCCGAGGCGATGCGCGCCTGCGATTCGGCGCCGTCATGCGCAGTGTCGATGAAGCGCAGCGTCCTTCCGGCGCGCCCCTGCGGCAGCCACTCGCGGACGGACGGCATCTGTGGTGCGTCCCCCTCGGCAGCGATCGCCTCGACGAGCCGGAAGCGTGACAGCAGCCCGGCCACCGGCTCTGCGAACCGGAGACGCCCCTCCGACATGAAGCCGATCCAGTCCGCCAGCCGCTCGACTTCGTCGACGTCGTGCGACGAGACGAACACGGTGCGCGGCTTCTCGTCTGGCAGTTCGAGCAGAGCGCGAACCAACTCGTCGCGCACGAGCGGATCGAGGCCGGTGAACGGCTCGTCGAGGACGACGAGTTCCGGTCGATAGGCCAGCGACGACAGCAGCGCCGCCTTCATGCGCGTGCCGCGCGACAGCTTCCGCAGGGACGCGTTCTGCGTCAGCCCGAGATCCTGCTGCAGCTTCCGCCGGAACCCCTCGTCCCACGAGGGATAGAGCGGGCGGCAGTAGTCGAAGAGCTGCCCCGGCGTCATCCAGTCCGGGAGGCGCTGGTTCTCCGAGACGTAGCCGATGCGCTGGAAGTCTCGGACGCCAAGGCGCCGCGAATCGGTGCCGAGAACGGTCGCACTGCCCGCGCTCGGCCGGATCAGGTTCATCAGCAGTTTGATCGTGGTCGTCTTGCCGGCGCCGTTCGGACCGATCAGCGCGAAGATGCTGCCGGCCGGCACGTTCAGCGTCAGGCCGTCGACCGCCTCGAGCCGGCCGAACGTCCTCGTCAATCCGGTGGCTTCAATGGCATTCGTCATCGCTCATCTCCGCACGGTCTTCGCCCAGTGGCCGCGGATGGCGGCGAGCAGTTCCTGCAGCGTCAGCCCGGCGCGGCGCGCCTCGACGACGAGCCGCTCGGCGTCGTGCTCGAGGAGCGCGCGGCGCTCGGCCGCGCCGCCGCCGCGGCCGTCGGCCACGACGGTGCCGATGCCGGGGCGGACGTCGAGGAGCGCCTGCTCCACCAGCGCCGCGACGATCCGGTGTGCCGTGTTCGGGTTGATCTTGAGTTCCTGGCTGAGGGCTCGAACGGATGGAAAGGCGTCGCCGGGCCGGAGCTGCCCGGTCATGACCGCGCGCGCGACCGCGTAGACCACCTGCTCGGAGATGGGCTCGCCGGCGCGCAGCGAAATCGTGAATGGCAGCACAGTCGAGCGCGGTGTCCTAGCGTAAGTAGTACACCGCGTGGTGTACTACTTACAGTAGAACAGCTCGAATGTCAACGGGCGAGGGTCGCCGAGAAGAACCGGAACACCTTGGTCTCGAGCTGGCGCGCCACGCCGTTGATGTGATTGCCGGTGTAGACCTCGAACTCGTGCGGCAGTCCGTAGGCCGTGAGCACGTCGTGGAGGGTCCTGGACGTGGCGGTGATCGAGCCGTCCTGGTCCCCGACGTCAATCGCCACCCCGCGCAGCGTGCGCAGCCGCGAGACGTACTGATCGACGAGCGCCAGCGGCGAGTTCGCCGCCCACTTGGCTGCCACGTCCGGCACCACCGCGCCGTCCTTGACCGGCAGGTCGAAGTAGAACGGCGGGTTCTTCGGGTTCGGCGACCACGCCGCCGCCGAGGCCAGCGTCGCCTTCGTGGCGAAGTCCGCCTTGGCGATCGCCTCGACGCTCTGAATCGCCGCCGCGCGGTTGAACGCCGGATTGTCCGCTGACGCACGCAACGCGAGGCAGCAGGGGCTCATCGCGTAGACGCTACCGAACACCTCGGGAAACTTCATGCCGATCCGCAGCGCGCCGTAGCCGCCCATCGAGTGGCCGGTCAGCCCTCGCGCGTCGCGGCTGGCGATCGTCCGGTAACGCCCGTCAATCGCCGCGACGAGGTCGCGCGCGACGAACAGCTCCCAGTCGCCGGTTGTCGGCCCGCTCGAATACATGCTGCCCTGGAAGCGCGTGAACGCGTTCGGCATCACGAGGATCGTCTCGCGCGCCCCGGCGGCGAGCGCGTGCTCGTAGTTCACCGGCACGCTGACGAAGTGCTTGACGAGGCCGAACCACTTGTCGTCCGAGTCGGTGAAGCCGTGCAGCATGTAGACGACCGGATAGCGGCGAGTCGTGTTCGTCTGATAGCCGGGCGGAAGGTAGACGGAGACGTCGCGGTCCGCGGAGTCGCCCGACAGGTTACCCTCGAGCGCCTTGCCGTGGACCTTGATCCGCTCGTACTTGCCTTTGATCGGTTCGAGCGGCTGTTGCGCCACCGCGACGGACGTGGCCAGCGCCAATGCTATGGCGCACGCGATTGCTCTACGCGTCATTCCGAGCCTCCACTCGTGCTCGCAAGTGATGTTCTCGAAGATCGCCCGGGCCACAGGAGAAACGGGAGAAAGGGAGAACTTCTTTCGTCTTGAAGATAACAGGAGCTTCTCCCCTGCTCCTGTAAGCCGCGCGATCAGTGATCGATCTTCAGCAGCGACACCCCCTGCCGCGGCAGTGTGAACGAAAGCTGCAACCTCCCGTTATCGGCACGAATCCGTCGCGGCCGCTCGAGTGTCTTCAGCTTGCCCGCCTTCTCCAGCTCGGCGTACTGCGCGGGCGTCGGCTGCTGTGGCGACCCCATCTTCTTCCACACCTCGTACGAGTTGCTGTGTTCGCCGTCGACGCGGTAATGCGTCAGCGTGACGTTGCCGTTTGGAGCGCCGTCGATGCTCAAGTCGACGGTCACGGCCGGCGCCGGCAGGTCGTCGTCATGGTAATTCCACACGAGCACCGTCATGCCGCGGCGGTCCCGCGCGGCGAGCGCGTGGACGTCGGGCGCGGCACGAACCCCCTGATCCCGGATCGTCTCAATCGGCGCGGCGCTCGAGCTCTCGACGCGGACGCGGTCGCCGGCCATCTTGCCGAGCATCCGGAACACGTTCAGCACCGACTTGTCGATGCCGTTGGTCGCGAGATCGCGGAAGCCCGCGAAGTACGGCTGCCCCTCGAACTCGAACGCCCACGTCACCGATCCGAGCAGGTTCACCTTGTGCAGGTCGGCCAGCTCGTACGTCCGCGCGAGCTGCGCCGCCGTGTAGCTCGAATACATCGTCCCGTTGCGGTACGCGTTCTCGGGATTCGTCGCGACCGAACACGCCGCGCACCCTTCAGGGTCCGACTCGCCGATGACGATGGGAATGTTTTTCAGCTCGGGAAACGACGCCGTCATGCGGAAGCCGTTCGAGATCGCGCGAAGCTGGTTGCTGATGCCCATGCGAACGTGCCCCTCGACGACACGCGGAGCGCCCTTGGCGTGGAAGGCGACGAAATCGAGCGGCGACCCCGTCTTGCCGGTGGCATAGTTGGTTCCGCGAAGGCAGTGCTCGATGAAGTCCCTGAGAATCTTCTGCGTGCGCTCGCCGTTCGGCCCGGTGACGTGCGGGCCGCCGATGCGTGCCGTCGGCAGGGCGCGCTTCAGGCCGTCGGCGGCGTAGTCGTACAGCTTCTGGAACTCCTCCGGCGTGCCGCGCCAGTAGGCGATGTCCGGCTCGTTCCAGACCTCCCACCACCAGCTTTCGACTTCGGCCTTTCCGTAGCGTTCGACCGAATGCTTCACCCACTGGTGCACGAGCTCGCCCCACTTGGCGTAGTCATTCGGGGGATAGCTCCAGCCGGTGTAGATGCGGCCATACGGAAGTCCTGGCTTCCAGTCGTGCTGATACGGCTCCGGCTTGGTCGACAGTGCCTTCGGCATGAAGCCGATCTCGACGAGCGGCTTCATCTTCCGCTCGACGTAGGTGTCGAAAATGCGATCGACGATCGTCCAGTCGTACTTCGGCCGGCCCTCGGCGTCCTCCGTATACGCGTTCGTCGATCCCCACTTGAGCGCCGGCGTGCCATCGCCCGTCGTCAGCAAGTTGTGCGCGCGGACGTACACCGGCACCGGACTCAGCTCCGCGAGCTCCGACAACAGCTTCCTGCCGTCCTTCATGTAGGTGTAGTTCGGCTCGTCGTATCCGAACCACGCCCACACGGGCTTCATCGGGCCGAGACGCTGGCTCGCGTCGACGCGGATGGTAACGCGCTCCGTCTGGCGCGCGAGCGGCGCCGACGACAGGACGGCAACGGCCAGAGCAGCAGCGAGAATTCGCAAAACCATTCGGTGATTCTATGAGATCGTTGCGCATATGGAGTATCGACGTCTCGGCCGCACCGACATGACGGTGTCGGCGATTAGCTTCGGCGCGTGGGCTATCGGCGGCTTCTGGGGACCGGTGGACGACGAGCAGTCGATGCGGGCGCTGCACGCGGCGATCGACGCGGGCGTCAATTTCATCGACACGGCGGATGTCTACGGCAACGGCCGCAGCGAGCGCCTTGTCGCGCGGCTGCGCCGCGAGCGGCCGGGCGATACGATCTGGGTGGCGACGAAGGCGGGCCGCCGTCTGCCGCAGCAGACGTGCGAGGGCTATTCGCGCGAGAACCTGACCGCGTGGATCGAGGACAGCCTCCGGAACCTGCAGATGGATGCCATCGATCTGCTGCAGCTGCACTGCCCGCCCACCGCGCTGTACGAGCGCGCCGAGGTGTTCGGCATCCTCGACGACCTCGTCGCGGCTGGCAAGCTGCGCTACTACGGCGTCAGCGTGGAGAAGGTCGAGGAAGCACTCGCGTCCATGCGCTATCCAGGCGTCCAGAGCATCCAGATCATCTTCAACATGTTCCGGCAGAAGCCCGCCGAGGAGGTGCTGCCCATCGCGAAGGCGAAGCAGGTCGGCATTCTCGCGCGGGTCCCGCTGGCCAGCGGGCTGCTGACGGGCAAGCTGCGGCGGGACACGGTGTTCCCTGCCGACGATCACCGCGCCTTCAATCGCGAAGGAGAGATGTTCGACAAAGGGGAGACGCTGTCGGGCGTGCCCTACGACGCCGGCTTGCAGGCCGTCGAGGAACTGCGTCCGCTCGTTCCCGCCGGCGCCACGCTCGCGCAGATGGCGCTGCGGTGGATCCTGATGTTCGATGGCGTCACCTGCGCCATTCCCGGTGCGAAGACCGCCGAGCAGGCACGCGAGAACGCCGAGGCAGCATCGCTGCCGCCGCTGTCCAATGCGCAGATGGCTGCTGTCGGGCGCGTGTACGAGACGCACATTCGCGGCTTGGTCCACGATCGCTGGTAGGGCGCGGCCTCCGGCCGCGCCGGGAAACGCAGAGGGAGCCGAGGACGCGAAGACCGCAGAGGGGCGCAGCTAACTTGGAGGCTCGAGCCCGTCGGGCGCCGGCCTGCGGCCGACGTCGTGTGATCGAGAGGGATCGCGTACGTAAGGAGTTTGTGAT